>NZ_ACCD01000141.1 GCF_000173775.1 Yersinia rohdei ATCC 43380
CCCATCGCCTTGATGATTGCGGGTGCGGCGGCTTCTGCCGTGAAGGCAGAGATGGCACCGACTGTCGCATTGCCGCTGAAGTGGCCCACCACCGCCCCC
>NZ_ACCD01000140.1 GCF_000173775.1 Yersinia rohdei ATCC 43380
GACACCGCATGCGCCATCAGATTAGCGCCCAAGCTCTGATCGGCGGGCAGGTATTTGCTAATTTCATGGGCCAGATAAGGGGCGCTGCCACCAGCGAGAG
>NZ_ACCD01000139.1 GCF_000173775.1 Yersinia rohdei ATCC 43380
CCATACTGTCTAAATATGGTGCACCCAGGAAGATTCGAACTTCCGACCGCTCGGTTCGTAGCCGAGTACTCTATCCAGCTGAGCTATGGGTGCATTTTTAC
>NZ_ACCD01000138.1 GCF_000173775.1 Yersinia rohdei ATCC 43380
GCTAACACCGCTGCCATTTCAAAACGAAGGGATTACCCAAAGTTATTGGGATGACAGCAAGGCAGCAAATGAGTGAATCCCAATGAGCTTACATCAGTAAGT
>NZ_ACCD01000137.1 GCF_000173775.1 Yersinia rohdei ATCC 43380
TTAGCTGTGCTCACGCGCCCGAATCACTGACTTGAGTCAGCTCATCGGGACTTGTTCGCTTGCGGCCTTGCTGCAACGCCAATGACTTTGGGTAGCTTTTAGCC
>NZ_ACCD01000136.1 GCF_000173775.1 Yersinia rohdei ATCC 43380
AGTACGTATTACTGCCTTCAATATGGGTACTGGTCTTACTGTTGCGGCAGCAGATGTTGCCGGTGGAGAAACCGGTATTAATGCCCACAACAGTCGGGCTCCGGG
>NZ_ACCD01000135.1 GCF_000173775.1 Yersinia rohdei ATCC 43380
CCGATCTGCGGTGCTGCCACCGGCCAATCCACCGGCCAACCCTGCCGCCAGTGTACCCAAGGCGCTGATGGTTTGTCGTTGCTCTTCAGTCAGGTCTTCACGTTTAA
>NZ_ACCD01000134.1 GCF_000173775.1 Yersinia rohdei ATCC 43380
AAAATCCCATCCGGCCCTTGTCAGCATCGAGTGATTTTTTATGCGACTTTTCTTCAAGCCAGCGAAGGCATGCATCATCGAATGTAACGTCAGGGAAATCACCCTATC
>NZ_ACCD01000133.1 GCF_000173775.1 Yersinia rohdei ATCC 43380
AAAATCCCATCCGGCCCTTGTCAGCATCGAGTGATTTTTTATGCGACTTTTCTTCAAGCCAGCGAAGGCATGCATCATCGAATGTAACGTCAGGGAAATCACCCTATC
>NZ_ACCD01000132.1 GCF_000173775.1 Yersinia rohdei ATCC 43380
GACCTAGCTCAGAAAGTCTATATTGCACCGCATCGTGTGGGTGAGACCCTGCGTTCAGGTTCGAGCCGAGCGAAGCGAGACAACAACGCGCAGCGTTGCCCGAAGGGCGAGT
>NZ_ACCD01000131.1 GCF_000173775.1 Yersinia rohdei ATCC 43380
CAGTGGTGGGGTTCCCGAGCGGCCAAAGGGAGCAGACTGTAAATCTGCCGTCATCGACTTCGAAGGTTCGAATCCTTCCCCCACCACCATTCTACTAGCTTAAGTCTATCAAC
>NZ_ACCD01000130.1 GCF_000173775.1 Yersinia rohdei ATCC 43380
GATTCCTTTTACCCTTCATCTTTCGCACTGCAACTGTGTTGGCTGCCTTCAATCACCCCAGTCACTTAGTGGGCTAAGTTCCTGAGGACTCATTCAGTTGCCGCCTTGCTGCAA
>NZ_ACCD01000129.1 GCF_000173775.1 Yersinia rohdei ATCC 43380
GATTCCTTTTACCCTTCATCTTTCGCACTGCAACTGTGTTGGCTGCCTTCAATCACCCCAGTCACTTAGTGGGCTAAGTTCCTGAGGACTCATTCAGTTGCCGCCTTGCTGCAA
>NZ_ACCD01000128.1 GCF_000173775.1 Yersinia rohdei ATCC 43380
CCGTCGGCGTTGGCATCGGCGTCTCGGTCGGCGTCGGCGTTGGCGCTGGCGTTTCCGTCGGCGTTGGCGCTGGCGTTTCCGTCGGCGTTGGCGCTGGCGTTTCCGTCGGCGTTGG
>NZ_ACCD01000127.1 GCF_000173775.1 Yersinia rohdei ATCC 43380
CCAAGGACGAAGACATATCCAAAGCATTGGCGTGGCAGGTAGGCGGCCAGTGAATAAGTCCCGATGAGCTGACTCAAGTCAGTGATTCGGGCGACTGAGTGCAGCTAACAACCCTGCG
>NZ_ACCD01000126.1 GCF_000173775.1 Yersinia rohdei ATCC 43380
GCCCCGGCAACCGCGTCTGCAGTGCTGCCACCTACCAATCCACCCGCCAGCCCTGCGGCCAATGTCGCCAGCGCACTGACGGTTTGTTTCTGTTTTTCGGTGAGGCTGTCTTTATCCCAG
>NZ_ACCD01000125.1 GCF_000173775.1 Yersinia rohdei ATCC 43380
GACGAGTAAAAAGATGGCTACGTAGCTCAGCTGGTTAGAGCACAGCACTCATAATGCTGGGGTCACAGGTTCGATTCCCGTCGTAGCCACCATCTTTTGGGATCGCAAGCGGTAAGGCAC
>NZ_ACCD01000124.1 GCF_000173775.1 Yersinia rohdei ATCC 43380
TTGTTGGCTGCACTCATTCACCCGAATCATTGACTAGTGTCAACTCATCGGGATTCATCGTTTGCCGCCTAACTGCAACACCAATAACTTTGAGTCATTGTCGCATCTTGCTGCCGCAGT
>NZ_ACCD01000123.1 GCF_000173775.1 Yersinia rohdei ATCC 43380
CTGTTATTGCCGGTCAGTGTTACTGCGGCATTAGTATTGATATTTCCCGTGCCACTGAGCACATTCGCCAGTGCCGCATTGGCTCCATTCAGGTTCAAATCGCCCAGAACATGGATAGCGC
>NZ_ACCD01000122.1 GCF_000173775.1 Yersinia rohdei ATCC 43380
GCTGTTATTGCCGGTCAGTGTTACTGCGGCATCAGTATTGATATTTCCCGTGCCACTGAGCACATTCGCCAGTGCCGCATTGGCGCCGTTCAGGTTCAAATCGCCCAGAACATGGAGGGCGC
>NZ_ACCD01000121.1 GCF_000173775.1 Yersinia rohdei ATCC 43380
ACCTCCGCTATTATTCGCCTCGTTCACACGATTCCTCTGTAGTTCAGTCGGTAGAACGGCGGACTGTTAATCCGTATGTCACTGGTTCGAGTCCAGTCAGAGGAGCCAATTAGTAAAAGACCC
>NZ_ACCD01000120.1 GCF_000173775.1 Yersinia rohdei ATCC 43380
ACAGCTAACGCATCAGCAGGTTAGAAGATGACAACACTTGGATACTCAAGAGATGGCAAGGCGCGGGAAGGCGGTGAGCGAGTGAGTCCCGATGAGCTTACTCAAGTAAGTGATTCGGGCAAGCG
>NZ_ACCD01000119.1 GCF_000173775.1 Yersinia rohdei ATCC 43380
GTATTACCAACGTAATTGGCGTTACAGCAAGGCAGCAAGTGAATGCATCCCGATGAGCTGACATTGGTCAGTGATTAGGGTGAAAGAGTGCAGCTAACACCGCTGCAACTTCAGGTAAGAAAGGTA
>NZ_ACCD01000118.1 GCF_000173775.1 Yersinia rohdei ATCC 43380
GCGTCTCAGAACCGTTTTGAGTCTACCATCACCAACCTGAACAACACCGTGAACAACCTGACTTCAGCCCGTAGCCGTATTCAAGATGCGGATTACTCAACTGAAGTATCTAACATGAGCCGTGCAC
>NZ_ACCD01000117.1 GCF_000173775.1 Yersinia rohdei ATCC 43380
TAGACTTTTGACTGAGACGGCCATTCAGGCCTGGTATGATGGGCCCAATACGTCTTCACGTGGTCGTCCTCAACGTTATTCTGAGCTCGCTATTTCTACCGTACTGATGCTCAAACGCGTTTTTCGCCTCACGC
>NZ_ACCD01000116.1 GCF_000173775.1 Yersinia rohdei ATCC 43380
CGACCAGAAACGAAGGTGTTGCCGCCTATAACAGCGGCACAGACCTGACCATGACTACCGCCGATGTCGCCGGTGGTCAAGTGGGGGTGCTGGCCTACAATCTTGGTAGTGGTGAGTTATCCGTTACCACTACCGGTACTGTCACAGGCACAGACC
>NZ_ACCD01000115.1 GCF_000173775.1 Yersinia rohdei ATCC 43380
TAATAAGTGGCGGAACGGACGGGGCTCGAACCCGCGACCCCCTGCGTGACAGGCAGGTATTCTAACCAACTGAACTACCGCTCCACCGATTCTTTACGTCGTATCTTCCTGATACTTACCCTTTAAGGGCCAGCGATCCTCGCTGTGCAAAACCGCTCTTAGCGATTTT
>NZ_ACCD01000114.1 GCF_000173775.1 Yersinia rohdei ATCC 43380
CCCGCGCAAAGCCGCAGTTGCCGCCGCTATTGCCCGAGTGAAAGCTAAAAAAGCCGCTGCTGAAACCGCTGAGACTGCGAACACTGACAACCAGGTGGCAGAGGAAGACCCGCGCAAAGCCGCAGTTGCCGCCGCCATTGCTCGGGTGAAAGCTAAAAAAGCCGCTGCTGAAACC
>NZ_ACCD01000113.1 GCF_000173775.1 Yersinia rohdei ATCC 43380
CGTAGACATTTTACTCATGGCAGAGGAGCGTTTCCGATTAATTATACTGTGCTTTCCAGTAACAAATTTAATTTGTATTTATCGATCCCGGACAAGCAATACCAGTTGCAAATGATGCTCTATGAATTCTTTTTTGAATGCCTGCAACGATGAACATCATTGGTAACCACGGAAAG
>NZ_ACCD01000112.1 GCF_000173775.1 Yersinia rohdei ATCC 43380
CGTAGACATTTTACTCATGGCAGAGGAGCGTTTCCGATTAATTATACTGTGCTTTCCAGTAACAAATTTAATTTGTATTTATCGATCCCGGACAAGCAATACCAGTTGCAAATGATGCTCTATGAATTCTTTTTTGAATGCCTGCAACGATGAACATCATTGGTAACCACGGAAAG
>NZ_ACCD01000111.1 GCF_000173775.1 Yersinia rohdei ATCC 43380
TATTTTTTCAGGGGTGCTTCAGCAAGTGAAGCTTAACAACAAGATGTATGACCGAGAAGATGGTGCACCCAGGAAGATTCGAACTTCCGACCGCTCGGTTCGTAGCCGAGTACTCTATCCAGCTGAGCTATGGGTGCAATTAATTCTTTGACACTACCTGATGTTCATTTAACTATTTCA
>NZ_ACCD01000110.1 GCF_000173775.1 Yersinia rohdei ATCC 43380
TAGCGCCCGTCACATCCAGAATATGACTGTTGGTCAGCAAGCCGCTGTTTAATACCCCACCGCTGCCCAAAGTCACTGTCCCGGCATTGGTCAAGGCCCCCACAGTCTGGCTGTGGCCGTTAAGATTAGTGCTGGCACCGCTGAGCACATTCAGTAATGACGTCTGACCCAGCGCGTTATT
>NZ_ACCD01000109.1 GCF_000173775.1 Yersinia rohdei ATCC 43380
CACTATCAATCACGGCTTCTGGTGCCGTCACTGGTTCAAGCAAGATAGGCATCAGTGCCTACAATAATGGTAACGGTTTAACCATAAATGCCAGTGATATTTCCGGTGGCACTCACGGTATTGTTGCGAGCAACAACGGCGGTGGAGCTATGTCAATTACCACTACCGGAGCTGTTACGGG
>NZ_ACCD01000108.1 GCF_000173775.1 Yersinia rohdei ATCC 43380
CTTATCGGCTACTTTGTATATAATATTTTTTAAGTGGTTGCGTTTATTTTTAAATTTATTATTTTCTTTATATCATTTTATTAAACAATGGAGATATAAAGGAAATGAAAAATACAGTATTAATTAAAAAAATAAAAAGTAAAAAAGGTTTCTCACTTTTAGAACTATTACTTGTTCTTGGGA
>NZ_ACCD01000107.1 GCF_000173775.1 Yersinia rohdei ATCC 43380
ACCGAATCAAAATAAGTACTTAAGGGGAAGGTGAAAACCTTCGACAAGGTTCGAGCCGAGCGTAGCGAGACAACGACACAAAGCGGCGACCCAAAGGGTGAGGAACAACGTGACAAATAATCCTTCCCCCACCACCATTAATAACCAGTTAGTCCACGTACTTCTGTAGTAAAAACCACGAATT
>NZ_ACCD01000106.1 GCF_000173775.1 Yersinia rohdei ATCC 43380
GATGGTCATAGTTCAGTGTGGTTTTATGATAGTAGTTCCGCAGGGAACGCCATATTGAATTTTTATGATTATAGTTCAGTTAGGTTTCATGATAGTAGTTCCGCAGGGAACGCCACATTGAATTTTAATGAAGATAGTTCTGTTCGGTTTCATGATAGTAGCTCCGCAGGGAACGCCGCATTGAGTTTTTA
>NZ_ACCD01000105.1 GCF_000173775.1 Yersinia rohdei ATCC 43380
CTTTACTAAACCAGTCATTTTATTAGACATAGAGAGACTTCCTTCAATTATTTTAGATTGCCGCCATAGGCGAGCGAATAGGCTTGGGCACAACTTATGGGGCACTTAGAAGGAATTTCACGGAGAAGAGGTATCTGTCTGATAGCACTAATACGGGGAACTGCTTTACTAAAACTGCTTGGCATAAATGTTACTGTCAACCGGG
>NZ_ACCD01000104.1 GCF_000173775.1 Yersinia rohdei ATCC 43380
AGCACGTAATGCCAACGACGGTATCTCACTGTCTCAGACGCTGAGGCGCGTTGGGCGAAATCAACAACAACTTGCAGCGCGTTCGTGACCTGACTGTTCAGGCGCAAAACAGCTCTAACTCAGCATCAGATATCGACTCCATCCAGTCTGAAGTTAACCAGCGCATGGAAGAAATCAACCGCGTTACCAAGCAAACTGATTTCAA
>NZ_ACCD01000103.1 GCF_000173775.1 Yersinia rohdei ATCC 43380
GTCTGGGTGGTGAGGGTGATATCGCCGCCCGCCGCCAGTGTCAGCGCGCCGTCAGTTTGCACCGCACTGGCACTGATATTGATGTCTTTTGCCGCCTGCAAATTGATATCGCTCTTGGCGTTCAACTGGCTGCCAGCAGCGTTTCATCATAGAGATTCACTGAACTGGTGTGGCGCTTGCTGGAAGATTCGCCGGTGACATAAGGCTGTC
>NZ_ACCD01000102.1 GCF_000173775.1 Yersinia rohdei ATCC 43380
AGCACTGAGCACCAAATCTCCGCCGTCAATATTAAGAGTGCCGTTACCGGTCAAGCCGCCCGTCGTGGTGGACGTCCCGCCCGCACTCAGGTTCAGGGTAGCGCCCGTCACATCCAGAATATTACTGTTGGTCAGCAAGCCGCTGTTTAATACCCCACCGCTGCCCAAAGTCACCGTCCCGGCATTGGTCAAGGCCCCCACAGTCTGGCTGTGG
>NZ_ACCD01000101.1 GCF_000173775.1 Yersinia rohdei ATCC 43380
GTTAAAGTCATCTTTAAGATATTCAGTTGATAATGTCTTTCACACATTATCGGAGTGGCGTCCCCAAGGGGATTCGAACCCCTGTTACAGCCGTGAAAGGGCAGTGTCCTAGGCCTCTAGACGATGGGGACACAAAAATCCGACTAAATCATTCAACTTAATCGTTTTTGCGTCAGCATGAGTCGAAACTCACGACATCAACAGGTGCTCTTGCTCGTTTAC
>NZ_ACCD01000100.1 GCF_000173775.1 Yersinia rohdei ATCC 43380
ATTGGCCATATTACCGGCGAACTGACCGCCGATATTGCCGCCGGTGCTGATACCGACACTTTGGTGTTCAACCTTAGAATCGGCTTTATTTTCAATATCACTGAAGCCCAGTGTGCCGGTATCCAGTGTGTTTTTATCGGCACTGGCAGTCGAGCCAATCACCGCGCCATTGAGCTGGGTATGCTCGCCCACCGTGATATCGAAAGCCACCAGAGCCTGCAAAAATACCGGTCTGTTCCTGCACCGATC
>NZ_ACCD01000099.1 GCF_000173775.1 Yersinia rohdei ATCC 43380
AGTCGTCACGCACATAAACGGCGTCCAGAGCTTCTTTTGCATTTTTAGTGTTTGTAATGGACGTGTCCCAGTCAGCTTTAGCTGCAAGGATGCTAGCGGCGTCAACTGTAATATCGACACCACCTATAGTAGTAAAGATTTGACCAATAGGAGTTGCAGCATGACCATTATACTCAGACTCTTGCACTGATTCGGCAGCGGCCGCATCGTTGGCTGTTTTGTCAGCATCGAACAAAATCCTGCCAATGGTGTTAACAGCGGCA
>NZ_ACCD01000098.1 GCF_000173775.1 Yersinia rohdei ATCC 43380
AGGCGTCACTCACATAAACGGCTTCCAGATCTTCTTTTGCATTTTTAGCCTCTGTAATGGACGTTTCCCATGCAGCTTTAGTTGCAAGGATGCTAGCGGCGTCAACTTGAACAGCGGTACCACCAGGAGGAGTATAGTTACCACCAGGGCCAGCATTTAAATGCCCCTCATACTCAGCCTTTTTCGCTATTTCGTCATCGGCCTTATCGGTGGCTTTTTTGTCAGCCTCGTATAAAATCTTGCCAATGGTGCCAACAGCGGCAG
>NZ_ACCD01000097.1 GCF_000173775.1 Yersinia rohdei ATCC 43380
TACATCTTTCACCACTTCTTTGGTTACGCTCTCAATCAATCCACCGATTTCCTGCGACACATCCAGCTCCAGACCTTCGCCTTTTTGTGCGCCCGTCTGGAAGTTCAGTTTGCCGGTCAGTTTGCCGCCCGCAGCAAACAGTTTTTCGCCACTGTAGCTGGTGTTGTCCAGAATGCTTTTCAGCTCCTGACCCCAACTGAGTGAACTCTTTCTGCAAGGCATCACGGTCGCCTTTAGCATTGGTGTCATTCGCAGACTGTGTTGCCAAATCTTTC
>NZ_ACCD01000096.1 GCF_000173775.1 Yersinia rohdei ATCC 43380
GAAATTGGTAGACGCACTAGATTTAGGTTCTAGCGCCGCAAGGTGTGCGAGTTCAAGTCTCGCCTCCCGCACCATTTTCATCGGTTGTCACAGTAGATGGGATATCGCCAAGCGGTAAGGCACCAGGTTTTGATCCTGGCATTCCCAGGTTCGAATCCTGGTATCCCAGCCATTTCTTTGAAGTGGAATACTGTTAAACAAAGTTGTGATTAAAAAGAATTGTATTTCTGTTGGGATATCGCCAAGCGGTAAGGCACCAGGTTTTGATCCTGGCATTCCCAGGTTCGAATCCTGGTATCCCAGCCATACAATTTCTCAAAAGA
>NZ_ACCD01000095.1 GCF_000173775.1 Yersinia rohdei ATCC 43380
ACTTTGGTGCTGTTGCTGCCGACGGTGACGCCAATGCCCCCGGTGCTCATCAAACCGGACTTTTTCTGCTCAAACAGGTGAGATTCACTTTCACTTTGCTGCGCGGTGCCGATAATGATGTTCTCTTGCGCCCGCAGATTGATATCGTTATCGGCCACCACATTACTGCCGATGACGGCGATATTTTTACCGCTGACATCAATCGAAGCCGCCGACAACATTGAGCCCACCGCCAGCGTCTGGTTAATACTGTCTTCGGTGCGGGTGGTGGTGCTGGACGCCAGACCTTTTTTAATGCCGGTATGGCTGCGCTGTTCGTCATGCTGTTCA
>NZ_ACCD01000094.1 GCF_000173775.1 Yersinia rohdei ATCC 43380
ACGCAACTTCACGGGTTTCCATCAGCACGATATTGGTGGTTAATGCCGCCATTTGTTCTGCGCTGAGGTGAGTGCCAAGGGCAATATTAAAGGCTTTGCTGTACTCAAGACCGGCGGCAAAGAGTTCTTCGAACTGTTCTTGCGCGCTGCGGTAATCACTGGCGACCGCCTGGCCGGTTAATGCCAGTACCTGATCGCGCACCAGCCGCTGCTCATAGGCGTTATCCCCCAAACGTTTGAAAATCACATTTGGGTCATTATTCAACTGTTGAAGCACGTAATCCGACCCGCGCCAGTTATTCAGGTTGGCAAAGGCCGGGTGGGTTTCTACCAGATAGCCGCCTACTCAAG
>NZ_ACCD01000093.1 GCF_000173775.1 Yersinia rohdei ATCC 43380
TGTGTCTTGCGACCGCAGTACGTTTTGAAATAATTTTTATATGGTGGAGCTAAGCGGGATCGAACCGCTGACCTCCTGCGTGCAAGGCAGGCGCTCTCCCAGCTGAGCTATAGCCCCATATAAAAAGCAAGTTTACCTTGTGTTCCAATTCGCTTAGCCGCAGGCGATTTTAACGTGAGTAACGCAATATGCAGATGCACATGAGTAACACAACGATTAAAAGCGACAAGGATAAGTAGAGTTGGTGGGTCTGAGTGGACTTGAACCACCGACCTCACCCTTATCAGGGGTGCGCTCTAACCACCTGAGCTACAGACCCAACAAGGTACTAAAGCCCGACTAATTTCTCAGTCCGGCCTTATTTGCTCGTT
>NZ_ACCD01000092.1 GCF_000173775.1 Yersinia rohdei ATCC 43380
CAGGCTGGAACCTGGCGACAGCAAAAGCTGATGGCACTTCAACTGATACCGTAAACACTTATGCTTTCACTAAGAAAGCTGCACTTGATACTGCGCAAAGTGACTATGATACTGCGAATACTGCGTATTTGGCAGCGGTTAAAAGCGGTGTTGCTGGTGATATTACGACGACCAAAGGTACACTGGATGGTAAAAACACCGCATTAGCTACAGCGGTGAAAGATGCGACTGCTGTTAATGAAGCAGTAAATGGCAAGGCGCGTACTGTTGCTGCCAAAGGTTTTGATGTGTTGAGCGGGACTGTGGATTCTGCTGGTGTTGCAACTGGTACTACACCGTTGGCAGATATCGATAAAGCACTGAAAGCGGTTGATACTCAGCGCAGCGTGTTAGGTG
>NZ_ACCD01000091.1 GCF_000173775.1 Yersinia rohdei ATCC 43380
ATTGGCCGCCACAGCTTCAGCCTTAGCCGCCGTCGCCTCTGCCGCTGTCTTACCAATACCTACCGCGCCGCCAGCCCCAACACCGCCCGGCACGATGGCTTCCGACACCTGGATACCTGCACTGTTCAGGCACAGCACCACATTACCCGCACACGCCTGTATCGCAGCTTTCGCTGCTACCGCTATTTCAGGGGTGGCCGCTGCCAGTAAACCGCCACCAAGCCCGGCTGGTAAAGCGACCATCAGCGCATCGTTCATCGCCAGCCCTTTCCGGCAAGACTCTGAGCTTGGGTCAGTGCTGCAAGACGCAATATTCTTGCCGTGCTCCTGCACGAACTTGGTCTGAGTGTCTTCATTACCACCCAGCAAGTTATTCTCCACCGCATTCTTCGCCAGCC
>NZ_ACCD01000090.1 GCF_000173775.1 Yersinia rohdei ATCC 43380
CAGACTGGCGTCCACGCTTCGATGCCTCCCACCTATCCTACACATCAAGGCTCAATGTTCAGTGTCAAGCTATAGTAAAGGTTCACGGGGTCTTTCCGTCTTGCCGCGGGTACACTGCATCTTCACAGCGAGTTCAATTTCACTGAGTCTCGGGTGGAGACAGCCTGGCCATCATTACGCCATTCGTGCAGGTCGGAACTTACCCGACAAGGAATTTCGCTACCTTAGGACCGTTATAGTTACGGCCGCCGTTTACTGGGGCTTCGATCAAGAGCTTCGCCTTGCGGCTGACCCCATCAATTAACCTTCCAGCACCGGGCAGGCGTCACACCGTATACGTCCACTTTCGTGTTTGCACAGTGCTGTGTTTTTATTAAACAGTTGCAGCCAGCTGGTATCTGCGACTGGCTTCGGCGCCGGGAGCAAG
>NZ_ACCD01000089.1 GCF_000173775.1 Yersinia rohdei ATCC 43380
GGCTGGAACCTGGCGGCTGCGGGTACCGGTGGTGTTTCAGGTGATACGATCAATACCTATAAATTTACCACCACAGCAGCCCTAAAAACTGCGCAAGATGATCTTAAAACTGCGACTGATGATGTGCCTGTTAAGCAAAAGGCCTATGAGGCTGCATTTGCTGCCGATCCTGCTGATGCTGGGAACGCGGCGCTTAAAACTGCATGGGATACTGCCAAGACCTTAGTAACGACCAATACTGGCTTATACAATACAGCACTGAAAACCTCTACAGATGCGGGTGAAGCGGTAAATGGCAACGCCCGTACTGTGGCAGCCGAAGGTTTTGATGTGCTGAAAGGCCAAGTTGCTGCTGCTGGTACCGCTGCGGGTACGACTCCGTTGGCCGATATCGATAAAGCACTGAAAGCGGTTGATACTCAGCGCAGCGTGTTAGGT
>NZ_ACCD01000088.1 GCF_000173775.1 Yersinia rohdei ATCC 43380
CTACCGCAAAGTCGGTATCAACAATGCTGCTCATTGCCAGCTCGGTGTTGTCTTTCATGTTTGACAAGTTCGCAGCACTGGAATCCAGGCGGTTGATGCTGGCACCCAGTGTTGAGCGCATTTCACCGTAAGTGGCCACCGCTTTTTCCAGTGCCTCTACAGCTTTCATCGAGGTTTTAGCGCTGCCAATAGTCAGATTGGTCACACCGGCGTCATAGTCGTTACGGGCAAGTACATCGTCCAACCCTTCTTTTGCGGTTTTAGCGTCTGTAACGGACGTTTCCCATTCAGCTTTAGCTGTGGCTAAAGCAGCTGGGGTTGTGGCGGGCACTAACACCAGAGCGTCATAAGCACGCTTTTTCGTTACTACCTCAGCGGCCGTATCGTTGGCTGTTTTGTCAGCATCGTACAAATCCTTGCCAATGGTGCCAACAGCGGCAGCA
>NZ_ACCD01000087.1 GCF_000173775.1 Yersinia rohdei ATCC 43380
AGATTCTGCAACAAGCTGGTACTTCTGTTCTGGCTCAGGCTAATCAGGTTCCACAAACTGTATTGTCTCTGCTGCGTTAATATTATTCAGTCGATTCTTGCAAGCCTCCATATTATGGGGGCTTTTTTTATTCCGGTGCAGCGGAATGATACGCCGGATATACAGCTAAAGATTTGGATGAGCCTGCCGATAATAAAAAAGACGGTGATTGAAGCCGTGGGCAAATAAGCCTGAACCTTAGCCGAATCATATTTAAAGGAATACCTACTATGGCGGTCATTAACACTAACAGCTTGTCTTTGCTGACTCAGAACAACCTGAATAAATCCCAGTCTTCTTTAGGCACCGCCATTGAGCGTTTGTCTTCCGGTCTGCGCATCAACAGCGCAAAAGATGATGCAGCGGGTCAGGCGATTGCTAACCGTTTCACTTCTAACATCAACGGCTTGACTGTAG
>NZ_ACCD01000086.1 GCF_000173775.1 Yersinia rohdei ATCC 43380
CCAAGGCAGACTCAAGCTACGATTTCCAGGTCGGTTCGAAAGATAATGAACAAATCAGTATTGCTATCGGTAAAAGTTCAGGCTGGAACCTGGCGACAGCCAACGCTGATGGTACATCATCAGATACCGTAAACACTTATGCTTTCACTAAGACTACGGCCCTTGATGCTAAACAAACAGCATATGATTCTGCAAATGGTGCATATCTGGCAGCAGTTAAAGCCGATGCCGCTAACGGTACAGCGACGGCAGCAGCACTTAAAGGTGCCGCGGATACTGCAACTACCGATTTGGCAACAGCAGTTAAAGATGCTACAGCAGTAAATGAAGCAGTGAACGGCAAGTCACGTACTGTTGCCGCCAAAGGCTTTGATGTGTTGAATGGCACCGTTGCGGCTGATGGTAAAGCAACAGGTACTACACCGTTGGCAGATATCGATAAAGCGCTGAAAGCGGTTGATACTCAGCGCAGCGTGCTGGGT
>NZ_ACCD01000085.1 GCF_000173775.1 Yersinia rohdei ATCC 43380
AATGCCAGCGTGCCTTCTCCCGAAGTTACGGCACCATTTTGCCTAGTTCCTTCACCCGAGTTCTCTCAAGCGCCTGAGTATTCTCTACCTGACCACCTGTGTCGGTTTGGGGTACGATTTAATGTTACCTGATGCTTAGAGGCTTTTCCTGGAAGCTTGGCATCAACTACTTCACCACCGTAGTGGCTCGTCATCACACCTCAGCGTTGATAAGCAACCGGATTTACCAAGTCGCTCCGCCTACATGCTTAAACCGGGACAACCGTCGCCCGGCTAGCCTAGCCTTCTCCGTCCCCCCTTCGCAGTAACACCAAGTACAGGAATATTAACCTGTTTCCCATCGACTACGCTTTTCAGCCTCGCCTTAGGGGTCGACTCACCCTGCCCCGATTAACGTTGGACAGGAACCCTTGGTCTTCCGGCGTGCGGGTTTTTCACCCGCATTATCGTTACTTATGTCAGCATTCGCACTTCTGATACCTCCAGCAACCCTC
>NZ_ACCD01000084.1 GCF_000173775.1 Yersinia rohdei ATCC 43380
CCCCTGGGTACATCTGCTGGGCGATATACTCACCCATCACTGCACCTGAAGCCCCCGCCAGCGCACTGTTGCCGTTGATCTGCGCCAT
Organism: Yersinia rohdei ATCC 43380; assembly: GCF_000173775.1. Lineage (GTDB taxonomy): Bacteria > Pseudomonadota > Gammaproteobacteria > Enterobacterales > Enterobacteriaceae > Yersinia > Yersinia rohdei. Next base: position 89 of record NZ_ACCD01000084.1, read on the forward strand.
GACAGCACCCAATACCGCGTGCGCCATCAGATTAGCTTCGGTGTTGACCTTACCGTTAGCATCGGTAGTCATATTGTGAATAACTTCAGCCAGATACGGTGCAGAAGCCCCAGCCAATGCTTTCGCCATATCGCCACCGGCCAGCCCCTGTATGGCAGCAGTAGCGGCTTGTATTCCTTGCTGCAATGTACTGCCGGTGCCGTACTCTTTCATCACTTTTTTATAGGCATCAGAGTCTCTCAACTCTGCCATATAGGCTGCGCGCTCTTTCTCGGTGGCATTTTCCTTCAATGGGCCGAGTTTTTCTTGCGCCGCCTTCAGGCCGTTGATATCGCCCTGCGTGCGCACAATATCACTGACCTGACTGCCAATCTCGCCAATCAACTGGGCTTCACGCAGCCGTTTTTGCTCTTTCTCTTTGTCGAAAATAGGGGAGAGGGCATTGTTGGCGTGTTCGACGTCACGACTCAGGTCAGCGACATTTTGTTGCTGCTTCTCGC
>NZ_ACCD01000083.1 GCF_000173775.1 Yersinia rohdei ATCC 43380
CAAAAGTGGAGTTCGATAGATTCACCATGCCACTGAACGCCCCGCCCACCGCAGAACCGAAGTTAAATGCCGTGCTGGCCAGATCTCGCCACATTCAGTGTGCCGTTACCGGTCAGCTCGTGATTGAACTGCGCCATGTCATCCAGATTCAAGGTGGCATTGGCAATATCCACCGTGACCGTGTCAGCCACACCATTACTGCTGGTCAAGGTGGCATTCGCGCCGTCCGTAACCTGCAATACTCCGCTGCCAGTCACCGTATTGTCAAAGGTGCCATTAAAACCGCTCAGGGCTAAAATATCCTGTGCGCCCGCCAATGCAATACTGGCGCTCGCCCCTAAATTGGCGGTCGAACCCGACTGATAATTTGCTGTTCCCCGCCAGCGCATACTGCCCAAGGAAGTTGCTGTTATTGCCCGTCAGTGAGGTATTCGCGCCATTGGTCACATCAACCGTTGAACCCGCCTCGCCGCTGAGCACATTAGCCACCGCGCCACTCACGCCGTTAAGCACAAAATGAGACGTTGCGGTATCCAGCCCGACCGTCGCCGTCCCCAAATTACTGGCCTGACCGACGGTCAACACCCCCGTGGCACCAATATGATGTGCGCCGCTAAAA
>NZ_ACCD01000082.1 GCF_000173775.1 Yersinia rohdei ATCC 43380
GGCCCCCAAAATCAGTGTTCCGGCATTAACCGTCGTCGTACCACGGTGACTGTTACTGCCATTCGCCAGTGTCAAAGCCCCGTTGCTGGCATCGACCTGCAAACCACCAATACCAGATACCGCCGTATTAAATTCCCGGTTAGCGCCAGCCCCTGCCTCCGTTGTTAGCAAGAAGGCATCGTTGCCATCGGTTAACAGTTCCAGTGCACTCAAGCTGTAATTAACATACAAACCGGTACCACCATTAGTGGTCAAGCCGTAGTTATGTGTGGCATTGGCGACGGCCACGCCTCCCTGCTTAATGGTAGACAACACCGCTTGCGAACCCGATATCACCGGCGTGCCGTTGATGGACAAATCCAAACCATTGACATTCCCAGTCACAGTACCGGCATTGATCAATGCCAGCATAATATTGCCTCTATCCTGCTCCAGGATAGACAGGTTCGGTGATACCACTGGGTTATTGTTATCCCAGCTATCAGTGCCGGTCACACTGACAGTGCCACTGTTCAACGCCAAATGCGTGACGTTTAGCACGCCGCTGGCCTGTGATTGCGGCGCTGCACCGTCAAATATCAGGGTGCCGCCACTCAGATCCAGCCCTTGTATCGTGCGGTCAGTGGTGCCGACCGTTGTGACGTTATTGGCTGACAGTTGCAGTGTGGCATTCACCAGCGCCGCAGTGTTATCTGCCGTTAAGG
>NZ_ACCD01000081.1 GCF_000173775.1 Yersinia rohdei ATCC 43380
AGTGGCCGCACTGAGGTTAATATTCTGCGCCTGTATATCAATGGTGTTGGCATTGATGTTGGCCCCGACGGCGGTCAGATTGTCGACCTTAGCGGTCAACGCGCCACCGACATTCACCTCGCTACCCAGATGGCGAATGTGTTCGCTGGTCGAACTGCCATAACCATAATTCGCACTTATCTGGTCGCTGCGCTCGACGGTATTGAGGATCCAGTCACCGCCGGTATTGACCTGAAGATCCTTACCGACATTCACACTTGCGCCTTGCAGGATAAAGTCGCGCTCGGTATTGATAACCGCGTTATTGCTGACATTGATGCTCGCCAGTGGCCCCAGCAGGGTTTGTGTGCGCTGGACAGCCCCATTATCGCTGCTGAGCTGCGCACTGTCGGTGCGCAGAATGATATCGCGCCCGCTATCCAGTTGCAGGTTAGTGGCAGTTAATCGGCTGCCCGTCAGGTCAATATCACTGTTCAACGTACTGAGTTGCAGGTTATTGCCGGCCTCAAGTAAACCGCCACGGTTATTCAGTGCCATGTCCTGCGCCATACTGAGGTTCAGGTTATGGGTGGCTTTCAGTGCCCCTGAATTGGTGAAACCTTGCATCTCGGTTAAGGCAATATTCTCGGCGGAAATCAATGCGCCATTGGCCTGTAGGTCACCCGATTTCACCCCCGCCAGATAGACCACAGGGACTAATACCTTTTG
>NZ_ACCD01000080.1 GCF_000173775.1 Yersinia rohdei ATCC 43380
GGTGGCCGCGCTAAGGCTGATATTCTGCGCCTGTATATCAATGGTGTTGGCATTGATGTTGGCCCCGACGGCGGTTAAGTCGCTGACGTTGGCGGTCAGTGCGCCACCGACATTCACCTCGCTACCCAGATGGCGGATATGTTCACTGGTCGAACTACCACCGCTGTATTGCCCGCTTATCTGGTCGCGGGTTTGGACGGTATTGAGGATCCAGTCGCCGCCGGTATTGACCTGAAGATCCTTACCGACATTCACACTTGCGCCTTGCAGGATAAAGTCGCGCTCGGTATTAATCACCGCGTTATTGCTGATATTGATGCTGGCCAGCGGCCCCAGCAGGGTTTGATTGCGCAGCACGGAGCCATTGCTGCTACTGAGTTGTTCAGTGCCGGTGCGCAGGATTAAATCGCGCCCGCTATCCAGTTGCAGGTTAGTGGCAGTTAATCGGCTGCCCGTCAGGTCAATATCACTGTTCAGTGTACTGAGCTGCATATTATTGCCCGCCTGCAGTAAACCGCCACGGTTATTCAGTGCCATGTCCTGCGCCATGCTGATTTGCAGGTCATTGCTGGCTTTAATCGCCCCTGAGTTATTGAAACCCTGAACATCGGTTAAGGTGATATTCTCGGCGGCAATTAATGCACCGTTGGCCTGTAAATCGCCCGGTTTGACACCCGCCAGATAGACCACGGGGACTAATACCTTTTGCCC
>NZ_ACCD01000079.1 GCF_000173775.1 Yersinia rohdei ATCC 43380
ACCAAAACACCTTTGGTGTTGTAAGGTTAAGCCTCACGGATCATTAGTACTGGTTAGCTCAATGCATCGCTGCACTTACACACCCAGCCTATCAACGTCATAGTCTTTAACGTTCCTTCAGGGGGCTTAAAGCCCCAGGGAAGACTCATCTCGAGGCAAGTTTCCCGCTTAGATGCTTTCAGCGGTTATCTCTTCCGAATTTAGCTACCGGGCAATGCCATTGGCATGACAACCCGAACACCAGTGATTCGTCCACTCCGGTCCTCTCGTACTAGGAGCAGCCCCTCTCAATCTTCCAACGCCCACGGCAGATAGGGACCGAACTGTCTCACGACGTTCTAAACCCAGCTCGCGTACCACTTTAAATGGCGAACAGCCATACCCTTGGGACCTACTTCAGCCCCAGGATGTGATGAGCCGACATCGAGGTGCCAAACACCGCCGTCGATATGAACTCTTGGGCGGTATCAGCCTGTTATCCCCGGAGTACCTTTTATCCGTTGAGCGATGGCCCTTCCATTCAGAACCACCGGATCACTAAGACCTACTTTCGTACCTGCTCGAGCCGTCACTCTCGCAGTCAAGCTAGCTTATGCCTTTGCACTAACCTCACGATGTCCGACCGTGATTAGCTAACCTTCGTGCTCCTCCGTTACTCTTTGGGAGGAGACCGCCCCAGTCAAACTACCCACCAGACACTGTCCTCACCCC
>NZ_ACCD01000078.1 GCF_000173775.1 Yersinia rohdei ATCC 43380
AAAGTTGCTGTGCATTTTGTCGCGGCTGGCATTGATGCTGGCACTGCCAGTCATCGAACCGAAATTGAAGCTGCCGCCGACACTGGCGTCTTGCTGCTTCGAATCATAACGGTCACTGTCTTGCTGGCTTTGCAGCAGCAGGTCGCGGCCGACATCGGCCTTGACGGTGTCGCCACTCACTTGAGCACCCTGTAGCACGGTGTCGCGGCCACTGGTGATGTTCAGGGTATTACCGGCGTTAACCGTGGTTTCAGTGTGGGAAACACCATTGCCGCTTTCGCTGCCTTTGCCCTGATTCAGGCTGGCTGAAATATTAATGCCCCAGCCCCCTTGGCCTGCACCTATTCCGATGCCCAATGAACCGCCGCTGCTGCTGTTACTGCCATCCAGCGTCTGGCTCTCTTGTGTCGATTGCAAAATCACATCGCGATTGGCTGTCAGACTGGCGTCTTTGCCCGCCTGTAACTGGCTGCCTTGTACCACAATATCGCCATCCTGGCCTTTCACGCCGTTACCGGTGGCGGTGATATTCAGGTTATTGCCCGCCGTCAGGGTGCTGCCCTGATGGGTGGTCTGATTGACGGTTTGTTCTGATTTTGACGACTGGCTGCCATAAGACAGACTGACGCCAATGGCATTTTGGTCACTGGCATCCAATGTGGCCAGTTGCCCGCCTTGCACCGCCTGAACACCACTCAATGCCGCTTTGACGCCTTGCAGCGCAGACAGTCGGCCATTGCTTTCTTCGCGGGCCTCTTTGGCGGTGGTGACCGCCGTATTGACGGCGCTGCCGACGGTGCCGGAGAGGGCCAGTGTCAGGCCGCTCTGTTTTTGCTCAACGGTATGGGTTTGGCTGCTTTGATTCTCCGCCGCCAAAATAGCGACGTTTTTCCCGGTCAGATTGATGTCTTTACCGGCTAATACCTCAGAGCCTTTTA
>NZ_ACCD01000077.1 GCF_000173775.1 Yersinia rohdei ATCC 43380
TCCCTGGGGACATCTGCTGGGCGATATACTCACCCATCACTGCACCTGAAGCCCCCGCCAGCGCACTGTTGCCGTTTATCTGCGCCATGACAGCACCCAATACCGCATGCGCCATCAGGTTAGCTTCGGTGTTCACCTTACCCGTGACCGGGTCAGTAGTCATATTGTGAATCACTTCCGCCATTGTTGGCGTGTTCGACGTCACGGCTCAGGTCAGCGACATTTTGCTGTTGTTTATCGGTATCGCGAATGGTGATAGTGCCATCCGAGACCGCCGCCTGAGTAGTGCCTTCGGCATGGCCGTCGTTGCTCATACCCGTCGAGGATTAGCTCACCGAGTCTGGTATCACCGATGCAAAGTAACAGGATCTTGCCGCTGCGCCCGGTGTTATCCGGTTGCAGCGGCGGGAAGTGGGAGGATTTAGGATTTGAGATCAGCCACCTCGGCCATTGGTCGAGGTGGTTCATTAAAACGGCGAAAATAAAATACTCTTATTATCGCGATCAGCCTGATCTATTAGTGCAACCACAGATAATAGGTAATCATGAACATCTTGCTCTGATGATTCATCTTTCATCAGGTTATTAATCTCTTTACGAAGATCTGCAAGTTGCTCATCACTAAAAAGCTCCATATCACAGTTAGATAACTCAGATAACAATGGGTATTTACAGTGATCATCCCTGATTAAAAAACTTTCATTCCCTGGAAAGTCTTCCAATGAGGTAATGCTTTCACCAATAACTTTATCCCATAAGTAAACAATGAACATATAATTACCTCACCACCGTTTTACCTGGGAACGTATTGACCAAATTACCTTTCTTATCAGTGATGACCGTCATAATTGACGTTGGCATACTGTTGTTCATTGCATCAACACCAATATTTTTCCCCATATCCACAGTACGAATATAGTTACCAGTAGATGGTGAGTATTGCACTGGTGTCTTAACAACAGTATCTGACTGCAAGACCATTTTCAGCTCATCCTTCGTCATTGTGAAGTGTGATTTATTAGCACCCCATTCACCACCATGTTTTTTCCAGGCGTATTCTAGCCCTGAACCTGTCGAACCATCACCATTTCTAAGGTTAACCCGGGACTGAACGATCGAGCCTTTCCAGACTTCCTTCGCAGT
>NZ_ACCD01000076.1 GCF_000173775.1 Yersinia rohdei ATCC 43380
GACACCCGTCAGCAAGCCGTTGGCCATGTTCCCGGCAAATTGGCCGCCGATATTGCCGCCGGTGCTGATACCGACACTTTGGTGTTCAACTTTAAAATCGGCTTTATTTTCAATATCACTGAAGCCCAATGTGCCGGTATCCAGCTTATTTTTATCCGCCGTGGCGGTCGAGCCAATCACCGCGCCATTAAGCTGGGTATGCTCGCCCACCGTGATATCAAAACCGCCTTTGCCCGCAAATATCCCCGTTTGTTCCTGCACCGAGTCATAGTTGCTGTGCAGTTTGTCCTGACTCATGCTGAGGTTGGCGGAGGAGCCGCTGCCTATCACCGCCACACTCACCCCGCCGCTGGTGCTGGTCTGCTTCGAATCATAATAATCGCTGTCTTGCTGGCTTTGCAGCAGCAGGTCACGGCCGACATCCACCTTGACGGTGTCGCCGCTGGCCTGAGCACCAATCAGCGAGGTATCGCGCCCGCTGTTTAGCGACAATGTACCGCCACTGTCGACGGTGGTTTCCGTCCAGAAGGTGCCGTCGCCGTGCTCACTCCCTTGCCCCTTGTTGGCATTGGCAAAGATGCTCAGGCCGCCGCCGGAACCACCCAGCCCCAGACTGACGCCAACACTGCCGCCGCTGCTGCTGTTGCTGCCGTCAGTTTTTTGCGTGTTGGCCGCGCCGAGTAATAGCAAGTCACGGGCGGCATCCAACGTGGTGTCGCCACCGGCTTTGAGCTGGCTGCCTTGCACCACGATATCGCCGCTGTTGGCCGAATGCCCGTCACCGGTGGCATTGATGGTCAGGTTGTTGCCCGCCGTCAGGGTCGAGCCGGTCACACTGGTTTGTTGTTGATGCTGTTGCGAGGACGATTTTTGTGAGCCTAATGAAGCGCTGACGCCGAACATGCTGGCGGCATCACCCCCTTGTGCCTGCACCAATTGGCCGGCCTGCACCGCCTGCGCCCCACTGAGTGCCGCTTTGACACCTTGCAGCGCCGCCAACCGGCCATTGCTTTCATCGCGGGCATCTTTGGCGGCACTGCCCACCGCGCCGGATAGCGCCAGTGTCAGGCCGCTGCTTTTTTGCTCGACGCTATAGGTCTGGCTACTCTGGTTTTCAGCCGCCAGAATACTGACGTTTTTCCCGCTCAGATTAATGTCTTTACCGGCTAACACCTCAGAGCCTTGTAT
>NZ_ACCD01000075.1 GCF_000173775.1 Yersinia rohdei ATCC 43380
GGTCACCTTCAACGGCTTACAGAACGCTCCCCTACCCAACAACGCCTAAGCGTCGCTGCCGCAGCTTCGGTGCATGGTTTAGCCCCGTTACATCTTCCGCGCAGGCCGACTCGACCAGTGAGCTATTACGCTTTCTTTAAATGATGGCTGCTTCTAAGCCAACATCCTGGCTGTCTATGCCTTCCCACATCGTTTCCCACTTAACCATGACTTTGGGACCTTAGCTGGCGGTCTGGGTTGTTTCCCTCTTCACGACGGACGTTAGCACCCGCCGTGTGTCTCCCGTGATAACATTCTTCGGTATTCGGAGTTTGCATCGGTTTGGTAAGTCGGGATGACCCCCTAGCCGAAACAGTGCTCTACCCCCGAAGATGAGTTCACGAGGCGCTACCTAAATAGCTTTCGGGGAGAACCAGCTATCTCCCGGTTTGATTGGCCTTTCACCCCCAGCCACAAGTCATCCGCTAATTTTTCAACATTAGTCGGTTCGGTCCTCCAGTTAGTGTTACCCAACCTTCAACCTGCCCATGGCTAGATCACCGGGTTTCGGGTCTATACCTTGCAACTAGACGCCCAGTTAAGACTCGGTTTCCCTACGGCTCCCCTATTCGGTTAACCTTGCTACAAAATATAAGTCGCTGACCCATTATACAAAAGGTACGCAGTCACCCTGATAAATCAAGGCTCCCACTGCTTGTACGTACACGGTTTCAGGTTCTATTTCACTCCCCTCGCCGGGGTTCTTTTCGCCTTTCCCTCACGGTACTGGTTCACTATCGGTCAGTCAGGAGTATTTAGCCTTGGAGGATGGTCCCCCCATATTCAGACAGGATGTCACGTGTCCCGCCCTACTCATCGAGTTCACAGCAAGTGTGTTTTTGTGTACGGGAGTATCACCCTGTACCCTGCGACTTTCCAGACGCTTCCACTAACACACAAACTGATTCAGACTCTGGGCTCTTCCCCGTTCGCTCGCCGCTACTAGGGGAATCTCGGTTGATTTCTTTTCCTCGGGGTACTTAGATGTTTCAGTTCCCCCGGTTCGCCTTGCATGGCTATGTATTCACCATGCAATAGTGCAACGAATTGCACTGGGTTTCCCCATTCGGGTATCGTCGGTTGTAACGCTTCATATCAGCTTACCGACGCTTATCGCAGATTAGCACGCCCTTCATCGCCTCTGACTGCCTAGGCATCCACCGTGTACGCTTAGTCGCTTAACCTCACAACCCGAAGGTGTCTTTGCAGACATCTTGTGCTGTGATTATTTGAGAGACTCTATTACAGGTTAC
>NZ_ACCD01000074.1 GCF_000173775.1 Yersinia rohdei ATCC 43380
CCGCCATATTAAAGTCGCTAACAGGTTAATATGCCTTTAGCTGCAAGTTGTTGTAATAGCAAATTGTTGTAATAGCAAGTTGTTGTAAAAGTAAATTATTGTAATAGCAAGTCAGCGGCAATCGAGAATAATCCTGGTGTTTCTCCCCAAGGCCTATTATTCAGATTGCCGTTTTTTTTATTTTTGTTCTGTCCCCATCCTGACATTTTTATATTCCCCTGAAGACACCGTCAAAATTTAGCAAGGCGCAAACCGTTATTACCCTCTATCAATAACACAGCCACTTTGTTGCAAATTTGTTATACCGCCATTCAACATCGCATGTTACAACCTATTTTATATTTCATCATCAAAGACATAATCCTCAGAGAGATAAAATATGAAACCCTATATTAGTGCATTCTTATTAATATTTTGTTGTGACTCAGGATTTGCAGAACCCTTAATTGTCGCTCATCGGGGAGGAACCGCAGATCACCCTGAAAATACCAAACATGCCATAAATATGGCATTACATAATGAAGCAGATATCCTTTGGTTGAGTATCCAATTCAGTAAAGAGGGTATTCCTGTGCTGTATCGCCCTAGTGACCTTAAAAGCCTCACGGATGGGAGTGGCCTGGTATCTGATTTTACGTGGGAGGAATTACAGCAATTAGATGCCGCATATCACTTTAAGATTCAAGACCAATATATTTATCGGGGGCAAGGGATAACCATACCTTCATTGCAGCAGATTATTCAGTCCTATCCAGACACGAGATTTATTCTTGATATTAAATCGCCGGATGCAGACCCGGTTATCATGGCCGAAATTCTCGACAAACTCATAAAAGAGACACAATCTCTTGAGAGGATTACCTTCTACTCGACGGAGAGTAAATACCTGGCAGAGCTGCCAAAATATATTAATAAATACCAACCCCGAAATTTAACGCGAAAAATACTCACCAATGCCATTATGGCAAATGACTGCAAAATAACTAAAAAGTCCGAAAGTAACTTAGCTAACAATACAGATATGCATCACGCTTTTGAATTAAAACGCGATGTCAGAGTTGTTGAAAAATTTACACTCGGCAGAGGCAGTTCACGGGCACAATTGGTCTGGAATCAGCAGGCCATGAGCTGTTTTAAAATAAACAATGACACCAAAATTCTTTTGATAGGTATCAATTCCTACGCAGATTACCAATTAGCTAAATCCTTGGGTGCGGATTACGTCATGGTTGATTCGCCGTCTACCGCTAAACATTGGCGCTGACCAAGGGGCTCTTTAATCAATATGGATATTAATAACAAGTGACGTTAAATAAACAATAATTGCCGTTGATTCATACTATATGGATGGAGAATAACCAGTTAACAATCAACAAATAAATACTGCTTGACCATCAGGCCGCCGGTCACTATAGTACCGCCCCGTTGCAGTGCATAGCG
>NZ_ACCD01000073.1 GCF_000173775.1 Yersinia rohdei ATCC 43380
GGTGACTTTGGTGCTGTTGCTGCCGACGGTGACGCCAATGCCCCCGGTGCTCATCAGGCCGGATTTTTTCTGCTCATACAGGTGAGATTCACTTTCACTCTGCTGCGCGGTGCCGATAGTGATGTTCTCTTTTGCGCGCAGATTGATATCGTTATCGGCCACCACATTGCTGCCCATCACCGCGATATTTTTACCACTGACATCGATAGATCCCGCCGATAGCATTGACCCCACCTCCAGTGTCTGGTTAATACTGTCTTCGGTGCGGGTGGTGGTGCTGGACGCCAGACTTTTACTGATACCGGTATGATTACGCTGCTCATCATGTTGTTCAGTCTGGGTGGTGAGGTTGACATCCCCGCCCGCCGCCAGCTTCAGCGCACCGTCGGTTTGTACCGCACTGGCACTGATATTGATGTCTTTTGCTGCCTGCAAATTGATGTCGCCGGTGGCATTCAGCTGGCTGCCTCGCAGGGTTTCATCATAAAGCTCCACTGAGCTGGTATGGCGCTTGCTCGAGGATTCACCGCTGACTTGCAGGCTGTCGGTCGCCGCACTGAGGTTAATATTTTGCGCTTGTACATCAATGGTGCTGGCATTGATGTTAGCCCCCACCGCGGTCAGATTATTCACATTGGCGGTTAGCGCACCACCGACATTCACCTCACTGCCCAGATGGCGAATATGCTCACTGGTGGCGCTGCCACTACCATAATTTGCACTTATCTGGTCGCGGGTTTGTACCGTATTGAGCAGCCAGTCACCGCCAGCCAGCGGCCCCAGCAGGGTTTGAGTGAACGGTGTTACTCCTTGGCAGGGATTACTTTTTAAATAATTGATCCAGAAAAATCAGCTATTTCTTCTTGTGTTAGATTATCTAAAAGTAAATGAGTAATGTTTCTCTCAGAATTTACTCCTAAATAAAAAGAGTCACTGCATTTTATCCAGTTAGTTCTATCTTGCTCTTCATTAATGGCAACCAAGATAGAACTAGGTGATATAAAAACCTGAATATCAAGATTAAAATCTTCGATAAAACGCTGAACAAAATCATCACTATCAGAACATTGCCATAATCCCAAACTAACGATTGGAAACCCATATTCACAATCTAACAACTCTACCTGGACATTATCTACCTTATGGACAGAGTCAGGATCCATAATCACTAATGTGATAGCCGATAAAAATCCATTTTCAGGCAATACGGCCAGTTCGATAAGACTCTTCTTCCCATCTCCAGCTCGCCAATACAAAGGAGGAAAGTCTATAGGATCAACAAGTTTTACATCAATAGGAACGTAACCATCAATGCTGATGGCTACTGTATGAGATTCATTAACTACACTATCAACGGTTAATTTCATTATTTATACAGCGCATGTTTTAATACTGGATAAGGATCAGTAGGTCGCTGGCTAAATATTAGCTCCCAGCTCCCAACCTGCATTACTTCATTAAACTTGAAACCTTGAGAAGATGCATTTTGAACAGCACTCTGAAGGCTGGTTAACATAGCTTGGCTTCCCTCTGACGTACTATTAGATAATCCATTTCGAGTTAAATACTCACCCATATGTTTAGTTGCATTTGGGTTTACCCAAACAGTTTGCCCATTAACATTTAACTCAAAAGACTTCGGAATTGAGGTTCCTGGTATCGCAGGTTGAGTTGCCTTAATTGAATCGAAAACGGTTCCAGTTGGCAGTTGGCTATTCTTCGCCGC
>NZ_ACCD01000072.1 GCF_000173775.1 Yersinia rohdei ATCC 43380
CGCAATGCGTATCGTTAGGTAAGGAGGTGATCCAACCGCAGGTTCCCCTACGGTTACCTTGTTACGACTTCACCCCAGTCATGAATCACAAAGTGGTAAGCGCCCTCCCGAAGGTTAAGCTACCTACTTCTTTTGCAACCCACTCCCATGGTGTGACGGGCGGTGTGTACAAGGCCCGGGAACGTATTCACCGTAGCATTCTGATCTACGATTACTAGCGATTCCGACTTCATGGAGTCGAGTTGCAGACTCCAATCCGGACTACGACAGACTTTATGTGGTCCGCTTGCTCTCGCGAGTTCGCTTCACTTTGTATCTGCCATTGTAGCACGTGTGTAGCCCTACTCGTAAGGGCCATGATGACTTGACGTCATCCCCACCTTCCTCCGGTTTGTCACCGGCAGTCTCCCTTGAGTTCCCACCATTACGTGCTGGCAACAAAGGATAAGGGTTGCGCTCGTTGCGGGACTTAACCCAACATTTCACAACACGAGCTGACGACAGCCATGCAGCACCTGTCTCACAGTTCCCGAAGGCACCGAAGCATCTCTGCTAAGTTCTGTGGATGTCAAGAGTAGGTAAGGTTCTTCGCGTTGCATCGAATTAAACCACATGCTCCACCGCTTGTGCGGGCCCCCGTCAATTCATTTGAGTTTTAACCTTGCGGCCGTACTCCCCAGGCGGTCGACTTAACGCGTTAGCTCCGGAAGCCACGCCTCAAGGGCACAACCTCCAAGTCGACATCGTTTACAGCGTGGACTACCAGGGTATCTAATCCTGTTTGCTCCCCACGCTTTCGCACCTGAGCGTCAGTCTTTGTCCAGGGGGCCGCCTTCGCCACCGGTATTCCTCCAGATCTCTACGCATTTCACCGCTACACCTGGAATTCTACCCCCCTCTACAAGACTCTAGCTTGCCAGTTTCAAATGCAGTTCCCACGTTAAGCGCGGGGATTTCACATCTGACTTAACAAACCGCCTGCGTGCGCTTTACGCCCAGTAATTCCGATTAACGCTTGCACCCTCCGTATTACCGCGGCTGCTGGCACGGAGTTAGCCGGTGCTTCTTCTGCGAGTAACGTCAATCCAACAGCGTATTAAGCTATTGGCCTTCCTCCTCGCTGAAAGTGCTTTACAACCCGAAGGCCTTCTTCACACACGCGGCATGGCTGCATCAGGCTTGCGCCCATTGTGCAATATTCCCCACTGCTGCCTCCCGTAGGAGTCTGGACCGTGTCTCAGTTCCAGTGTGGCTGGTCATCCTCTCAGACCAGCTAGGGATCGTCGCCTAGGTGAGCCATTACCCCACCTACTAGCTAATCCCATCTGGGCACATCCGATGGCGTGAGGCCCGAAGGTCCCCCACTTTGCTCTTGCGAGGTCATGCGGTATTAGCTACCGTTTCCAGTAGTTATCCCCCTCCATCAGGCAGTTTCCCAGACATTACTCACCCGTCCGCCGCTCGCCGGCAAAGTAGTAAACTACTTCCCGCTGCCGCTCGACTTGCATGTGTTAGGCCTGCCGCCAGCGTTCAATCTGAGCCATGATCAAACTCTTCAATTTAAGATTTGTTTGATTTGCTACTAATGAAAGTAGCGATGCTCAAAGATTACTTTCTGCAAATATGCATTCGAACCGAAGTTCAAATGTGTACTGCTTTGGTCACTCTTCAAGACTTTGATATTTCTTCTGCCTGCCGAAACAGGCTTCGATATCGTCTTGCGAGTGCCCACACAGATTGTCTGATAAATTGTTAAAGAGCAGTGAGTTAGCAACCTTCCGGTGGGTAACTCGAGGTGCGCATATTACGCTTTCCTCACTCAGAGTCAACTACTTATTTCGTTGAATTTCTCTGTTCTCTTTGCCGGCCACTCAGTTACTTGATTCGCTGTGTGCCGTCTCGATGGATGCGCATTATAGGGAGTCGACGTTC
>NZ_ACCD01000071.1 GCF_000173775.1 Yersinia rohdei ATCC 43380
CGCAATGCGTATCGTTAGGTAAGGAGGTGATCCAACCGCAGGTTCCCCTACGGTTACCTTGTTACGACTTCACCCCAGTCATGAATCACAAAGTGGTAAGCGCCCTCCCGAAGGTTAAGCTACCTACTTCTTTTGCAACCCACTCCCATGGTGTGACGGGCGGTGTGTACAAGGCCCGGGAACGTATTCACCGTAGCATTCTGATCTACGATTACTAGCGATTCCGACTTCATGGAGTCGAGTTGCAGACTCCAATCCGGACTACGACAGACTTTATGTGGTCCGCTTGCTCTCGCGAGTTCGCTTCACTTTGTATCTGCCATTGTAGCACGTGTGTAGCCCTACTCGTAAGGGCCATGATGACTTGACGTCATCCCCACCTTCCTCCGGTTTGTCACCGGCAGTCTCCCTTGAGTTCCCACCATTACGTGCTGGCAACAAAGGATAAGGGTTGCGCTCGTTGCGGGACTTAACCCAACATTTCACAACACGAGCTGACGACAGCCATGCAGCACCTGTCTCACAGTTCCCGAAGGCACCGAAGCATCTCTGCTAAGTTCTGTGGATGTCAAGAGTAGGTAAGGTTCTTCGCGTTGCATCGAATTAAACCACATGCTCCACCGCTTGTGCGGGCCCCCGTCAATTCATTTGAGTTTTAACCTTGCGGCCGTACTCCCCAGGCGGTCGACTTAACGCGTTAGCTCCGGAAGCCACGCCTCAAGGGCACAACCTCCAAGTCGACATCGTTTACAGCGTGGACTACCAGGGTATCTAATCCTGTTTGCTCCCCACGCTTTCGCACCTGAGCGTCAGTCTTTGTCCAGGGGGCCGCCTTCGCCACCGGTATTCCTCCAGATCTCTACGCATTTCACCGCTACACCTGGAATTCTACCCCCCTCTACAAGACTCTAGCTTGCCAGTTTCAAATGCAGTTCCCACGTTAAGCGCGGGGATTTCACATCTGACTTAACAAACCGCCTGCGTGCGCTTTACGCCCAGTAATTCCGATTAACGCTTGCACCCTCCGTATTACCGCGGCTGCTGGCACGGAGTTAGCCGGTGCTTCTTCTGCGAGTAACGTCAATCCAACAGCGTATTAAGCTATTGGCCTTCCTCCTCGCTGAAAGTGCTTTACAACCCGAAGGCCTTCTTCACACACGCGGCATGGCTGCATCAGGCTTGCGCCCATTGTGCAATATTCCCCACTGCTGCCTCCCGTAGGAGTCTGGACCGTGTCTCAGTTCCAGTGTGGCTGGTCATCCTCTCAGACCAGCTAGGGATCGTCGCCTAGGTGAGCCATTACCCCACCTACTAGCTAATCCCATCTGGGCACATCCGATGGCGTGAGGCCCGAAGGTCCCCCACTTTGCTCTTGCGAGGTCATGCGGTATTAGCTACCGTTTCCAGTAGTTATCCCCCTCCATCAGGCAGTTTCCCAGACATTACTCACCCGTCCGCCGCTCGCCGGCAAAGTAGTAAACTACTTCCCGCTGCCGCTCGACTTGCATGTGTTAGGCCTGCCGCCAGCGTTCAATCTGAGCCATGATCAAACTCTTCAATTTAAGATTTGTTTGATTTGCTACTAATGAAAGTAGCGATGCTCAAAGATTACTTTCTGCAAATATGCATTCGAACCGAAGTTCAAATGTGTACTGCTTTGGTCACTCTTCAAGACTTTGATATTTCTTCTGCCTGCCGAAACAGGCTTCGATATCGTCTTGCGAGTGCCCACACAGATTGTCTGATAAATTGTTAAAGAGCAGTGAGTTAGCAACCTTCCGGTGGGTAACTCGAGGTGCGCATATTACGCTTTCCTCACTCAGAGTCAACTACTTATTTCGTTGAATTTCTCTGTTCTCTTTGCCGGCCACTCAGTTACTTGATTCGCTGTGTGCCGTCTCGATGGATGCGCATTATAGGGAGTCGACGTTC
>NZ_ACCD01000070.1 GCF_000173775.1 Yersinia rohdei ATCC 43380
TTTGACCAATGTTACCGCCGGTCAGCCCCTGAGTGATTGCTGTTGCGGCCTGGATCGCCCGCTGTAAATCACTGCCCGTGCCGTAACTGGCTGACGCGGTATTACGTATCTGGTTGGTAAGCTGTTCTTGTGTTGGCGTCTGATTGCCTTTCTCCGCCAGCGCTTCTTTCGCCGCCTGAATAGCGGCCGGGTCTTTTAGCGCTTTTTCTTCCGCTATCTTACCCTGCGTACGTGCAATATCCGCAACCTGATTGCCTATTTCCCCGATCAAATTGATTTCGCGCAGGCGGTTTTGCTCTTTTTCTTTGTCGAAAATAGGGGATAGGGCGTTGTTGGCATGTTCGACGTCACGGCTCAGGTCAGCGACATTTTGCTGCTGTTTCTCGGTATCGCGAATGGTGATAGTGCCATCCGAAACCGCAGCATGAGTAGTCGAACTGGCATCACCACTATTGCCTCCCACGATGGGGACGCCCCCGCCCATATTGCTGATAAAGTCCTTGCTGCCGGTAAAGCCGCCACTGCTCAGGCCCATGCTGCTGGTCGAAGTTTTAAAACTGGCCTGATTATCGAGATTCGAGAAGCCGAGCGAGCCAGTATCCAACTTGTTTTTATCGGCAGTGGCCGTCGAGCCAATCACCGCACCATTGAGCTGAGTGTGCTCGCCGATGGTGATATCAAAGCCGCCTTTGCCGGCAAAGAACCCGGTCTGCTCCTGTACTGATGTGTAGTCTGAATCAATTTTAGACTTACTGGCACTGACACTCCCGCTGCCGGTCATGGTGCCAAAGGTGAAGCTGCCACTGGCACTCACGCTGGTCTGTTTGCTGTCGTAGTTGTTGCGGTCTTGTTCACTTTGCAGGGTTAAATCACGGCCCACATCCACTTTTACCGTTTCGCCGCTGACCTGTGCGCCTTGCAGCTTAGTATCACGGCCACTGGTAATACTTACCGTATTGCCCGCTTTCAACTGGGTTTCAGTATGAGTCAGGCTGTCGCCTTGCTCTTTGCCTTTACTGGCATTCACACCCGCAAAGATACTGATACCGGCCCCTTTTCCGACGCCAATACCTATCCCAATATTGCCGCCCGAACTTTTATTGCTGCCACGCAGGCTTTCACTGTTTTCAGCGCTGTTCAGCGCAATATCATTTTTGGCATCCAGACTGAGGTTTTTCCCTGCCTGCAATTCACTGCCCTGTACGCGAATATCCCCGGCCCCATGGTTCCCGGTGGCGGTGATGGACAGATTATTCCCGGCAGCAATGTTACTGCCGCTGGCGGTGGTCTGCTCAAGGCGACTTTCTGATTTACTTTTTTGGCTACCCAGTGAAATGCTTACCCCCACCGCATTGGGGTCGCCGGTTTCATTGGCCAACACCTTGCCTTGTGCTGCTTGAACGCCCTGAAGGACTGCTTTGGTGGTCTGCAATGCCTGGAGGCGGCCATTGGTCTCTTTTTTGGCATCTTGGGCGGTAGTGACGGCGCTGTTGATGGCACTGCCTACCGTACCTGACAGGGCGACGGTGATGCCACTCTGTTTGCTCTCGGTAGTATGTTGTTGAGACAGGTGGTTTTCCGCCGCCGTTATCGCGACATCTGACCCTTTCAGGCTGATGTCTTTATTGGCGATCACTTCGCTGCCATGAATAGTTAGCTGATGTCCCGCATCAAGAGTGACATTGCCGCCCAGGCTGCCAATCGTGCTACCAACGTTGCTCAGCGTCTGCGTGTTGTCGGTAGTTTTCTGGCTATTGCTCCCAATCGTGACCCCAATCCCACCGGTGCTCATCAAGCCGGATTTTTTCTGCTCATGCAGGTGAGATTCGCTTTCGCTCTGCTGCGCGGTGCCGACGATAATGTTTTCTTTTGCCCGCAGGTTAATATCGTTATCGGCCACCACGTTACTGCCCATCACCGAAATATTTTTGCCACTGACATCAATCGAACCCGCCGACAACATTGAGCCCACCGCCAGCGTCTGGTTAATGCTGTCTTCGGTGCGGGTGGTGGTGGTTGAGGCCAGCCCTTTTTTAATGCCGGTATGGCTGCGCTGTTCGTCATGCTGTTCC
>NZ_ACCD01000069.1 GCF_000173775.1 Yersinia rohdei ATCC 43380
ATAGTTGCTGTGCAGCTTGTCCCGGCTCATGCTCAGGTTGGCTGAACCGCCTCCGGTTACCGCGACACTGACACCGCCGCTGGTGCTGGTCTGCTTCGAGTCATAATTGTCGCTGTCTTGCTGGCTTTGCAGTAGCAGGTCACGGCCGACATCCACGCCTGAACGCTAAAAAAACAAAACCCCAATTTTTGGCGGTTGGGGTTTTGTTCTGATGGATAATAAAAAGATCCCGGTTTGATTGGCCGGGATTTATGATTTAACCTTTACAACGACTAAGTGCCAGCCGTAACCCAGCACCGATTTCTTCAGGTGAACTGTCTACAGAAAGAATAACGTCTTCAATACCATCACCTTTAGTCCTTCCCCATGCTTCCAGTTTTTCATGGCGAGTAGGAGATATTTTAATTGCGCCATTCACACAGTGGATGCCACAGTTTTTCATATCTTTAAATAGGGATTTTTTAGTTTTATAGCCGTATTTTTCCATTAACATTGCTATCCAGGTAGCGTATTGCTCTTTGCCTTTTTCAAGGTCAAAAAATGCCACACGCTCTGCAAGCTCAGTTAATGTCCTGCTATCAGACAATGCCTGTAATATTGTCTCACCCAAGCGATGATCATCTATATCTTCTGGTAATAAATGAGATGGAAAAACAGGATCTCTACCCACTCGTCCCAACCCGGAATAGGTGTCTATACACATAAATTCTTTTGTGTGATACACACTAGCCCAGTAATCCTGATCTTTATTGAATTCCATCATTTCACCTGTGTCACTTTAACGGTTACACCTTGGCTTTTACCATACTCAATAGCCCTGTTAATTTCTACCCACTGTGCTTTAGTTGTATTAGCAGGAACAGCCAATTGGATCTCTCTGTTAGTAATCATTGAAGAATTAAGTAATTGCCCTGATAATTCAGCCCGCTCAAATTTCGCAGCGGCATTAATATTTCCCTTAATTGTGCTGTAAACCTGATTCGGATTAGCCAGTTTGGCCATCGTCTGGGTATCCATCGATTTCGCGCTCACAGCCGTCTTAGTCGCGCCATCGTAGTAATCAAAGGTTTTAAAGTTCTGAGGCAAGCGGGCATCCGCTGGTAATGAAGCTCCAACATAATCCTCCCACGGCATACCCTGCTTCATATTACCCTGACCCCATTTTATACCTGTTTCAGCAGCACTAATGGTGCCCGTTGCCGTATTTCTCCCCATAAACGAGATGGCCGCAGCAGTCAGATTTTTCGCCAGCAATCCGAGCGAGCCTACCATAACCTGGTTTTCCGGGTCTGATGCAAACGCCGCAAACGACGTCCATCCTGGACTGTTTACATCGATATTTGCCAGATCCTGACCGTTCCACTGCTGGATGTAGGCTTTAGCTTCCTCACTGGTCATCACGTCCACGCCGGGAAGGTTGCCCAGCCAGCCGGGGCGCTCTGTCATATCAACGCCACCCTGAGCCAGTTCCTTATCAATAACCACGGCCTCCAGCGGGTTGTCTTTCAGCTTTTGGTCAGTCTCTGCGCTCTGCTTATCGCTGACTTGCTTCCACTTATCGATAACCGCCTGACAGTCACCACCGGATTTACGGCAATCCGACAGTTCCTTATCGAAAGTCAGCGCCTGAGTCGAACTCAGCCAGTTATTCTCGACCACCGTTTTACCGGTCTGCGCCCCTGCTACTGTATCTTTTGTGCTATCACCAATCAATCCTCCAGCCAACCCGGCCGCCAGTGTGGCCAGCGCTGAGACCGTTTGTTTTTCCGTCTCACTCAGTTCGCTTACCGGCTTACCATAAGCACTCAATGCAATCATGCCCATCAGTTCGCCTGTCACCGCGCCACCGGCCCCAACCAGCGCATTATTACCCTGCGCCGCGGCCAAGGCCGCATTGACCGCCGCATGTGCCAATGTGCGCGATACGGGATCATCCGGCAGGGTGTCGGCGATCAGTTTGGTAATATACGGTGCGGCGCCGTTCGCCAGTGCTGCCGCCATATTCCCGCCCGCTAAGCCCTGTACTGCCGCCGTGGCTGCCTGCATGGCGCGTTGTACCGCGCCGCCTGTTCCCAGGCCCGATTCGTTAAACGCCTTGTTGTACGCCGTCTGGTAAATCTGTTGGTTGATGTCCTCAGCCGTGGGCACCTCCCCCGGATTATCCTTCTTCCACTGTTTCTCTGCCGCCGCGATATCTTCAGGCTTCACGTCCTTCATCTTCTCGTTCGCCGCTTTGGTGGCAATAATCTGCCCCTGCGTGCGCGCGATATCACTGACCTGACTGCCAATTTCGCCAATCAGCTGCGCTTCACGTAGCCGGTTTTGCTCTTTCTCTTTATCAAAGATAGGGGTGAGGGCGTTATTGGCATGCTCGACGTCGC
>NZ_ACCD01000068.1 GCF_000173775.1 Yersinia rohdei ATCC 43380
TTATCGCAGCGTTAGTGGTAGCAGCATTTATCGTATATCCTAAAGTGCAAGCGTCTCAACGTGCACAGGCTGAAAGCAATAACATAGCAACAATCCAAGCTGGTGTTAAAGCGCTTTATACATCAGCTTCCAGTTTCACCGGATTAACAAATACTGTTGCTGTTCAGGCTAAAATATTCCCAGATAACATGTTAAGTGGTTCTGGTTCTTCAGCAACACCTATTAATGCCTTTAAGGGGGATGTTGTCGTTGAATCAGCAAATACAGGTCCTTCATCAGCGCAAGGGTCATCATTCACCATAACATATAAGAATGTCCCTGCAGCAGAATGTACAAAAATTATTACAGCAGCGGCAGGCAATTTCTATACGGCAGGAGTAGGCACGGTCGGTAATGTTAAACCTGCTGGCGGTGTGCTGGATGTCGCAGGAACTGCTACACAGTGTCAAAATGGTGGAAATGATAATACACTAATTTTCACGTCTATCTAACATTAATGTATTGATAGCTTATTTTTTGGCTTCTTATTTAAAGGGGCCATTTTTATTCATTTATTAGTTCTTATTCTTCTATATAGTTTTTCTTACACCTTGATTTTTGTTTGTTTTTTGATAATTAATTTATACGTGAATATAAAAATGGCGATAAAAATGAAAATTAAAAAAGGATTCTCTTTACTAGAATTAACTCTTGTTTTAGGTGTTGGGACGATGGTGGCTTTTATGAAGTTTCAGGATATGAAAAATGAACAGGAGAGTATATTGGCTTCTGCTGTCGGGCAACAAATGAAACAAATCGGTGAAGCAGTTAATGGCTATATAAATATCCGTTATGATAAATTGTCAACCTTATCCAATGCTGCCGGAACAGGAACCGATCCGGGACCAAGAACCTGTTCAGGTTCAGTGTGTGAAATTACTTACCAGACATTGATTAATGAAGGTTTACTACCTTCAACCTACACAGGCACTAATGCTAATAAATCTTCGTATAGAATCATATTAAAACGTGATGGAACTTCCCCTAACTATGTTATTAATGGTCTTATAACGACATCGACGGCATGGATTGAAGGCGGAAAAACACGTTATGATTTATTAGGGAATGCCATGCAAACCGCTGGTATAGATAGCGGTATGACTAAAACAACATCTATTGCTTCTGGGCATAGTGGTCAATGGACAGAAACGTCTGCTAATTTTAATAATATCACATCCACTGGACAGTTAGCATTTAGAGTTGGTTTTAATAGTGCGTTATATTCTGTATATTTAAGACGTGATGGAACATTGCCAATGACTGGCGATTTAAACTTAGATGGGCATAATATCAACAATGTCGATGCGCTCAATGCCACTGGCAACATTACGACGACAGGCGACCTACAAGCAAGAAACATTAAAGCTACTGGAAAAATTGATGCTGGAGGTAATATTTCAGCAGGAAATTGGGTTTATGCTAAAAATGGTTATGGTGACGTTATTGGAATGGGTGGCGATGCAATTGGCGATGATTATGAAATAAATCTCCAGTCTCCAAAACAATTAACGATACATTCTCCTAAAGTTCCAGTCGCTGATAGAAAATCAACGGTAGTTTTTAGGGTAAATGGTGCGATTAGTTCAGGGGGGGATCTTACAGCAAGTGGTAATATAACTGCCACTGAAAATGTCAAAGGTGCTACATTAGAATCCACAGGACGCGCTACGGTGGGTGAATTTATACAGCTTAATGGACAGGCTACTGTTGGGGCTGCGTGCTCACCGAATGGATTACAAGGAAGATCAAAAGAAGGTTCTATTTTATCTTGTGTTAATGGGACATGGGAAAGCTATAAAAATAGTTATTTCGATTATGACAAATGTTATAACACAGAAGAGGATTCACCAAAACCTGATTACGCACAATGGGGTTCTGGTAGTAATGGTTTCGCTGTCTGTGATGGACGAGCAGGATATACTGCCGCTGGTTTTCGAGCTTATCATCGTAAAGATCAAACTGTATGGGTTACCGTTAAATGTTGTCAATATAAGCAATAAAAAATTTTTAATCCTGATTAGGTAAAAACGACTACCTCTGCCCGATCAGGATTTTCATAACCTCCCCCCGTATTTCGTTCCATAATCCAGAAAACAATACTGCTCAATTAAACATATACGAACCTGACATTCAAAGTAGTAAAATCGCCACTGGGCAAGCATGTTATCTTCTGGATAATTACAAAAATCCTATTTTTGTGGAGGGGGAAGTCAATCACCTTATTTTGCTGATATCTTGACCTCTTTTTTATTTTTGCTAATTAAATATTAAGTGAAAATAAAAAGGACGATGAAAATGAAAAAAGGATTCTCACTATTAGAACTTGTATTGGTTCTTGGTGTTGGGGCTAGTATGGGATTTATCAAATTTCAAGATATGAAATCAGAGCAAGAAAACATTCTTGCTTCTGCTGTCGGTCAGCAAATGAAACAGATAGGTGAAGCGGTTAATGGATATATCAATATCCATTACGATAAACTTTCAACACTTTTATCCAGTACCAATCAGAGTAGTGATCCGGGTCCAAGAACGTGTAGTGGTAGTGTATGTGAAATTACTTATATCACTCATTGCTAATGAAGGCTTATTACCTTCTACTTTTACGGGAATGAATGCACAAAAATCTTCTTACAAGATACTGTTAAAACGTGATGGTATCAGCCCTAACTATGTTGTTAATGGATTAATCACTACAACGCTTCCTTGGTCTGAGGGAACAAAAATTCGCTATGACCTGTTAGGAAAAGCAA
>NZ_ACCD01000067.1 GCF_000173775.1 Yersinia rohdei ATCC 43380
CTTGGCCGATGTTATTACTGATGCTGAGCTACTGGAAGTCGTCGCTGCACCCGGTATTATTCGGTTATGGCGGGAAGTGGGAGTATTTAAGGCTTAATAACAGCAATCCCGACCAGTAGCCGGGGTTGCAATCAATTACTGATTGATATTGAAGGACTAATGGAGGCTAAAATATCTATAACATCGTCTACAGTTGAGAGCATATAATGAACAACTCTGTCATGCATATTACCGTTTTGTTCATTAAACCACTCTAGATACTTAGAGTTTTCAACGAGATAAAATCCCGTAAGCATCTCCCCTTGCTGCTCTTCCTGCATTTTTAATAAGTCACCTTCATCTGTCACTCGAAAAGAATAAACCCAGTCGAACAACACCTTCACTTTACTGCTCTCTTCATTATTTACAGAAGACAAAATTAGTTCAAGGGAACCAGAGGAATATCGAAAATCCTCTAGTTGACTATTTTGAAGGGAACCTTCAGTAAGAAGAACCTTAGTCAGTTTTTCAGTCATATATGATTACTCGTCACACCTAAATTTGATCCTATTCTTACCAGACTGGATCTCTAACCCAGCGATGTAACGTGGAGTGGTCGACGACAATACCGCGGCCAGCCATCATATCTTCGAGATTACGAAGGCTCAGTGCATAGGCTACGAACCGGTTAAGTTGCGCCAGGTCGTCACTGCTCAGGTCTGAGAACAGGGGGCGGCGTTTCAAGCTGTTCGCAATGTCTGAACCTGCACCCGCTTCTGACAATGCCCCATTGGCACAGAATGGATTACTGGAACAGTTTTCAGCTACCGCCTCTTCGCGGTTTTTCTTGCTGACTTCGGCGTATTTCTCGTAGAAACCCTGTTTATCAGCGCCAGTTTTTCGGCTTCTTCCAGCTCTTTGTGCAGGTTTAGTACATCTTTTGAACTCAGATAGTTATTCTGCACCGGAATCGCAGATTTCAGTAACCTGCTTCAGCGTATCATGCCAATTAAACATCCGAGGTACCCGGCCCGACTTAACCATAAAAATGGGCTGGTGAGACCAGACCGGCGGATATTGGTTAATTCCCTCATTGGTGCAAGGCCATCATTTTTGATAACAACATCCTTTGCACTATAGCGACAATGCATTATCAGAAAGAAAATCCCAGCAATCCCTAAACCAAAATAACTCTCAGGGCTGCCCCAAAAATTGGTCCGTAATTTTAAATAAGTTAGCCCCCACATACTCAGTAAAAAGACCATAAAAGAACATGCAGCAATATTCATGTCACGTTTACTACTTAGCCCAAAAAAGAGCGCATCAAAAAAATACATCGGGGTAAAAGGTGACTGAACGCCTCTTCCTGTCGCTTTACTAAACCGATAAAACATGACCGTTCCGACCGCAAAAGCGAAAAGTGCAATACCTAACAACACATAAATCATTTGGTTAGTCCTTTTTGATAGGCCAGGAAATTAGTTCGGTACCTATGCCGATTGTACCACTGGCTCTACCCCCCCCCCCGGGACTATCGCTTCTGACATCTGGATACCGGCATTATTCAGGCACAGCACCACATTAACCGCAGCGTGTGCCAGTGTGCGTGATACTGGGTCATCAGGCAAAGTATCGGCGATCAGTTTGGTGATATACGGTGCTGCACCGTTTGCTAGTGCTTGTGCCATGTTACCGCCAGCCAGCCCCTGTATCGCTGCCGTGGCTGCCTGCATCGCTCGTTGTACCGGCCCGCCAGTGCCAAATCCTGACTCGTTAAACGCCTGATTATAAGCCGTCTGGTAGATCTGGTCATTGATATCCTTAGTGGTCGGAACCTTGCATGGGTTGGCTTTTTCCCATTATTTTTCTGCTGCCGCAATATCTTCAGGTGTGACGCCCTTCATCTTCTCGTTCGCCGCTTTGGTGGCGACAATATCCCCCTGGGTGCGCACAATATCTGCCACCTGACTGCCAATTTCGCCAATCAACTGGGCTTCGCGCAGGAGGTTTTGCTCTTTTTCTTTGTCGAAAATAGGGGAAAGGGCGTTGTTGGCGTGTTCGACGTCACGGCTCAGGTCAGCGACATTTTGCTGTTGTTTATCGGTATCGCGAATGGTAATAGTGCCATCCGAGACCGCCGCCTGAGTAGTGCTTTCGGCATGGCCGTCGTTGCTCATACCCGTCGGGGATTAGCTCACCGAGTCTGGTATCACCGATGCAAAGTAACAGGATCTTGCCGCTGCGCCCGGTGTTATCCGGTTGCAATGGCGGGAAGTGGAAGTTTTCAAGGCATAAAAAAGCTAAGCTATATTGAGTTTAACTATAAATATATAAGTCAATATCTATTTCAGCGCCAACCTTGTTTATAAAATCAAGTTTATCCACATTAAAATGCATGCCTGGCTTCTCACCATTTTCAATTTTAACTACAAATGCAAAAATAAAATTCACATTATATTTTATTTTGATATTTTTCAACTGCCTCTCTTTTCCTTCCAGCAAGTTGATAAGTTTATCTAGTTGAGCATTAATATCATGTAACTCTTCATCGCTCGTAGCTAATCTCCAGCTTGCCTCAACACTTGGCCTTTTCCTACCATCCGGAATACATCCTTTTATTTTTACCTCATCAGGCTGAAGGCATAGCTTTCGGGTAACATCTTCAATATCAAAAGTGTCACCATAAATAGAGAAATACGCCATTACTGTTTTTTTATTCATGATAATCCTCTACTTAATGAATTCACCTGTCGGGATACCATCACCCTTCCCACCTTTCTTAAGGCTCCAAAGCTGCCCCGAATCTCTATCTATTAAAATATCGTAATTGGAGTTTTTTCCATCACCTAAAAAATCCTCCTTTAAAGCATGAGCGTCAATACCATTATTTTTTAGATATTTATCATCTGCCATTTTTATATTAGATGGCTTTTCTGTCCCATTATCATGCCCATCACTTGTCATATTATTTGGCAAGTCGGGTATGGCTTCGGTATTACCTGTGTTGTTTGGCGACTGGTCTACAGTTTTATTTCCACCAGTATTATTTGGCCCTGACTCTGCTATCTGATCACCACCGGTATTAGAAGGACCAGTTTCACTTTGCCAAACTCTTTTACCGCCGCATCCAACTTCTGGGCGATTGCAGCGTTAGCTTCAGTTTGAGGCGTTGTCTGTCCTGCTACTGGCGGAGGAGGTGCAAGCAGGGAGAGCAGGAAGTTATTCTCCACTGCATTCTTCCCTGTTTGCGCCCCAGCAA
>NZ_ACCD01000066.1 GCF_000173775.1 Yersinia rohdei ATCC 43380
TGTAGTCGGTATTGAGGTGATAAAGCCCGCCATTGGGCGGTGTCAGAGAAAGCCCATTAAACTCGACGGAAATGTTTTTTCCGCTTGTGGCGCTCCCAGCAGGAGGCGCAACCGCACCGGGATTGGCACCGTTGTTGATAGTGGTGCCGCTGCCGCTAATGGTTTTTGCGGTAAGGCTGGACGCATATTGGTTTGTCGCGCGCTCTTGAACCTCTGGCCCCCAATTCCAAAACCACAAGTCGCCTTTATAGTTACGGTAATTCCATTGACCGCTGGAGGTGGTGCGTTCGATCAGGCGTTGTGCGCTGCCCCAGCCATCCTGTTGCAGGGTCACACCGGAAAGATCTATTTCGCCCTGTGCGCTGATTTTACTCCAGAAGTTTTCCAGCGTACCCACTTGCGGGGTCAGGTTCCCCCCAGCTAACAGTTGTGCCTCCGGGCTGATTTCATCGATACCGTTATAGGCGAAGGTCAACGTATAATCTGTGTTCACATAATCGCTATTCATTGAACCGCCATGAGGTGGTTCATCATAGCGTCCACCCGGAATATCGGGATTTTCCTCTGTCCAGACAGCCGAACCGGTCACTGTGTCGGCTATCACAAAGTCACTATTGGCGCTGAGAATATGGCGGCTGTTGGTCAGCGTGTTGGCGTAAATCAGCATATCTTTGCCGGATTCAATCAAGCCGGAAATATTGAACACCTGAGCGGCTGCCAGGTAATTGCCGCTATTATCCAATGCGCCTGCAAGGATAATATTGCCCACCCCTAAGATGGTGGTGGTCGGCGCGGTATCGGTGTCAGTGACGGTATCGCTATTTTCTATAACCGGTGCCAATAAGGCTAAGGTGCCATTTTCATCCGTGGCACCTATCAGGGCGGAAGGGCCGGAGTTGGTGATGCGCTCCTGCGCCTTGAGTGTGGCTTGCGAACTAATAATAGTGCCGGTATTGAACAAGGTGTTGGAGTCGGTGTTGAGG
This sequence comes from Yersinia rohdei ATCC 43380, assembly GCF_000173775.1. GTDB lineage: Bacteria > Pseudomonadota > Gammaproteobacteria > Enterobacterales > Enterobacteriaceae > Yersinia > Yersinia rohdei. The sequence continues at coordinate 984 of NZ_ACCD01000066.1, forward strand.
CTACCGAGGGTTAATATTTCGCCACTGTTAATCAAGGCACCCGCCGTGGTAAGGCTGGCTCGCGTTGCTACAATATTGCTGTTGTTCAGTAAACTGCTGGAGTAGGTACTGAGTTTACCTCCCGCCAACAGCTGCCCATCATTGGTCAAGCTACCACGGGTGGTAAAGGTGAAATCACGCCCGGCTTGCAGTGTCGAACTGGCCAGGTGAGTGAAATTGCTCTGTAAATTCAGCGTCAAATCTTGACTGGCGGTGATATTGCCGGCGCTGTTTTCAAGTTGGCCAAGGTTCAATGCGATGTTATTCGCCGCCAGTGTGCCATTCTGGTTATTGAGAGTCTGCGCCCCCGCATTGATGGTTAGCGAGCCAAGGGCAAGTATATTGGCGCGTTGCGTGCTGATATCACCGCTGTTGGCGGTGATATTCATTTCTCTGGCTTGGGTGTAGCTGTCGGTGAGATCAACCCGACTGCCGCTTAATGTCATGGCACCTGCGGCGAGGGTTTGCCCTTGCGCTATCAATTCCTGACGGGTGGTCACCACCAAGTCGCCGGCCTCCATCAGGCGGCCATCACTTTGTACTCCAGCGGCCAGCAGACTGTCGCTATTACTCTCAAGGCGTTGTGCATTGATGGCTACATGGCCTTTAGAGAGCAGGGTACCGCCACGGTTATCCAGATAATCGGTGAGATTCAGTTTGAAATCTGCCGCCCCGACTTGTGCTATTACGCCCCCGACATTCGAGAGTGCCTGAGCCTCGAGAGTGATTTGCTCGGCAATGACACTGGCGTTATCAGTCCGTAGCAAAGAGGCAGTCGAGAGCGACAAATATTGACTGGCGGACAGATTCGCTGCCGTCAGAGAGATGGCCCCATCTTGGGCTGTCAATGTGAGATCCCGGCTCTGAGTTTGGCTACCACTGAGGTCGATAGCGCGGGCGCTAAAGTTCTGCGCCGTGCCACTAAGATTTTTCCCTTGCGCGGTTAACTGCCCACTGGCGGTCACATTTAATGTGCCACTGGTCATGGCGCTATTGTCGGATTTAACCCCTGCACCCAAGACCGAGCTACGGCTGCTGTTGATCTCGGTTGCGCGCAGCGAGGTGTCACCCGCCGCCGCAACAGTGCCACTGTTAGTCAGCTTGCCCGTAGTGGTGAGTTGGGTATTGGCACTGGCATAGAGTATCCCAGAGTTATCAATGTCAGCGGTGGTATTGACCAGCAACTGTTGGGCACTGTTGATATGGCCACTGTTAGTCAGCTTACCCGTGGTGGTGAGCTGGGTATTGGCATTGGCATAGAGCACCCCCGAGTTATCAATACCCGCAGTGGTATTGACCAGCAACTGTTGGGCGCTATTGACCTGGCCGCTGTTCACCAGCATGCCGTCAGCTGTAATGGTGATATCACCCGCTGAGGCGCCTATCTCACCCGCATTGCGCACCCCAACACCGGATTCGGTGCCAATCAGGCGAATTTTACCGGCATACATGCCGCCCAAATTAGCCACATCTACCGCCACAGTCGGGCGCGGGCTGCCATCGGTGACGTTGGCATTAATTGTGTGGTGCGCGGCATCCACCTGATTGCGCCCGGCCGTGACATTCAGCTCATTGGCCCAGATACCGGCATTCACTTTGATCGAGCGGGCTATCAGGTCGGTACTGTCCTGACGGCTGCTGTCCAATCCGTTGCCCTGAACAATAATTTCGCCCCGTTCAACATTATAACCGGTGATTTTGCCATTATTGAGCTGCACCTGCCCGGTGGTTAGCGTCGCGCGGTTGGCGTTAATAAAGCCGCAGCCGTCACAGGTAATGCCTGATGGGTTGGCGATAACCACCTGTGCTTTGCGCCCGGCCACCTCGATATAGCCATTGAGTTTGCTCGGGTCGCGGCTGTTGACTTCATTGAGGATAACATTGGCCTCACCGCGTGCCAGCCACGGGTTGCCGTCCACCACGCCAGCAATCTGGGTTTGGTTTATACCGTGGCCGTTATTGAGAATAACCCCGCGATTATCGACATCGAACTGGCTGTAAACGTTGCGCGATACTCCGTCGCTGCTTGGTGTCTGGATATTAACCTGCGGTGTCCCGTTGGCGCTGTTGATAATGGTCGGCTGTTGATTACCAGGCGCACTGCCGTCGGCGACAATATTGGCCTGAGCCGATAACGAAACACAGCCCAATGCCAGTAATAAACTAAAACTCAGCGGGGATAAGGCACTGATGCGGCGGCTCTGGGTATGGCCCACACCGGAAGATGCCGACGATGCAGCCCGACCGGAGGCGGCGATATCTGCCACCACCATCAACATGCCACGCGCTTTGTTAAATACGATTCGGTATAGGTTCTTATTCATGTTGATTCTCAACAAGTTATCCCC
>NZ_ACCD01000065.1 GCF_000173775.1 Yersinia rohdei ATCC 43380
AAATTTAACCTGATGTCAATGGCGCAAGCCTTCAAACTGGAGGTTGATGGTGGTATCGCCCATATCGCCGGTGTCGTCTCCGATAATCTGACGCTTAAGCAAGGCGAAGTTAATTTAGCGAATACTGCCCAAGTGACAGGCAACATCAGCGCCGCGGCGGGCAGCAACATCAATATGGCGATTGGTGCCAATACCGCGCAAGCGAATCTGACCTTGGGCACCACGATGGTCTTCACTGACCAAGACGTCAGCGCAAGTAACGCCGCAGAGGTTGCCAACCGTTCAGTAATGCACTCAGCCACCCGTGCTGCAACCCAGATGGCACCGGCGCAGATTGAATTCAAAGATGTCGTCATGGATGGCGGTACATTTGATTTCACCAAGCTGAATACTAAACAAGGCCAGATAAAAATGGCTTCATTACAGGGTGAGGGGCAATTTAACCTCGGCACACTGACCAATGCCACTGGCGCAGCAATTAAGATTGCAGGCCAGGCTAATGGTGATTTTGTTATCCAAATCAACGAAAGCGGCAAAGCACCGGTTAACCTGAACCTTATTCAGGCTGATGTGAATAATGCCAATTTCAAACTGACTCGCTCGACCTATTTGGGTAACTACCAATATGAACTGGTCAACAATGGTAATGGCTCCGTCAGCTTAGTCGCGGATAAAACCAAGCTGGCACCAAGCACAGCCGGTATCTTGGCGGTAGGAAACACTACGCCGGTGATTTACAACGCGGAATTAAGCTCAGTTCAAAACCGTTTAGATCGTTTAGCCACCTTCTCTAGTGAAGATGGGGTTTGGGGTTCTTACCTAAACAACCAATTTAGTGTTAACGGCACTGCGGCTAACTTCTCACAAAGTCTGAATGGTATGACTTTGGGTGGCGATAAAACCGCAGCTATGGACAACGGTTCTCTAACTTTAGGTGGTTTTGCAAGTTATAGCCGCTCGACTATCAAGTCTGATTTCCACAGTTCAGGTGATGTAGACAGTAAATCAGTCGGTGCTTATGCTCAGTATCAGCATAAAAATGGTTACTTTGTTAACGGCACACTGAAAGCCAACCAGTTTGATCAAAAGCTGAATGTTGAAATGTTCGATGGCGAGCAAGCCAACAGCAACTCTAAGTTTGCCGGCTTGGGCATGTCGGTGAAAGCCGGTAAGCATATTCAATACCAAGAATTGACAGTAACGCCATATGTCGGCATCAGCAATTTCAATGGTTTGAAAAACGACATCACCATGTCTAATGGCATGACGGCGAAAAGTGATAATAGCCGTTCACTGATGGTGACTGCTGGTGTGAACAGCGGTTATAGTTTCAACCTGACCAATGGTGCGTCAATTAAACCTTATGCTAGCTTGTCGGTTGATCAGGAAGTTATCTCTAATAATAAAGTCGTTATTAACGGTGAACAATTCAAAAATGATTTATCCGGCACCCGAGCGAATATCGGTTTAGGGGTTAACGCCCAACTGACCAAAGCAGTGTCAGTGAATACCGAAGTGAAGTTTGGTAAAGGTAAAAATATTGAGTCCCCAATAACTGCAAATATCGGCGTAGGTTATAGCTTCTAAGATAATATCTACTCGATAACAAAGTAAAAATAGACTGTATCCAGGAGCCAGCAATGGCTCCTTTTTTATTTGGTAAATTAAAAACCTCAAGAAAACTTCTTAATAAAAAATTAATCAACAAAAATATCAATAAGTTAAATGCAAATAACCTCATAAAATAAAAATCAAATATAAGTCAAAATAATATTAATTTTAAAAAAAACTCCATTCGATACTTATCAAATCTGATTTTGTATATTGCATCCAGAATTTAAAGAATCTTAAATCCCAATAGGAAAAAAATATGAAATCCGGAAACACCTTAAATACACGATTATTGCCTTTATCTATTTTGGTCTCTTCTTTGATATCAGGTGGTGCTATTGCTGCAACAGGTGATGTTCAACCCGTCACTAAAGACACCATGCTCAATAACTTGCAGAAATATCTTTCTGAGAATGTAATTAATGATAAGCAATTAGAAAAATTGAACGCCAGCGTTGAAGATAAATATGCAAAACTTGATGCCAAAGATAAAGCTCAACAGGATTATGACCAGGCAAAAAGTGGGGGTGACCAAACAATTATCGATGAAAAACTTCAAAAGTTGGAAGATGCAAAAGATGAAATTGCTCAACTAGATGAAATTGCCCCAACTACTGATACACCGGCTTTTGCGCAAACTATTGCCGCCGCTAAGCAGCAAACAGTGGCCGCCGATACGATGGCAATCGCGACCAACGTCGCCGATGGCGCGCAAAATGTGGCTGGCAAAGGGATTATCCATGACAGTGTTGTCACCGAAAACGGCACCATTAACTTGGCGCAAGGTGCAGCAGCCCATAATACAATTATCACCAGCGGCACCTTAAACAACAGCAGCGGTGAGGATTATGGCACTCAAATTGGTGCTAACGGCAAGTTAGTACTAGAAGGGAACAAAGTATTGAGCACTGACGGGGGCAAAGACACCATCAATGCAGCTAAATCCTTAAATGCGAAAGTCGCTAATGGTGGCAAAGTTATTGTTAAACAATACGGCGAAATTCAAGGCCTGCACAGCACTGGTGCTGTAGAACTGCAATCCGGTGCTAAAGCTAATCAGACCGTCATTAATGGCGGCACATTGACTATTGCTAAAGATGCAAATGCAGAATATACGACACTGGAGAACACAGACCTTACTTTAATTAAGGGCGCAACGGCCACCAGCACTACATTAAATGACAAGGCGACATTCACAGTTCAAGAAGAAGCCACGGCCAGTGTCACAATAGTAAACGGTGAAGGGGCTAAATTTATACTTGAAAAAGGATCGTCGGCTAGCCTGACCAACATGAGCGAAGGCATGATGATAGTGCATAGCGATGCCAGCATTAATGAAACCAATGTGGTCAGTATCGACAATAGTACCTCATCGCTGCACCTGAAAGAGGGTGCCACAGCAACAAAGACCATAATAGATGGTCCTGGCAGTAAATTTATCATTGAAGTAGGCGCTACAGCGACCGACACTTTATTGATCTTTACTGAGTTTGAACTTCAACAGGGAGCTACAGCCGATAACACCTCAGTGACTGTGGGCTCGACATTTACCCTGTTAAATGGCGCTGAAGCAACAGGTACCAACATTGACACTCGCGGCATTTTCACTGTTAACAGTGGTGCAACGGCCAAAGCCACCGAAATCAATGGCGGTCATTTTAATGTTCAAACCGGTGCCATTGCAGAGAATACGGTGCTTAACGCCGGTGATTTTATTCTGGTTAAAGATGCCACTGCCAATGACACCAAGGTGAATGGCGGCATATTTACTCTGGCTGAGCATGCAGAAACTACCGGTACTATCATTG
>NZ_ACCD01000064.1 GCF_000173775.1 Yersinia rohdei ATCC 43380
GTAAATGGCGGTGAGGGAGGGATTCGAACCCTCGATACAGCTTTTGACCGTATACTCCCTTAGCAGGGGAGCGCCTTCAGCCTCTCGGCCACCTCACCATACGCTTCTTGCGAATTGTACCTAACTTGCTTTTGAAGAAGCTCATCGGCACTGCGTGGCGCACATATTACTTTCCCGCACTTATAAGTCAAACAATTTTTCCTAACTCGTGTTTATTTGCACAATTCCCACGCAACATGGCCAGTTTGACATCAAAAAGAGTGTTTTATCAACAGATGAGAAAGTGATTATTGTGGAGACATCAAAGAGCGGAGGGAAAGAAATTGTCTTAGCTGCTCAGTTAAATTGACCGTAAACAGAGAATTATTACAGGAATAAGAAGGTAAAAAGTGGATAGCGGGTGAAGCGAGGGGAATAAATAGCAGTAGCGCCTCGTGTAATACGAGACGCTTCTTCAAATCAGTAAGTCGTCGGTTGAGACTTTTCTGCTTGGATACGTTGATAGATTTCTTCACGGTGAACAGAAACCTCTTTCGGAGCATTTACACCAATTCGAACTTGGTTGCCTTTCACCCCTAATACAGTAACCGTAACCTCATCGCCAATCATGAGTGTTTCACCAACTCGACGAGTCAGAATAAGCATTCTTTGCTCCTTGAAAAATTAAAAGAGTCGGGTCTCTCAGTTTCCCCGCCATTATCCATCATACACCGTGAAAACGTAAGCTATCACATTCACATAAAATGTAAGTAGCTTGGTCAAGTCTCTAACTAATACAAGTTTAGCTGAAGCAGACAACTTTGCGTTTAACTTTGTTATCGAACTATGACAGGAAAACTGAAAAACGCCATACCTAGCAGAGAGATATGGCGTATTGATTCAATCAGTCATTACTTGTTTATAGGCGAGACTCAACCCACGCTTCAACACTCGCTAATGCAGATGGCAATGCATGAACATCAGTACCGCCAGCCTGAGCCATATCCGGCCGTCCACCACCTTTACCACCGACCTGCTGAGCAATATCAGCGATTAACTCGCCTGCTTTTACTTTGCTCGTCAGATCTTTGGTTACACCAACAATTAGGCTGACTTTATCATCTGCTGTGGTTGCCAGCACGATAATAGCTGACCCTAGCTGATTTTTAAGATCATCAACCATAGTACGCAACATTTTTGGTTCAACATTATCCAACTGGCTAACTAAAAGTTTTACACCATTAACCAATTTTGCATTGGACGACAATGAGGCACTTTCTTGAGCAGCCTGCTGGTCTTTCAGTTGCTGGAGCTCTCGTTCCAGCATTTTGCTGCGATCCAGTACCGCACGAACTTTATCAGCCAGAGTATGAGTATCACCTTTAACCAGGTGAGCAACATCCGCCAGCAAATCACTCTGTTGATGCAGGAGCGCAATAGCACCTTCACCGGTGACAGCTTCAATACGGCGGATCCCCGCGGCAGTTCCTGACTCAGATAAAATGCGGAACAGACCAATATCACCGGTACGGCTGGCATGAATACCACCACATAGCTCGGTTGAAAAATCACCCATGGTCAAGACGCGTACCTGATCGTCATATTTCTCGCCGAACAGAGCCATTGCGCCCTTTTCTTTCGCCGCCTCCAACTCCATTACTTCAGTTTGGACTGGCATATTACGGCGAATCTGTTCGTTGACCAGATCTTCTACCAAACGAATCTGTTCTGGTTTCATGGCTTCAAAATGGGAGAAGTCAAAACGCAGGTATTTATCATTTACCAGCGAGCCTTTCTGCGCCACATGTTCGCCCAACGTTTTACGTAATGCGGCATGCAGTAAATGCGTGGCAGAATGATTCAGGCGAATACGATTACGTCGTGCTACATCGACCTGAGCATCAATACTGTGGTTAACCCGCAAGGTTCCGTGAGTTAATTGCCCTAAATGCCCGATAGCTTGACCATATTTCTGAGTATCAGACACAGCAAAAGTTGCAGTGGCATTTTTCAACTCGCCTTTATCGCCGACCTGACCACCCGACTCGCCATAGAATGGGGTTTGATTCAGTACAACAACCGCTTCTTCACCTTCATGAATTTCATCAACAGCTTCACCGTTACGGAACAGTGCGGTAACCGTTGCTTGCTGATGAACATGATCATAACCAGAGAACTGGCTCGCGCTATCAACACGAATCAAGCTGTTATAATCGGCACCAAATCCACTCGATTCACGGGCACGACGGCGCTGAGCTTCCATAGCTTGCTCAAAACCAGCCTCATCCACTTTCAGATTACGCTCACGGCAAACATCGGCAGTTAAATCGACAGGGAAACCGTAGGTGTCATATAAGCGGAAAGCTGTTTCACCATCAAGGGTATCCCCCGTTAATTTGCTAAGCTCTTCATCTAACAGTGCTAAACCGCGCTCTAATGTTCTGGCAAACTGTTCTTCTTCAGTTTTCAGAACCTGCTCAACCATTGCCTGCTGTTGTTTCAGCTCATCGGCAGCTGAACCCATAACCGCGATAAGTGGCCCAACCAATTTGTAGAAGAAGGTTTCTTTCGCGCCCAGGATATTCCCATGACGGATAGCGCGGCGAATGATTCGGCGCAATACATAGCCACGGTTTTCATTTGATGGAATAACGCCATCGGAGATCAAGAATGCACAAGAACGGATATGATCGGCAATCACGCGCAGTGATTTGCTATTGAGATCGGTTGCACCCGTGACTTCTGCCACCGCAGCAATCAAATCACGGAACAGGTCTATCTCATAGTTGGTATTAACGTGTTGTAATACAGCAGCAATACGCTCCAACCCCATACCGGTATCAACGGATGGCTTCGGCAGTGGCAACATGGTGCCATCTGACTGACGGTTGAATTGCATAAAGACAATATTCCAGATCTCAATATAGCGATCACCATCTTCTTCTGGAGAACCCGGAGGGCCGCCCCAAATATGGTCGCCATGATCATAAAATATTTCGCTGCATGGGCCACATGGGCCTGTATCACCCATTTGCCAGAAGTTATCAGAGGCAAAAGGAGCGCCTTTATCGCCAATGCGAATAATGCGTTCGTGCGGGATCCCAATTTCGTTGGCCCAGATCTCGTAAGCCTCGTCATCAGTTTCGTAAACGGTTACCCACAGTTTTTCTTTCGGTAGGTTAAACCACTGTCCGCTGGTTAATAATTCCCAAGCGAAACTGATTGCGTCATGTTTGAAATAATCGCCGAAGCTAAAATTACCCAACATTTCAAAGAATGTATGATGACGCGCAGTGTAGCCTACGTTTTCAAGGTCATTATGCTTACCACCCGCTCGCACACAACGCTGAGAGGTTGTCGCACGGGAATAAGCCCGTTTATCCAAACCTAAGAAAACGTCCTTAAACTGGTTCATCCCGGCATTGGTAAACAGCAGCGTAGGGTCATTATTAGGAACCAAAGAGCTGCTTGATACAACCTGATGTCCCTTGCTATGGAAGAAATCGAGAAACGCTTGACGAATCTCAGCGGTGCTCTTGCTCATAATTGTCCCGGAAACAAGCTAAAAGAATAGCCCGCGAGCAGATCTGGTGCCGATAATTGACAACACCGAGAATAAGCTCACGAACGAAAAGTGGGACTAAGATAAATTTTCTTCGCGGGGAAGTAAAATCCCGTGTGCATTCATTCGTCAAAATTACTGTAAATAGACTGAATTTCTTCCTGGAAAAAGCCACGATAGAGAAGATATCGCTGAACTTTGGCCTTTTCTTTCCAATCAACCGGTAGAACTTCACCAAATTTACGCTGTGCTACTTCTTTGGCGAGCATACACCAGTCGATTTCGCTAATGTCGAAAGCGGCTTGGATGAGTTCTTTATCGACACCTTTTTGCATTAATTCAGAACGGATACTCTGCGCACCATATCCTTTACGGCTGCGGCTATTAATGTAGCTGGTAGCAAAGCGAGAATCATCCAACCAATTATGTTGGTAACAATAAGCGATTACCTGTTCGACAACTTTCGGGTCAATATCCTCAACAGGTTCTCCTGCCCCGCTAACCCCACGCTTTCCCCAATTACCTTTTGCTGAAAACGGCTGTATCGCTAATTTGCGGCGCAGTTCAGATTCACTATGATCGCGTTGGGAAAGTAGCCTCATAGCCCGGCTCAGTAGGTCATTCATAAATTACCTTCTTACTTGAAGTTGCAGCGGTGTTAGCTGCACTCTTTCACCCGAATCACTGACCAGTGTCAGCTCATCGGGATTCATTCACTTGCTGCCTTGCTGTAACGCCAATTACTTTGGTAATACCTTTCTTACCTGAAGTTGCAGCGGTGTTAGCTGCACTCTTTCACCCTAATCACTGACCAA
>NZ_ACCD01000063.1 GCF_000173775.1 Yersinia rohdei ATCC 43380
TTTATGAAAAAAACACTCATCATTACCGCTCTCGCCATCGCCACACTCAGTGGCTGCGCTAATAATAATACCCTTTCGGGTGATACTTTTAGCAGCTCTCAGGCTGGTCAAGCCCAGACGGTTACTTACGGTACTTTGGTTTCTGTTCGCCCGGTTACTATTCAGGGGGGCGATGGTAATAATATTGCTGGTGCCGTCGGCGGGGCGGTTGTTGGCGGGTTCTTGGGGAACACTATTGGTGGTGGTACTGGCCGTCGTCTTGGTACTGCTGCTGGGGCGGTTGCTGGCGGGGTTGTGGGTCAACAAGTTCAGAGCATGATGAACCGCAGTAGCGGTGTTGAACTGGAAGTTCGTCGGGATAATGGCACTACATTCTTGGTGGTTCAAGCCCAGGGGGTTACCCAGTTCCATGCGGGTCAACGCGTTACTATCGCCACTCATGGCAGCACTGTCACTGTTACTCCGCGCTAATTTTGATCGCCACACATTTATAATGTAGATGTGTGGTGGCTATCATGCCTGCTATAGATTCACCTAACTGCAGACATTGAAAAATGCCGTCCAACCGGAGGGTGCTCGAGGGCAGGTTGGACGGCGAAACTAAAAATGCAATTATTCGGCTTTGTTTGCGGCCGACTTCACTACATTTTCTCCATGGTTGCCAAAGAACTGATATAAGGTGTCGGAAGCGATTTTCGTTAACACCATAATCTCAATACGGCGGTTTTTTGCCGCTAATGGATCAGCCGTGTCCAGTAGCATTTGGTCTGCCATTGCATTGACTTGCAACACTCGCCCTTCTTCCAGCCCGCCTTTTACCAGTGCTCTGTGCGCCATTGACGCCCTTTCACCTGACAAATTCCAGTTGTTATAGCGCTCTTGGTCACGATAACGGGAAGCATCAGTGTGCCCGGTAATAATGATTTTATTGTCCATTTCATTAAAAGCGGGTGCCAGTTCAGCCAGTAACCGGGTGAAGAATGGGGTCAAAACGGCACTGCTACGCTGGAACATATCCCGCTGTTTATCATCCTGAATCAAAATCCGCAGCCCCTGAGGAATCACTTCTATTTGCAGGTTGGATTGGGCGTCATAAGCGGAAGTGATTTGCATGATAATGCGCGATAACTCTTCCATTTCCTTACCGGATCTGTCCACCACCTCTTCCAAAGATTGCTCTGGTTCTGGCACCTCTATCGCCAGATTACTTTTGGTTTCTTTAGCTTGCTCATGACCATCAATACTGTCAGAGAACTTGCCGCCGCCACTCTTGCTTTTGGACGGAATTGAAATAAAGGATTGCTCGGCAAAAATGCTTTTCCCGTTCAGTTGCGCCACAATTTCTTGCCGCTCTTCTTCTGAAACCACCCCGACAATCCACAGCACCATAAACAACGCCATCATTGCGAGCGTAAAGTCGGCAAATGCCACTTTCCATGCACCGGAATGCCCGCCTTCATGTTTTTTTCTGGCCGCGCGTTTGATTATGGTGGTTTGCCCGCCTCTGGCATTACTTCTCATTACGCGCCTACCGTCGTCAGCTTGTTAATCCAGGAATCCAGTGTGGCGAACGTAGGTTTACTGTCTAGCGGCAACATTTTGCGGCCAGCATCAACTGCCAGTAATGAAGGTTTACCCGCGACATGATTCACCAGCACCATGCGCACACATTCAAAGAAAGCCAGTTTCTTTTTCATCGCCTGTTCCATGGCATTAGCCAGTGGGTCCATCAAGCAATAACAGATAAATACGCCAAGGAAAGTCCCGATCAATGCCGCAGCAACTTTGACGCCAATCAGCGCAATCGAGCCATCAATGGATTGCATAGTGATAATAATACCCAGCACAGCGGCACAAATACCAAAACCGGGCATGGCTTCTGCGGTGCGATGGAAGGAGCGCGAAGGCACCAGCAGCTCTTCTTCTACTGCGGATAATTCCTGCTCTAAGATCCCCTCCAGCTCATGTTGGTTGATTTTCCCCATCGCCATTAAGCGGAAATTATCTGAGATAAACGTCACCAGATGATGGTCTTGTAACACAAGGGGATAGCGCTGAAATAGCGGGCTATTAGCAGGGATTTCAATATGCTGATCCAGACGTTTCAATCCGCCTTCATCTACCATTTCTAATAATTCATAAAGCAGCATCAATAATTGCTGCTGAAATTCAGAGGTATATTCACTCTTACGAGTAATCGCAATAATTTGGTGCCACATTTCTTTTAGTACATAACTCGGGTTTGCCAATATCATGGCACCCACGCCAGAACCTAATATAATAATTATTTCCCCTGGTTGCCAAAAGGAAGACATTATTCCGCCTGACATAAGATAACCACCAATCACACATACCATAATGACCACAAGGCCAAATAACTTCTGCATAACACCCTCTATTTTTTTAAAAAATGATTTAATTTTTTGTACGATTTTTTTATTCAGTTGACAAATTCGTGCTTCAGTAAGATCTAATACTTCAGCAATTTCTTTCATGCTCATTTCTTTCTGATAATAAAGATGCAAAATCATTTGCTCGCGCTCTTCCAATGAGGCGATGGCCTGATTAAGATTATCTTCAACAATAATACTGTCTTCTAAATTCCGGCTTTGTAGCGCATCGGTTGGCGTTTCTAATGACAGAATATCGTCCAGGCTTTCCATTGCACTGGCACTCTCCAATAATAAATATTCTTGATATTCTTCTGCCGTCAGTTTTAGCTCTGCAGTAATTTCCTCAAAACTCGGTTCATGACCCAATTTGCGCATTATCGCGCGAATAGCTTCATTAATTTTATGCGTTTTCTGCCTTAATCTACGTGGCCGCCAGTCATGCTCACGCAGTTGATCCAGCACCGCACCACGGATTCGATGAACAGCATAGGCAGCAAACTGCACGTCAGGGTGACCATAGCGGCGTAATGCCTCTAATAACCCCATCAGTGCAATTTGCTGCATATCCTCCCTGTCGATAACACTATTCACCTGGAATGAAAGTTGTCTGACAATACGTTTTACCAGTGGTAAATACGCGGTCAGATATTGGCTTTCTTCTACCGGTGTTAGCGCTAAATTATCGTTAATATTCATTATCGCCATTGTTGTTACTGGAAGACCATTCGGCTAATTACCACATCATCAAATGGCATTGGCGAATTTAAATTTTCAAAATCAATTTTATATTCGCTCATCAATTGGCGACGCAGATCAGCAATGGAAATACTCCGAACTGCTTGATAATCCATATTTGACAGCAAGTTAACTGTCGCTGATTGAATAACCGGCACCATCGCAATAACTTTTTTAACATCATTATCATCACCGGTTGCAACACCTAATTCCAACTGTAGATAACGTTCAGATTTATTATCTTTCAGGGTGATAATCATGTTCTTAATTTCAACAAACTGAACTGCTTTATTTCCTCGTATAAAAGATTTACTGACAACAACAGGTTCACTTTTTAATTTAGCCAAAATAGTCTTATGGTAAATTGCCGCTATCGCCGCGAGTACAATAAACAATAGGATTCCCCACACTTTCATTGAAAGTGTTTTTTTCTTGGTGTTCATTAATAATCCTTTATACGGTTGTTAAGAGCGTACCGTCATCGGCGCTCATCTCTGCTTGAGTCTCAATATGGCGCGCAGCCAGAATATCGGCATGCGACTGTTTATTTTGCTGTTTTTGCTGCTGTTGCTGCGAGTTATTCGCCGATACCTGCACCTCAACAGTGGCACTGTTTTGCCCGGTTAATGTCTGTCGTAACTCAGCACTACTTTGCTGTAGTGCCCGATAAACATCGGCCTGACTTGCATTGATATGAACTTGAAGTTTTCCCCCTTCCATATGCACTGAGATATCAATTTTGCCCATATCCGGCGGGTCAAGACGAATAGTGGCATGCTGCACTTTACTCTCGACTTGCAATTGCAGCCGCTCACCCAAGGCCGTCCGTAACTGTTGCTGCCATTCCGGCTGGTTTTTTGCCAACGTTAATTGGCTCTCCAGCCGTGGGGCGGCGACCTCCTGATGGCTATTTGCTACATTACCCCCGGCGAGAGTATTCACCGCCTGTGGAATTACGGCACTCAGCCCTTCAGGAACAACGCGGGCCACTAAGCCAGTTTCACCCGCCGTCACTGGCGGGGTGATATCCAACCGTGGGCCAATAGATTTCAATAACCCCAGCAATGATGAGGATTCCTTGGGCGCTACCTTATGGGCAGATTGCGCCATCAAGTTATGCTCTTCCTCCACCACCGGGGCCAGGAAAGGCACGACAGTCATTGGCTGCGAACTTGGCACTGATGGGTTTTGCCCCTGAACATGCAGTAATCCATCAAGCAACTGCTGGTTCTGTTCATCCATGGACAGAGCCACAGCAGCGCCTTGCCCTGCATTATTGCCATCAATTTGTGCAATCAAGTCCATCACCACCGAGGGCCGTAACGAGATTGGCTGATGAGGTTCCCAAACTTGCGAAAGCACCTCATCAAAAGCCGCTAAGTTACCTACTCCTGTGGCCTGGGCATTATCGGCAATCGGGGTATTTTCCGGGCCTGACTCTGATGCCAACTGGCTGGTAGCTTGAGCAAAATTGCTTAATGTAATCACCGCCGGCCCTCTTCCTGTGCCATATCTTGATAGGCGCTAATCGCCATCGCCGCATAGGCAGCAACACCGGGTTGATCTTGTCGCAATTGCGCTATGCTTTCTTTTAATTGCATTTGGTGCAACAAAGCTTCCTGATAAACCAACTGATAACGACTCTGTAATTGTTGCATGGCCTGCTCAACCGCTGGCGGTACTGAATACTGTTGTCGTAAAAACGCCACCAGTTTATCAATATGACTATTAATCATTGGCATACGATCCCAGTTGCGCTGTTCCGCCACATCAGACAGGTCTGAGTTTAGTTGCTCAATTAATGCTAACCCGCTCATTCAGTATCCTTGATAGCTTCCCAGCCACTGCGTAATGTGGCGAGGATTTGCTCTACTTCAGTAACAAAATCAACCGATAACTGATTACTGGCATCGTAGAGTCGGTAAACGCAGAAGTCGTAAATCTTGCTAATATTGACGACCAGTTCACCACCACGATCAAAGTCCAATGAGCTGGTCAGTGCATTAAGGATATCAATGCACTTATTAATGCTTTTCGCCTTGTGCTCATAACGTTTAGCAACAATATGACTTTTGGCCCGAACCAGCTCATCTTGTAAACCATCAAACAGCATCAACACTAATTGATGCGGTGTCGCCGCCGCTGCCTGAATCGCAATATCAGCTCCTTGATAAGAACTGCGCTCCTGATTGCTATACATAATTTATTCCTGCTCTACTATGTGGTAAAACCCCATGACTTCATATTTGCTTTCATTTTATCTGCAGTATTTTTTATCGTTGTAAACTTCACTGTGTAAAAAATAATTTTTTGCTCATATTGCTTCTCCAGCCTATCAAGCTGATCGCGGATACTGGTTGTTCTACGCTCTAACGACTCAGTGCGGCCTTTAATCAACCCATTGCTTTTATTGATATAAGGCTCAATCGCGCTATCCAGCTTGTTCAATAACCCAGCATCACCGTTTAATAAATCCTGCAATCCTTTAGGATCGGCTTTTATTGCCTGCTCAAATTTTTTGCTGTCTATTTCCAGACCACCATCGCGGTTGGTTTTAATCCCATAATCCAGAATTCGTTTGCCATTAACAGACTGACGAACCAAGCTATTAAGCGCACTGCTTAACGCACTAATTCCTTCGTTGGAATTCCTGCTATAAGATGGCTTCCCTGTATTATCTTTA
This sequence comes from Yersinia rohdei ATCC 43380, assembly GCF_000173775.1. Taxonomy (GTDB): domain Bacteria; phylum Pseudomonadota; class Gammaproteobacteria; order Enterobacterales; family Enterobacteriaceae; genus Yersinia; species Yersinia rohdei. The sequence goes on from NZ_ACCD01000063.1 coordinate 5,812, forward strand.
CCCTCGTCCGCTTTAGTGCGTACTGGCGTTACCAGCTTTTTAACGCTATTAAATGCATCAACAAATTTCTTAACTTGCTCTTGTGTAGCAGAGGTATCCATCTCAACATCTATATGTAGCGGGGTATCGCCGGTTTTTTGCACTTTCACTAAATTAATAGTGACGCCGTCTACCACAGTATCCAATGTATTGCTCGGGTGAGTGATTTCAATACCGCTGTTCTCATTCCCCAGCGAAACCTTGGCATCCGCAGCAGCGGATAATTCAACTTCCGATGCGCCAGTAAAAATAGTTGCCGCGCCGTTCGGAATAGTAATTGCATTGGCCGCGCCACTTTTATTGCTACTTATGGTCAGCACCACCTCCCCCCCAGTGCGAATCAATGAAGCCGTCACTAATTCTTTTTTGTCACTGCCCTGGTTATCTTTGTTTTTATTAATCGCCTCCGCCAGTTCAGCAACACTGCTCAATCCACTGGTATCAATGTTTATCGTTTTACCGTCAATCTCCAGCTCAAAAGCGCCAGTGGCGCTGGACACCGCAGCGTCATTAAGGTCTTTCAATGCTAACTGATGAGAACTTGCCAACTGAGTGACAAACAGATCGTAACTGCCTTTAACCGCTTTATGATTGGCAGTCACAGTGGCAATTTTTTCATCACTGGTGTTGGTTTTAAGTTTTAAAATCCCCTCATCTTTTTTATTAATGCCGCTTAGTGCGGTACGAAAATCATTTAAACCACTTTGTATTTTGTTTAACGAATCCTGTTCACTCTTAAATTGTGAATGCTGTCCCTTTAATCTATTAAGCCGCCCCGCGAATAAGAGACCGGCTGCACCCTGCCCCATTTGATCAGGATCAAAATTAAGCATACTGTTACTCCTGGTATGATTTTCGTTTTACAACAATGATATAAGCAATTTGCGTGCCAATTTTAAAGCATTGATATATAACGAATTAATTAATATAGCGGAAACAACACTTCCCTACAGCGGAAGGCCGTGGAATAAACTACGGAGGAAAAAATACCGCCCGAAAGCGGTATATGATTTTAATCAGCAGCTATTTTTGCCAATAAC
>NZ_ACCD01000062.1 GCF_000173775.1 Yersinia rohdei ATCC 43380
GCGAAATCTATTGGGTTTGACTGTTACCTTTATCTTTCACGTCACAGCCAATCCAGCTGTGACGTGAAATTTATTAGCTTTAAATGATTCCGGCACTTTCTAACACTGAAGGTTACTGGTGTGTAACCACGACCAGACGGATAGCATCTAACCGCCAACCGGCCTGATTTAAGTTTTCCAGCACCATTTTACGGTTATGTTCCAATGTTTCTATTTCGTCATCACGAATATTGGGGTTAACCGCCTTCAGCGCTTCCAGACGTGCCAATTCAGCACTCAGTTTGTCATCGGCTTCATGCTTGGCTGCATCAATCAGCACCCTGGCCTGTTCTTCAACCAATGCTTCTGCTTGTTGCAACATGGTGTGAACCTCTTGCTGCACCGCATTGACCAACTTGCTGGACGTGTGGCGGTTGACCGCATTGAGCTGACGGTTGAAACTTTCAAACTCGACCTGTGCCGCCAGATTGGTGCCGTTACGATCCATAAGCATGCGCACTGGGGTCGGTGGCAAGAAACGAGTCAGTTGCAGGTGTTTTGGTGCTTGTGCTTCGACCACATAGACCAATTCAGCTAACAGAGTGCCGACAGGTAATGCTTTGTTTTTCAACAAAGAAACTGCACAGCTGCCGGTATCGCCAGATAAAATCAGATCCAAACCATTGCGGATGATAGGGTGTTCCCAACTGACAAATTGGGCATCTTCGCGTGATAACGCTTGTTCACGATCGAAAGTTACCGTACAGCCATCCTGCGGTAATCCTGGGAAATCAGGCACCAGCATATGGTCAGATGGCGTCAACACTATCAAGCTGTCACTGCGATCTTCTTGATTGATACCGACAATATCGAATAAATTCAGTGCGAAACTGACTAAATTAACGTCATTATCTTGGTCTGCAATGATTTGAGCCAGTTCTTGCCCATGCTCGCCGCCATTGGAATGCATTTCTAACAGGCGGTCACGGCCTTGCTCCAGTTGGAGTTTTAGCCCTTCATGCTGCTGGCGACAGGTGTGGATAAATTCATCCAAGCCTTCTTGTTCGCTCGGCGTGGCCAGATAACCAATAAGTTCTTGATAACCACTGTCATAAATGGTGCGGCCTGTCGGACAAGTGTGCTCGAAAGCATCCAAACCTTCGTGATACCAGCGCACCAATATTGCTTGTGCGGTATTTTCCAGATAAGGCACCATTATCTGAATTTCACGGTTTTGACCGATTCGATCCAGACGGCCAATACGCTGTTCCAGTAAGTCCGGGTTAAAAGGCAAATCGAACATGACTAACTGGCAAGCGAACTGGAAGTTACGCCCTTCAGAGCCAATTTCTGAACATAACAGCACCTGAGCGCCGTCTTCTTCAGAGGCAAAATAGGCCGCAGCACGGTCACGTTCAATCAGCGACAAACCTTCGTGGAACACCGCAGCACGGATAGCTTCGCGCTCACGTAATACTTGCTCCAGCTGCAATGCGGTTGCGGCCTGTGCACAGATAACCAGCACTTTCTCACCGCGATTAGCAATCAGATAGTTAAGCAGCCATTCCACGCGCGGATCGAAGTTCCACCAGGTGGCGTTTTCACCCTCAAATTCTTGATAGATTTGCTCAGGATAAAGCATATCTTTGGCGCGAGCTTCCAGGGTTTTCTTCGCCCCCATAATGCCGGACACTTTAATTGCCGTCTGATACTGGGTCGGTAATGGCAACTTAATCTGGTGTAAAACGCGGTGTGGGAAGCCTTTCACCCCATTACGGGTGTTTCTAAACAAAATACGGCTGGTGCCATGCCTGTCCATCAGCATAGTGACCAGCTCTTGACGTGCGGCTTCGCTATCGTCAGTTTGGCTGTTGGCTGCTTTTAGCAGTGGCTCAATATCTTGTTCATTAATCAGTTCGCCGAGCAGGTTCAGCTTATCGTCAGTTAAACGCTCGCCCCCCAATAGCAGTGTTACGGCATCCGCGATTGGACGGTATTTCTGCTGCTCATTGATAAACTCTTCGTAATCGTGGAAACGATCTGGATCCAGTAAACGCAGGCGAGCAAAGTGGCTCTGCTGGCCCAACTGTTCTGGGGTTGCGGTCAACAGTAAAACGCCGGGGATGTTCTCGGCCAGTTGCTCAATAACCTGATATTCGCGGCTCGGAGCATCTTCGCTCCAGGCCAAATGGTGGGCTTCATCCACAACCAGCAGATCCCAAGACGCATCCGCCAACTGTTCCAGCCGCTGTTTATTACGGCGCACGAAATCCAGTGAGCAAATCACCATTTGTTCGGTTTCAAATGGATTACTGCTATCAAGCAGAGCTTCGGAATAGCGGCTGTCATCAAACAGCGAGAAACGCAGATTGAAGCGGCGCAACATTTCAACCAGCCACTGATGTTGCAGGCTTTCTGGCACCACAATCAGCACACGTTCAGCACGGCCAGCCAGCAGTTGCTGGTGGATTATCATGCCGGCCTCGATGGTTTTCCCTAACCCTACTTCATCGGCCAGTAATACACGCGGTGCATGGCGCTGACCCACTTCATAAGCAATATGTAATTGGTGTGGGATTAAGCTGGCACGGATCCCGCGCAGCCCACTCCAGGGCAGACGGAATTGTTCACTTTGATATTTACGGGCGCGAAAACGCAGGGCAAAACGATCCATGCGGTCGATTTGGCCGGCAAATAACCTGTCCTGCGGTTTGCTAAAAGTCAGTTTGCTATCGAGCAAAACTTCACGCATTGAAACGCCGGTTTCCTCGGTATCCAGACGGGTACCGATATAGGTAATCAGCCCATTTTCGTGAGTCACGTCTTCCACTTTCAGCTGCCAGCCTTCGTGGTGGGTGATGGTATCGCCCGGATTGAACATTACTCGGGTGATTGGCGAGTCATTTCTGGCGTAAAGGCGGTTTTCACCGGTTGCGGGAAACAGTAAGGTGACCATGCGTACGTCAATGGCAACGACAGTACCCAATCCAAGTTCGCTTTCTGTGTCGCTGATCCAGCGTTGACCAAGTGTAAAAGGCATAAATTATCGGCTCGATTTTTTTGTTGGACAGTTATAGATAGATAATATTTTCAAGAAAATGTTTTGGTAAATAAATACTTATAGAGAACAATGATAAAATTGCTGGCAATAGTTTACCGCCCACGCAAGCTACGTGGCTCACGAGTCTGTCTGAAAAAATAGTACCCACAGACAGCTCCCCGTTTTTTGGGTATGACGACCAGTCGGTTATGTAAATGTGATTGATGCGAATTTTGGCAAGGGCGCTATGGTAATGGAAGGAGAGCGCTTCGTCACCTGTAAACAGCCTAATTACGATTAAAATAACCCCATCTGACCGGTTATCAGTGTTGTGAAGTCATCATGTATAAAAGGAAGTATAGCGTCCGCCACGGGTTGCAACTGACGGGTTAGGTAATGATCGTAATCAATAGGGGATTGCCGAGTTTCTAAGGGCTCGGGGCCAGCGGTGGTCATCACATAACTTATCCAACCCCCATTTTGATATTGCAACGGGCGGCCAAGTTTGCGGTTAAACTCATCCGCTAATCGTGCGGCTCTGACATGGGGTGGGACATTTCGCTGATAGTCATCTAGCCGTCGGCGCAGGCGCTTACGGTAAATCAGCTGCTCATCCAATTCGCCATTAAGGGTGCGGGCCACATAGTCGCGCACATAATCCTGATAGGGCTGCTGTTGGAAAATACGCCAATATAACTCGCGCTGAAACTGCTGGGCCAGTGGTGTCCAGTCGGTGCGAACGGTTTCCAGCCCTTTATATATCATCTGCTCGCCGGTGGGGGTGGTAATCAGCCCGGCATACCGTTTTTTACTGCCTTGTTCCGCACCGCGGATGGTGGGCATTAAAAAGCGCCGATAATGTGTTTCAAATTCCAATTCTAGTGCGCAGGGTAAATCATAGGTTTGCCGAATATGGGTCTGCCACCACTGATTAACATGCTGTACCAGCGCTTTGCCAATCTGGGATGCTTGCTCTTCGCTATGGGCACTTTTTAGCCAAACAAAAGTGGAGTCGGTATCGCCATAAATCACCTGATAACCCTGCGCTTCAATTAATTCGCGGGTTTGGCGCATGATATCGTGGCCGCGCAAGGTGATGGACGAAGCCAGCCGGGGGTCGAAAAAGCGGCAGCCGCTGGAGCCAAGCACTCCATAGAAGGCATTCATGATTATCTTTAATGCCTGTGATAACGGCTTGTTTTGTTGACGTTTAGCGGCTTCTCGCCCCTGCCAGATCTGGTTAACAATAGCTGGCAAACAATGTTTCTCGCGTGAGAACCAAGCCCCGCGAAACCCCGGTATTGAATGCTGTGCATCGGGTTGGGACATGCCCGCCACTAAGCCAACCGGATCAATTAAAAAGGTGCGAATAATTGACGGATAAAGGCTTTTATAGTCGAGCACCAGCACTGAATCATATAAGCCGGGCTGAGAATCCATCACAAAGCCGCCGGGGCTGTGTTCCTCCGGCAACTCACCCAAGTTAGGGGCCACGTAACCCACCCGGTGCATACGCGGCAGATAAAGATGAGTAAATGCGGCGACCGATCCGCCACTGCGATCCGCCGCCAGCCCTGTGACTGTCGAGCGCTCGAGCAAAAAGCTGAGCAACTCCGTTTTGGCAAAAATCCGTGTTACCAACTCACAGTCTTTCAGGTTGTAGCGCGCCAGCGCGGGCTTATCATGGGCGAAGCGCTGGTTGATTTCATCCATGCGCTGATAGGGGCTATCACTGGCTTTTCCTTCGCCAAGCAAGGTTTGTGAGACAGATTCCAGACTAAATGACGGAAAATTCCAGGTGGCGGATTTCAATGCTTCAATGCCATCAATAATCAGCCGCCCGGCCGCCGAGGCAAAAAAGTGCCCAGGTTTAAAGCCGTGTTCCCGCCATTCCAACAGGTTGCCACCACGGCCAAAGCGCAGTGGAATTTGATAGCGGTCGGCGTGTTTTTGTAATACCCGCAAATCAAATTGCACCAGGTTCCAGCCGATGATGGCATCAGGGTCATGCTCTTCCAGCCAGCTATTCAGTTTTTCCAGCAATAATGGGCGGCTGGCAACATACTCCAGATTGAAATCCAGTGCGGCTGCCTCTGCCGCATTGCCAGTGGGGGGCCCCAGCATGTAAACCTGCCGCTGACCACAGCCTTCCAGACCAATACAATACAGCTCGCCGTGTTCACTGGTTTCGATATCCAAAGAGAGCAATTTGAGTGCCGGACGATAGTCTTCAGCGGGCTTCATTTGCGTATTAAGCAGCGGGCCGTTGCCATTCTCGTCACCGCTAAACCACACCGGCGCGGTAATAAAGCGCTCCATAAGAAAACGTTCCGGCGGGCGAATGTCCGCTTCATAGACATTCACACCACTTTCTCGCAGTAGCTTTTCTAACCGGATTAATTGGCGATGCTGGTGGCAATACAACCCCAGAACTGGGCGTTGATGAAAGTCAGTCAGCGCCAGAGGGCGCAGTTGCCAGCGGCGTTCGTTGCGCAGCAGGGTTTCGGCCCGTTGCCGTTGCTCGGCCGGGATAAAGGCCACCGAGGGTTGCGGCGGCAGTCTGACCTGCTGTGGCCCCTCATCGGTCGCTAACCAGAATTCAACTTCGGTGCCTGCCTGTGTGTCACGCCAGTGGCGAGTTAGCAGGAAGCCCTGACGGGTTTGCCCCACGCTGCTACCTTATAATAAGAAAAACTATTTACAGGCTATTTTATTTGCCATTTGTCTGCGGGCTGTCCGCAGACAAACTGACGGCCCAATAATGATTATCAGTTTAGATATATTGAGTATGGTTATTTATACAGTAATTGTCTATTCCAATGGTTGATTGCCATTGATTCATAGAATTTGTAGATTCAGATTGCCGCCGCCCTAATTGATGCTGAATGGCAACGTAGGTTTGTCATCAAACTTGACTCATGTCATGGCGCGCTGGACAATCCACCGCGCCTGAACTTGGGTAATCACTAACGGACAAATTTATGGAAGCCTATTTATTACATTTACTGACGCAATCTCTGGCTTTCACGCTATTTGTTGTCATGTTAGTCACCTTTCTGGAATCCTTAGCTCTGGTGGGGATGCTGTTGCCCGGCACTGTGATGATGACCAGTGTGGGCGCGCTTATTGGCAGTGGGGAAGTGGAGTTCTATTCTGCTTGGGCCGCGGCGACGCTCGGCTGCCTGCTGGGTGATTGGATCTCGTATTTTATCGGTCGCCGCTTCAAAGAGCCGCTGCACCGCTGGTCTTTCCTGAAAAAACACAAATCAATGCTGAATAAAACCGAGCATGCGCTGCACAATCACAGCATGGCCACGGTACTTCTGGGGCGTTTTATTGGCCCGGCACGGCCTATTGTTCCGATGGTCGCGGGGATGCTAAACCTACCGCCGGTAAAATTTGCACTACCGAATGTCATTGGTTGCCTGACATGGCCGCCAATTTATTTTTTCCCCGGCATACTGGCAGGGGTGGCGATTGACATCCCCCCGAGTGACAACAGTTATCTGTTCAAGTGGCTGTTATTTGCTGTCGTAATGCTGATTTGGCTATCACTGTGGTTAGCATGGCGCTGGTGGCGTTTTGGCAAACGTAGCCCAGATAAACTCAGCAAATGGCTGCCCTTGGCCCGCTTGCGCTGGCTGACAGTGCTGACCAGCATCATGGCGATTGCCAGCTTTACCTGGCTACATATGCAGCCGATTATGCCGATTTATCGGCATTTGTTGTGGAAGGTTATTGCCGGATAAATACCCTTCGGCCTTGACGCCGCAGGGGTGTTAACTGCGCTCACTTACCCGAATCACTTACTTGAGTAAGCTCATCGGGCTGCACTCACTGGCAGCCTACCTGTGCCGCCAATGACTTTGGGTATTCCC
>NZ_ACCD01000061.1 GCF_000173775.1 Yersinia rohdei ATCC 43380
AGTTAAATTACAGAAAGACGGTGATGGGTACTTTGTTAGTTTCCCTGATATACCTGAGGCATTAACTCAAGGCGATACCAAAGAAGAAGCGTTAGAGATGGCGCGTGATGCTCTGGTGACTGCGTTTGAATTTTACTTTGCAGATAACCGCCCGGTTCCACTTCCGAGCGGTCTGGGTGATGACTTTGTGTCAGTACCAGCCAGTGTGTGGGCGAAAGTATTACTGCTCAATGCAATGTTGGAGACTGGAATAACTAACACTGAATTAGCACGCCGAATGGGGCTTAAGCCGCAGGAAGTTCAGAGGATTGTCACGTTAGGGCATAACACAAAGATTGATACAATCGAGGCGGCTTTGGCTGCCCTGGACAAGCGTGTAGAGTTATCAATTGAATAATCAGTAAACCCTTTAATTTTAAGGCTCACTTCGGTGGGCCTTTTGCATTTCAAGGTATGCGGTCAGCACATTGGTAGGTGTTGACGCCGGAACCGTAACCGGTTTCAAATTACAGTTAATCACATGAAATCGTTAACGCAGGTGCTCAGGTTAGCTTCGGTGGGCTTTTTGTCTTGGGATAAAAGTCATCCATTGAACTGCGTTGAGAAAATTCCTACACAAGTCAATCCCTGCCCCAATGTTTAATAATCCACCAAAGAACTACAATGAGTTATGAGAATAAAATAAAAAACATTGATCTTGGTCATTGTTTTTTGTTTTTTACCAAAAACTCTACAATTACTTAATGTAAATGGTTGAAGCTCGTTTGGAATATAAAATGAAAAAGCAATTGACTGTGTTGGCCTTTCTGATTTTATGCGCAACAGCTGCGCACGCAGCCCCCCCAACAGCTGAATTAAAAGTTAAAGGGAAAATAGGTGTTCCGGCATGTAATATTAATGCACCAGACAACGGTGTTTATAATTTTGGTAATATAAGTTCAACTCAGATTAAATCAGGCACAACAACAACTGGATTACCTAAAATGAGTAAAAGTTGGACAATAATCTGTGATGCCTCAACTTACCTGAACGTAACCCCGATTGATAATCGGGCAGCTACAGCGAGTTCGACTGAAACTAAGGCGAGATTTGGTCTGGGTTCTATCAACGGCAACGGAAAAATTGGATTTTACTGGGTGGCGCTGTCGAATGCCAAGGTTGATAATCAGCCATCCAATCTGTACTACACTAGTACCAATGCTTTTACTTCTGTTGGAACCTCAGCAAATCTTTGGTCTGGTTCTATTACAGGTTGGGCATCTGCTGCAAACACCCAAACGGCAGGTAAAGTATTTAGTGCTGATTTTGAGGTCGAACCGGTATTGGCTGGTGTAACTGATATGAAAGGCACTATCACTGAAGATATTAAAATTGACGGCTCTTTGACGATGAATTTTGCCTTTGGTATCTAGCAGCGCAATATAGTTAGTGATTATCGCTACGCAATACAGTCTTATCGGTATGTACTACGCCACATCCTTATGTGTTATCAATTTCACTATCCGTTATGAAATCATCACGGATAACCATTTAAAGGCTCACTTCGGTGGGCCTTTTTTATTTTAGCCCATCAGTCACTCAATCAACTCCACACACTTTTAACTGATGAGTGGCTGCGCTGGTGGGCTAAATTCCTTAACTATACGCCCAACCCGCAGACTGGGAGGGGGAGACTATGAAGATGAAGGATTATTCTAGCTCTATCGCCCTGTGGTTTGGTGGGCTAACAACAACCATTGGCGCGCTATCACTTAATGACTGGGCAATGATTGCCGGCATCATCTGCACCTTTGGCACTTTTGGGGTGAACTGGCACTACAAGCGTAAAGAGTTCCAATTACGGGAGAAGGCCAATGTCTCCAGCTCTTCGTAATAAGATAATCGGCGTATCGGGAGGTGGGCAATGGCCTCAATCAAAACCAAGCTAAGCGCAGCAGTCCTCGGTCTGATTATGGCTGGCGCTCCCGCATCGGTCATTTTCAGTCAATTTCTTGATGAGAAAGAAGGTAACCGGCTAATTGCTTACCCTGACGGTAAAGGGATTTGGACTGTTTGCCGTGGTGCTACTCGAGTTGATGGTAAGCCAGTAGTGAAAGGTCTGAAGCTAACAGCGGAAAAGTGCGCTGCGGTGAATAAGCTAGAAGCTGACAAGGCGATAAGCTGAATGAATAAAAGTATCGGGATAGTTATTACCGTGCTGATTGTTGTTGTGTCAGCCCTGCTATTTAACAGCTAGCCGATCACATCTACCCCTTACAGCCCATTATCGCCATAGTTTATGTCTGTGCGCCGGTAGCTGCTCCCATGAATTTTGTGATTAGCGGAATGGCGGCGGCAGACAGTGCAACCCTATGGCTGCAAACTCTTGCTGGGCGATTGGCTACTAACTAAGGGAGAATAAAATGAAAGTATTTTACAGTGCAATTGACAACAGCTTTTATCCTGATGAGTTGCGCGAGCAATACGTCACGGCGGGAAGCTGGCCGGATGATGCTGTAGAGGTGAGCAATAAATTATTTCAAGAATTTATTACGGCTCCGGCAGGCAAAGAAAGGAAAGCAGACACTGATGGTATGCCGCGCTGGGTTGACGTCCAACCGCCATCCGAAATTGAGTTAATCGCGCAGGCTGAATATAAAAAGACTGAATTAATGTCTCAAGCAAATAGTGAAATAGCGCCACTGCAAGATGCAGTTGATCTGAATATGGCTAACGCTGATGAAGTTACGGCGCTTCAGACCTGGAAGAAATATCGGGTGTTGTTGAATCGTGTTGATATTGACGCAGCACCGGAGATTGATTGGCCTGTCGCACCAGAATAATAAATACAAAACCGGGCTTAATGGCCCGGTTATTTACCGTGGACTAAAATGACAGATATCACTATTAGCGATGAACAATTTTTTATTTCTGTTTTGTTGCCGTGAATTTATCACTGTATTTTTGTACAACCCAAAAGATTATAGCCCCGCCTACGATGGAGCCGATAGCGACCAGCCAGGCAGTTATCCCTTCATAGAAGGCATAAGCAACAACCAACCCTACTACTACTGCAAATGACACTATAGTCCCAATTATATCAAAGGCAAAACGCAATAACCCATTAATAACTTTTGATTTCATCTGCAAAATGCCTCAAAGCTATAGGATTATTTTTTGCCATTTTACTTAGTTTAATAAAACGCTCGAATGGCTTCTCAAAAAGAAAGAACAACATATCGTAGTCATCCGGTTTTAGCTTATTAAAAAGCGTTGGATTCTCTCTAGCCAATATTCGCGATGCTTCACATGCTCGCGCCATAATCCCTTGAAACATGACACCGGAAATCATAATGGTGGTGCCAAATCTTAAACTAAGTTTTACTGCAATCCCAGCAACTAAGCCACTAACGACCTTACCACTTATGTGACCTGCTATCAGCGTTTGAGCAGACATACGAGTGGCTTTACCAGTGGCACTATAAATAAGCTCTTGGTACAGTTGTTGAATTATTTCATCCGGTAGACGGCTGAGCGTATCATGAATTATGATATCTGCTACTTTAGCAATAATATATCGATCGCGAATGAGATTACTGAAAGCGTTTATAAAACGCTTATCATCAAACATATTTCTTTGCTGATAATATCGACCACCATCTGAAAGATTCAAATCTTGAAAGGTTCGCTCAACACCCAAATATAAATCCACGGGGATAGACTTGATTCCCTCAGCCATAGCTTTAATAAATCTTGATGAATCCATAACCTTCCCTTGTTATTGCCATATTAATCCCTGTCCAGCATATTAGATTATGGATGATTACTCCATGCAATAAGAGTGAGCAAAACTCTGAAAGTAGCATAATGCTGATGGTTTCTACCCTATGCAATACTTCATAGGGTGAGAGATTCTAAGCACAAAAAAAGCCCACACGAGACTCGGTGGGCTAGGTAATCAATTTTTGATGGTTCAATGTTCTGGTGTGGCAATTTGAGCATGGTAACACTTTGGTAACATAGCAATGTTACAGACACAAAAAAGCCGACAGCGACGTCGGCGAATAGGTTACATGCATCTTATAGTTCTGTTCGGTAAACCCGGCAGCGGGGCCGGGTTAGAGTGGGGCGGTTATTTTAGTTTAGGCAGCTCAGGTCTTTTCAGTTGGCTAAGTAAACCAACTGTATTGACTTGAGGGATAGCCCCGTCTCTAACTTTATTTTGAATATATGCAGGGAATTTTGTTGGCAAGTAAGACTGTTGCATCCAACGTCTAAACTCACCCAAAGCATCATCTGGATATATCCAGGCTTCAATAGGGCCCGCTTTGTGCTGCGGGAACCAATCTGGATACATATGAGGATGTCTAGTTCTGTTGCCATATTTAGCATCGAGGTTTTGTGAAACCCAGTGCTTACCCCAGAACGTACCAACGCTAATATCTGGTATCGCTGCGGGGCCAAAATCAAAACCAGAGTTTATCATTTTTAATGAAAGATCAGCCATTTCACTAAAAATAGAGAAGAAGCCAAAAGGTGTCTGAGAGTTTAGCTGAAGACGTTCATGGAAGCATTGCCAAGCACCTCTTAATGGATTTTCTGGATCTATTCCAACGCTAAGGAATATCAATCTTCTTAGTGCACTGTCACCAAGTGCTCGGAAATTTTTTAGAGCCGTAGTTTTATCTGTTTGTTCTGCATCGAATGCGTAATATTCTAAAATTGCCATGCAGACTGATGAGGGGAATGCTCTTACATCCACACCATTGTTCTTAACAGTCCAGTATAGCTGGGTAAGTCTTACGCCCTTATTTTGGAGTATTAGGTCAATTTTTTGACCTCTTGGTTTTTGTCTTTCTTCTATCCAATTCTTTCTTCTATCCAATTAGTAGTTAGTCTTGCTATGGCGGCAGGGTCAACACCACATAACCGTGATAATCCACGCATTGTAAGATATGGAGTACCATTGTTAAGCACCCCCATCTGAATCCCTTCAACTTCAACTTCAACTTCAACTTATTTTACCGGAAATACTTCAATTTCAAGCTGTTGACCGGGAAGGCTGTTTTCTACTATATCCATATGAAATCATTAGTAATTAAGGTGATGATCGAATAGTGTAAATTCCCGGTAATTTTGTAGCGCTCCGGTCTTTGCCAGATTCGCTGTATTTGTTCACCCCACCCTAGCAGTAGGTTAGCCGTGACATCTATGTGCTAGCTGAGATAGTAAGTCATATCACCAATTTTTATGCCATTACCCAGCAAGGCTATGGTAATAGCCGCTACTGCGGAAATAGCTATAACAGAAGCTAAGACTAAGATTGCGGGAACTATATACTCCTTCATATCTTCTTTCTCGGTCATCCATCGGATAGCAGTAGGTTAGCCACTTCAGAACATCTCAGCCTCATGCCACCATCGCATAAACCACTCTGCCATTTCGAAAACATAAAAAAGGCTCAGCGTAGTCGCCACAATCAGAATAATGATAGTCCAATCAAACTTCATTACCCCTCCGAGAGCCTGGCAGTAGGTTAGCCGTGGGTTAGGGTATGAGTATCCCAGACTTATCTCTATAGATAAGGCAATTTGTTCCCCAAGAATATACTCACGCAGCTAGCGTGAATTAATTACTCGGATGTCCGTAAGTTGCTTATCCCAAAAAGTAAACTCTATACCGGAGTGACGATAGGTTATCGTGTGCTCATGCGCTCCAGGCATTGCCCCAAACTCTGAAACTACACTATCACCTTCCCTTGTTGGGGTTCCATAGGCTTTATATACATCTTGTATGGAGCTATTTTTGCCTATCCCTTTATCGGTTATACCTTCAAATGATTTATATTTTGGAAGTCTATAATACAGAAATATTGCGGCTATTTTTCCTTCGTTGTTGTACGAAGCATCTATCCCTTTCGTTGGAAGGAGTAGATAACCATCCTTCATTACGAAATCTTTTGAAAATTTTGATTTGGCATGTTCGATGGAATCACCAAGTGAAAGATTTTCTATACCTATACCAGGAGTTATTGTATAGCTATCATAAGATTGCTTTTGATCTGCGACCGAGGTACACCCTAATAGATTTAGGGTGTAGCATAGAAGCAACATTAAGCGAAGCATATAAACATCCAAGTTTGAATTTTACTTGAGCATCATAGAACGAATAAGTTGTAACACAAATACTGGGGATATATCAGGGGGGAGTGGCCGGCAGGTCACCGGCTTGGTGCAGAGAGATTGAACTTTAAACGGCTGCTATTTCACACGATCAAAGCTAGTTGCGTGCCAACTCTGTGCTTAGCAACTTTCCTATCTAAGTGGACTTCCTTTCACGACGTATTGCTTTTGGCATTTTTTGTATCCATTCATCAACTAATTCACGGTTGTAGAAGCAAGCAGATATTTCATGAGGGATGCCATTGCCTGAGACGTGCTTATACTCTCGGCCTTCCATCCACGTTGTATCTCTCGCATATTTAATAGTGTTTTTCTTAAGCCCAGTGATTGCCATCAATACTGATTCTGAAACCCAACGAGAAGATACTAACTGAATTATGTTATCCATAACTATGTTGCCTTTTGTATATCTGATGAACGAACTTTGCGGACGTTTTTTATACTTTACACGCAAAATGAATCATTGAACCGACTTTCTTGATAGATGAACCTACCGTGGGTCGGTTCAATTTAAAATAAATTTACCTTATATATTAAATGAATAAGTCCGTGAACCGACTGAACCTACCGAACCGACTACTTTCTGGTTATATATAGAGAAATTTTATTTGCGATTATGAATTCATAATCAACTGTTAAATTGATAGTTAAATAATAACCAGCAAAGTGAAGTGCAATGATATGAAGTCATTTTAATAGCAAATATTGTCTTTCAATATTCTTGGTAATTTCTTCGTACAGGTTTGGGGAAGGAAAATTATTTGGGGGTATCGTTGGGGGTACCTTTAAAATTGAACTTGGTTAATGTCTTTATTTAACAGTGTTTTGAGAGTTTAATTTTGCTCCTGTAGGGCATTAAGAATCAATGATTTACCCTGCTTTCAATAATTCCAAATTGTCTCCGTGGGACGAATTTGGGACATGACCATCAAAAATACTATCAATTTGCATGGCATGAGCACTAAAATGGCGTGGCGCGAGGGGGGCATACCTCTGTACCATTTCGATTGATTCCCAACCGCCCATTTCCTGCAATGCCGATAGCGGGACTCCGGCCTGGACTAACCAGCTTGCCCAGGTGTGGCGAAGATAGTGAAAACGGAAGTTGTCTATTCATTTCCAGTCGCGCTCTGCGGCACGCATAATCGCTTTCATTAATGCCAGGTGTTTCGCCTTCGTTGAAATACTAACGGGCACTTCAACGAACGGTTCTACGAGTTCACCGCGCCTTCTTAGCGAACCCGCTTTTGACTCCCAGTTATCTCTATGTTTTCTGTTAGTCATTTTACTGACGGCAGCATAAATTTTTGCTTCAGAAATGTTTTTTAGCAAAACCCCCTGAAAGTGAATGAGCCAG
>NZ_ACCD01000060.1 GCF_000173775.1 Yersinia rohdei ATCC 43380
GCTCTATTCTCAAGTGCTCAGCCGAATGTTGTAAGCTAACAACCTATTGCGCGTGATGAAAATGGCATAATATGACTATTCCTCTGAATTGGAGGTTTTATGCTCAAGAAAATTTTAAACAGCAAGCTAGCAGGCTATATCGTAGGAATACTGATTGCGATTGGTCTTGGCGAAAGCTTTATCGCTACTCGCGAAGAGGCTGAAAAATTCGCTAAATAATTCTGTAATCAAGTTTAAGGCTCACTTCGGTGGGCCTTTTTTATTACCTTAATTTAGCTCCCGTCAAAACAGTCAATCACTGAAAACACCCTCATATCTCCGAATGACTACGGCGGGGGCTAATTCCCTACACACCAGCACCCGGCCAATGCCGGGGATACCTACTAAGGAATAAATATGGCAAAGCTCACCGACAAAAAAGAGCAAGTGGATTGGCCGCGCGCTGCTCAATCTATGCGCGCATGGCATAAAGACCTTATGTCAAACATGATTAATGAAAAGTTCATTGAATTGTATGTTGGTAAGTTCACCCCGTCAGAGTCGAAAGAAGGTGAGCGTTTAAGGAAGTGATATGGCTAGGCCAACTAAGTATCAGAAGGCGTATGCCGAGCAGGCTCGCAAACTGTGCTTGCTTGGGTATACGGATAAAGAGTTAGTAGACTTTTTCGAAGTAAACGAAGCCACAATTAACCGATGGAAAAAAGACCACAAAGAGTTTTGCGAGTCCATAAAAAAGGGAAAGGACATTTCTGACGGGAATGTGGTTGATAGTTTGTACCAGAGGGTAATGGGATTCGTTGCTCCTGATCTCGATATCCGAGTTATCAACGACAAAATAGTCAAGACAGAAATCACTAAGCATTACCCGTCTGACACCGCCGCCGTCATATTCTGGCTCAAAAATCGACAGAAAAAAACTTGGCGCGACAAAATCGACCATGGAATTGAAGGTTCTGACGGCGGCCCAGTTCAGGTTGTTAACTTCACACCTGCTGATTATGCGGCTGCCTCTAATGGAGCATATTCGTGATAACCCATCGAAGGAAGTTTACGAAGATGATTTCTTCAGTATTCGCTACTGTCAGAAGGGAACTGTGCGTCTAACGTTCAAGCACCCGGAACTCTGTTCGAAAGGATGAATAACATCATCGCAAAGTACTATCCAGAGATGTTGGCAACACGTTAACTGTATAATCACGCTTACTCGTAAATATATTAAAAAGCAATAAATCTAATTATAAACAACTTGTTATCACTTAAACTCTAAGGGACTAAATGACTGAGAAATTGATTCACCGATTCATCATCATCCTCTTTTGTTGCTTATTAAGTATTTTTTTAACCGCTTGCACTAGCTTAGTTTCAGGGGCGCGTCGTATACCTGTCAAAGTGACAGATTCTGAGGATATCAAAAAGATCACAGGCATTGTCAATAATGCACCATTAATCACACACCCTATTGGGGATCGTCCGGTTAAAATTTATAAGATAGCCTTTGATGGTACTCTTAATGATAGAACTAGGGTTCCATCTGGGGAGCGGGAGACATTAGTTGCCCGAATAGCTGAGCTTATAAAGGCGGATGAGTATTATCCCGGTGCGGGAATGCAAGATGGCAATACTAATTACTGGGATGCGAGTTCTGGCGACAGTAGCGTCAGAATTGCGACAGAGGCGAAGGATAAATTCTTTACGCAGGTGCAACTATGGCTGAATGAAAATCCTGACACGGATATTCGTGTTTTTGTCACTGGGTTTAGCCGAGGTGCGGCGACAGCAAGGCATTTTATTAATATAGTCAGTTCCCAATGGGATACTCATTTTAATTCTCAGTCGGGACAATTTGTTGCGAAGTCCCCTAGATTCTATGCATTGCTTTACGACACAGTCGCAACGGGTCAACAGGAGAAACTTGTTCTCTCTATACCCAAATCGGTTGATTATCTTGTCCACTTTGTTGCAACAGATGAAGCCAGAAATCGATTTTTCACCCCAACGGTAGATATTGATCAGACACCATTACCATTAGGTACACAGTTTTCTCCTATAAAACGAATTAATACTATCTATTTGCCAGGGGCTCACTCTGATATAGGCGCTTCTTACTCCAATGGTATTGGTGATTCATATATAACATTAACTGAGCAATTTTTATTCATGATGGGCTTGGTCCAGACAAACTGTTGGGAGACCTATAATGATCCTTTGCTAGCAGGAAAGCATGACTCCAGAGGAATACTAGATGTGATATTTGGTAGCCAGAATCCTAGTACTGTCATGGCTGTTAACCGCTCTTCAATTATTAAGGAGGCGATACCACTGGCAATCGAAGAACGTAAGGATATTGCTCACCGTCTAGATGATATGTGGATTGCTAATTCGACGCGCATGTCTGTAATGGATGTATCTCGTACAGAAATGTTACTACCAAGTTTCACGCTACAAAAATCAGCAGCGGGAATTGTACTTATCAGCACATCAAATATTGTTAAGCCTGAGTCATTAAAATTATCACCCGAAGGTGATGCTACACGACTCCGTTATAGATTAACTATGGGGAAAATTGAAAATAGTTTACTTCTCAAATCGCAAGTTACCAGACATATAAAACCCGAAGGATCTAAGGTTGCCTTCAGCATTTTGGATACACCACCAGAAAGTTACATGGCAACATGGGTAGATAATCAACTTGTTGAATTAACTCTTGTAACAATTAGCTCAGAAGCTATTTATGAAGCTCCACTTCAACGTTGTGTTAAACAGTTGGATGGTACATTCCGTTCTCCTATTAGTACTATGGTTGTTGGCTCCAACTAGAAAGCTTCGTGCTGGCAGGATTAACTAGAATGGAGGGGATAGGAGGATATGGGCACAATGCCGTTAGTGGTATTAGGTGCTTGCGCAGCAAATTTATTAAAGCGTCATTGTTGCTAGTATTTTGTACGGATTTTCGTTTGTGGGTATTAAGTGCGAGTATAAGCTCTAAGTGTTAAAAATAAATAACATTAAAATCAGTAGGTTGATTGATATATGCGAGTCCAGCCTTCTTTCCGGGTGTTTTCTGAACAAGGTTGCAGGGGACGTTGTTCGCGCCCGGGAAGCAGAGCCAGAAGGCGACAAGTACCAAGATTGACGATCAACGTGCCATACCGGTGGCCACTATGTCATGCCCATTAGTCGATCCCAACATGCGGGCTCCCTGTCGGTTGCGATTCGAGGAGCATAAACCACTCTACGAAAAAGAGTATCTGCGCTGAACTGGATCCTTGTGACAACTGCAGCCTGTCTTACACTTGGAACTAAAATGGGTCTATTTACAAATGGATTTCTATGGATAGCATTAATAATGCTAAACGAGTTTTAGATGAAAACTCCAAAGTGCTTTATGGCATCTTTGGTGTCATTAGCGGTTCTGGCTATTTTCCACCTTTACCCTTTCTGAATGAATTTTTCCTGGTTGGCAATGACCCATGTGATCAAGATGGTAGGATGGCTCGTTGGCGTCCATTCACGCTTACGTTCTCTGAATATGAAGTGGTAAAGGCATGGTGGCTTGAATCCCGCCCAAATACAGTTGAGTCTCAACTTGGTTGCGAATGCTGGGGCGATTGGGTTCAAGAGCTCCTGGAGCTGTAAGGCACCCAAATTATCACTTCGCGTTCTACGGGCATCCGTTGCGCGGTTCAACTCAATGGTTAGGTCTATGTGTAATTGTAAAAAACTTCCAACTTGTGTGGCTGAAATCGAATATCTGGATCGGGGCTTCCAGTTTTTTGGGGTCTTAATCCATAATCACTACTTCGAAACACCGGATAGTGAGCATTTCGAGCCACAGCTTGATTACTCACAATTCATGTATCACTGCATGGAGTGCGGCCAGAAATGGTACATTGAATGTGCACCAGAGCAGACGCCTTATCCAGAATTTGCTTTAAAGGTTAATGAGTTAGTGCGGCCACCTTCAGTGAACGAGCTACAGGCTGCCAAACAGTATCTTTGTATACTTGCACATGGTGGGTTTGGTTCAGATAAATGTAGGATGGCAGAATGTCAGAATCATAAGCTTCTAGGGCGCGAATTATGCCATCTGCATATTCTATTTCCGTAGTGGTGGAGTAAGTATCCCTGCTTTAGTTCCACGCATTTTTTGAGATTTCCAGTTTCTCAGCCATCAGCCCATATTCTTTCGGCATCAGGTTATTCAGGGATTCATGAGGCCGCTCACTGTTATATTCATTCAGCCAACGCTCCGTTATTTCCCGTGCTTCATTCAGTGTTCTGAACAGATAAATTCCAGCATCACACCATGGTTTCAGCCCATTGCGCCAGAGCCTGTGATATCAGTTCCGGCCCATTATCCATCCGCATCTTCAGTGGATATCCACGGTTTGCTACTATTCTGTCCAGTACCCGGACGACTCGCTGCGCCGGGATATTCAGGTCAATCTCGATGGCTAAAGCCTCGCGGTTAAAATCATCCACGACGTTGAAGGTTCGGAAACGTCGACCGCACACCAGCGCGTCGTGCATAAAATCAATCGACCAACTCTGATTGAGAGCTTCTGGCATTGCCGCTTTCGCTGCCTGCACATCACTGAGGGCAGCCAGGCGGCCATTGCTTTCTTAGCGGGCCTCTTTGGCGGTGGTGACGGCAGTATTCAGGGCGCTACCCATTGTGCTGGACAGCGCCAGTGTCAGAGATCGTTTTTAATTAGTCGAACATGCTGGAGGGACAGATCTCACTTACTTTCCAATCTACTATCTTAGCATTTGGATCCAGATCTCTTACCGATACACTATCTCCTGAGAATTCTGAACCAGTAACGACGATATCGTAATCATGATTTGGTTGAGGAATGAATGTATAAGTGTCAGATCGCTGAGTATTTTGATAGTAGCCATTTTCCACCCAGTAATGGATTACTCTCACTAGTTGCCCTGGCTTGATAGTAAATTCATTTATGAAAGCTCCCTTATTATAAGATGAGTCTGGCATTCCTATTTTTTTATTTCCCGTGACAGGGATCCCCATAACAGCCAGACCAGACGTAATTCGGCGCTCTAAAACTTTTTTATAGCAACCACTCGTCTGTTTTTCAAAAAATTGCAGAGCTGTATTGCCATCTGATGCAGCGCGAATTCGTGCTGAATCTGAACCTTTATAGTCTTCTAGCGAAGGCCTAAAACCTGCTGTACATCCACTCATTAACGTTACCATAACCCCAGAAATAACCAGTTTCGCGTACATTTACTCATCTCCTTTCGAGTTTTTTATTAGTTCCACTTCGATCTTATTGGCAAGATTTAGATGGTTATTCTCCACAACAATATTTACCTACTGAAAACGACAGGTACTCTTTTAGATAATAGAAAATATGGTATCCAGACCACTACTCCAATAATACTACTCACTAATGTACGAATGTCTATTTTGGTTGGCGTTGCTTCATAATAAAGCGCTGGAAAGACAACAACAATTAATGCATAAAACAATCCAAAAATATAATAAATAATCATTGTTTTTCCTGTTTCCATCTTGCGTCGAAAGAAAAAATATGCTGCAGAAAGTGTAATGGCGATATTTATAATTAAAACCGATAATAAACACACTCCGTAAATTGTTACTTCTCCTGAGTAATTATAAGTGCTAATGAATAATGGAAAAACAATATATAAACTCAGAAAACCACCGAGTGTATTGCTTATAATTCCTAAAGCGGGGAGGTACAAAATGCCATTTATTTTTCCAGCCTCCTTATCTTCACAGTGAGTACATAAACCAGACGATTTATTTTCTTCTTCTAATCTGCATGTATTACATAACATATTAAAACCCTTTTATATTACTATTTTTCGTAAAAAAATCAACGGTAAATACGATGTGTAACCAATATGATAAATAGAAACCCAGCCAACCATAAAATTATGAAGCGAGGTTGTGATTTTAAATTAAAAAAAAGCTCTTTTACAAAAAATAATGCCTTTTTTTCTTTCATAATCCACATCGAAAAAAACGACAGTGGATGAAAAAAAGGATAACACCTAAAAACCAATCTATATCCATCAGAATATCATTAGTGTCAATTTCTTGTTTGTAATTAAATGCCGATCCAAATATAAAAATAAAAAAGGCTGATAGCGCGGCAGCATTTGGTTTCTTACCTGAGCAAAAAAATATATAGTCAAAAAATAAAAAAAATCGCGCCCAAATCTAACTCCACCTAATTCCTTATATATAAAAACAGCAAATAAAATCGTAAAGGCAAGCATAGACAACGCCAAAAGAGATTCAATCATTATTGAATAAAAATCATGACGATAAACCTCATTTGTTGAAGTGCCATTTACATCAACTTTTTGATTTCAGTTGCGCTCAACCCCCCGGATAATATTGACGACAGGTGGGTAACGCTGGGTGTCGAGAAACAACTGTGGCCCCTGCGTCACACTGTGTCGAACGGCCTCATCCTGCGAGTCATAAAAGAACTCAGTCGGTGCGTGGTCGTCATTTTCTGGTGGTACAGAGACCAGAAATCGCTTTGGGTAAGCTCTGTGGGGAATGCATGTGGCTGCCGGGGAAATACTCGGCTTACCGGTTTTGCTGGTTTTTCGTTTTCGCGGGGATTTATTGCGCGCCATGAGAATGAATACCTGAGGAAATTATTATGCAGCAGAGTATAAAACGGTGCGCAGGTGCTGAACACCCCCGAAGCTGCGCAGCGGCGACGCTCATGCAGTAGGTGTGCTACTGTTCAACTTTTAGGATCAGTTCACAGGGAACGAGGTGCTTAGTATTCAGAATGATATATAACTTCATATTGACTACCTAGTTCATCTTGTAAATGCTGTGCAATCTCACACCCATCCGTTATAAATTTTTCTTCTTCCTCTTTATCCTTAAATCCTGAGGATGCGGGATCATCCATATTGAGTATTGCATCATACCTTTTAGCCCAGCTATAGATTCTATCTTTAAGATTGGATGATATTGGAAGATCTTCCGGCGAGATGTCACCAAAATCATCAGGAGTAGTACCCCATAACGGATAACACTCGTAATCAGCCATTAATTTAATTTTTTTCACTTCACTTCACCTCGTAAATTCGCACCGACAACATAGCCATTACTGCCCACAGTAATAGCTATGTTATATTTTCTCCCATTTATAGTAGTTTCATATATTGGCCGACCAGAGCCAGCACCTTGATAACCGACAATTTTGTCATCAGCAACTGCCTTCATAATGACATTGGGTATTTGAGACTCAGAGACTCCGATCTGTGTGAACTGACTACCATGTTCTTTAATGATATGTTGTAAACCAGAGGTTGGGCTACCTGTTTCAAGGAAAATTATCTTTCCATCAGAGTTCTTAGTAACTTGGACAATATTCTGTGGGGAGTATTTTATTCCTTGGGAAGACATCTCATTCAATAGGGATGCCGTCGTATTAGCTTCTTTTCCTAATGAACTCAACTTGTTAGCCGCAGGTACGCCAATAAGCGGTGTAATAGATGCCAGAATGATATCCATTCCCTGTTTAGTTTCTGTGTACGCTTTCGCTGTTTGGTAATCAACTTTCGCTGTAATCATGAAGTAGTTGATCATCGCATCCTTCACCTGCTGCTGATTCTGCGCATCAACACTGGTGATATTCAGCAGGTTCACTATCTGGCCGTAAGCATCCGGGTACATCTGACTGACTTTGTTGTTGTACTCCCCGGTTTCATACCCTCCCTTAGCCACAATAACTTCCAATCTTGCACTCGCACAGGCAACACTGCCCGCGCCACCATTCCCGCAAGCCTCGATGACCTTCTTGTCACGACTAATATCCAGTTCCATCAGTTCGTTAACTTTCTGTTGGGCCTGTTCGCGTTCCACTGGGTCTTTACTGTTCTGGAGTTTCTGCTTCGCCAGCTCAAGTTCAGTCTTCTCGCTGACACTCAGGAAGTTATTCTCCACCGCATTCTTCCCTGTTTGCGCACCTGCAACCGTATCCGCGGTACTGTCACCGGTCAAACCACCGGCCAGCCCTGCGGCCAGAGTGGCCAACGCACTGACCGTCTGCTTCTGGTCTTCCGAGAGATTGTTCTTATCCCAACCCATCGCTGCGATAATCACCGGTGCCATCAGTTCTGCCGTCGCCGCACCCGCTGCACCCGCCAGCGCATTGTTGCCACTGGCATAGGCGGTGACGGCACCCAGCACGGCGTGGGCCATGGCGTTGGCCGCCTGATTATCTCCGGTACTTTTCTTAATCACTTCCGCCAGATACGGCGCTGAGGCTCCCGCCAGTGCCTGCGCCATATTACCGCCAGCCAGCCCCTGTATCGCTGCCGTTGCCGCCTGAATCCCCTGTTGCAGGGCACTGCCGGTGCCATAAGGCGCCATGGCGGTATTGCGTATCTGGGTGGTCAGTTGTTCTTCCGTTGGCGTCAGGATACCTTTTTGGGCCAGCGCCTCTTTCGCCGCTTGAATAGCGGCCGGGTCTTTCAGCGCTTTTTCTTCCGCTATTTTGCCCTGTGTGCGTACGATATCACTGACCTGACCGCCTATCTCACCAATGAGCTGGGCTTCTTTCAGGCGGTTCTGCTCCTTCTCTTTATCAAAGATAGGAGCGATGCTGCCATTGGCATTGTCAGTATCAC
>NZ_ACCD01000059.1 GCF_000173775.1 Yersinia rohdei ATCC 43380
TTTTCTGTTTTGACTTAATCCTTGGCTTTTCATCAAGCATAAAAAAAGGCGCCGTAGCGCCTTTTTTATTATTCTTTCTAATGCTTAGAGTACCAGACCGGCGATAGAAGCGGAGAGTACGCTGACCAGAGTAGAACCGTACAGCAGTTTCAAGCCAAAACGGGAAACTACATTACCTTGAAATTCATTCAGGCCTTTAATCGCACCGGCAACAATGCCGATAGAAGAGAAGTTAGCGAATGAAACCAAGAACACAGACAAAATACCTACGCTGCGTGGTGACAGTTCTGATGCGACTTTCTGCAAGTCCATCATGGCCACAAATTCGTTAGAAACCAGTTTGGTTGCCATGATACTGCCTACTTGCAGGGCTTCATGAGCAGGAACGCCCATCACCCAGGCAAATGGGAAGAAGACATAACCCAAAATCCCCTGGAAGCTAATGCCGAATACCAAGCTGAACAAAGCATTTACCGCAGCAATCAATGCGATAAAACCAATCAGCATTGCTGCAACGATAATGGCTACTTTGAAACCGGCCAGGATGTATTCACCCAGCATTTCAAAGAAGCTTTGGCCTTCATGCAGGTTACTGAGTTGTAACTCTTCTTCATCATCAGCTTTATACGGGTTGATTAATGACAACACGATAAAGGTACTGAACATGTTAAGCACCAGTGCTGCAACCACGAACTTCGCGTCCAGCATGGACATATAAGCACCAACAATTGACATAGAAACTGTCGACATTGCTGTTGCTGCCATGGTGTACATGCGTTTTTCAGACATTTTGCCCAAAATATCTTTATAGGCGATGAAGTTTTCAGACTGGCCGAGAATCAGTGAACTCACTGCGTTGAATGATTCCAGCTTGCCCATGCCGTTAATTTTGGACAATAAAGTACCAATGATGCGGATAACTATTGGTAACACTTTGATATATTGCAGAATACCGATAAGCGCGGAAATAAAGACGATAGGGCACAGCACTCTTAGGAAGAAGAATGCGAGACCTTTATCCCCCATATTGCCGAAGACAAAATCAGTACCGGTAGCAGCAAATCCGAGTAACTTATCGAATAAGCCGGCGAATCCTTTCACAAAACCTAATCCAGCTTCCGAATGGAGGAAGAAGTACGCCAACAACACTTCAATAATCAGCAACTGGATAACAAACCGAATGCGAATGCTTTTACGGTCTTTGCAGGCAGCCAGAGCTAATATGGCCACCACGACTAAGGCCAACACAAACTGTAAAATATGGGACATGTGAGCTCCAAATTTGAGGCAGGCTAGATTTTGGTGGTCATTTTATGTAACGGCTACATTAAAAACGAGATGTACGCTGCAAATATAGAAATTCGCTTTCATAAATGCAAAAAAATTAGTGGGGTTGATCACAAAAAAACAAGATGTTAATAATATGCTACAGAAGTGGCAGTGTTAAAGCGTTTGAACAACTTTAGCGCCTAGCCTGGGAAATTGCGATGTAACATTTAAGACATTTTTTAGAAATAAGGTGCTGACGATTGCTACACAGCAATTCAAGCGGTATTAACTATCAGAGAGATTAGTTTCGCCACCTCTTAATGCGCTTGATAATTATTATCATTTAACTATTATTGATGGTAAGAGAATAGACGTAACTTTCCAAGGGTAATAATGAATGCAAAATAGCCGTGTTGTCGATACCCCCAGCCGTACATCAAGGAGGATTAAGCTCTCCCTGATGGGGCCTGCGTTTATCGCAGCCATTGGCTATATCGATCCCGGTAACTTTGCCACGAATATTCAGGCGGGTGCTTCATTCGGCTATACCTTGTTGTGGGTGGTCGTTTGGGCGAATGTTATGGCGATGCTTATCCAATTACTTTCCGCCAAGCTCGGTATTGCGACCGGCAAAAATCTGGCTGAGCATATCCGTGACCGCTTTCCTCGCCCAGCAGTATGGGCCTATTGGGTTCAAGCCGAAATAATCGCGATAGCGACAGATTTAGCGGAATTTATTGGGGCGGCGATTGGCTTCAAATTGCTTTTGGGTGTGACCCTATTAGAAGGGGCGGTCTTGACCGGCATTGCGACGTTCCTGATCCTTATGTTGCAAAATCGAGGGCAAAAACCCCTTGAGCTGGTGATTGGTGGGTTACTGCTGTTTGTGGCTGCAACCTATATTGTGGAGCTGGTTTTCTCTCGTCCAGATATTGCAGCCTTAGGGCGAGGAATGCTGGTGCCTGATTTACCCAATCGTGATGCGGTATTTTTAGCCGCTGGGGTCTTGGGTGCCACTATTATGCCGCATGTGATTTATCTGCATTCAGCATTGACGCAAACCTCGGGTGAGAATTCCAAAGCTGACCGTTATGCATCGACGAAGTTAGATGTGGCTATTGCGATGACCATCGCGGGTTTTGTGAATTTGGCCATGATGGCCACCGCCGCAGCGGCTTTTCATTTCAACGGCTATGGCAGTATTACTGAAATCGAACAAGCGTATTTAACGCTACAACCGCTATTGGGTAATGCTGCGGCCACGGTATTTGGCTTGAGTTTAGTGGCCGCCGGCCTCTCATCCACCGTGGTCGGGACATTAGCCGGTCAAGTGGTGATGCAGGGCTTTGTGCGGTTTTATATTCCAATTTGGGTGCGGCGTAGTGTCACCATGTTGCCGTCTTTTATCGTCATTTTAGCGGGAATGGATGCAACCAGAATACTGGTGATGAGCCAGGTGTTGCTGAGCTTCGGTATCGCGTTGGCCTTGGTGCCATTGCTGGCTTTCACCGGCAATAAAGAATTGATGGGGGATATGGTTAACTCAAAATTGATTCAGGTTCTGGGGAAACTGATTGTCGTGGTTGTCATTGGCCTGAATGCATATTTGCTGGTCAGTTTACTTTAATGATAAGGCGGGGATGATGCCCGCCTATATTGTCACTTTATTTAGTGATGGTCATGCCCATGCCCGTGCCCTTTACCTTGGTCATGATGGTGCTTTTTAGCGTGTTTGTCATACTTCCGGTAATGGCCTTCGTGGTAATAATAATTCTTTTTCCACCAGTCCCGATGTTGCCAGCGGTGACCATCCCAGTAATGACCGTGGCGATTCCGTTCACCTAAGTCGCGGCCTTGATGGTCTTCCCACCATTGCCGGTCACGCCAGTCATAACCATCCCAATAATTACCACCGCGATCCCGTTCACCAATCTGTAAAGACACACTGGGAAATAGCTCAATACTTTCGGCATTCGCCATTGGGATCAGGGGCATCCAAGCTAAGATGGTGACTAAGAGTAAGGGTTTTATTCTTCTGGGTCTCACGACACTCAGTTTCAATAGGGTCGATTTAAACATGGCCGTTTTTAACATTACTCATCCTTTTTTGGCCTTATGGTTATGACCTTATCTTAAACAGTGCCTCCACCTTTGTGATTCAGATAAAACTGTAAAATAATTATTTAGGAATAATCTGTTAGGGGGAAAACAGGGGCGGTTGGCCCCCGGTTAAGTGGTTAAAAAGAGAACGTTTACACCAGGATTTCTTCAATAGCTTTGATTTCTTCATCACTGAATTCGCTATTTGCCAACATACCGACGGCATCATCAATTTGGCTGGTTTTACTGGCCCCAATCAGTGCTGATGTCACCCGCCCACCGCGTAATACCCACGCCAAAGACATCTGCGACAGTTTTTGCCCTCTGTCCAAAGCCAGTTCATTCAGTTGGCGCACTTTCACTAATTTCTCAGCAGTTAGCTGTTCGGGATTAAGGAATTTACTGTCACTGGCAGCCCGCGAGTCCTGCGGAATGCCGGTTAAGTAGCGGTCGGTTAATAGACCGCCCGCCAGTGGGGAAAAGGCAATAGACCCGACACCGTATTCATCCAGCGTATCTTGTAGCTCGGCTTCAATCCAGCGCTCAAACATTGAGTATTTAGGCTGGTGAATCAAACATGGCGTGCCAAGCTGCGCCAGAATTTCACAGGCCTGACGTGCAAGTGCTGCCGGATAGTTGGATAAACCGATATACAAGGCTTTACCTTGGCGCACCAACAGATCCAACGCCGTCATGGTTTCTTCCAACGGGGTATTAGGTGCTGGGCGGTGATGATAGAAAATATCAACATAATCCAGCCCCATACGTTGCAAGCTTTGATTGATGCTGGCGACCAGATATTTTTTAGAACCCCAGTCACCATAAGGGCCGGGCCACATGGTATAGCCGGCTTTGGACGAGATAATCAGCTCATCACGATAAGGCCGCAAGTCTTGTTGCAAAATACGACCAAAGTTCAGTTCAGCCGAGCCGGGAGGCGGGCCGTAATTATTGGCCAAATCAAAGTGGGTAATGCCGTGATCAAAAGCCCGCAGGATCAGATTGCGGCTATTTTCATACTGAGTGCTATCACCAAAGTTATGCCATAGGCCAAGAGAAATAGCGGGGAGAAATAATCCACTGCGGCCACAACGATGATATTCCATTTCTTGATAGCGAGAGGGCGCTGCCTGGTAGACCATGACTTTCCTTCATTAGTGAGAGTAAGCAATACTTTAGTGTATGCGTTTTCACTGATGTCGTAAGCTAGTCGGATCACGTTATTCCTAGTTTAACTTTATTGTATTGCGAGATGCTTTCAGACACTCGAAGCAATGTGTCCCTTTTATCGGCGATGGTGCCAATATGTTGGAATTAGGGCAGAAAAAGCCCGCACTGACGGAGGAAATCACTGTCAGCAAATAATTACAGTGTGAGCTAATTAATAATTATAAAACATTAGATTTGTTGATGATTTGCTTAATACTTATTCAACTTGAATCAGTGTTAAGGTGGGCATGATTATGGCAAGTGGCTATAAAGTGGCAGATTATTTACTCGACCGGCTAGCACAAATCGGGATCCGGCATCTCTTTGGGGTTCCTGGTGATTTTAACCTCTATTTTCTCGATCATGTGATTAGCCATCCAGTTATTCAATGGATAGGATGCGCCAATGAGCTTAATGCTGCTTATGCTGCTGATGGATATGCTCGAGTTATGCCCGCGTCGGCGTTATTAACCACGGTCGGGGTGGGGGAGTTAAGTGCCATTAATGGGGTAGCGGGCAGCTATGCTGAATATCTTCCAGTAATTCATATTGTTGGCACCCCAGCATTGCGTTCACAACAAGCCGGAGAATTACTCCATCACTCATTAGGGGATGGTGATTTTGGCCATTTTTCGCGCATGGCGAAAGAAATTACCTGCGCGCAGGCCAGTTTAACACCCGAGAATGCGGCAGCCGAAATTGACCGCCTGCTGGTGGCGGCGCTGTATCAGCGGCGTCCGGTTTATCTCCAACTTCCCAGCGATGTCTCAGAGGCCGAGATAGCAACACATTCGGGCTCCTTGGCCCTCTGCCAACCTATGCTCTCCCCAACTTCCTTACAGGCATTTATTGATGCGGCACGTGAGAAATTACAGCCAGCGCGGCGGGTGGCTGTGCTGGCTGATTTTCTGGCCGAGCGATTTGGGGCCAGGGAATCTCTCAATCGGTGGCTGGCAGAGGTTAACCTGCCGCATTCAACGTTATTGCTGGGAAAAGGCCTGCTGGATGAGGCGCACCCCATGTTTATCGGGACTTACTCTGGCGCGGCCAGTGACAGCCAAGTGAAAGAATATATTGAAGATGCTGATGTGCTTATCACCGTCGGGGTATGGTTTGTCGATACCATCACCGCCGGATTCAGCCAGCATATCACTCAGGATAATTGCATTGATATCCAGCCGGAACAGGTGCGTATCGGGCGGAAAGTGTTCAGCCAGATCCCCATGGTGGCAGCAGTTCAGGCGCTACATAAATTGTGTAAATCGCTAAAAAATGAATGGCAGCCACCGGTCATAACCTACTCACCGCCAAAAACGCCAACTTATAACCTATTGGATCAAAACGCATTTTGGTATCACATTCAGCATTTCCTACGCCCGAATGATGTGGTGGTGACGGACCAAGGGACTTCATGCTTTGGTGCCGCGACCTTGAAACTGCCTTCTGGTTGTATATTTATTGCTCAATCATTGTGGGGGTCAATTGGGTTTAGCCTACCTGCAGCTTATGGTGCACAACTGGCGCAACCACAGCGGCGCATGATATTGCTGGTGGGGGATGGCGCGGCGCAATTAACAATACAAGAGCTGGGGTCAATGCTACGTGACGGATTAAATCCAATTATTTTTCTATTGAATAATCATGGTTATACGGTTGAACGAGTGATTCATGGGCCACAGCAGCGCTATAACGATATTGCTGCTTGGAATTGGCCGCAGTTGCCCTCAGCATTGGGGCTGGAGAAACCGGCCTTCACCTGCACGGTCACACAGGTGGAACAATTACAGCAGGTGCTGGCGCAAGTGGAGAATATCGCGCAACTGGCCTTTATCGAGGTGGTTTTGCCACCAATGGATACCCCTGAGCTACTGAAAAATGTGGCTAAATCTCTTCAGATACGTAATGCGGCACTCTAATACCTTGCGGCCAGAATTTTTCCAAAACAGCCTTTACTCGGGCTGAATATTGCCGGTTAATTGATCCAGCAACCAATAGCCCGCGGGGCCTGGCGGGCTTTTTTTCGACCAAACAGCATCAATAGAAATCATTTTTGGCCAGCCTAGCGTCGATAACGCCACCAGTTTTTTATGGCCATATTGTTCAACTAGCCAGCGCGGCAGAATGGCCCAGCCGAAACCTTGTTCGGCCATCTCCAGCAACATCAAATAACTGGGCGCTGACCACATCAGCCCTTGTGATTGATTGCGCTCGGTGCGGTTATAAGTATTGAGGCGCAGTTGGCGCGTGGTGGCCAGTTGCTCAGGGCGGACTTGCGGCAACTGCGCGAGTGGATGATCAGATTGCACAAATAGCGCCATTTCAGTCTGTGCCGCTAACCGGCTGGCCGCAATATCCGGTGGATAATGCGCTTGCACTTCCACCACGCCGATATGTGCTCGCCGCAGTTGCAGCAGGTCAATGACATCATCATCCTCAGCAATCAAACATTCAAATTCGATATCAGGATAGCGCTGTTCAAAGCGGCGCAAAAGATTCTCATGGTGTGTGGGTTGGTAAGTGTCTGAAAGCACAAATGTCAGCCGGGTTTCCACCTGACCCGCCAGCCGGATTGACAGATTATCCAGCCGTTCACTGGCGGCCAAAATCTCTTGTACGTGAGACAGCACACGGCGGCCATGATCAGTTAACACTGGCTGGCGTGCCTGGCGGTCAAATAAAGTTAAACCCAGATCGGCTTCTAAATTGGCAATGGCGGTGCTGATGGTGGACTGGCTTTTGCGCAGTTTGCGGGCCGCCGCAGAGAAAGAACCGAGTGCTGCGGCCTCGACAAATGCAATTAATGCTTCAGGGGAATAGTGCATAAACTATCTATTTTATCGATGGGTTCTAGTTTTAATCTATCTCAAAAAACGATGATAATCACCCTCAACGACATGTTATCGATTAATTAAATAGGTATTTTATGCAAGTGCATCACAGATCTTTTGTTGAGCGGATTATCCATGCTATTGGTTTTGAAGTCATTGCCGTGGCCATTTGTGCGCCGGTCGGGGCGTGGCTACTGGATCGCTCCATGCTGCAAATGGGAACATTGGCTATCATTCTTTCGTCGGTCGCCATGCTGTGGAATATTGTTTACAACAGTGTATTTGACCATTTCTGGCCAGTGAGTCGGGTGGTCAAAACGGTGAGGGTGCGGGTGCTCCATGCTTTGGGCTTTGAGGGTGGGTTTATCCTGATTGGTTTGCCGATCGCGGCTTTCGCTTTGGGAATTTCACTGTGGCAGGCCTTTATATTGGAGATAGGTTTCTTCCTGTTCTTCCTGCCTTACACCATTTGCTATAACTGGGTCTATGACAGTGTGCGGATGAAAATTATCCGCTCCCGTCAGGCAAATATGTCGGCCCCAGTGGCAGGTAAAGGGCGCAGTTCGCAGTGATTTTTCGCGGCTGAAACGTTTTTTTTGTGATCTTTATCCCAAAGCCAACGGGTTTACAGCATTGAGATTGTTGTTTCTCCAACCTGATTTTACAGTGAGCATAATTGAAGTTAAGCATCCCTGTAATGGAGAAGTTTCTGATGACAAGCTATGCCCTGGTGGGTGACGTTGGCGGCACTAATGCCCGTTTGGCGCTTTGCGCTGTGACGACGGGCCAAATAACACAAGTGAAAACATATTCAGGGTTGGAATACGACAGCTTGGAAGATGTGATCAAGAAATATCTGTCGGAACATCAGGTCACTATCACTGATGCGTGTATTGCCATTGCCTGCCCGGTTACGGGGGATTGGGTGGCAATGACCAACCACACTTGGGCTTTTTCCATTGCGGCTATGCAACAAAATTTGGGGCTGAATCATTTAGAGGTTATAAATGATTTCACGGCAGTATCTATGGCCATTCCCATGTTGTCTGAGCAGGACGTGTTGCAATTTGGCGGCACATCGCCACAGCCAGATAAACCTATTGCTGTCTATGGTGCCGGCACAGGATTGGGAGTGGCGCATTTAGTTAATGTGGATAACCGCTGGATAAGCTTGCCAGGCGAAGGGGGCCATGTAGACTTTGCCCCAAACAGTGAAGAAGAAGACCGAATTTTGGCCGTATTGCGCCAAGAATTGGGCCATGTTTCCGCCGAGCGGGTGCTGTCCGGGCCGGGGTTGGTCAATTTATATCGCGCGATTGTGATTTCAGATGGACGACAGCCGGAGAATCTGGCCCCCCAAGATATCACCGAGCGCGCTCTGGCAGACAGTTGCACCGATTGTCGCCGGGCATTATCGCTATTCTGTGTCATTATGGGGCGTTTTGGTGGCAACCTGGCGTTAAATCTCAGCACCTTTGGCGGCGTCTATATTGCCGGCGGCATAGTGCCGCGCTTTATGGACTTCTTTAAAGCCTCCGGTTTCCGCGCCGCCTTTGAAGATAAAGGCCGTTTCAGAGACTTCTTGCAAGATATCCCAGTCTACATGATTACACATCAGCAACCGGGGTTGTTGGGGGCAGGGGCGCATCTGCGCCAGCAATTAGGCC
>NZ_ACCD01000058.1 GCF_000173775.1 Yersinia rohdei ATCC 43380
GGGGGGAAATTGATGTTGCACCAGACGTTTACGTACAATTCCGCCTGTTGGTAGCTTGAAAAATAGGCAATGCTAATTTTGCCGCCCCTTTCCTGTTAATGCGACAGTGCCACTGAGCGCCAGCCCCCTATTATGCAAATAATGCTGAACCTAAACTACAATAACGGTGCAAAAACACCGTTATTGTAGGAAATTACTAAATTAGAAGTTGTATTTCACCCCTAACATCACGGCAGTATCGCTGTAACCTTTGTCACCTAATTGCTGGCCCACGTTACCCCAGACATTCAGTTGCTTATTCAATTGCCCCTCAACGCCTACTTTCAATTCACCGATATTCTTCGCGCCAGCCTGCTTCACTTCAACTGCGTTCATATTGGTACCGAAGTCTTTGGTATTGTGAATCCAGTTGGCTTCCACAAATGGCTGGAATTCGCGATCCTTGCCATTATCACTTTCGTGGTGGCCTTTCATATAAGAACGCAGCCCCAGACGGGTCTGGATATTACCGTCACCCTGTCCATTCACATGTGTGCCGTTCGCTTCAGTATGGTCATTTGCCTTAACACCCATCCAGGTGATTTGTGCTTTAGGCTGGATAAAATAGGTCTCATTCTTAGACTTATTCTCACCGACCTTAAAGGTATAACCACTCTCAACCGAGGCCGTGACCCCTTTCGATTTATACTCTTCCGTCGCCAGACCTTCGCCCTGCACGGTATTATTAAACCAGCTGTATTGCGCCCAACCGTCGACATACAAACCAGACTTATCTTCGTCGTTGGCATACCAGGTGCTGTAAACACCGGTGCTGTAACCATCGACCGAACCGCCAGACTTATAGCCAGATTTCGCATTGGTATCGCTTTTGCTATTACCGTAACCAGCCATCACACCCAAATGTAAGCGGTTTAAGCCATCGTTACTCCACTGAGCAATATCGCCCCCCAGTTGCATCACATAACGGTTGCTTTGCGTTTTCAACTGACCACTGGTATCACGTGAACGGTTATGACCACCTTCGTTACGCAACCACATGCTGGTAACTTTCTGTTCGCCAGTCAGGACGTCGATATATTGTGTTTCTCCCAAACGATCGTGCAGACGCGTCACAAACATATTGTTTGCCGAGGCCAGGTTGGCGGTGTAACTGCCCGCTTCAGGGCGTTTGATTTCTTCGCCTGATGCCACCGGATTCTCTGGGTCAACCGGCAAACTGATCTGATTACTCAGATACCAGTTAGCGGCATTCTGACCCACGCCACGCAGCAGTCTGTAATCATAAGCACCAGCCACAATACGACCATTTTGAACAAACTCACCATCAGATAAACCATTAACTTGAATCAATTCAATACCGTTGAGTGTTGTCGCTCCACTACCACCCGCATTAATCACACTAACGGATGTATTACCTGAAGTATTGCCCTCTACAATCATTTTATCGGTTACAGAATCGTCATTATTTAATTCGGTGTTAAATATCAAATGACCATTATTACCAATATAGTTACCGTGAACAACTAATAAATCGCCAGCAATAGGATTCGACAAATTAATCGTTCCAGAGTTATTCAATTCTGCGACATCAGAGCTAGCAGCTATATTCCATATAGAGTTTTTATCAATATTCACCAGGCCTCCATTACGTGCGAGACCAGTCCAATGTGTATTCATTAACGTGATATTTGCGTTACTTCCAGTAGAGGCCTGAATATCTCCAGTAAGAGACTCTATATTATCAGCAGTGACATTCACTACCCCATAGTTTACGCCATCAGTATCAGCATTGATAAGCACACCATTATTCAATACATTACTGCCATCAAGATTGGCATTGATTTCACCACCCAACGCATTAAATGAATAGCCATTAATACTGTGTAAGTTTGCGTTTTTCTGATTGAGATTAACGACTGATTGCGTACTGCTGAATACAGCATCTGAATTCATTCCGGATGTTATTATTTGGGTGTTATTAGCATTAATGACCCCATTTCTGGTTGCCATAATACCATTTGCATTTTCGCCTGTTGTTGTGACAATGTTATTTCCAATTAAATTGGATGTTCCGAAATTATCTGTTAATATGCCGTGAGATTCATCACCAAATGTTGATATTATAATGTTATTAGCATCAATCACAGCATTATCATTCACACTTACCAGCCCATTAGAATGATAATTATTTGTTGTAATAGAGCTATTGCTTCCTAGATTAACATAGACTCCATTGACATCAGAAATAGTATTTGTTGCCGTTACACCATTGGCCCTTTCGCCATTTGTGATGACATTAATAGCCCCGTCGATAATTATCGAAGAGTTAGGCCGACTGGCTATTAATCCGTATGCTCGTTCACCATTGGTTACGACGTTATTATTTTCCCCAGAAAGAAATATTTGTCCCCCGCCGTTAGCTGCATATACGGCATGACTAGATAATCCTGACGTTTCAATGTCAATGTTTTTAGCTGTTATTTTAGATATTGCATTTGTACCATTAGCATATATTGCATAAGCATTATCACCTATACCAGTAGTTATTTTACTTCCAGTACCTAAGTTAATATTAGCTCCATTTTGTGCGGCAACGGCAATAGATAAGTTACCATTGGTATTGACTTTAATGGAGTTTTTAACAAGAATATCAGCTCCAGCTGAAGTTGCAAATAGGCCATATGATTGTGCACCATTAACGGTAATAATATTATTTTCACCATTAAATAATACGGATCCATTTTGTAAAAGCTGTAGTGCATGGGATGAACTGTTGCCATTTGTTGTTATATCTGTGTCGCCATTAAATATTACGGCAGCGTCTGCATAAACGGAAAGACCTTTTGCATTATCACCAAAACTAGTTAAACTAGCGCTATCATTCATTGTCAGGCTACTATTCAACATAACTCTAACTGCATCCCCATTAGCGCCGGCTACATTCTCGGCATTTGACGTAAAGGGATTATCAATAACAGCCTGTTCTCCATTATTAATAATAAACGTATTAGCATAACTATGTGATGATAAAGCAAGCATAATTGCAGACAATGTAAAAAAACATTGATTAGTATTATTCTTCATTAAAAAACCCTAGTTTGTAAAATATAATAAACATATTTTTATAAAAGTAAAATATTGTTTTTGTGAAAACTTACGAAGTAATTATTTGTAGATTAGATTGCATGTCATTTGTAGAGATCTAATCCGACATCATCGATGTCCTACGATACAACTCAAACTATTTTATTCACATGATAGCGTCCATTATATGGCCTGATAACCAGGCAGTTAGATAGGTGGTTATTATTAAACATAATTTATTCATCACTAATAAGTTACTTTTATTTGTTGATGTTTATCTTATTAGTTATTAAAAAATAAAAACATTCAGTGATACTCTAAATTAATTAATGGGTTTTAAAGTTAACTTTAAAAAGTCACCACTTTTATAACAATATCGTTTGATGGAATGTAGTTACTTTTTTCGGCTCAGATTGATAATCCACCTGATTGGTGCATATGTTCGAAAGAAGCATGGTCCGATATGTAAGAACGTGTCATTCGTTTTTGTATTACGCCGTCAAAATCCTATATGGCTTTAATATTCTGCTCTATCCCTGACAAGTGGAGCAGTGTCGTCGAAGAATGCAGTAAAAACGCCTGAGATTAGGATGATTTTTCCATCGTTACTGCTGTGTATCATCTGACTGCAAATCCTCACATTTACTCTAGTAGAGTTGATTAATATACGGATAATTAAAATAAAGAAGAATAAGAATTAGATGTTTTATTGTGGGAAAATTCTTGTTTTTCTTATGCCGCATAGTTTATTTTTATATAATCACAATATTTATGGTCGTCATTACAATAATATTTTATTGGCCTAGCAGATAGGCCGACTGACCCGCCTGAGGAACAGTAATTGGATGATGCTGAAAAAAAATAGAGCAGTATGAGTTTCTCATTGTCAGTCTGGATATGTTCCTACTTCATGGCAGGATTTATCGGATAAAGACCTTGCAGAATGGTCCTATTACCCTTGCTATGATTATCTCCATCAACAAAATACTAATATTTTGACGGTTTGAGCTGATTCTAGCGAGAAAAGCAGGAGATTGAGTTGACACATACACGAGTAAATGTCGGAACAATCAACCTTGGTCTATTCAAACACCGGGTATTGGCCCTATACTTTCACATGATTAATTCGTCGTGCTTGTTCATATCGTGACCCCCAATATTTATTATCGAGAGTTGATATAGTGATACCTATGCTACTGGATGCATGGATAAATTTATTTTCCCCGATGTACACACCCACGTGTTGGGTTTGTTTTGATGTCTTGAAAAATACTAAGTCGCCCGCATGTAAAGCATCTTTAGTAACCAGCGAGCCTTGTTTTATTTGTTCATGAGTACTTCTAGGCAAGCTAAAGGAAAATTCATCTTCAAAAACCCGCTGCATATAAGCAGAACAATCAATACCTTTACGAGTATTACCGCCTAACTTGTAACTAACACCTTCCCATTGATCATAATGGGTCAAGATTTTTTTGAGTTTTTCGGTTTCATCGTATCGAGAAATCGCGTGCGGTGAGGCCGATAACTTTGACATATTTTGAGACGCCTCTACTACACCTGAAAATGTCAATAAAGACATCATAACAATCATCACGGAGGTAATAATATTAAACATAAAGATATTGTTAACTATTTTAATGGCTACGGTATTGGATTATATGAGACAAAATAAAATTTGTTCTGTGGACGTTGATATGCTTTTCAACTCAGGCTTTCCTGACTGATATCATTCTCAACAACTCAAATGACTGATAAAAACGCGATGCCTTTCATTTTTATTTTCACACTAAATAATCTCCAGCAGACCTTGACGTCGAATGTGTATGCATGGATGAAACATCGAATTAAAATGACAACTCAAGGAGTATGGGCGAAACCCTTTACTCATTTTTACAATGGAAACCTCTAATTTAAATAATTAAAACTGCTCACCTTCACCCCGACTCCACCTTAATGTCTATACATTTTAAGATACACGATCTTTTAATCTAAACAATGCGTATTTTATAGGTAAATATATTGGATTGATTTAATTAGATTGGCTAGCCACCAAGTGGCTTAGGTGGGAATATATGCTTATGCATTGTATTTAAAGAGGAAAGTAATTTTAAACATCAATGAAATAGTTAAATTTATTTAATCATCTAGTCAAATTGGAATGTTAAAATACAAAACATCCTACTTATAAAGTGAAATTTCCTACGCCATTTGGGATAAGCGAATTCTCTATTCCTGGCAATTCGTTAATAAAAAGTGACGTAAATTAAAGCAATAGCAACAGTGTGTTCATAATCCGTTATGCTTATTAGTATGCCATGTTTATTAATTATTTTGAGTTAATATAGGTAGGGAATAATTAATAAAGATGATAAATAATAACAACCTGCCTACTTAAGGTGTGTTTTTGATGGCTAGGTATACGGATGAGTCATTGGCATATATATGAAGAGATGATTTGTTTATGATAGGGATCATTGTAACTGTCTTCAGAGATTAATATACGGTTTTGCCTACAAAAAGGTTCTGTTGCATTAGTCAAAAAAGAATACAAACGTATGCTTAAAGGCTGACTTGAGTGAACAGGTTAAAGCGCTTGATCTTAATTTATCAGTGACGTTGATCAGACTCTCGAGTTGGTGGTAAAAGAACGACCGTGTGAACGTTAACCCGCCGACAACTGTATCGGCCTTGAGGCTTAAATAGTGTGTGGAAGAAAACGGTTGACATGGTGCACAGGCACAAGAGACAAATTCTGAACTTTTCCAATCAGGAACCATCTTAGCAACGCCTTTGACCCTAACGTTCCTAATATCGTCTTGGATAAACTTTGTATTCGGAAAGTTAGCCCTATAGCTACTTGCTGTGTTCTCATCAAAATCGATGCCTAGCGCAACATTAAATCCTGCCAATTCAAAGCCTTTGCTGGCTCCGCCACATCCGCAAAAAAAATCTATAACCCTCATTGATAAGGTTATCCCTGTATGAAAATCAGCCTTCGTTCCGTTTAGTGTAACGGTTCGTGTTCGTTAAACACATTATAATGTCGATCATCTTGTCTGTAACCTTTGCTCGTCACTTAGTTACTATCATCAATACACCCCAGCATTACATGGATATAGTTAGTGTTTTCTAACTATAGCCGGCGTTTGATATTGCGGTGATCCTGTTCGACAAGATTATTCAGATACTTACTCTGCCTGATAGTGACGGTTTCTTCATCGGGTTTGTCGGCGTTGAGTATGGCCAACGTTGCTGTGTTGGCTCCACTTTTATCGAGAGTCACGATCTCTGGCTCACCGTGTTGACGAATAGCCTTGCGAAAGAAGCGTAATGCGGCGGCGGCATCCCGTTTGGCGGTCAGCAGGAAGTCGATGGTCTGGCCTGCAGTATTGACCGCGCGGTACCGATATTTCCACTGACCTTTGACTTTGATGTAGGTTTCATCCATGCGCCACCGCCGACCTACTGTGCGTTTGTGTCGGCGAAAGACCTTATCCAGCAAGGACACCGGACGGATGATCCAAGGGTGAAGCGTGGAGTGGTCAACGATAATCCCGCGCTCTGCCATCATCTCTTCTAGGTTGCGAAGACTCAGTGCATAAGCGAGATACCAGCGAACACACTGCGCGATAACATCAGTGGGATAATGCAAGCGACGGAAGGCCTTTCGGATCGGAGATATGGTTAGGTAGCATCATAAAAAAAACAGCATGTTACCTGACCACGCTTTAATGCGACAGAACCCTTAGACCTGCTCTAACAGTCACCACCATTTAGGATAATTATTAAACGCTGTATATATTGCAGATTTTGCCTCGTCCGTTAACTTTTCTCTGCCTTTTGATACTGAGACATATCCATGCAGATCTTCTTTAGCACATGACCATTCAAGCCATCCTAAAACTGGATTTAAAATCAACTCAAAACATCCATTCATATCTTTAAGATGAGCTATATCATCATTCCGCATATTGTCGATAAATGCATCAAAGCATTGGCATTCAAGCCATGCTTGGGTACTGACACTCAAGCTATAACTAAATTTATTTACTTGAATCACCAAATTAAACTTCAATGATGGAATATGTTCATCAAGCTCTATTACGTCCAATGCAATATTGATCGGACTTGTAATTTCTATGTCCATTTAATTTTCCCTAGATAACGAGCATGAATGACTGTTGGCAAATCACCAGCAAAGCGCGGAGGTTTGATTTCCAGTTACCAACCATCGACTGTTATACGTCCATATGACATACCGTTCTTTGTCGCGGCATCTAACGCAGCTTGAAAACTTCTGAGTTCTGTCTGGCTGGCAAGTCTGACCGCCTCTGGCGTATTAGTTACGGCTTTAGATAAGCACCCTTGTGTTAGTGGAGGATGGTACCGATATTACCTGCTGAAATTATTATGGAAATACGAGTTCACCGGAAGCACACGTTTTTCTACAACTCGTTTGTAGATCTGAAC
The DNA here is from genome assembly GCF_000173775.1 of Yersinia rohdei ATCC 43380. GTDB lineage: Bacteria > Pseudomonadota > Gammaproteobacteria > Enterobacterales > Enterobacteriaceae > Yersinia > Yersinia rohdei. The sequence continues at coordinate 7,555 of NZ_ACCD01000058.1, forward strand.
CACTTCAGGAACAGATAGTGATCGGTGGCGACTGGCTTACCTAGTCTGGGATCACCGATATAGAGCAACTGGAGATCACCGCTGCGCCTGATGTGATCCGGCTGCAGCGGCGAGAGGTGAGAGGATTTAGGGCGTAGAAGCAAGAACCACGGCCTGAACTGAACTGGCCGGGGTTCTTAGATTACTTATTCAGTAAGGTTCTTCTAGCTTCCAATAATGCTTCTTGAAGCCAATCAAAGTCTATCACCCCAATATTCGGGGAAAACTCAACCTTAATGTTATTCTCGCCATCCTCTTGCTGTAAAAGCGCGATGAACTCTTCACCACAATAGATTTCAGCTATTAATTTTTCATAATCAACATCACTAGCCACAATAATTTTTAATTGATGTTTATTAGTCATTCTTAAGGCTCCCAAAATCCACGGAGATTACCCTGAGGGTCAAAACGAGCCCCCCGTCCGTCAGGTGCTATAACATCGAAACCACCAAAACGGTTACCTTCTTTGACCGTTGCCCCTGGAGTTTTAACGATTCCATCCAATATTTTTTGCCCTTGTTCATTCATCTGAGCCGGTGTGCCCTTAGCAACAGGAAAAGCGCTTCCTTCACGACTGCCATGTTTTTGCAATGCTCTACCAGCAACTGTGAAATTTCCCGCTTTAACAGCCGAATCAGTTTTAGCGCCTGTTTGTGAAAGCGTATCTAACTCAAGTTGACCAAATTTACCCGCATTAATTTTTGGACCAGAACCAGATGAAAGACTCTTGGCCACATTAGCCGCCACAGCTTCAGCTTTCGCCGTCGTCGCTTCTGACATCTGGATACCGGCATTATTCAGGCACAGCACCACATTACCCGCACAGGCTTGTATCGCTGCTTTCGCGGCTGCTGCAATTTCAGGGGTAGCCGCTGCCAGTACACCGCCACCAAGACCTGCTGGTAAAGCGACCATCAGCGCATCGTTCATCGCCAGCCCTTTCCGGCAAGACTCTGAGCTTGGCTCAGTGCTGCAAGACGCAATATTCTTACCATGCTCCTGCACGAACTTAGTCTGAGTGTCTTCATTACCACTCAGCAAGTTATTCTCAATAACAATATTTCTAAATGATGACAACCTTATCTATTCAAGAGTACATATATCACTGATGCAATATATAAAGCACGGAGCAACCACAATAAAGCACCAGCCAACCCACAGGTTTTCCCTTTTAGAAGTATGCTAAAAAACCCTTTATGTCCCTCAGCTACCATATTGAAAAAGTTAGCATACTTATAAAAATATAACGCGATAAACCAAGTTATCACAATCAATGGAAAGTAAATGACACCTTCACCATCACGGATAAACTTAAGGGCATATGACAGCGGGAATCCAATAAGTAATGCTACCCGCCCCAAAAATAAACTAAAGGAACTTTTTCTGAGGAAAAATATGCCACTAAAATACTCGTTCATACCTACTGGGGAGTTAAGGGGCAGCTTGCTACTTCTAGCATATTGATAGAATGACATAAAAAAGATTGCCATTGATAACGTGATCGTGATGATGTCGGGGCTCATTTTGCTTTATCCTGGCCGAAGTCATTATGATAGAATTCAGTTCCAGAGGAACCATTGATATCCATTTTTTTCACCGGCAGCATTGGTTGACACGCCGCTCCATCCCCATGCAGGTCCCGCTCCGAAACTAAAACCAAAACCATCTTTTCCATAAGATATTTCGCTAGAAATGACCCCAAGCCCTAAACCTACGGAACTATTTCTTTCGGAATCATAGTCCCAGGGAAATATGGTCCAAACTGAATCCCTATCTGCCCGGAGATGCGTCCACCGACAGCTAATGTTTATCCACGATTAGCTGAAATCTGGTATGGGTCTATACTCGTATCAAAATAATAATCGGCCCCTACACCACCTGAAACTTCAACCTTTCCATTAGGTTTAACCTTATATTCGGTGCCCCAGGAAGGCCCCAAGTGTGACGCATCAATTACCTCATTGATCTGTTCTGCACTCTTTCCTTGTTGACTCGGATCAAACGCCAGAGAAGCATCCTGCTGTACGCGTGGCGGCACAAACCCATACATTGAATTATTCTCCACCGCATTCTTCCCAGCCTGCGCAGCTACTGCTGCTGTCACCAACTAACCCACCCGCCAGCCCTGCGGCCAATGTCGCCAGCGCACTGACGGTTTGTTTCTGTTTTTCGGTGAGACTGTCTTTATCCCAA
>NZ_ACCD01000057.1 GCF_000173775.1 Yersinia rohdei ATCC 43380
AACAGTAATTTCGTTAAGCGAGATAAAATATGTTTTGTGCAGCAAGAATGGGAGATGCCACTAGTTGCGGAGCTATATCGAGTGGTTCACCCAATGTATTGATTAACGCGCAACCGGCAGCTGTTGCGGGTGGGAGTGCTGCATCCTCCTCATTGGTCGGCATGACCTCGGTGGTTACAGGCTCTGCGACAGTATTTATTAATAAGCTCCCAGCGGCCCGAGTGAGTGATTTGGCTGGAGATGGTGCTGCAGTTGTCAGCGGATCGGCCAACGTATTTATAGGTGGATAATCGTCATGTTATTGGTATTAACGTGGCCACGAATGTCGCAACAGTTTCAGCTTCATGATGCGATTACAGAGCAGAATGCTATCTGTTTTAGTATGGAAAAAGGGGAGTTTGCTCCCCATTCTGTGGGGGATGGAAAAAATGAAATCCGGTTTTACCGGCATTCATTGGCATCAATGATTATTAACCACAGTAATGATTTTATCTGCATGATCAACGGTAAAGAGTTAGCCCCCGGTGAGCACTCCCCATTATCGTTAGGTGCAGAGATCAAGTTTGGTCATTTTGTTATTACGGCCAAAAAAGCATCAGGACAAACTGCGAGCAAGAGTTTTACTGACAACCGATTGGTGCTGGAACAAATATCGGTGTTAGAAACAACCGATCTACCCGAAATTGAAGATATTTTATCTCATGGCGGTCACTACATCTCTTATCTGGATGATGTTAATGAGACGCTAGCGCAAGAATTGCCAGAGCAGGATGTTCTAAAAAATTTGGAGCTAGAATATAAGCGATTTTTAATGTGGGGTGAGCAGGGCCAGAAATTTTCTGAAAAGGGGCAATTACAGACGACAAAATTGTCTGCTAACGACGGTTTTCTGGAAAATATTAGGGAGTACGTACAAGATAAAACATTGACGGAATGTATTTTAGATTCAGGTGGACTTATCGAAAGAATCACCAAGGAATTAAGTGTCATTGATTACCTTGAAACACCTCAGGACGAGGGGAAAGTTGATTTATTAAAACTGTTGGCACCGGAACATATTATAACTAAAGAGAAAAGTAGCGTGCCAGCACTCGTATTTCAAGAACTCTATAAGTTGGGGCTAGACAGCCATTTATAAATTTAAGTCTGGATATTACCACATAATGAATATGACCAATCTAAGTGAATTATTGAAAAGCAGTTCGTTACCAGAAATACAAGCTGAAGTCATTGCTAAGTTGAAATCTAAGCCAACAGATATTGATGCGCGAGAACTATTATTCAAACTTTATTGTCTTGACGGATTATGGCAAAAAGCTCAACTACAACTTGAAACACTGGTTAAGCTGGTTCCTGAAATGACTAAACAGGCTGAACTCTATAAAAATTTAGTGTTAAGCGAGAGATTACGTGAAGAAGTTTTGGCTGGTAAGCGCGCCCCTGGCTCATTGAATGATTCCCTGCCGGAGTGGGTTGCATTGATGCAACAGGCCAATCAACGCTTGCACGAGGGTGACTGCGCGCAAAGTGAAGAAATACGTCAGTTAGCATTATCACAAATACCTGAAAGCATAGGTGAAACGAGTTCTGCTTCGTCGTTTTCCTGGATTGCTGATAGCGATGGCCGCATCGGGCCGGTTTGCGAATTTATTAGTGCAGGTGGTTACCGTTGGGTTCCTTTTGCCGAAGTGCAATTAATGAAGGTTTCCAAACCTAAAAATATTATCGATTTAGTTTGGGCTCCGGCACAGCTTACCGTAAATGATAAAGTTTGGTTCGGCTACGTACCTGCGCGTTATCCATTAGCCGTTGGTGCTAATAATGACACCAAACTCGGTCTTAAAACCGAATGGGAACAACTGACAGAGACTCTTTATATTGGTTCAGGGCGGAAAATGTTTTTCACTGACCAAAATGAATATGCATTATTCGATGTGGAAGAGTTTAGGTTTAGCGGACAAGCGAAATGATGGAAAAGAAGAGACAATTCTTACCTACTTTATTAGAGCGCCTACTTGATGATGATCCTAAAAAGCTGATAGAGCCCCAGGATAAATTCTTTTATGACTCACGTATGATGCGAAAATTGGTACAGAAGAATATTACCGAGATACTAAATAATGCCAATATTGATGATCTGCTTGATGAACAGCGTCATAAATGGGTAGCAACATCGGTATTAAACTTCGGTATTGCGCCATTGATTGGTCGGTATTCAACACCTCACAACTGGATGACAATTGAACGAATTATTCGTGAGGCAATCATCCGTTTTGAACCGCGAATTATTTCAGAATCTTTGGTGGTAAATAAATTACACAATGCAAAAAATGGTATTGCACAGTTTGAAATTAAGGGACTGATCGAGTGGAATCCGCATCCTATCGATCTCTCAATAGCAGGTGCGTATGATTTTGAAACCAACCAAGCAGAGTTAAGATCATTTTGATGAGAGTATAATGAAATTGTCTTGTTTTTATAGATTATCACACCAGTTATATGAAGGAATTTAACGCTTATACTTTGTGATAATGAACTCATGACTAACAACATCAATATATTTTTCCGGGCTATTCTCTTAAATTTGTTCTGACCTATTTTTATTTATAAATGATAATATTACAATTAAATCTAAAAGGAGAAATAATATGAAATATGAAAATAATATTGAACTAGATTTATCTTTAGTAGAAAAAGTTGTTTATATTAACCTCAAGACTCGTTCTGATCGGGAGGATAATATTAAAGAGCTATTGCAAAAGTTTAATATAGCAAATGAAAAAGTCATTCGCTTTGAGGCAATAGATGAGAAGCCAGGCTATATTGGCTGTGCTAAATCTCACGAAGCAGTTCTGAAAATGGCACGAGATCATGAATGGGACAACGTTTTGATCCTAGAAGATGATATTGTTTTCAATGATGATATCGAGAGTGTCGCATTGGCGAACCGTTTTTTATCTATGTTAAAAACCACCGACTGGGATGTGGCCATGCTGTCTGCAAATTATTATCATGTAATGCCTTTTATTAATGATAACCATTTTCTCCGATTGAATATGGCGCACTGTTCATGTGCTTATCTGGTGAATAAAAACTATTATCAAACATTGCTTGATAATGTAAGTGAAGCGGTCAGAAAGTTAGAGGCAGGCGGAGAACAAGTCAACTGTGCTATTGATTCACACTGGCTTCAATTGATGGGAAAAGATAAATGGTTTGGTATGTACCCGAATTTTGGTTATCAAAAAGCAGGGCATAGTGATGTTCAAGGTTATAACACAAATCACGAATTACTATTTTTTAAGCCGTTAGAAAGAATAAAGATTGGAGTTTACGATCCATCATAAAATATATAATATGCCCATCTTAGAGCAAGCTAGGACTCTTTACCAATGTCATTAGCTCGTGGAGAAACTTACATGAAAATTGATATCAGGTGGGTTTAACAAGAAAAAATGTTAATTTTAATCTCTTGTGATTGTCATTGATGGTCAGGAAATGGTGTGTCGGCATCATCACTGATGATATAAAATATGTGATCCTGACTATGATAGTAAAGCAGTACAGGATCACAATGGGGATAATTAGCATTACCTTTGGCCATGAAGAACTTTTTAAAAATGTATTTCTGATAAGACTTGATTAATTATGGGTATTATCAGATGGGCAATCCAGTCATCACTGATATTGGTTATTTCAGTACCTGAAGTATAAGTTAAAGTTTTTCTTGTAACCATACTTATCTCGTATGTTTGACATATAGTGACTCACCGTCCTTCGGTAATATTGAGATGCTCTGAAATATCCTGATAGTCCATCCCCATAGAAGCTAGATGCAAAACCTGTTTTTCTCGTTTTGACAGTTTTGGCTGAGATTTAATATTTGGATCTAATCGAGTACCCTCATCATTATCCTTTTCAGCTAACAGAATGAATTTATTAATTATTGATGAGATCTCTATTATTGGTGTGCTTTTACTGACAACAAAGCGTGTTACTTCAGATAAGGTATGAAAATAAAGTGAATCCGCCTCATATCGACAAAATATGAGTATAGAAGCGTTATTTTGCATATCCTTTATTTTATTAAAAATGATATTTTGCTTTGTTTTTGATATCCCATCTATATCGAATATTACAATTTTTTTTTCGCTGTCATCTAGTTGGCTGATGAATTTATCGAGTGAGCAAAATAATTTGGTTGTTATATTATCTTTTCTTTTATCAAGATCTATATTATTCCTTATGATAAGTTGCAGTGAAAAAAGAAATAGTGAACTCTGACTGAAAATGATAACATCACTCATATCCTATCCTATTTAAATAAGGTTTTTATATCTGCCAATTGCAGAATGGGGGAATTAAATATAATTAATTTATATTATAAATATATAAAACACGCATTCCTTTGGCTTGAGGAATACTTGGGGAATATAAGTTATGTTTAATACGCCAGTGTGTTTTTGTTGGATTAATTATATGCGATATTTAAAACCGTTAAAGAACTTTGATTTGGATCAAACCACTTACCACAAACGCAAAGTTGGTTTAAAATATCGTTTTATTTTAAAAAACAGAATTTAATACTTTATAAAGTAAAATAATTTAGATTAAATGAATTTTTTAATATAGATATAAGTGAAAAACACTTTTGGGGATAAAATAAAATTAAGTATACCCCTACGTCAGAAGTTACAGATGCCTACAGGCCCTGTCATCCTTCGCCCATAAATGGGGGGGGGTTATAAGTAGATTTATCGAGAAGAGGTTTATGGAATATAGTGAAGTGAGGTGATTTTACGTAAAAGAAGAGCTGCGTTCTGCAAGAACGACAGTATCAATATTGAAATAACGATGGATTAAAACTAGATTTGTCCTACATATGCTCTGTACATCACGGCGCAACCAAAAATAAACTCCTCACTTTATCCCTTCCGTACCCTTGATCTGGCCCTTTCTAGCCAATCTTTGTGAATCACCATGTCTTATAATGAATTTAAGTGGAAAAAATTCGCACAAGGGATCATTCTCTGAGGACAAAGGAAACAATACTGAAAGAGGAGCTCCAAATGAGCGCTATCATTGTTGATGATCACCCACTAGCTCGTATAGCTATTCGTAATTTGCTAGAAAACGAAGGAATTACAGTATTGTCAGAGGCTGGTGATGGCATCGAAGCACTTAAGTTGATTGAAAGCGCCCAACCAGAAATTATTATCTTAGATGTTGATATTCCTAAATTAAATGGAATGGAAGTCGTTGAGAAACTAAGAAAACAAGGCTATGGTGGCATCATTATTGTTGTTTCGGCTAAAAATGATATTTTTTATGGCAAACGTAGTGCTGATGCAGGAGCAAATGCATTCGTCAGTAAAAAAGAAGGTATCACAAATATTATTTCTGCGATTAAAGCTGCCCAAAACGGTTATAGCTATTTCCCCTTTTCATTAAATGGGTTTGTCGGCAGCCTACCTTCAGAGCAGGAAAGGCTACAATCGCTCTCCATGCAAGAAATTAAAATCATGCGCTATATTTTAAATAGTGCGGACACGGCACACATCGCCTCTGAAATGAACATCAGCAGTAAAACCGTTAGTACCTATAAAAGTCGCTTAATGGATAAACTGGAGTGTAAAACGTTAATGGATCTATTTGCTTTTGCTAGCCGTAATAGTGTTGATTAACAACATGTTGAAGCAATTTCTCGGTGTTTTATTATCGCTAATGATGGCGATACCATTTGCTTATGCCGAAGTGGTGGAGCCTATCGCGTTGGAACTGGCGGGGCAAAGTGATGTGCTTCCTCCGACGATAAAGCTGAATAATGATGATTTGATCTGGTTAGCAAAAAAAAACAAGTTGACCGTTGCTGTATATCCTCCTGAATATCCTCCACTGGCATTTACTAGCCTGACGGGGCGTTATCGAGGGATTAATGCCGATTATTTAACACTGTTGCAGAAGGCGCTTAATACTAATATTGATATTAAACGCTACCCTGACCAACAGGCAGCCCTTGTTGCAGTGAAATTACGAGAAGTAGATTTTATCCTTACTCAACAAACCGATTCGATGGTAGTTGAAAGCCCTTTAATTGCTTCTGGGCCGCTGGTGAGTTCTTATCCCATGCTAGTGACCCGGCAGGATGAAATGATGCAGCCACTGCATACCAAGAACCCCGTCAATATTGCCATCGCAGGGACATACCCGCCTGAAGAATTTATTAAACAGTCATTCCCTAATGCCAGAATTGTTTCATTTGATAGTGAATACTCGGCGTTGGCATCGGTTGTCGATGAGCAAAATGACTATTTCATGGGTAATAGTCTTACCGGGAATATGGCTATGATGAGGGATTTTCCCTATGCTCTTAGTGTGGTGAAATTCTGGAAAAGTCCGCAAATTAGTAACCGTTTTATTGTACTGGATAGCGAAAAACCGCTAATTGATATTCTTAACGCCTTCCTCAACAATGTAACGACTCAAATTCGTAATCAAGAAAATCAATTCTGGGTTGATGACTACAGTCTTCCATATTTGTCAAAACCATTATCACTGACGCCGCAGGAAAAACGCTGGCTTGAAAAAAATCCTAAATTACGCGTATTAATTAATCCTTACTATGCTCCTTTCACGATGGCGGACTCTAACTCAGAAATTAGAGGGCTTATTGGTGATATTCTTAATATTATCCATTTGGAAACAGGTGTGGAATTTGAGCCGGTTATAGTTAATTCCAATAGTGAAATGGCTAAAATCATGCTCACAGGTAATTGGGATATATTACCCACTACGACCTATAGCGTAGAGCGTGAGGATCTGATCTCATTTACTCATCCGTTTATCACAACGCCATTCGTCGCGGTAGTAAAGGATACGCCCGATGCGATTACACAATTATCTGATGGAATGAAAGTCGCGATACCGGCATACCACACGCTATATGAGCAACTAAAAAGCAAATATCCCAAAATTGAATGGGTAACGATTGATAACACCAGTATGGCTCTGAATATGGTGGATGATGGGCGGGTAGATGGGGCTATCTATAATCTGCTCTCTGCTCGATATATGATTGACCATTATTATTCGGGCGAGCTGAAATATTTTCGTATCGCCGATGAAACCCCTGCGTTAATCAGTTTCGCGATGCCCCGAGGAGATAAAGAACTACAGCAAATACTCAATAAAGCATTAGACAATATTCCACAAAAAGAAATATTACGTCTGGCCGCCAAATGGGCAAAAATGCCAAAGATCCAGATTGATACTTGGAATTTGTATAGTACGCAGTTTTATTTAGTGATTGCGCTGGCAGCCTTGCTGGTTTTAAGTAGTTTGCTCTGGGGACTTTATCTTTCACGCGAGATTCGCATGAGGAAAAAATCACAATTAGAACTAGAAACTCAGTTGAGCTTTCGTCAAACGCTCTCTAACGCGATCCCTATGCCGGTTTACGTTCTATCAATGGAAGGGGAGTTGTGTAGTTATAATCATGCATTTACAACGTTCTTTTCTCCTGAATTACGTGAGGAGATCCGAACATCATTATTCGATAGTCGCCATCCACTGGCCGGTATTTTCTCAACTATCCGCCATGATGTTGAAAAAGGTCTGCCATCGGACTCGGTTCTCGCGCATCACCTAATACTGAATAATGGCCAGGAAGATCGCCATATTTTACATTGGCTCACCCTTTGTATTATGCCTGCGAATGTTCCCCCGACCATTATTTGCGGCTGGCAAGACATCACCGAATCGAAGCAATTAATGAAAGCGCTTCAGATAGAAAAAGATAAAGCCATTCAAGCCAACCAAGCGAAAAGCTCTTTCCTAGCCAGCATGAGCCATGAGATTCGCACGCCTATCAGCACCATTATGGGGTTCCTTGAATTACTATCAACCCATAACCAGTCCCCTAATGAAGAGAAAGAATCTATTCAATTGGCGTATGCCTCTGCTCAGCATTTACTGGGATTAATCGGTAATATTTTGGATATGGAGAAGATTGAATCAGGCAATTTCGAACCATCTCCTGAATGGGTTGATGTTGAATTATTGATAGAAAGTACATTAAGAGCCTTTGAGGGGTTGGCAAAACAGAAACAACTCCAACTGACTTTTGTTAATCGATTAGTTAAAGGGGAATACCTGTGGCTTGATCCTCAAGCATTCAGACAGGTGCTGAGTAATTTCCTGAGTAATGCCATTAAGTTCACTCAACAAGGTAGCATTGAAGTGCGTGCTGAAACACATACCGAGAGTGCGGCTCAAACTCAGTTAATTATGAGCGTCACGGATACCGGGCCGGGTATTAGTCAGGAAGAGCAGCAACTGTTGTTTAAGCCATTTAGCCAAACATCAAGCGGCAAACAACAAACCGGTTCAGGTCTTGGTTTGATGATTTGTCGCGAGCTAATCTTGCGCATGAATGGTGAGATTAAAATGTTTAGTCAACCGGGCCAAGGAACAACCTTAACGGTGATGCTCACGACGAAGGTTTCTCGTGAGGCCGTAGCGGCGACACTCTCTCCTGAACAATCCAGCAGTCTACCTAAAAATCTCAAGATCCTCATTGCCGACGATCATCCCAATAACCGCCTGCTATTGCGGCGTCAGCTGGATAATTTGGGGTATCACATTGATGAAGCTATCGACGGTATTCAGGCGCTGGAGTTAGTTAAACAAAATAAGTATGACTTGCTTATTACTGATATCAATATGCCGAATATGGATGGTATTACCCTCACACGCCATATCCGGGGTTTCGATGAAAATATTGTTATTTGGGGGCTCACGGCCAATGCGCAAGAAGAAGAGAGAGAACGTTGTCTCGCCGTTGGAATGAATTTATGTTTATTTAAGCCTGTCAATTTGCAACAACTAGAATCTTCGTTACGGTTGGTCAATACCCAACAGCCAGCATCGCGCTTAGGGGAACTGATCAATATTGATTTACTCAATACATTGACGATGCATGATGCCAAATTAATGCAGCAGATATTAGCGATATCCCAGTTGGAAAATGATAAAGATCTGACATCAGCTAAAGAGGCTGCTCATATAGGCGATTGGGCCACCATGAAACATCATCTGCATCGTATTAATGGTTCGGCTCAAATTTTAGGGGCCACGAGATTACTTGAACTTTGCGAGCAACTGGAGAGTTATCCATTTACTCAAGTCCCAGACCCGATATTCGAAGATAAATTCAGCCAATTGGCGCAGCATTTACAAGAGCTAAGCGATGAAATAGATTTGGTTATATCGGCTTAAATAGGGCGATTGCCCAGTACTGAAGTTTTGAGTTCAAATAAACTGAGTAATGCAATGTGCTATATCTCTGGAAACATAAATAGCATAGCGAATTAGCATAAAGAAAAAGCCATTAAAACGGCAGGTTTCCCCATCGTTTTAATGGCTGGTTAACAGACTAAAACCAAGGTTATGACCTAACCCAGGCACTCCCATTGTAAAGGAAGTTAAGTGTCATACCTGTAGTTAGGGATACAGAAGTAGAGTTATACGATATCGTACTGGCCTGCATAGCATTAGACTCAAATTTAACCGCAGCGCCTATCTCTGCTGACGCCGGAAGTGTGACACTTCCAGACCATGAGCCATCAGCGAAAGAATAATATATTGATTCATATTTATTTAACGCTGTGGTCATAGTTGTAGCAGTAATCGCATTGCCATTGGAGACGGGTTGGGTGATATAAGCTCGCGTCAGGGTTATAACGGGCAAATCAATATTAAAACTGTTGCTATCAATCGTCGTTGTGACCGTCGTACTACCCGACGCTGCGAGTGTGGCACTCCCTGTTCGCGTACTGACTAGCCTCGCGGTGTAAGTACCATTGTTATTATCCGTAATATTGCCAACTGATGATCCCGTCTGACTTGTGGCAAAGTTGACATTTTGCCCGCTCACCATATTCCCGTTCGCATCTTTAAGCGTCAACGTCAGTACTGAAGCCGCAGTCCCATTCGCCGCAATCGTCGTTGGCGATGCCACTAAGTTGGATTGAGCTGTCACCGCTGCGCCTGGAACAAAAGTCACACTCGTATTCTGGCTTTTGCCATTAATCGTTGCCGTTATCGTACTGGCACCCGCACGAGTTGTAGTCAGGTTTGTTGTTGCTACCCCATTGATATCGGTCATCGCATTGGCTGTAACCACGCCGACGTCTGCGGGAGCGCTGAAGTTCACTGTCACATCGGATACCAGGTTGCCTTTGGCATCAGTGACCACGGCTTGCACCGTATTGGTCGCGGAACCGTTAGCCACAGCGTCATTAGCCGTTACCGTCAGGGCACCACTGCCTATTACGGCCGTA
>NZ_ACCD01000056.1 GCF_000173775.1 Yersinia rohdei ATCC 43380
TAGGTTATAATTCCCGAGGCAGCAACCGCTGTCGTCTTATGAGGAACAAGCATGTCTACCACTAGCAGCGTCCGGTTACGCCCACTGGAGCGGGATGATCTGCCGTTTGTCCACCAGTTAGATAACAATGCCAGTGTAATGCGCTACTGGTTTGAAGAACCTTACGAAGCTTTTGTCGAGCTGTCTGATCTGTACGATAAACATATCCATGATCAGAGTGAACGCCGGTTTATTATTGAAGGCTTGGGGGTAAAGGTCGGCTTGGTTGAGCTGGTTGAAATCAACCATATTCACCGCCGTGCTGAATTTCAGATTATTATCGACCCGGCTCATCAAGGCCAAGGTTATGCTGGCGCAGCTGCAAAACTGGCGATGGAATATGGTTTTTCGGTACTGAATTTGTATAAACTTTATCTTATCGTTGATAAAGAGAATGAAAAAGCCATCCATATTTATAGCAAATTAGGTTTTGAATTGGAGGGTGAACTAAAACAAGAGTTCTTTATCAATGGTGAATACCGTACTGCAATTCGTATGTGCATTTTCCAGCCGCAATACTTGGCTAAATATAAAACGCCATCGATAAAGAGTGCTTAATTTATTGGGGCCATACGGCCCCAGTCTGGTTATCAGTTTTCAGCCATAGGTCCGTTTGCTGTGCTTAGTTCAACAGATTTAATAATGTAATGTTATCATTCGCATTTACCGCATCGATGTTTGATAACAAAAGATCTTTAGCGCCGCTATTGTGTATTCTGAAAACATTGTATGAGTAAATAATATTAATAATATCGTCTTCGCTCAATGACTTATTGTATATAACAAAGGCACTGATAACTGATTTAATAATGAAGAAATCTATCACATAAGTATAAAATTCTTTATCTAGCGCATCAGTTCCATTGAGTCCGAATCGGTTATTATAGAAGTTATACTGGAATAAATTGCGTAAAATATGCGGGTGTTGATTAAGCAAAGGCATAACCTGCTCATTCCAGGTAGAGCTTAAGGCCGCCATGCGCTCATCTAACTGTTCAACATCAACTTCATTCATTAAATGATGAATCAAGAAAGCCATATAATTAAACAGTGTTTTATGCCCCCTACTTTTTCGGATTCTTACTGTACGCCGTTGAAATATCATCAAAAAATGCCAGCGTGAATTTGCATTATAAGGAATATTCGTCATTTCTTGACTAATTTCACCTGAGGACAATTTGTGATGAATAGCCTCATACAAAGCCGACACTGTCGGTACTTTATCTTCTAACGTTTTATCTATATCTTGACAACAATGAATGAAAACATTAATTGCATAAATATTTTCTTCAAAATTTTCATTCGGTACCAGAAGGAGTTGATTACAATAATAGCTAATCACTTGCCCAGTAGAATTAATTTCTCTATTGTTGAAATAATTTTTCTGCTTTATCACTTCGTGATTAAGAGTAAATGCATTGGGATCAAACAGAACTAATCGGGTTACCTCTGGGCAGGATAGAGTCAGCGTATTAAATTTTTCAGATTTGTACTGGAAGCTGCTGCGGGGATAAGTTGAGCATGTTTCACTCAAGGCTTCGCTACCCATAGTTTTGTGAATCCCACACAAACTGGCTTCATCAAGATAGGGGCAATTACCATCTTCCCTGAAACCCATTGTAGCCCAGTTATCCGTACTGGTTCGTGTCACTGAAATATTCTTGATGGCGATATTTCTAATCGTTGAATTTTGGCTATTTTTATATTTTCGATAGGTATTTTTATCTATGCTAATAGTCCAGTCTTTACAGCAATGATCACGACAAGCTGAACCGATGCAACTGAAATTTTTAACAAAATCCGGTTGAATAATCTGTAATTCTTTCACGAGATAGAGTCCTATTTATCACGGCTAATTTACAGATAACAAGCGGTACATTCTTGGGTTAACTTAAATTATTTTTAAAATTATTTCATACCAATAAGGATAATATTGAGACGTCGGCTCTCGTCGCCAAGTCTGTCAGGCGCTGTTTGAACTCTTGGCTTACATCCGTAGTAGACTCACGACAGGCATGGTAGGAATAAATAATATCAATCATTTCATCTTCAATAAATTGACCATTTTTAATGAGATGCGCAGTGAGTAATATTTTTAAAAAAAAGTAATCAATAACTTGTAAGTTAAATACCGAAACTGCATTTCTCTCTCCCATAGCCAATTGGTCATGATTAATACGATAGAGAAGATAATGACGAAATACTGCATTTTGCTCTGGGCAAGAAAGCCATTTCTGTTGTTGCCATAAGTAATTAAGATTATAACTAATAGGTTTAGTCGTGGTGTTATCCAGCAAAGTGGCCGCATAAGCTTTAAGTGTCTTTTTCCCACGAACTTCAGGGAGCTGTGCAATAAAATCGCGAAAGCAATCCACGAGTTCATTGTGTAGCTCCGTTGTACTATCCATCGACTTCAATTGCTGGGAGACATGCCCTGATGTCAGCATCTCAATTAACTCAAGGCGCAGATTGTCTATCTCAGCAATTTTAGCTCTGCTTCCATCATTAGTAATGGGGTGAGTGTGCAATAAACGATTTATTACCCACAGAATTTCCTCTATGGAAGACTTATCACTTGCGACGGTAATAGCGGCACAGGCGCGATTAACCAACCGCTCCTCAATAATAATATCCGGTGCTTTATAATAGTCATATTGGTTAATAGTGGAAAACCGTAGCGTCAAAGCATTGGTCGAAAATAATACCTGCCGGGTAACTTCTGGGCAGGAAAGTGACATGCTTTTAATTTTCTGTTTCTTATAAATATGCTCAACCAGAGGATAAGTAGCGCAGTTATTACTCAATGCATTCGCACCCGCATGTTTATAAATCTGGCATAATCGCTGCTCATCGAGGAACGGGCAATTCCCTCGACTATCAGGGCTAAAATTGGCCCATGCCGCGAGACTGGCCTGAGTGACAGTTATTTCGGCGACAGCAATGCGCTTAATCTCTGAATAGGGGCTTTTGATATATTTTTGATAACGGTTTCTATCAAGGGTGACATGCTGATTTTTACAGCAGTGTTCTCGACAGGTTGTACCTGCACAGCGAAATGTCTCCATAAAATCAGGCTGGGTTATCAGTAATTCTTTCACTTAAAACGTCCATTTAATAGTCACCTAAATAACGGACGACACATGAAAGTGTAAACTTAAATCACAATAAAAAAATGAAGCGAACACCTTAGAAGCGCCTTTGCGGCCCTACGCGACTAAGATGTGGCTGGTGGATAAAGGAATAAAAAAGAGAGGCGAAAGTTAACCGTAACGCCCAGTGATATAATCTTCCGTCCGCCGCTGCTGTGGCGAGGTAAATAAAGCATCGGTATCATTATATTCCACCAGCCCTCCTTGATGGATAAAGGCGGTATAGTCTGACACCCTTGCTGCCTGCTGCATGTTATGAGTCACTAATATCACGGTATATTGTTGTTTTAATGTGGTGATCAGTTCTTCAATAGTCAGGGTCGAGATAGGGTCTAGCGCCGATGTTGGCTCATCTAATAATAAGATTTGTGGCTCAATAGCAATGGCTCTGGCTATGACTAAACGCTGCTGCTGCCCACTGGAAAGACGAAAGGCATTTTCGCGCAGTCGGTCTTTTACTTCGTGCCACAAAGCAGCCGCTCGTAAGGAGCGCTCGACAGCCTCATCAAGTACCCGTCGGTCACGAACTCCCTGTAAGCGCAGACCATAAACCACATTCTCATAAATTGATTTAGGGAATGGATTTGGCCGCTGAAACACCATACCGACCCGCCGGCGCAATGCGGCAACATCGGTCGTTTTATCAGTGATGATTTCATTGCCAAGGCGAATTTCGCCTTCAAGGTGGCAGTTATCCAGCAAATCATTCATACGATTAAAACAGCGCAATAAGGTTGATTTACCACAACCCGATGGGCCAATTAGGGCGGTAACCCGGTGCTTAGGCACATTAAAGGAAATATCATGCAGCACTTGTTTGTCGCCATAAAATAAATTGAGCTTTTCAACCGCCAGCGCAGTTTGCTCGTGAGTCAAATGCTGCACATCCAGCAGTGGCAGCGAATCCGGCATCAAAAGTCCCATATTTCGTCCTGCGGGTTAAAAAGTTCTGTCATAGCATTAAACCACGGTATTTTTCACGTAAATGATGGCGAATACCAATAGCCGCTAAATTAAGCCCCACCACAATAATCACCAACAGCAACGCGGTGGCGAAGACTAATGGCCGCGCGGCTTCCACATTGGGGCTTTGGAAGGCCATATCGTAAATTTGGAAACTTAAATGCATAAATTTGCGTTCCAAATGCAGATAGGGGAAAACGCCATCAACCGGCAATAATGGCGCTGATTTTACTACGCCAACCAGCATCAAAGGGGCGGTTTCTCCCGCAGCTCGCGCCACAGCTAAAATGAGCCCGGTAATCATTGCCGGGGCCGCCATGGGTAGCACAATATGCCACAGGGTTTCGGCTTTGCTGGCCCCTAACGCCTGCGAACCTTGCCGCAAACTGACCGGAATGCGGGAAAGCCCTTCTTCGGTGGCAACAATCACGACGGGTAATGTCAATAAAGCCAGTGTTAATGCTGCCCATAACACGCCCGGAGTCCCGAATGTCGGGTTGGGTAGCGCTTGTGCATAAAACAGTTTATCCAGCGAACCGCCTAATAGATAAACAAAGAAACCCAGGCCAAATACCCCATAAACGATGGATGGCACCCCAGCCAGATTCACCACAGAAATACGAATCATGCGGGTCAGCCCGTTTTTACCCGCATATTCATGTAAGTAAACCGCCGCAATCACCCCTAATGGCATCACCACGATGGACATCAAAATCACCATTAACACTGTGCCAAAAATAGCCGGGAACACGCCACCTTCAGTATTGGCATTGCGAGGGTTATCACTCAGAAACTTATGGGTTTGTGCTGCCCAATGGTGCAGTTTCTGTAGGAAACTCATGTCATTGGGATACCAAGCGCGAGTAATCTGGCTGAGTGAAACAGGATGAATTTGCCCATTCATATCCTGCAACAGCAGGGTATAGCGGTTTTCATCCGTTTGCAGAACGCGCAGTTTTTCCATCAATGCTTGGTGGTGGCGTTGTAATTCACCCCACTCGGCATTGAATCTGTCTTGTGCTTTGCTGTCGAATTCAGCGGTCATTTGCAGGCGTTTTTTCTCGAGTCGCAGCGCCTCAAACTGTTGATTGAGCATGTTCATTTGGCGGAACTGAATATCTTTGGACTGCTGCACCAGTGCTTGTATCACCGGAATACGTTTTTGCAATTCCTGAGCTAAATTATCGCCCACCAATGGCTGGCCATTGTCCTGCATACCCGCCAGAAAACCATAAGCGGTGCCATGCTGTTGCCTTTCTACTACCAGCAAATCCTTCGGCTGGCTGCGCTGTTGAATATCGCTATCCAGCAGCCGGTGGAAATCTTGCCCTTGTATCTCGCGGTTACCGGTTTTAATCAGATAACGCGTGACTGTCTCACCCGCGGCTGGCGGCAAAATAATGCCAGATTGCTCCAATTGCTGGCGTGACAAAGACTGTTGCTGATAAATCTCACCAATGACCTTGACCGGGCCGGCGGCAGTTTGCTTAAGTTCAAACAGGTAAACTGGGCTCGGCCAGAAATAACGCATTCCCTGGCTGACCAATAATAAGACCACACCCAATAAGGCCAACAGGCTGATGCTGACCGCCCCGGCCGTTAACCAAATCCACGGCGAACCTGTTGCAAACCATTTTTGGGTAAAACTCGGTTTTATGCTCCTTGTCATCACCCAACCTGCTCCATCTGATAGCGTTCACGTAATCGCAAGCGGATGGATTCTGCCAGCGTATTGACCAAAAACGTGAAGCAAAACAGCACTAAAGCGGTCAGAAATAGCACCCGATAATGCCCGCTGCCCACCACCGCTTCTGGCATTTCAATTGCAATATTGGCCGCCATTGCTCGCAACCCTTGGAAAATACTGCCATCAATAATAGGTGTGTTGCCGGTTGCCATCAGCACAATCATGGTTTCGCCCACGGCACGACCAAAACCAATCATCAGGGCGGAGAAAATACCCGCATAAGCCGAAGGTAAAACCACACGAACTAGCGTCTGCCAGGGAGTGGCCCCCAACGCCAATGACCCTTGGCTCAGTGACGGCGGCACACTGAATAAGGCATCTTCGGCGAGTGAGAAAATAACCGGGATCAGAGCAAAGCCCATCGCGATACCGACCACTAATGCATTGCGCTGGGAATAGTTATCACCCAACCATTCATTTACTGGCATTCCCAAGGTCAATACCGCCAGTTGTGGCCCCAGCCACCATGCTAATCCGCCCGTGAGCAAGATAACTGGCAGTAGAATAATGACATCCCAGCCCGCTGATAATTGCCGTTGCGTTTTTGCTGACCAGCGCGCACTACACCAGCCGCAGCATAAAATAGTCAGTGCCAGCAATGGCGGCAGCAACAAAATACCCGCCAGATAGTGTTCAATAACCGGTGCCAGCCAAATACCGGCAATCAAGCCGATAACCACCGTCGGGAATGCGCCCATCATCTCAATGGAGGGTTTAACCACGCGGCGCAGGCCAGCCGACATAAAATAGGCGGTATAAATCGCGCCCGCCAATGCCAGTGGCACCGCGAATAGCATGGCATACCCCGCCGCCTTTAAAGTTCCGAAGATAATCGGAATAAGGCTGAATTTGGCCTGATAACTTTCATCCACTGAGCTCGACTGCCAGACATAGGCCGGTTCTGGATAGTTTTCATACCAAACTCGCTGCCATAAGCTGCGCCAGCTTATCTCAGGATAGCGATTATCTAATGAGTAAGTTGACCAACCCGCCCCATGTTCGACCAGCAAATTATCGCCCCAAGGGGAGAATGCGGCATGGGTAACTCCCGTGGCCAGTTTATGCTGCAATAGCGGTGCTGACTCAATGCTGGAGAACAGTGATAACTCGCCTTGAGGCGATAATGAAGCAAATACCCGGCGAGTATTTTCGGTAGTTAGTAAGCCCTTACCTGCGGGAGTAAAACTGCGAATGCGCGTCAAATGATACTGATTTCCAGGGGCTTTGGGCACATCAAACCATTGGGTTATCACCCCATCAGGTGCTTGAACTAACAGTGATTTCCCCCCCGCTAATAAAGAAAGTTGCAGTGGCCCGGTTAAGGCGTGCGGGTCAGCCACTAAAGGCACGACTTCGCGCAGTGTCAGCTCCGGGCCAAATTGGTAAATAAACACTTGATGGCCCGATAAGAGATATAACCAGCGCCCATCGGGTGCCAATAACAATTGGTCGATAGTTTTGGGCGCATGGGGCAATTCGCTAACCTGCTGCCCTTGAGCGGTAAAGGTTCCGGTTATCAGACGGCCATCTTCGGTGGTGGCTGCCAGGGAAAACTGTTGCGGTTGCGGCTCAGCCACCACCAGTTGCGTCAGACGCTGGCCTTGTAAATCCATATAGCGCGGCTGTTCACCTAGCGGAAATTGCCAACGTGGAGGGGTGGCCGAAAAGTCCGGTTGCAGCAGAACAAAACGCCCATTACTCAGACCAATGCTGTACAAAGGTTGCCTGCCCGCAGCGCGGCTAATTGACACCGGTGGCGGTGATAACTGTTGTTCACTGATTAGGCTCCCCGCAGGAGATTCGCCCTGGGCTTTGAGTCTAATAAAATAACCTTTGCCGGTTTCATCAATGCGATAACCCACCTGCCCTGAAGCATCAACGCCCAATGCAAGAGTGGCTCCACTGCCAGCCACAGTGAAGGAGGCGGGTGAATTGATTGAGGCCGGTTTAAACAGCGGCAAGGCGGCATATAATAAATAAATGAAAATCAGCATTAATGTCAGTAAAACCAACCCGCCACTGCCCGTGACTATCACGCGCACCAGACGTTCAATAACAGCCCGGCGCTTATCTCTCCCTGATTGTAGTATTCCGCCAGATTGTTGCATAATCTTCAATTGCCCCATGCCCTTAGGCGAAATCCAGTCTATATTGTTATCAATCCAATCGCCCATCTATACCTTAAGATGACCGAATATCTTATGTCAGTTTTGTGGCGTTTGCATGACAATGTTGTTGATGACTGTCTGATAATTTTTTGGCTGCTGTCTGATAAAGTTAACTAATGATATCTGTTGGACTTTCTTGTCAATCTTTCGCAATAATGATTGTGGACACTAAATACTCCCACAATAATCTTACTGGAGTTGCAATGGGTCAGGAAAAGCTCTACACCGAGAAAGAACTCAGTTGGTTATCTTTTAATGAGCGGGTATTGCAAGAAGCGGCGGATAAGAGCAATCCACTCATTGAGCGGATGCGGTTCCTTGGCATTTACTCCAATAATCTTGATGAATTTTATAAAGTTCGTTTTGCTGATTTAAAACGGCGTATTTTGATTAGTGAAGAGCAAGGCTCTGCCGTGACCTCGCGCCATTTACTGAAGAAAATTCAAAGCAAAGTGGTCAAAGCCGATCAAGAGTTCGACGGGTTATATAACGATTTATTGTTGGAAATGGCCCGTAATCAAATCTTCCTGATTAATGAGCGGCAAATTTCCGAAAATCAGCAAGTCTGGCTAAAGCTTTATTTTAAACAGCATTTACGCCAGCACATCACGCCTATTCTGATTAACCATGACACCAATTTGGTGCAATTCTTAAAAGACGATTATACCTATCTGGCAGTAGAAATTATCCGTGGTCAGGAAATTGCTTATGCCCTGCTAGAAATTCCTTCCGATAAAGTTCCGCGTTTTGTTAATTTGCCACCAGAAGCCCCTCGCCGCCGCAAACCAATGATATTACTTGATAATATATTGAGATATTGCCTGGATGAAATCTTCAAAGGCTTCTTTGATTATGATGCACTAAATGCCTATTCCATGAAAATGACCCGTGATGCGGAATATGATCTGGTCACTGAAATGGAATCGAGTCTGTTGGAATTAATGTCATCGAGCTTAAAACAGCGCCTAACCGCTGAACCGGTGCGCTTTGTTTATCAACGTGATATGCCCGATGAAATGGTAGAATTGCTGCGCGGCAAACTGGGTATTTCTAATGATGACTCGGTCATCGCCGGTGGTCGTTATCATAATTTCAAAGACTTTATCAGCTTCCCTAATGTAGGCAAAAGCAATCTGGTTAACCGCCCAATGCCACGTTTGCGCCATATTTGGTTTGATAAATTCCGCAATGGTTTTGATGCCATCCGTGAGCAGGATGTGCTGCTGTATTATCCGTATCACACCTTCGAGCATGTGCTGGAATTGCTGCGCCAGGCTTCATTTGATCCGAGCGTGCTGGCGATTAAAATCAATATTTATCGCGTTGCGAAAGATTCCCGCATCATCGAGTCAATGATCCATGCGGCACATAATGGCAAGAAAGTCACCGTGGTGGTGGAATTACAGGCGCGCTTTGATGAAGAAGCCAATATTCATTGGGCCAAAAGCCTCACTGCTGCTGGCGTACACGTTATTTTCTCCGCTCCGGGTTTGAAGATCCACGCCAAGTTATTCTTGATTTCCCGTCTTGAAAACGAAGAAATCGTGCGCTATGCCCATATTGGCACCGGTAACTTTAATGAGAAAACAGCGCGTATTTATACCGACTATTCTTTATTAACCGCAGATGCCCGAATTACTAATGAAGTGCGCCGGGTATTTAACTTTATTGAAAATCCTTACCGCCCGGTCAAGTTCGATAACCTGATGGTTTCACCACAGAACTCGCGCTTAATGCTGTATCAGTTGATTGACCAGGAAATTATTCATGCTCAAGCCGGTGAAAGCGCCGGGATTACCTTGAAGATAAATAATTTAGTGGATAAAGGTCTGGTAGATAGGTTATATAGCGCCTCCGGTGCGGGAGTAAAAATACGGTTATTGGTACGTGGGATGTGTTCTTTAATCCCAAATCTGCCGGGGATCAGCGATAATATTCAGGTCACCAGCATCGTTGACCGCTTTTTAGAACATGACCGAGTTTACGTCTTTGAGAATAAAGGCGACAAACTGGTGTATCTCTCTTCTGCTGACTGGATGACTCGCAATATTGATTACCGTATTGAAGTGGCTGTTTCATTGCTAGACCCAAAATTAAAACAGCGGGTGCTGGATATTTTAGAGCTGCTGTTCAACGACACCGTGAAAGCCCGTTATATTGATAAAGAACTGAGTAATCGTTATGTACCGCGTGGCAACAGGCGCAAAGTACGTGCACAGATTGCCATCTATGATTATTTAAAAGCGCTGGAACAACCAGAGCAGTAAGGCGAAAACTATGCCGCTAACCAACAATTCGACTACCACAAAACCGCAAGAAATTGCCGCTATTGACTTGGGATCTAACAGTTTCCATATGGTAATTGCCCGCGTCGTTAACGGCGCGTTGCAGGTTTTAGGCCGCTTGAAACAGCGCGTGCACCTGGCCGATGGTCTAGATAGCAATAATATGCTCAGCGAAGAAGCCATCGAGCGCGGATTAGCTTGTCTGGCGCTATTTGCCGAGCGCTTGCAGGGATTCTCACCCGATAATGTCTGTATTGTCGGGACACACTCCTTGCGACAAGCGGCTAATGCGGAGACTTTCCTCAAGCGCGCAGCTGAAGTTATTCCTTATCCGATCGAAATTATTTCCGGGCAGGAAGAAGCGCGTCTGATATTTATGGGCGTCGAACATACCCAACCAGAAAAAGGCCGCAAACTGGTAATTGATATTGGTGGCGGTTCAACCGAGTTGGTTATTGGCGAAGATTTTGAACCATTACTGGTAGAAAGCCGCCGTATGGGGTGTGTCAGTTTCGCCCAACAGTTTTTCCCACATGGCGAAATCAGTAAAACAAATTTCAAGCGCGCCCGTCTGGCTGCGGCACAAAAGCTGGAAAATCTGGCGTGGCAATACCGGATTCAGGGTTGGCAATATGCACTGGGCGCCTCCGGCACCATTAAAGCCACCTATGAAGTCTTGGTTGAGATGGGAGAGAAAGACGGGTTGATTACGCCCGAGCGCCTTGAAATGTTGGTTGAGCAAGTGCTGCAATTCAAACATTTCTCCGCGTTAAGTTTGCCGGGGTTATCCGAAGACCGCCAATCTGTCTTTGTTCCCGGTCTGGCTATTTTATGTGGCGTCTTCGATGCTTTAGCAATCAAAGAGTTACGTTTATCAGATGGTGCCCTGCGCGAAGGGGTGCTATATGAAATGGAAGGCCGTTTCCGCCATCAGGATATCCGTCAGCGTACGGCACAAAGTCTGGCAGAGCATTATAATATTGACCGGGAACAGGCCCGCCGAGTGTTGGAAACCACCGAGCAACTTTATACCCAGTGGTTAGCGCAAAACCCTAAATTGGTACAGCCGCAGCTTGAATCTTTATTAAGATGGGCGGCTATGCTGCATGAAGTTGGCCTGAGTATTAATCACAGCGGAATGCATCGCCATTCAGCTTATATTTTGCAGAACACCAACTTACCGGGTTTCAATCAAGAACAGCAATTATTGTTAGCCACCTTAGTGCGCATGCACCGCAAGGGGATTAAGCTGGATGAACTGCCGCGCCTGAATTTATTCAAGAAAAAGTATTATTTACCTTTAATTCAATTATTACGGTTGAGTACCTTACTGAATAATCAGCGTCAGTCGACCACCACGCCGGAAAGCCTGCGGCTGATAACAGATGACGGTCACTGGACATTGCGCTTCCCAGCGGGTTACCTCACGCAAAATAATCTGGTACAACTAGATTTTGAACGCGAACAGGCATACTGGGATGACGTGGTTGGCTGGAAGCTCATTATTGAAGAAGAAGCTGCAGAAGAAACTAAAACTGAAATTGAAGCGCCCGATGCCAAAATATAATTAAAGTTAATCCCAAATCACTTACAACAGTAAGTGATTTGGGTGAGT
>NZ_ACCD01000055.1 GCF_000173775.1 Yersinia rohdei ATCC 43380
TGCGCACCGCGCAGGGATTTATTGACGCCATTTTTACCCTGATGACGTTCCCGCTCCGATGCCCGGATTACTCCTGCGTCAGCGTCCGTCAACATCCCGTTTGAAAAACCCACGCGCGGCGAAATTGCCCATCTTGTTATCGACTCCACCGGATTAAAAGTCTTCGGTGAGAGTGAGTCGAAGGTGAAAAAACATGGTCAGGAAAAGCGTCGCATATGGCGGAAACTGCACCTGGCCATGGACACCGGTACTCATGATTATTGGAAATGACACACGGCTGATAACCGGCGTTCGGTGGCCGAAACGGCGATGTACCGGGTTAAACAATTGTTGGGTGGGTGCGTGACTACGATGCGAAGGTTGGTGAGGCTATGGCCATGATCCGTGCATTGAACAAAATGACGCGCGCAGTCATACCTGAGAAAATGGCTGATAGAGGTTAGCTTTATCTGAACCCGATTTATTCAACAAAGCCATCACCAATTCACTTTACGTCTATGCTATTTATGGCAATTTTTATATTTTCGAAAGTCAACTGCCGATGTGATTTTGCCTTGAATCCATTAATGGAGTTTGATGTTTAGAGTACTATTATATAAAATATATGCCTCTCAATTAAGCTTATAACCATCAAACAATAACAGAAGAAAATTATGCTTACCGAGCTAAAATTTGAAAAGTCACTCATTGGTAAAAAAGTATTGGTTACTGGTCATACTGGTTTTACTGGGGGGTGGGCTTGTTTGTGGCTAAAATCTATCGGTGCAAACGTTGCTGGTTTCTCTCTTCCTCCAGAAACATCTCCTGCATTGTTTGATTGTCTTGGTTTGGCTGAGGATATCCCTACCACATTTGGTGATATCAGCCGTTATGATGAAATCCTTCAAGCTGTTGAAGATTTCGAACCGGACTTAATTCTCCATCTTGCAGCCCAACCTTTGGTACGTCGGTCCTATAGAGAACCTGTTTCGACATTTTTAGTAAATGCACAAGGCACTGCCCATGTCCTCGAAGCGGCTCGTATGGTAAAAAGTGTTAAAGGTGTCTTATGTATTACCACCGATAAAGTTTATAAGAATAATGAATGGCCATGGCCATACCGTGAAAATGATCCACTCGGTGGAAAAGACCCTTATAGTGCCTCCAAGGCCGCAGCGGAAATGATTATTCAAAGCTTTGCTGCCTCGTATCCATTTGCTGAAGGTAAAGGCCCAGCTATCGCAATTGCTAGAGGCGGTAATATTATTGGTGGGGGAGATTGGTCTGAAGATCGACTAATTCCTGATTTTGCAAGAGCCATCGTAGAAAACAGTTCATTAACACTACGTTATCCCGACGCAACACGACCGTGGCAACATGTGCTAGCCCTTGTTCACAGCTATATACTTCTGATGTCCGGCCTAATTTCTGATAAACCAGACCTCTACTCGAGAGCTTGGAATTTAGGCCCACAAGATGCAAAACAATACTCTGTCCGTGATGTACTGGAATTGATGTCCCTAAATTGGGAACGTCCATCATTAAATTACATGGATAATCCACTACATGAAGCTGGAAGCTTAGCATTAGACAGCTCTCTTGCACGTAATCTACTTGGATGGTGTCCTGTATGGGATACTGAGCGTGTTGTCAAAGAAACATCAGCGTGGTACCGCGATTTCTATAAAAACCCTGCCAATGCCAGAGAAATTACTTTAAAGCAAATAAATACATGGCGCGAGGGTATTAAAGAATGAATTTTGTAATAGGCAGTCGTGGCCGCCTAGGCAATGCAATATACCAATCTTACCCGGGAGAGTGTATTACTGCATTAGATCGAAGTATCTATGAAAACTGGGGAGGGACCTCCTGTCATGATGAAATTTCAAATTATTTTAAAGAAAAGTCTAAACCTGACTCTATCATTTTTATTGCGTCAGGATTACTTGACCCAAAATTATCACCAGAAGCACATCTGAATGTTAACTATTTACTGCCAAAGAATGTTATCGAGGCTACATCTCATTTAGGGCTCAAAGTTGTTACTTTCGGCACTATAATGGAAGATATTGTATCTACTAAAAATACCTATATAAATAGTAAAGCCATGCTTGGTAATTATATATCTAATTTATCGAGTGAAAATGTATTGCACATTAGAATACATACTCTATATGGTGCTGGTTTACCAAGCCCTTTTATGTTTCTTGGCCAACTTTATAATTCCCTTAAAAATAAAACAATTTTTGAGATGTCTCCAGGGAACCAATTAAGAGAATACCATCATATTGATGACGATGTTGATGCAATCCATAAACTAATAAGTAGAAATGTTAATGGGATTTTCAACTTAAGTCATGGGCAACCAGTAAAGTTAAAAGATAT
The DNA here is from genome assembly GCF_000173775.1 of Yersinia rohdei ATCC 43380. Lineage (GTDB taxonomy): Bacteria > Pseudomonadota > Gammaproteobacteria > Enterobacterales > Enterobacteriaceae > Yersinia > Yersinia rohdei. Next base: position 2,365 of record NZ_ACCD01000055.1, read on the forward strand.
TGCAAATTATATATTTAAAGAATTTCAACTGGAAAATTTATTATCTATTGGAGCATACCCTGAACCCAAAGATGATAATTATGGCACTATATCCCAGCGGCCAACTGAGTTAAATGGAATTGAGTTTAGAGACACGCTTCCTGGTATTTTAATCTATTTAAAAAAATGTTTACTGAGTAGGGACTTGTTGGTATGACAGAGGAAAAAAACAATTTAGCTAACAGGAAACCATTAATTTCCATTTCAATTCCTGTTCTTAATGAAGCAGAGAACCTTCCGAGCTTATATTCAAGGCTATGTGAGCTTGCTGATAAAATGAGCGAAAAATGTGATCTGGAATTCGTATTTTCTGACAATCATTCTGATGATAATACATGGGAACTACTAAGCGAACTTGCTGATAAAGACCCTAGAGTAAAAGCAATCAGTTTTTCTAAGAATTATGGTTTCCAACGCTCAATTCTTGCAAACTATATGCACACGAAAGGTGATGCTGTAATGCAAATTGATGCAGACTTACAAGATCCGCCTGAAATGCTAGAGTCATTTTTCGAGCTATGGCAACAAGGCTTTCATGTAGTTTATGGCATCAGGAAAAAACGACCAGAAGGATGGCTAATCAATAATTTCCGGAAACTAGGTTATTGGTTAATCGATAAAGTCAGTGAGCATCCAATACCAAGAGATGTTGGTGATTTTCGTTTAATTGATCGAAAAGTAATTAACGCGCTGTGCAAGATAAAGACTTCTAGTCCTTATCTGAGAGGAATGATTGCTGGTCTAGGATTTAACCAAACAGGAATTTCCTATGAAAGAGATCCACGAATCGCAGGTGAAAGTAAGTTTAATATATCGCAATTAGTCCGATTAGGGCTAACTGCCGTATTTAATCATTCTACAGTTCCCCTTCGTGCTGCATCATTTCTAGGTTCTATTATCCTAGCAATTAGCTTATTAGGTGCTCTTTATTATATAGTGTTACGTTTATTCCACCCTGAGTTACCTCGTGGACTTGCTAGTATCCATATACTTGTGTTATTTGGTATCGGCCTTAATTCGTTTTTGCTGGGAATAATAGGCGAATACATCTTACGTATATATTTACTACTCAGAGCAGAACCCATTGCAACGATAGAAAAAAGTCTCAATTTACCTCAATCTGAATTAAAATTTTAAATAGGTGATTACATGAAAGCAGTTATTTTAGCCGGCGGTTTAGGGACTCGTATTGCTGAGGAATCTGATACCAAACCAAAACCTATGGTAGAGATTGGAGGGCACCCATTACTCTGGCATATCATGAAAACCTATGCTCATCATGGCATTAAAGATTTTGTTATTTGTTTGGGTTATAAGGGCTACGTTATAAAAGAGTTCTTTTTCAACTACTACCGCCATATGGCTGATATGAGTATTGACCTGAGTACAGGTGAACATAAAATATTGAATAGCCAATCAGAAGATTGGAAAATAACGCTGATAGATACAGGCCCAGATACAATGACTGGTGGCCGCTTGAAACGTGTTGCTGAATATTTAGGTGATGAAACTTTCTGTTTAACCTATGGTGATGGTTTATCTAATATTGATATTACGTCGGAAATCGCATTCCATAAACGTCATGGTAAACTTGCGACAGTAGCTGCGGTTCAACCTCCTGGTCGTTTTGGGGTTTTAAACCTAAATGCAGACCATCATGTAACGAGCTTTGAAGAAAAACCAAGCGACGAAATTGGCTGGATTAATGGCGGTTTCTTTGTCCTTGAACCTTCAGTTATTAAGTATATTGAAGATGATGCAACATCGTGGGAACGAGCTCCATTAGCTAACCTAGCTAAAGACAACCAACTGGCAGCTTTCCAACATTCCGGTTTCTGGCAACCTTGTGATACTCTCCGCGACAAGCGCGAGCTTGAGTTGTTATGGAGTGAAGGTAACGCTCCATGGCAGGTGTGGAATTCTTAATGATGACTGAAAGTAACAAAAAACGTAATTGGCCGAAATATGTAATTGGCGGCATGATTACGGTTTTATGTTTGGTAATTATTGCTCGTCAGGTCAGTATTACTGATGTCATCACTGCTTTAGAAAATTTTCGTTGGGAATATCTGGCTATGGGGATCGCTTCCCTTGCATTCGGTTATTCTCTGCGAATTTTTCGCTGGGCAATAATGCTGAGTGCGACAGGAACTAAGATAAAATGGAGCACCTGCGCAGCACCATTTCTTGGTTCTATCGCACTCAATAATGTATTGCCATTACGCTTGGGTGATGTCGTTCGCGCCTTTGTTTTCCCCTCAGCAATGGGAATAAGTAAAACTACCGCAACTACCAGTCTGATTATGGAACGGTTAATTGACCTGATGACATTGCTGGGGTGCTTAGCAATTGGCTTGGTAGCGTTAAGTGGTACTCATCTTCCACCGCTAATCGCTGAATCAGCAGTCACAATGGCAGTTTTAGGGGGGGCAGCTCTGATTTTAGGTTTCCTATTTAGCGGATATCTAGCCCGATATATTGCTAATATAGCCAATCGAAGAGCATCGTCTAAAAAACCTGATCGTGTATACAAAATCCTCATAATAATTAGTGACTTGCTATCGAACTTTGAATTCATGTCAAGACCAAAAGTTCTATTTTCCATAATAGTCATTTCTATGTTTGTTTGGGTTGGTGAGACTGGTCTATTTTACTTTTTATTAGTTGGATTTGATTTCGATGCAACGCCCGCTGTTGCTGTGATTGTTATGTCAATAGCAACACTTTCAACTTTAGTACCCTCATCGCCGGGTTATGTTGGTCCTTTTCATTTAGCCGCTTTCGCCGCAGTATCAATGCTTGGTGGGACTGCTGCCCAAGCTGGGAGTTATGCCGTTTTATCACATTTGGCATTATGGTTACCCACTACATTGGCTGGCGCAATTTCGATTTTAATGAAACCTGAATTATTCAGGTCTTTCCACTCAAAATCTGTTTCATAAATTTATATAAATTGAGTAACAATTATGAATAATTACGATGTCGTTATTGTTGGTGCAGGATTTACTGGTTTAACCGCGGCCTATGTATTGGCAAAACAAGGTAAAAAGGTCAAAGTTATCGAAGCTGATAGTACCCCTGGCGGTTTAGCTGGTACTTTTGAATTTTCTGATGGAGTTAAACTTGAGAAATTTTATCATCATTGGTTTAATAACGATGTCTATGTGCCTGAATTAGTAAAAGAGCTTGGAATGGAAGGTGACGTTATCCTATTACCAACCCGGACAGGTATGTATTTTAATGGCCGTATGTGGAAACTTTCAACCCCACTAGATTTACTGCGTTTCAAAGCACTATCATTAATTGATCGAATCAGACTTGGCCTTCTGGTATTCCAAGTTCGACGTATCAAGGATTGGAAAACAATTGAACATCTTAGTATCCGCGAGTGGTTAGAACCTTTGTGTGGTAAAGCTGTATATAAAATTGTTTGGGAACCTTTAATTGAGTCAAAGTTCTCAATCTATGCTGAAGCAGTAAACGCAGTATGGATGTGGAAAAAGTTGGTTCTTCGCGGTAGCACTCGCAACGATAAAGGTGGAGAAGAATTAGCTTACTTCAAAGGTGGTTTCGGCCGTTTAGCTGAGGCTATGGTTACCGCTATAGAACAAGCTGGCGGAGAAGTAACATTTAATACTAAAGTTACAGAAATTACCTCTGAAGGGAACTCTATTATTGCCTTAAAAACAACCCAAGCTGAAGTACATGGTAAAGAGTTTCTATTCACACCATCCCTACCAATAATTGCTGATATTTTTAAAGATAATGCTCCGTTGGCATGGGTAGATAAATTAAAACGTGTTCGTTATTTGGGTAATATGTGCTTGGTACTACGTTTAAATTGTAGTCTTTCAGAAACTTACTGGTTAAATGTTAATGATCCAGGATTCCCATTTGTTGGAGTTATTGAACATACTAATTTTGATAGCACAGAAAACTACAAGGGAAGTCATATTGCTTACCTTTCAAGATATCTGGCCATCGAAGATCCAGTATGGGAATACAGTGATGAAGAATATGTTGATTTTGCATTAAAACATTTAAAAAGAATGTTCCCTGAAATGGAAAAATCATGGGTTATTGAACATAAAGTTTGGCGTTCTGAATATGCCCAACCTGTAACCGAACGAGGTTATTCTCAATACGTTCCTGGTGCAGAAACCCCATTTGCTAATGGGCTAATCTCAACTATGGCACAAATCTACCCTGAAGATCGTGGTACTAACTATGCAATTCGTGAAGGTAGAAAGGTCGCTAAGGATATTTTGGAGCGACTTACTAAATGATGAGATTTGATCAAATAAATATTAAGAAAATAATACCCTATTTTTATATAGCTCTAGGGTTACTTATATTTTTCTTAATTATTGGGCGCTTTACACCAACACGTGTAGGAGATGGCTCAGAGTATTATGCCCTTTTTTATGCATGGGATGCTATGTTCCGCCCATGGATGACATCTTCAGCCTATGACGCATATGGTAACTTATTTTCCTCTCATGAGATAATAGGTTTAGTGCCACGCGATGCTCTTGAGGTTTCTTTTCCTAATTTAATTGTAGGCAACACCGCTGATTTCAATCATTTCTGGCTATATAGTTTCCTGGCTTTTATTTCTGCTAAATTTTCATCATTAGTTGGGATTAAATTATCTGTACATGGAGCCTTTCTAGTGCTCCATTTTCTTTTAATCTTCATGACAATATCTATTGCCTATAGATACTATAAATGGCAAGGTGTTTTTATTGTTGTCCTGATGACTTTTTTTTCGCCTATACTTTGGTTTACCAATAAAGTTCATACGGAGCTATATACTTATTGCTTAGCAATGTCTGGTATAATGTTTCTGTATGCGAAAAAGTATCTTCCCTCTGCATTGGTTTTTGCTATAGCATCTGCCCAAAATCCAAGTTTTGCATTGATTGCATTTATTCCCTTCTGCTATAGGGTCATTCTACAAAGAAAGGTTCAATATAGCTTAACTGAAATTATTATATTTGTGGCTACTGCTTTCTTTGTATTAGCACACCCTATATATTATTTTTTACGATTTGGAGTAATGACTCCTCAGTTACTTGCTGGAGGAGCCTCATTAGGAGGGAATTTATCAACATTCTATATATGGATTTTAGATCCTGATTTAGGCATCATCCCTAATTGGCCACTAGGTGTCTTATCTATTATATTAGCAGTGTTTATGCTCTTCCAGAAGAAGAACAGACAGCATTTTTATTTTGATGGAAAGATAACTTTATTCTTGATACTTTACCTTTTTATTAATTTCTATGCACACTCATCAACAACAAATATAAATTCTGGTGCCACGCCTGGGCTGGCCAGATATGCATTATGGTACCTACCACTAGCATTTCCTATTTTTCTTTTCATCTCTAAAAATGTCATATGGCGAAGTCGTTTATTTTACTTAATCATGATTCTAATTGTAATAACATCGATTGGTACATTTAAAAATAATAACCCTCGTAAAGGAGAAAATTACTCTACGCCATCAAAAATATCATTTTTCATACAAAAAAGATTACCGTGGTTATATAATCCGCCAGTAGAGGTTTTCCAAGAAAGATATTCTGGATATGGTGAAAGCATCCATATTAAGTCCTACTTAGGGATTGTTGGTCCTGATTGCAGAAAATTACTTGTATCCCCAACTAATAATGGGAGTGATGTTATTTTTCCGAATAATTGCTACTTTGATAAAAGTAAAATCAACGCGATAGTGAAAATAATATCTAACCAAACCGTATCTGGTGAATACATTAATTTAAGTCAAGAAGATATTAAAAATTCCAGAATAATAATCGCCCCTAAAAAATATAGTAGTGGCATAGCAGGTGATGGTGGTTTTATCCTAGGAAGTCACTGGGGCCAGAGAGAAAATTGGGGAGTTTGGTCCGAAGGAAATAGTGTGACTCTAAATATTCCTTGCGGAAATGAACAATTCTTCTCGAAGAATGGAGAGTTTACTCTTTCACTAGAGCTCCAATCCTTTTCTAATCAGAAGGTAAAAATTTTCACTAAAGGGCATACTTTATGGCAAGGTGAAATTTTAGGTATACCAACGGACCTCTCATTCTCTGTTCCCACAGATACTTGTCAGAAAGAAGGTGAGGTGCTGATTTCTATAGATATATCTAATCCTATATCTCCCCAAGAATTAGGGTTATCAGATGACTCAAGGAAACTTGGTATCGGTTTAATTTCCTTTGAAATAAAGACAAACTAGTAGAGTAATAAATCCGATAGCCGCCTAATTTATCTTGCAGAGGCGGCTATTTAAGTTAGTCGCGAAACTCACTATCCGCAGTCAATTATCACTCAGCCTTACACTTCGCAGTTTTCCACCCGCTCAGGCATCACATGGGCGGGTGCTTTACGTAGCCAAACCCACCAGGAAAGTGTCATTAATGTCACTCACGCCAGGCCGACGTACGTGGCTTTGCGAAAGAAACGTAATGCGGCGATGGTATCCCGTTTGGCAGTCAGCAGGAAGTCGATGGTGTGACCGGCAGCGTCGACGGCCCGATAAAGACATTTTCATTGGCCTTTGACTTTGATGTAGGTTTCATCCATTCGCCAGCGGCGACTCACTGTGCGTTTATGTCGGCGAAATACCGTATCCAGCAGCGGTACCAGACGAACAACCCAGCGGTGAAGTGTGGAACCATCACCGACAACACGACGCTCAGCCATCATTTCTTCCAGATCACGCAAACTCAGGGAATAAGCAAGGTACCAGCGAACACATTGCGCGAGGACATCCACGGGATAATGCAGGCGTTTGAAGGCTTTCCGAATCAGTGGAATAGTCAGATATAACCATAAAAAATAACGTGTTACCTGGCAACGCCTTAATGCGATAGAGCCGTGGCCTCGATGTCAAAATGACGTATGGCGCGGTCTGTTTTTTAAAAAGAAGCAGGTGGAGAAAATCTGGCGCGGGGCGGTTATTCGTCTGCTGAGCGAAAGCTACGACCGGATCAACCCCGGCAGCCTGCCGGTTCTGGGCCACATTCGCGATGAAACTCAGTGGCGACGCTATCTGAAGGTCCAGCACGGGCGTTACTGGAAAGTCTATCTCGCGAAGAAAACCCGGGGTGCTTGGCGTAGCGTCAAATACTTGGGACGTTATCTGAAGCACCCGCGGGTAAAAATATGATAACGATGCGTAGTTAAAAGCTTACTCTCAGCCAGGAAAAAATAGGTCCTCATGGGACACAAAACAGCATTTTGGGCATTAACATGCCCCGAAATAATTAATGGCTCAGCTGAGTCGTATAATTCGCCGCCACCCAGCGGTAACCGCCACCGTCACGTTTGACATGACCAAACCCGGGAAAGGCAATATGCGCGGCCGCCACCCAGTCTCCTTCCTGTGCCATCTGCGCCAGTACCGTTTCACGCGTCTGTACAGCCTGCTGTTGGTTAACATCAAAATGGATGGCCACATGCGGATCTGGCATCTGCACGGTTTTCGCATGAATAATATCGCCCCACAGCACCAGCGTTTGTCCCTCGCTTTCCACCCGGTACAGTACGCTGCCCGGAGTGTGTCCCGCTGCCGGCACTGCCCTGATGCCAGCAAATACCGTGGCCGGGGCTGAGAAGGTCGTCAGGCGTCCGGCGTCAATCACCGGCCGCAACGTACGCTCGGACTCGGCAAAAGTATGCTTCTGGCTGGCTTCAACCTTGCTGCTGTTCGCGGGCGTTAACCAGAAGTCTGCATCTTTCTTTTCAACGTACACCTGTGCATTGGGAAATGCCGGTTTGCCGCCGCGTGATACGCCGCCAGAGTGATCGGCATGGATATGCGTCAGCAGCACGGCATTGATCGTGTCCGCCGGATAGCCTGCGGCTGCCAGGTTTTCCAGCAGATGCCCGCCGTTATGGCCGAACAGATCCCCGGCGCCCGCATCCACCAGTACCCGCTGCTGACCATTATCAATCACAAACGCGTTGATTGACGTTTCCACCTGCGGGGTCAGAGCATCATCGGCTAACCGTTCACGCAACTGCTGCGGGGAGATATGGGTCAGTAACTTATCCAGAGGGATGGTTACCGTACCGTCAGACACGGTGGTGATGCGCAGCTTGCCCAGCGTCATACGGTAATAGCCCGGAGCCTGTGTTTCCAGCGGTGCTGACGTTGTTGTCGCCAGGGCTGTACCGGAAAGGGCCAGGCTGGCGACCACCATTTTCAGAAGCGTCATTGTATTCTCACTTAGTCGTGTTGTTTTGGCGTGGATGACAGTATCCTGATCATCTAATCATCATTCAAATTGATTAAAATAATGAATAACATCAGAGAAAATGATTTTAGTCGCATTGACTTGAATCTGTTGACGGTGCTGCTGGTATTGCACCGGGAAGGCAGCGTAACCCGTGCTGCTGAGCGGCTGCATCTGGGGCAACCTGCCGTCAGCGGGGCGCTGGCGCGACTGCGTATCATGTTTAACGATCCGCTGTTTGTACGCTCGGCAAAAGGTATGGCACCGACACCGCGTGCCGAGACGCTGATCGCCTCACTGTTACCGATGATGGAGCAGATGAAGCAGGTGCTGTTTCAGCCGCCCACATTTAACCCGGCAACGGATGCGCACACCTTCCGCCTAGGGATGAGTGACTGGGTGGAACGCTGGCTGATGCCAGGTTTGCTGGCAACACTCGCCCGCGAGGCACCCGGGATCCAGTTGCAAATGATGGCCAGCGATCCGTTTCTCGACGAAGAGCTGGTGCAGCTTGATAAGGTGGATGTGGCGATATCTGTCGGGCAGGGGATACCTGCGGGTATGATCCGTGAGCCTGTCGTCCGCATGGGATTTTGTACGCTCTGGCACCCGCTCCAGTTAGCACTTACTTCGCCACTGTCTCTTGAAGAATATATCGCTCACGATCACCTTCTGGTTTCTTATCGTGGCGCCAGCCACAGTCAGATTGACGAACAACTCGCCCGCAAAAATCTCACTCGCCGGGTTCGTTATGTGACGCCGCATTTCTCATCACTGCCGCTAATGCTGAAACAAATCCCCGCGCTGACTACCGTTCCCGCAGGGCTGGCCAGCGGCTGGGTTGAACATTATGGTTTATCCCGTAGCGCCGTTCCGGTCAGCGCCCCAGCCTTTACGCTTTCCCTGATGTGGAGCACACGCCGCAGTCACGACCCAGCGCTGCTGTGGCTGCTGGAAAAACTACGGGGGGAGATGAGAAAAACGGATGCAGATGAAACAGCAGCCAGCGCGGACTGGATATCTGATCGTGACCAACCGACATGGCAGGAACGAGAGGATTTTTAACGCGAAAGGCAGAAACAGAGTACGCCAGTGAAAGCGTACTTTAAGCGGTAAGGCTTTAGGCTGGGAGCACATCAATCTAACAGATGATTATCTATGGAAAAGCAATAGGATACCTGCTTCCGGTAAGTTTCGTCGCCTTAAACCAGCTAAGGTCGAAAGGGTCAAAAAAACAGACTTAACGGGGCCGGCTTGGAAAACGGAAAATATCCTACTTTAAGCCTATTTCTTAATCAGGCATGACAGGTTGGTTTGAGCGAGG
>NZ_ACCD01000054.1 GCF_000173775.1 Yersinia rohdei ATCC 43380
AGGGGAAAGTGAGTGCCTGCCCCAGTGCCAGCCCACCATCACCAGCTGGCAGGCGCTGCGGTATCAATAATTGGAAGTCATGTAACTGCCCACGAAGTAATTCTCGTAATAAGCGGTTATGCAGCACGCCTCCTGACAATGCGATGGTTTTTATGCCAGAACGCTGGGCGGCTTGTCGGGCTAAGGTCGCGAAGCCTTGGGCGAAAGCAAAGTGGAACGCATAGGCCCGCTCGGCGGGTGGGGCTTTATAAGCTAACCATTGCTGCCAGAAAGTGGCTAAATCCAGTTTATTGTGGTGCAACGGCAGAGTGACTGGCGGGGCGGTTTTGGTACTTTGCCATGCCAATGCTTCTAACCGGCAGGCTGCTTCACCCTCCCAACTTATTGCCTGTGGCACACAATTAAGTGCCGCTGCTACGGCATCAAATAGCCGCCCTGCAGAAGAGGCCAGTGGCGAATTTATTCCGCGATCAATAGCCCGGGCCAGTATTTCTCCCTGTGGTTGCGGGATGGCAGCGGCTTCTGGGTACTGTTGCCAGTTTGGGACAAAACGTTGTAATTGTGCCAATAAATTGCGCCAAGGCTGACGAGAAGCCAGATCGCCGCCGGGCAGTGCCACCGCAGGTAAGCCGCCCACGTATTCACAAGTTGCATAATCGACTTGCAAGCATTCGCCACCCCACAGCTGGCCATCCGCGCCATATCCCAGCCCATCCAACGCCAACCCGATGACGGCACCACCTTGACGCGGCCAGCCATGTTCCGCCAGACAAGCGGCCAAATGTGCATGATGGTGCAGGACTTCCACACAGGGAATATTTTGCTGTGCCGCCCAGAGTTTACCTAATTGGTGGCTGATATAACCGGGATGCGCATCCACCGCTATTGCCTGGGGGGTGAAATGATAAATATCGCAAAATAGCGCTAATAACTGCTGCTGTTGCTGTGCGATATCACTGTCGGCCAGATCGCCCAGATGCTGGCTCAGCACGGCTGAAGTGTCACGAAGTAAGCAAAAAGTATTCTTCATGTCGGCCCCCAGTGCAAGGATTGCCGGTTGTTGGCTAAACCCCGGTGGCAACTCAAAAGCATCCGGCACGTAACCTCGGGCGCGGCGTAGCATTTCAGCCCCATGAGCGGTGAAACGCACCAATGAATCGTCGGCCCGCTGCACAATATCCCTGTCGTGTAGCAGCCAATGGTCAGCAATATCACTTAAGGCGCTTAGGGCTTGCTCATTACTGAGTGCGGGCGGTTTGCCACTGCCATTGCCAGATGTCATGACCAAAGGGCGCGCGACCTGTTGCAGCAATAAATGTTGCAGTGGATTGGCGGGTAGCATCACGCCGATTTCGGGTAAATCTGGGGCTATCTGTGCACATACTGGGCTTTGCGGCTGTTTGGTCACCAACACAATTGGGGCCGCGGGGCTGCGCAGCAAGCGGAGTAACGCTGTCATTTCGCTGCTTTGCACACAGGCTGCTAGCCAGTTGATATCCGGCAACATTACTGCCAGCGGCTTGGAAGGCCGGTGTTTGCGCTGGCGCAAGCGGGCCACTGCGCCAGCATTGGTCGCATCAACCGCTAAATGAAAACCACCCAGTCCTTTGATGGCGACTATCTGCCCCGCCAATAGCGCGTCGGCGGCTTGTTGCAATGCGCTTACACCGTGCGCCACGGCTTGCCCATTCGCACCAGTCAGCCAAAGTTGTGGGCCACAATCCGCACAGGCATTCGGTTGGGCATGAAAACGGCGGTCTGCCGGATGGTCATATTCGGCCTGACAAGCCGGACACAGCGGGAACTTGCCCATCGAGGTATAGGGTCGGTCATAAGGCATGCGCTGGATAATAGTAAAACGCGGGCCGCAATGGGTGCAGTTGATAAAGGGATAGCGGTAGCGGCGGTTGCTCGGGTCGTTCATTTCAGCCAGACAAGCATCACAGCTGGCGGCATCCGGCACTATTTGGGTGTCCATCTGCCCGGCCCCACTATGGTGGATAGCGAACGCCTGCGGCGGCTGCGCCCAGTGGTAAGGCGCGGTGATAATGCTGTCAATGTGCGCCAATGGCGGGCAATTTGGCCCCAGAGCCTGTAAAAAATCCGCGACTGCCGGTGATTGCCACAGGTGAACTATCACCCCTGCGCTGTCATTACTGACATCACCATATAAGCCAAAACGATGAGCAAGTTGCCAGATATAGGGGCGAAAACCCACCCCTTGCACCTTGCCCTTTATCCGCAGACTTAAACCATTTTCATCCACAACAAACTCCTGTTCCGGCACTTAATCCCCAACGTCATTGGCATTGCAGATCATCAGCAAATGCGCGGCAATGGCTCATCAAGGGGTAAATCTAACCGGCGAGAAACGCCGTATGCGCCACATAATCGCACTTGTTTGCTCTCGGTGACATGCCCGATAACCGCGGCATCCTGGCCGAGCGGGTGGCGATGTAATTCGGCCAACACTGCCTCTTGCGCCTCTGGGGCAACCACCAGCACCAGCTTGCCTTCATTGGCGAAGTTGAGCGCATCCAGCCCCAGTAATTCGCAAATGCCGCGCACCGCCGGTTTCAGTGGCAAAGCGACTTCGTTGATTTCCATGCCACAACCACTGGCAGCAGCAAATTCATGCAAGATAGCCGTGACACCGCCGCGAGTGGCATCACGTAGCGCCCGCACTCCCGCCATGTGGCGAAGGGGCGCAATTAACGGCGCTAGCAGCGCGCAGTCACTGGTGAGTTCCGCCTCTAATCCCAAACCTTCACGTAGATTCAGAATAGTGGCTCCGTGATCCCCCAAGGTGCCGCTCACAATTAACCGATCACCGGCCCGGATCATCGTGGTGCCCCACTGGATCTCCGCCGGGATAACCCCCATGCCGGTGGTATTAATAAAGATCTTGTCGGCGGCTCCGCGCTGAACCACTTTGGTATCACCGGTGACTATCTGAATACCCGCTTGCTGGGCAGTAGCGGCCATTGATTGGACAATGCGCTCTAAATCAGCCATTGGCAGGCCTTCTTCCAGAATGAAGCCGCAGGTCAAATAACGCGGTGTCGCCCCGCTGACGGCTACATCATTAGCCGTGCCACAGACGGCCAATTTGCCAATATCACCGCCGGGGAAGAAAATAGGATCGATAACATAGCTGTCTGTCGAGATGGCCAGCCGATCCCCACCTGCAGTCAGCGTCGCCAGATCAATGCGCGCCTGATCTTCCCGCTCATTGAGGGCTGGATTTGAAAATGCCGCCAAAAAAAGTGACTCAATCAAGCTTTGCATCGCCCGCCCACCACTGCCGTGGGCCAGGGTAATTTCTTTGTTATTCATTATGTTGTGGCCTGATTATAGATATTGATAATTACCGGTACTGATAATAAGCAGCACAAGCCCCTTCGGAGGAAACCATCAGCGCGCCGAATGCATTTTCTGGCGTGCATTCGCTACCAAACAAAGGACATTGATCGGGTTTACAGCGACCGGTCAGTACATCACCGCAGCGGGAGAGCGGGTCATCCGCCACCCGATGCTGCTGGGGGCTAAACCGCCGTTCGGCATCAAACTGTTGATAAGCCGGGCTGAGCTGCGCACCGGAGTCGGCTATCTCGCCGAGTCCGCGCCATTCGCTACTGGCTTTTGGGGTAAATACCTCCGCCAGTGCGTGTTGCGCCAACAGATTGCCGCTGTCCGGCACAATACGCCGGTATTGATTTTCGACCACGCAGCGCCCACTGACCTTCTGCTCCAGCAGCATCACCAGCCCTTGTAGAATATCCAGCGGTTCAAAGCCGGTTACCACCAGCGGTTTATGAAATTGATCGCAAATAAAACCATAAGGCGTGGTGCCGATCACCATGCTGACATGGCCCGGAGCAATGAATCCGTCGATCCGCACATCCGGCTGTTCCAATAGGCTGCGCAAGGTAGGAATAATGGTAATGTGCTGGCAGAACACGCTGAAATTAGTCAGTCCGAGTCGCTTGGCTTGTTGCAGTGTTAAGGCGCTGGCGGGCATGGTGGTTTCAAAGCCGAGGCCAAAAAATACCACTTCGCGGCGAGGGTTTTGTTGTGCCAGTGTCAGGGCGTCCAGCGGCGAGTAAACCACCCGGATATCCGCCCCGCGCCGCTTGGCATCCAGCATGGAACCCTGTCGCCCCGGCACCCGCATCGCGTCACCGTAAGTACAGAAAATCACTTCCGGATGGGCGGCAATTTCCAGACAACTGTCGATGCGGCCCATGGGTAACACACACACCGGGCAGCCCGGCCCGTGGACAAACTCCAACCCGCCCGGCAGCAGTTGATCCAGGCCAAATTTAAAGATTGCATGAGTATGCCCGCCGCACACTTCCATAATTTGCAGCGGTACACTTTGCGAGTCTGGGATCTGCGACAGTAACGTTTCGATCCGTGCCAGTAAGGCGCTCACTAATGCCGGAGATCGAAACTCATCAACGTAGCGCATTATGGGCCTCGCCGGGAACGTCATCCAGATCCAAGCCAACCGCCTGCATATGCGCTAATGCCGCCAAAGTTTGTTGCGCTTCTGCTTCATCCAGCAAGCTCATGGCAAAGCCAACATGCACCAAAACCCATTGGCCCAGTAAATCGGCGGGGGATTCATCACACACCAGCGCGATATTAATTTCGCGTTTTACCCCGCTGACTTCTACCCAGGCCAGTTGGTGGATATCTTCGCCGACGGCTACAATTTTTCCGGGTACGCCTAAGCACATCGCTGCGCCTCCAACCATTCCAGCCACAAATCCATGCCCTCGCCACTGGTGGCTGACAAGGCGATAACCTGAATCCCCGGATTCACCTGACGGGCATATGCCACGCACTGCTCAATATCAAAATTCAGATACGGCAGCAGGTCGATTTTATTGATAATCATGAGGGTGGATGCGGCAAACATATGAGGATATTTCAGCGGCTTGTCCTCCCCTTCAGTGACAGACAACACCGCCACTTTATGGCGCTCACCCAAATCAAAGCTGGCCGGACAAACCAAATTTCCAACATTTTCAATAAATAACAGGCTGTCATTGGCCAGTTCTAACCGGTGTGCGGCATCATGCACCATCTGCGCATCCAGATGGCAACCTTTGCCGGTGTTGACCTGAATGGCCGGCACTCCTGTGGCCCGGATCCGTTCGGCATCATGGGTGGTTTGCTGGTCACCTTCAATCACGGCGCAAGGTAGTTGCTGAGCCAATATTTGTAACGTGTTGGTCAATAAGGTGGTTTTCCCCGAGCCGGGGCTGGAGACTAAATTCAGTGCCAGAATATGTTGTTCAGCAAAATGCTCACGATTATGTTGAGCTAAGTGATTATTTTTGCTCAACACGTCTTGTTCAATTTGCAGCAAGCGGCGCTGGCCCATCCCTGGTGCATGGCAACCGGCCTCACCTTGCCCATAATGCAGCCCTTGTTGGTCGCTATGCACTTGCGGGACAAAAGATTCTGCGGCGGGCGCGTCCGTGTCTTCAGGTTCAGCGGTGACTCGCGGTTGCGGCCCTTTACCATGATAGTGATGATGCACATCGCCCTGATGATAATAATAGTGATGATGAACAATGACCGGCTGCTCTCCCTTGGCGACATATTTATTTTTATGTTTATGCTGAATATGCTGCGGCTGGGCGTCGTGGTGGTGATGTTCGTGGTGATGCCCCTCATCGTGATGAAGGTGCTGGTCATGATGGTGATCCTGGTGCTGCTCATCATTATGATGGTTATGATGCGGGTGATTATCGTGATTATAAGTGTCGTCGCCCTCGATTTTTCTCTCGCCGCTGGCGCAACCACAAGTCGTACACATAGGAATTCACTCCTTCAGGATTATTCCACTTCTATCTGTTTTACCTGCAAATTGCTGCCACTCTCTACTTGTAGAGCATGGCTGCCACAATGCGGGCATCCGGCATCATGCCGTTCAATAGTGACACGGGTGCTGCACTCCCAGCACCAAGCCTGTGCGGGTAAATAACGGAGGTGCAATTGGCAACCCGCCGCCATAGTCTGGCGGCTGGCGGCAGCAAAACTGAAGCGCAAAGCGCTTTCTTCAATGCAAGAGAGCGCCCCGATTTCCAGCCATACTGCCGTTATGCGTTTGGCACCTTGTATCTGCGCCTGTTTTTCAATCAGATCCAGTGCGCTGAGACACAAACTGATTTCATGCATGGGAATTTTTCAGTTGACTGACTTTATTAAACAAAGCCCGCCGTCGTGGATTAGCGGGGGCGTCGGCATCCACCACCGGCAGTGACAATGCCATACGCGCACTTTGCTCTGCCAGTTGCAGCGCTTGCTCCGCACTGAGCGACGTGTCCAGCGGCGACATCAGCGAGCGACTCAAATATTGCCCGCAACCGGCAATCTCACTGACCGTAAAACCAATAGTGCCGCAAGGTAACGCCAGCATCAGGCGCTCACCCACGGCCCGACGTTGCCAACTTTGCTGCGGCCCCGGCAACACCACTAAACTCAGCATCCACGGGGTCAAGAGCGCGCCAATCCACTGCTGCTCAAATAATTGAAATCCACAAGCTCGCAGCGGAATATGGTCGCGATAAAAAGGCAAACCGCGCATTTCATCCTCTGCGACCTGGCCAAATACCTGTTCCAATAAGGCCGCCGGATTATCTGTATGGCCCGCAATAGCGGGTGGATTCTCTGCAATCGCAATAATGTCAGACATGGCTTTCTTCTCGTGCTTTGAGTGTGACTCCGCTGGCCTGTAATGCCGCCAGAATCTGTTCCAGCGCCGGTTCAATGGCCCGCGTAACCGTCTGTGTCAGGCCGATACCCGGTGCCAGAGATTCTGGCACCACCCCCACTAAAGTGAGCTGGCGCGGGAACTCGTCGGTCAGTTGCAACGCCATCAGCACATCGCACAGCCCTAGCTGATGCGGCGATACTTTGCGGCTAAACATGGCCGGAATTTCTTTGTCGCGCAGCACCGCCACCGACCCCGGTGGCTGCCCGGTCAATACCGCATCGGCAACAATCAAATGCACACGATTTGCCATGGCTTCCATCAATTCCAAACCGGCAGTGCCGCCATCCAGCACCTCAACCCCGGCGGGGATATGAAAGCGCTGCTCCAGAGCTTCCACCAAACGCACACCGACAGCTTCATCACTGAGTAATAAATTACCTATACCTAATACCAAAATCCCCATTACAGCACCTTGACTTTGGTCACTTCGTTGCCCGTTGTATCAACAATATGTACAGCGCAAGACATGCACGGGTCGAATGAGTGAATGGTTCGCACCACTTCCAGTGGTTTGGCCGGATCGGCAACCGGTGTTCCCACCAGCGCTTGCTCGTAAGGCCCCGGTTCATCATTAAAGTTTCGCGGCCCGGCATTCCAGGTAGATGGCACAACTGCCTGATAGTTAGCAATTTTCCCATCTTTTATCACCACCCAGTGCGACAGCATGCCGCGCGGCGCTTCTTCAAAACCCACGCCCCGGATTTCGCCGGTCAATGGAATATCCGGTTTTATAAAGGTTTCAACATCGCCGGTGCCAATATTGGTCACCAACGCACTCCACTGCTGGGCCAGTGTTTCATGCAGCACACAGCAATGTACCGCCCGACCAATAATGCGGCCCAATGTCGAAGGTAACTGTTCTGCCGTAATGGCCTGCCCGCTCAGCTGTTGGTACGCCGCGCCAATGTCACTAAAATGTTGTTTGGTCGGTGCGTGTCCTGCGGCCATGCCGCACATCAGCCAGGCCAGTGGCCCGACTTCCACGGTTTTGCCGTAAAATGTCGGCGCTTTCACCCAAGAATATTTGCCATCTTCTTGCCAGCCGGTGTATTTGGGGTTGGTTTTGCCCTCCCAAGGTGCCAGCGGTTCATCGTCCTGATACCAGGCGTGTTTGCCACTCTCGGCAATGCCCTTAATCAGGTAGGGATCATTGTGATTGGCAATAGGTCGGAAAGTGCCGTTTGCCAAGTAACCGCCCGGCAGCAGGAAAGTTTCTCCTTTGCGGTCAATGGGTAACTCCGGCACACTCAGGTAGTAATCCGCCCCTTTGCCCAGATTAAGCCAGCCCGGATAATGGGCGGCAATCACCGCCGTATCCACCTTGTAAACTTGCTCGATAAAGCTACCCAGGCGGTCGATAAAGGATTTCACCAACATCAGGCGTTCCAGATTCAGCACACTTGGCATATCCAGATTAATCGGGTTAGCCACCCCGCCCACCGCCAGGTTCTGAATGTGCGGTGTTTTGCCGCCCAGCACCGCGACTATGCGGTTGGCATCGCGCTGACACTCCAGCGCTTGCAGATAATGCGCGACCGCAATCAGATTCACTTCCGGCGGCAATGCCATTGCCGGATGGCCCCAATAGCCGTTGGCGAAAATACCCAACTGCCCACTGGCGACCAAATCTTTGATTTTCTGCTGCACACGAGTGAATTCTTGTTCACTGTTGAGCGGCCAACTGGACAACCCACTCAGCATCGCCGCCGCTTTTTGCGGAGAGGCTTGTAGCGCAGAGGTGACATCCACCCAATCCAACGCCGACAATTGATAAAAATGCACAATATGGTCATGAATACTGTGCGCTGCCAGAATCAAGTTACGGATATGCTGGGCATTGACCGGCACTTCCATTCCTAAGGCATTTTCTACTGCCCGCACCGAGGCAATGGCATGGATGGTGGTGCACACGCCGCAAATGCGCTGCACAATCATCCAGGCATCGCGCGGATCGTTACCTTGTAAAATTTCCTCCATGCCACGCCACATGGTGCCGGAAGACCAAGCTTTAATGACTTTGCCGTTTTCAATTTCGCAGTCGATACGCAAATGCCCTTCGATTCGGGTAACGGGATCAATGGTGATGCGTTGGCTCATGCTTTACCTCTGATTGATTATTCTTATGTAACTGCCCGTGAGCAGGAAGCACCGGCAACAGCCGAATTAATAAAATGTAGGCGCAGACCTCAATGGCGACGAAGCCGATGGAGATCAGGATTTCACTGGTGGTGGGGAAATAGTTGTAGCCGCCGCCGGGGTTGAAGGCCAATAGTGAGTAATTAAGCCGCCACAGCGCCGCGCCGCCAATCATGCACAGCGCGCCAATAAACAATAAGCGGCTGTCTTTTCTGGCCTTTGGAAGGCGGAAAATCAGTAATGGCAAAGCCATCAGGATAATTTCGGCCCAGAAAGCCACCGAGTAGCGGTCAAAATGCCACAGATATTCAGTCTTGTGCCGCACGATAATTTCACCGAGCCGCAGCAGAATAAACAGCAGCAGAAAGATATCGATGATGGTGGTCAAACGCATGAATAGTGGCGTTTCATTCGCCCCGCGCCCTCGCAGCCCCGCCTGCACTAATGAGCCTTCGAAGATAACGATGGAGAAGCCCAAAATGGCCGCCGTCAATAAGGAAAACAGCGGTAACATTTCATAGCTTTGCCACAGCGGATGGATTTTGGCACCAGCAGCAATCATCAATGACCCCATTGAGGACTGGTGCATGGTCGGCAACAGTGCACCAAGAGCGATAACAAAAAACATGACTTTATTGAGGCGCTTAAGTGACACTTTCCAGCCGAGGCGCTCAAACAGAGCCGGGGCAAACTCCAGCGCCATAACACCGATATAAATCGTCATACAGACCGCGGTTTCAAACAGCACCGAATTAACATTGAAGTAGCCGGGAATAAAGAAGTAAGGCAGATTCCAGTAGCGGCCCACGTCGATGGTTATCGACAAGCCCCCCAATGCATAGCCGAATAAACTGGCGAGCAGCGCCGGGCGCACCAATGGGTGATATTCCCCGCGATTAAAGACATAAACCGCCCAGGCCAGCGCCCAACCCCCACAGGCCAGACCGGTGCCGACCAGTAAGTCGAAGGCAATCCAGATCCCCCAAGGGAAGCCGCCATTCAAATCACTGACCGACCCCAACCCCAGCACCAAACGTTTGACAATTAATAACGCGCATAGCACCACGAAAGGCGCTAACAGCATCACCGGCCAACTGACCAGCCGCCCACCCAGTGGGCTAGATTTATGCATCGTCATCGCGACCTTCCTTTTTATCCTGCGTGTCCGGCTTAGCATCATGTTCGCTGTCTTGGCGCTCATCACGAGTATTGCGATGCACCAGCGCGGTGACCCCCGCCAATACCGCCAGTGGCAGGATCATGCCCTTGTACAAGGTGTGCTGGACATGTTCAGAGCGCGCTCCGGTGGCCAAATCTGCCAGTGGTGGCAAATCAAGCTTTTCGGCCGGAATGCCGGTCAGTACCAGAACCTGAGTGCCGCCACCCTCTTTCTCGCCATAAACATGGGGCTCATAGTGAGGCACCGGATGCTCATAGGTATCATTGGCACTGAGTGTCTGACGTGGAAAACGGTAGTTTTCACCCGGTTTCAAAGTCAGCCGTTTTTGAGCCTCTGCCAGCAATGCTTCGCGAGTGCCAAATATCACCGCGCCGGTCGGGCAAACTTCAACACAGCCGGGTAACCCACCTTTATCCAGGCGCTCAACCCCAGGCTGGTTACATAATTCGCATTTATGAATTTTGCCAAAGGGATTGTCATAGTCATATTTCGGCACATTGAATGGGCAACCCACCATGCAATAACGACAGCCGGTACAGACATCCGGGTCATAGTGGACAATGCCGGTTTTAGCATCTTTGCGCAGAGCGCTGACCGGGCAGACGGAAACACAGTTGGGGTCAACGCAGTGCATGCATTGCTTTTTGATGTAAGCATAGCCATCGTCCAGCTGGTCTTTATGAATGCCAGCGCCACTCGTCCATACCTGAATAATATTGTTGGTATAGGGGCTGAGCTTGTCATTATTCGACCAAATAGCCTCGCCGCTGGCATAGACTTCGCCGTGTTCGGCAAACTCGCTATGATTTATCTGCTGGCATTTGCTGACACAGGCCTGACAACCAACACATAAGGTGGAGTCATACAGCATCCCCAGCGCACCGGGGATCGGCGGCCGGTTCTTTACCTCAGCATTGGCACTGGGTGACAGCCCCGCGAGCAACAGACTGCCGGAGGCTAATTTGAAAAAGTGACGTCGGTTCACGGCTATTCCTCCCGCGATGAGTGATCGTCATCTTTACGGCGCTGTTTCTGTTGCCGCCCCAGTTCTCGCACCGTCATCAGACTGACACCGGCGACCAATCCCACAACGCCGCCAAGCAACGCCGTCGCAGTGGTCGAAACCTTGCCCCCCTCAGGGTTATTAATCAGCGGTTTCTCCGCGCGCGGTGTGGGGTTTTCAACATTGGCCAATTGCGCGATACCTTTGGTAAAGCCGATACCTTCTTCATTACAGCCGTAACAAGGGTGGCCAATCCCAACCGGCCAGATCCCGCCGCCAACATCGCAGAACTCCAGTGTTGGGCAGTTGCCGTAGGTTTCCGGCCCTTTGCAGCCAAGATGATACAGACACCAACCCTGCCGGTGACCTTCATCACCAAATTGACGAGCAAAGCGGCCAGCATCAAAGTGCGGGCGACGCTCGCAGTTTTCATGAATCAGGCGGCCATAGGCGAAAGTCGGGCGGTTCTTGGCATCCAATGCGGGTGGGCGCTGGAAGGTGATGATGTGGGCCACCGTGGCCAGAAAATTATGAGGATTGGGCGGGCAGCCGGGGATATTAATGACGGTTTTGCCCGGCAGCGCCTCTTGCAAACTCACAGCACCGGTCGGGTTGCCGCCGGTCGCAGGCACGCCGCCCCAAGCAGAACAGGAACCAATGGCAATAATGGCCGCTGCATGTTCCGCCGCTTCACGGATATGCTCGACAATAGGTTTGCCGGCAACCATGCAGTAAATTCCACCGTCTTTCAGTGGAATCGAGCCATCCACCACCAGCACATATTTTCCTTTGTACTGCTCAATAGCCCGGTGCTTATTTTCTTCTGCCTGTTCACCAAAGGCGGCCGACAGCACTTCGTGATATTCCATTGAAATAACACTGAGCAGTAGATTCTCAATGGTTGGATGGGTGGAACGTAACAGTGACTCGGTGCAGCCGGTGCATTCCTGAGCGCCAATCCAGATAACCGGAGGGCGCGCAGGTGAGCTCACTGTAGTGGCGATTTCAGCGGCAGCCTTGCTGCTGAGACCCATGGTGGCAGCTAAAGCTGCGCAAAGTTTCATAAAATCACGACGGTTAACGCCATGCTGGGAAAGCATGTTTTTTTCCCCTGTTATTATTCTACATTCATATACCCGATATAGATGACGGGTATATCCATAAAGAAAACATGGTTTTATATCCGCCAGATATCACAGTGCAGGAAGGCGACAAACAACAGAATCCCACTGCGCTTACCTGGGTAAGTTATCTGGGTGAATGCGAGTCGCCAACACACCGACACATTGAAGATGACGGATATTGTGTTAATAGTTTGTGACCTTACAAATTTAAATAACTTGATCTTTATCAATTGAAATTGATTGATTTAGAACAAGGGAAATATCTGTGAACTTAAACCGTTTCAGCAACATATTTTATTGCCAGAAGAGAACAAATCTGTCAGGTAGTAATTATCTTGGCGGTAAATGAAATTGAATATCATTAACTAGACAGAGTTAATTAATAAAATAACTTTAATTATTTATTACTTACTTTAGTTATTTAATGAAAAAATTAAAATTCTATTTAACTTAAAAATAAAATAAGTAAATTGGCAAAAAAAGTAAATGTAGCGGGTAAAAAAAGCAATAATTTAGAGTTAAAAATGCAGAAATATTTCGACTAAAAATGTCATGTAGCCCGCGAAAACCTTGCCGGCAGGGGTTCTTTGTGGCGTTCTGAATGAAAGGTGAAAATTTGTGTAATAAACCAGCTGAAATCAGTTCTCATGCTGTTACCAATTGACTAAAAATGTTTTTTTTAACACTGCACTTAACCTAAATTCTTACCTGAAATCGGTTAACAATCCAGATTGTCATTGTCACTTTATAAAAAATAAAGCTGAAAACCCCTGAGTGTATAAATAACTTAACGTGATTAATTATTAATTTATCCAATTCTGGTGATTTTGATTGCCAAATAACTACAGCTCTCGACTTATTAACAGTTCCATTAATTAACAAAGAGCTAAACAATCTATTTCACTCTTTTTAATGATATGTATTATTGTTACAAAATGGATACACTCAAGCGCGGTGGAGGTGAATATCAATCACATAAATAACCCACCGGCGGCGTGTTGGGTTAAAATTCGCACTCTCTTAGCATACTGCTGATGCCCCTCTAAGAGGGTTATGCCGACAGCCCCCACGCCCAGTGATACGGGTCATAACGCGGTGAATTTCACATTTTATATATGAATCAATTTATTGGTAAATAAGCCGTGCTATGATGAATTTACCGGTCAATATTCAACCGGTTATGCACCTGATATCATTTTTGCTGCACCTCCAAAT
>NZ_ACCD01000053.1 GCF_000173775.1 Yersinia rohdei ATCC 43380
GTACCTCAGTAATATCCCCCAAACTCAGCAATCACAGACTACACAAAATCGTGTGGGTGAGACCTGCGTTCAGGTTCGAGCCGAGCGTAGCGAGACAGCAACGCGCAAGCGTTGACCCGCAGGGCGAGGCCAGCGGCCGAGTCATCCCGCACGACCCACCATTATATCAAGTACCTCGGTAATATCCCCAAAACTCAGTAATTTCCCCAAACTCAGCAACTCTCCAACTCAGAAATCACCTTGTACACAACGAAAAAAACCCAGACTAACCTCAGCCCAGGTTCTTGATATTTCGAGAATAACGAAAATATATTCGCGGTATTATTTGGCGGGGGCTTCAAGAGTGAAAACTTCTTGAGCAAGAATAGTTTCCTCCTCAATAAACACGCCTTTTGGCAACACCATGACAGCCTTCACCATAATGTTCTCCTTCCCAGCGTCCAACCAGTGCCGCACCAATGGCATTGCTCATTACGTTGGTGGCCGAGCGGCCCATATCCAAGAAGGGATCAACACCCATTAACAGAATTAAGCCCGCTTCAGGAATATTAAATTGGCTTAAGGTTGCGGCGATGACTACCAATGACGCGCGAGGAACACCTGCCATACCTTTAGATGTCAGCATCAGAATCAGTAACATGGTGACCTGTTCACCCATGCTTAAATGAATATTACATGCCTGAGCAATAAATATGACGGCAAAAGAGCAATAGGCCATTGAGCCCACCAGGTTAAAGGAATAACCAATGGGCAGAACAAAACTGGCAATTTTGTTAGAAACGCCAAACTCTTCCAGTTTTTCCAATGTGCCGGGGAAGGCCGCTTCAGAACTTGAAGTGGTAAAAGCGAGCAGTGCCGGTTCGCTGATACCTTTAATTAACCGCAAGGTGCAACGGCCAATCAGAACAATTGAACAGCCAATCAAAATAAGCCATAGCAGCCCAAGGGTTAGATAGAATTCGCCCATAAAGATACCGGCGCTGACCAGCACACTTAAACCACGTTCAGAAATCATCGCTGAAATAGCAGCAAAGACGGTCAGTGGCGCAAATAGCATGACATAGCCGGTAAGCTTCAGCATCAAATGAGCCAGCGAGTCCAGCACGGAGACGATAGGCTGTGCTTTCTCGCCGATGGCCGACAGGCTAATCCCCATAAAGATTGAGAACACGACAATTTGCAGGATTTCATTGCGTGCCATCGCATCAACAATACTGGTCGGAATGGCATGCGAGATAAACACTTTCGCGGAGAATGGCACAGGTTTGATGCCATCAACGGCGCTAGCAGTTTCTGCAACGAAGTTGATTCCATCGCCCGGTTTGAGGATATTAACTATCACCAGACCAAGCAGAATTGAAATAAATGCGGCACAAATAAACAGGAATAGTGTTTTTGAGAAAACACGTCCCAAGGTTTTGGCATCACCCATTTTTGCAATCCCAACCACCAAGGTTGAGATAATCAATGGAGCAATAATCATTTTAATCAAACGTAGGAAAATATCGGTGAAAATAGATATTTCAGAGGAGTATGATTTGGCGAATTCAGGGCTGCTAAAGGAATTTATTAAAAACCCGACAATGATACCTATTATCAGGCCCAAAATAATCATTGTGGTCAAATTCTTTGATTTCATAATGATTCCATTTATAAGTAGGGTGGTTTAGTTTTTATAAAATTTTCAATAAAAGTACCGGTGTTGTATTTTGTTGTTATATCGAAAGCGGTGCATCAGACAGCACAATGCACCGGGTTCTTCGGATATTTATCTTCTAATATTACGGCTAATTAAAAACTAAATATTGAACTCGAGCTTCAGCAATGGCGCATGTTGTTGCGCACCATAGACATCGGTATCGCCTACAGCCCCGGACACCAAGCTACGCGGCATAACTATTTTGACCGCATTGGCGGGGTCGAACCACACTATTCTATGAACAAGTTTAGGTTCAATTTTATAGATTTTGGCGATGAGTTCTTTTTGAAACTGACCAGAATCTTTAATGCTGGAATAGATATCTTTATTCTTGAACAAGATATCCAACACTAATTCATATGGCCCGGCATTCTTTGACCTGACGACATGAGCTAATTCCAATATTGATATTTTCATGCCATCACTCCTTCTGCTGTTACATTCTCCAACTTGAACTTAAAGGCAATTTCCGGGGTGTATTCCATCAAATGATAAATGGAAAACTCATAAACCAGACCTGCCCTAATATCTGATGGCGAGAATGGGAAAGCTAAATTACCTGCGGTTGCAATTCGGCCGATATAGCCATAATGAAGCAAGGTCGAGCGGGCAAGTGAACAAATACTGTCTGCCTGGGCTTGGGAAGGGGCGACTACATCGAGCAAAATACCTAATTCATAAGAAGTGGTTTTTGGCTCTGGCTCCATTTTTCCCATCACGCCATTCTTGCCATACAGATGAAAATTGAGCTGCACGGTGTCAGGCGCAATACTCAGGTTTTTCTCAACACTTTTGCGGACTTCAAGCAAAATGTTATCGATCTCGGCAATCATAATCGCGTCGCGGGTGCCAGCAATACTGATAGTGCGATACCCCACTGGGCGAGCCCCTTCCAACTTCACTGCGTAAGGGGTATTTTCATGCACCGACCCGCTAACGCGAACCTGACCATTACCCACATCTTTAAATTGGCAAGCCGACAGATTCAATATTCCACCTGGGCCGGGTAAGAAGTAAGGATCTGATTTTTCATACAATGTATGCGCTGCTGCGGAGGTTTCTGTGAATTGGCGTTTCTCATTGAAGGTTTTCAACGTAAAGCCAGTTTCATCCAGAATTCCCATCGCACAGTCAGAGCCAGACCCCGGTGTTGCGGCAATGGCGGCACACTCCAGAATTTTGCCACAATGCAGTGCCAGACCTTCATCAAAACCCTTCATTATAGGGAGTGCTGCAAAGCATGCCGGATCGTAAGCCCGGCCACCTAATACCACTTGCGCACCTGCTTGCAAGGCTTCTTGAAAAGGCTCGACCCCCATTTGCGCCACTATATACGTGGTGGCATCAATGGCTTCATGGGTGAGCTCAGGAACAAAATCCAATGACTGAATTTTGCCAGCATCAAGGGCAGCATGAACCACGGCTTTGCTGACATCGGCGGGGATAACCGCCAGAGTAAAGTTCAGCGATTCTTCGTTGGCAATTTCCAAAATTATCTGGCGGCACCATTCCAGATGTGGTGCCGCGCCGGAACCCCCTGCAGTGCCGATCACCACCGGGATCCCCTGTGTTACGCCCGCAGTTATCATGTAACGCAGGTCTCGTTTTACCCCCGCGCGATCAGTAAATGGTTTACCTGATCCCAGATAGTGAGGGCCTGGGTCGGAAGAACCGGCATCTACCGCGATTAAATCGGGCGATTCTTCCATTGCTCGCATAAAGCTTTCTTCTGGAAATCCGTAACCAAGGATGGCGGTGGGCGACAGAATTTTAAAGGTTTTAGACATATTAATTCGCCTTAGCTTGCAGTTGCGCGATAGTCCGAGTCATCTCGTTAAACACAATATTCATCCCTTCATCAAACCCCATACCTGGCTTGATAAGCATGCGCATTGGACGAGAGGCGATAGCCACATGCACGCAGGTGCGGGCGCTGATATCGGTTTCGTTGCAAGTGCCGCCTTGATAGGCTTCCATCCCTTTTTTATTGCAGTACAGCACGGCATCAACAATGTTGTGGATACTGCCCAGATCCGGAGTTTTGATCTGCACCATGTGGCAACTGCCGGCATCAGTAAAATCAATAATATCTTGATAGGTATTGCACCATTCATCGGCCACTATCTTGACAGGAGAGCCCAGTTTTTTCAGATTTTGGGTAATTGCAGTTAGCAGGCGAATTTGGTCTGGTTTATTGCCAGCATCAACCGGCCCTTCAATATACAGATCCAGCTCCCCCGCTTGTTCTTGCAGACTGGCGATATATTCTGCGCAGCGCATTGGATCCATATCGAAAATCAGGCCAATAGTGCCGTAAACGTCGATATGCAAGTTAGGTTTGTAATTCGGGTCAACCCGTAAATCAGTAACGCGTTTCGCCAACCAACGCACATATTCACGCAGTTTTTCGCCATTGCGCCCCAGTTTTTCATCCACATTATTAATAAGACCATGTGGCAGAACATCGACACCTTTGAGGATCATTTTATCGACGGCGATATAGCGATCATCGCCACTTTGCCCAAACAGCGGGATTGGCTTGGCGATAAGCGGCAGATGCCATTCGTCACACACGACTTCTGCTTTTAAGCGGCCGGTGGCTAATGCGGTAGCATCCAATAAAGCTTGGGAAAGACCATAACGGATCGCCGTATGTAGCGGTTTGCCATTGATGGTCACTTCATCAAAGAAGCGCGCATTCAGGCGAAACTCGCTGATATCACGGCCTTCCAGCAAGGGCTTGATATGTTTTTCCAGGAAAGGAACAAAGTTAGCGGCAATAAATAACGGATCACGACCACCGGCACCAGAGTACTGTACTGCGGCGCAGTCACCCACGGCGACGGCCCCGTTTTCTAGTATTAATTGGATATTTACACATTCGCCAGCCTGACGAATTGAGGTAAAACCATCAGTCACAGGCTGGCCCTGATAGATAAAACCATCCAGTTTTGCGCCGTTTTTGATTGCCTGTTGATCATCAAAATAGAAAGATGAGTTACCGGCAGTGAACAGGACTTGTTTGATTTTCATTATGGTCTTCCTATTAATTTGCTGTGAGATACGGCGTTAATATCGTCAATGATCATTTGGAATGACGGTGTGCGGCCCTCTTCTTTGGCCCGCTCGGCGACAAAATCATGGTGCAGTGCCAGAACATCTTTCGGCAGCGGGACAGAACCGGCATCGAACACGCGGATGGCACCGTGGTTATCACGGATTGGCATCATTTTTCCCAAATTGCAGGTCGCTGGTGCAAAAGGAACATCCAGCACACCGGCTTCAAAGGCACGGACAGTCCCTATTGCGATATCGCCTTGACCCAATTCCAATACCTTGTTCATTACGGCGCGAACTTCGCGTTTAATCAGCTCAACTTCGCGATCAACTTCCACACAAGGTGGGAATTTTTGATCGCGAACCATGTTCAGCATTTGGTTTGATGCTCTCAGCCCTTGACCATTGGCCTCGCCAGTTGGAATGCCATAAGCTTCATGTGGGCTTTTGGTAATCACCTTGGTAGCGCCCGCCATACCGGCGACCGCAGCACCCCAAGAGATAACGGCGAATGCACGAGACTCATCTTCCGGGAAGCCACCCATCCATTGATGGAATACTGTGCTGAGTTCGTAATTTTCGTAGCCATTGGCGTGGAAATACTCATCGGCCAGCTCACGTAAAGAGCGGATAGCCGCAATATCTTGCACCACATTGCCCACCTGACCGTAGCCGACAGTTATCGACTTAACCCCTTGTTCTAATGCCAATAACCCTTCAATAATGGCGATTGCATGGGAAACGAATGGCGGGATTAACGTGCCCGTTAAGGGGCCAAATGGCTCGCGATTGATGCGGATCCCGTGCTCTTCATATACCCCGATCAGCCGGTCGCAGTACTGCCAGTCGCGGATGGATTTTTCCAGCGTTACACGTTTGGCATAAGGGATGTTGTACGAAATCCCGCCGCCTTCGTAGCTGGTAAATCCACTGGCCATCGCTATCTCGGCCAGCAAGCGTGCATCTGGTGTGCCGTGGCGGATTTGCAGTGGTTTAGACAAGGATTCTGTGATGCGGCGGCAGGCGGTTACGCCATGATTGACCACCGGTAACCCATTAAGCTTTGATGTCCCCGCTTCAATGGATTTTTGGATGCCGACGGCCGCTTCTTCATAGCGATTAAGGCGGGTATAGGCATCAATGGTGGTCGGCAACAGGTCGCAGTCTTTTTGCAGCGTTTTTAGCAGTTCAATATGTTCTTCAATCAGCGCCACCCCAGCACGAGGCTGGCTTAGGGTGATTCCCTTGCTATCAGCTTCAAATAAGGCTTTGGCAAAGTTTTTTGACTCAGGAATAGTCTGCTGATATTTCACGCCATCTTCAAAATTCTCCACATCCTTACCGGTGTGCCAAGTTTTTAAGACGTGAAAGCGCTCGGTCATAAAATCGTCTAAAGAAAGCTTTTTATTTCGAAGTTCCATCATGACTCCAATTATTATTTGTTCAAAAATCAATTGTTCAAAATTCGAACGCCAGTCTGGGCAGCCGCTTTTGGAAAGCGCCGAGCGACATTAGCGAGCAGGGGAAGCAAACCTTGCGTATCTTGGTAATACTCAAACTGGTCAGGCAACAGAACTTGTTTGCCTTTATCATTAAAATCACGATGTTTCAGCCAGTTATGAATATCGAACGAATCTGCTCTGGAGAGCCATCCGCCGGTGCCAATGACTTTCTTCACCAGGCTTAAATCTCGGCCGATTTGGAGGTCAATATTGCCAGCACAGGTGCAGACTTGGGTTTTGGTGCCGGCGTGGCGCTCTGCGGCATAGCCGACGCAAATCCCGGCGAGCAATTGGTCAAATACACACTCTTCATCGTTAGCTGGCACATAACCGGGGTGGGCGGTGGCATACTTTAGATAGTTATAAAAAGCATCGATTTTGGTCTGTTGATGGGCAAAATAATGTTCAATCATTAACGCGCCGGTTTCGCCAGCATTAATAGCTGAAACGCGCATGCCCAAATCGCCCTCGACAGTTCGCTTGATGAGCGGCTCAGGGAGCCCGTGCATGACAGTGTCTGGCATTAAATGATTGTTATAAGAGGAATAAATATCTGTGGTTGCTCCCCCCATGTCGATCAACATGAAAGTTTCCCAACCGGGCACGTGTTGGCGAATATGCTGAACTAATTCAAAAACCGAATAGGGGGTCGGTAAAGGTTCTTCGCCAGTCTGATCGACGATGACATCTAACCCTTTCCCCTTAACAATTTTTTGCAGAAAAATGTCACAAATCGCTTTCCTGGCACCATAAGGATTAGGGCTATCAAGATTTGGCAGAACATTATCAACAATAGTTAAATCTTTGCCGCCGAGAATGTCCTGCACATCATCATCCAGATCACGATTTCCGGCATAAATAATGGCGCATTCAAGATTTGATTGAGCCAAGAGCTTGGCATTCAATAAGCCGTGGCTACAATCTCCACCATCAGTGCCACCGGTAAAGAGCAGGATATCTGGCGGTGATTGTTCCAAAGCCCGCACATCAGACTTATTCAGGTTATAGGCGAAATGCTGCGATACTTTTGCACCTGCGGAATGCGCAGTCACTTTGGCCGATTCCAAAGTAATATTTGGCACTAATCCGATGGCGGCAACAGAAAGCCCCCCTTTAGCGGAAGAGGAATAATCAATATTGATTTTCCCTGCGGCTAATAATGGTCGTGCATCACTAACCTCCAGGATCTTATTCAAAACAGAAAAGAACCCTTCAGCTAAATGATGTGGCGTAGTGGGGGATAACGCATAATTCTTCACGGCAATATTATCGTTATCATCCACCTCGAATACCGCTCCTTTGGTCCAGGTGGAGCCAATATCGATAGAAACGCTGATCATTGCACGCCCTCGGCTACTTCCTCTGCTTGTCTGATACAGCCAATATCGCGTTTCATCAGGGAACAGACTAATTCCAGATCTGAGTCTGGTGCGAAGACACTGTTGAAGCCCATATCTTTAAACTTTGTTTCTATTTCTGAAAAATCATGTTTGCCGATAACCAGATTCCCACCGACATAGAGCAATATTTCACCGATCCCACGTTCAATGCAGTTCTCACGCATGCCGATGCAATCTACCTCGCCGTGCCCATAAATAGAGGAAACGACAATCGCCTGAGCGCCGGTTTCAATGGCTGCATCAATATATTCATCTTGACTCACCATCACGCCGAGATTAATTACATTGAAATTGTGCATGGTAAATACTCGGTCTAGCACCTTATTACCAACAGCATGGCAATCAGCACCAATGACGCCAATAACAATTGTTGGATTTTGCATGTTAAGCCCTCTATGTAGAATACAAATGCTATATTTTTTTGTGGGTGGAAAATTAAACCTAGTATTGAAAATTCCACGATAAATTAAGATTTTTTATTTCTAATTACTGTCAGTGTTTCTCTGCGCCTATAAAACTTGATTGTGAATTGCAGAGGTTTCATTGTTTTCTAATGTGCTTCTCCGGTGGTTTAAATACAATTGATATATTGTCAGGAGATCTTGAAAAAAATAAAAACAATTGAATTTATTTATTTTCTCTGTTTTTAATGTATTTAAATATAGTAAAATCAGTAAGATAAAATAATTGATGCAAAGTTGTTAATGATAGTTATCGAATGTTATTACTGCTCCCTGTAATATTTAAATTAAAAGTGTGATCCAGGTTGGGTAAATATTTAATTTCACTATTGTGATGAAGGTCATATTTTATTTTTTGGTGGATAAATATTTTATTACGCTATGATTTTATATTCTTTACTTGCATCACAAATAACTGATTTTATTTCTATCAATACGACTGAATTTGTAATAAACACCAGTGTTATTATCATGATTAATTAGAGTTAATTGCCAATAAAACTGTGGTGATAACCTGTTTCTTACTAACGCACCCCACCGGCGACCATTTTGACTAAATGAGTTTGAGGATAGTATTTAATCAATTGTTTTTGGGCGAGAATATTAAGAAGCTGGTCAACATCATGTTGACGATGATTAAGCAACAACCCAATGACACTGCCACTGTGGGCCACATTCAAACCATAAATTCCACTGCGCTCAACGATATCTAACAATTGATGGAATTCGGGTTTAGGCAGTAGCGATTCACTGGCGATAGCACTCAAGGTGGTTGCTTCTCCAAGCCGATAGCAGCAGCGTTTTTCATTGGCTAACTGAAACTGTTGCATCGCTTTTGCTAAATTAGGTGCCTGTTTCACCAGTAAAGAGTGGCGATTTCTTTTATGGAATTCTTCGGTCAATAATGTCTGTGGACTCTCGAGCAACACAATATCGATGTCAGGTAACCAGGGAAATGGCAGCTGAGTTTGTGCGGTCTGGTGGTCAAAAAGAGTCAAATTCTTAAATATGGTGCTATCAGTAGGTTCAAGCGCCACACAGAGTTTAGCGAGAGATTCGTCACACAGCGATTGCCCCAGCAATCGAGTGGTAGCGATAGCGGTTGCCGCAATATCTGCGGTACTGCTGGCCAATCCTTTCGCCACGGGAATTGTCGATTCGAACTCGATACAGATATTCTCAGCTAATAGCGGCGATTGACCAAAGTGCAGTAAAACCTGCTTAACCATTTGGCGCATACGTGGTCGCTCAAATCTGCTTGGTTTTCCTAATGTTACTGACACCCGGCTATACCAATTTATGGGGCAGGAGATAAGTTTTTCTCCGCCCAAAATCCACCCTTGGAGCAATTCACCACAGGAGGCAGGGCAGCAGGCTTCAGCCATGAGAACAGTCCTTACAACAAAAATATTTTTACCGACAATACATTATTATTTTTGCCGGCAACACATTATATTGCCTGCAATAGTGGTTCATGGTTGATATCGATTTGGTGAGAGGTAAAGGCCAAAACATCACTAAGATTGACGACTTTTCCAATGACCAACAGTGCTGGGGCATGCACCTTTTTACGTGCTATTTCATCTTTTAGCGTGCTGAGGGTTCCTTTGGCCATAACCTGTTGCTGATGGCTGGCATACATCACCGCGGCGGCAGGTGTATCGGGTGATTTTCCTCCCTGGATTAATAGCTGGCAAATTTCTTCTTGCCGACTCATGCCCATCAATATGATTAAGGTGCCGTCTAACTGTGCTAATGCATTCCAATTTTGTGGTTCATTTCCCTGACACATATGTCCGGTGACAACATGAAAACTGGAAGCGTAATTACGGTGGGTGACAGGGATCCCCGCGTAGGCTAATCCACCAATTGAAGAACTGATGCCGGGTACTATTTCAAAGGGAATACCATAATGTGAGAGACTTTCAGCCTCTTCGCCGCCACGGCCAAATACATAAGGGTCACCCCCTTTAAGACGCACAACATTTTTACCGGCTAAAGCATGATCGACCAAAATTTGATTGATATGTTCTTGCGGAACCGGATGGTGATTTGAGGTTTTTCCTACATTAATAATTTGGCAATTTGGCGGAGCTTGAGAAATTAACTCGGTATTAACTAAACGGTCATGGACGATAACTTGAGCTGCACGGATTGCCAGTAATCCTTTGACAGTGATTAATGAAGCATCCCCAGGGCCTGCACCAACTAATAACACTTTTCCTACACTCATTAGAACAACCTTTATAGCAGAGAAAGCATGATGTTTTTGAAATTAACGTTCAAGAATATATTAAATAAAATAAGACATAGTTTAAGAACGGGCTCATTATCCATGAACCGCAGCAGTAGATACTTGACCCTGCTCCCATTATTTAATAATTTTATGGAATGAACTCTTCAGAATATATGATGTTCAATTTTTGGTTTAAAGTTGTCACTTTATTTATTTTCATTGTCATTAATTATGTTTTTATTCATTTCCTTTATTTTTAACATTAACATTGCATTTTATATTGATAATTATGAGGGCTATCACAAAAACGATTTAGTGTTATGTCTATATAAATAAATTTGTGTATGTTAAAAACCAAATAAAATCCAGCATTAAATTTATAATATAAAACCCCGGCATAGCAGGCTATCTAATCAATGACTTTATGAAATAATGGGTGAGTTACAATGCGGTGCAAAATTCCTAAAACAGATTTATTGGTGACTTTTGAAGCAGTTGCTCAATATGAAAGCTATACACGCGCTGCGGAGAAGCTGGCGTTAACTCAAAGTGCTGTTTTTCGCCAAATCACGGCATTGGAAGAGTTACTCAACGTTTCACTATTCCACCATGTGCGTAAGCGGATTTTTCTTAATGATGCTGGGCGTTATTATCTTGGTTTAGTTAGAGATACATTAGAGCAATTGGAAAGAGATACACAAAGTATTATGTCTTATCAGTCGACTCAGCAAGTTCTAGAGTTGGCAGTAACCCCCACATTTAGCACACATTGGTTGATCCCCAATCTAAGTGATTTTCATGAAAATCATCCAGAAATTGTACTTAATTTAATTGCACTGACCACACCTGCTGATTTTTTAAACTTAAAATATGACGCGGCGATTATGCGGGAAGATTTTAGTAGCCCGTGGGCCGAAAATGAGCATCTATTTGAAGAAGAACTGGTTCCGGTCTGTAGCAGTATGTTATGGCGCGATGATAAAAAGGTTATGCGCGCAGAACAATTAATGGATGAATTTACACTGCTGCATCAGACGACCCGTTTGGACTCTTGGTATGATTGGTTTGCTTTATCTGGAGTTAATAACCCCAGGGTGCGAATGGGGCCTCGATTTGACCTTTTATCAATGTTGATATCCGCTGTGCGCTCTAATCTTGGGGTGGCGTTATTACCTCGTTTTGCCATTCATAAAGATTTAGAAAATGGCGATATGGTTATTCCTTGTGACTTACCCATGAGCACCGGTAACCATTTTGTTCTGACCTATAAAGATGGCAAAAGAGGGCTGCGAAGTTTACAAAAATTTAGCCGCTGGGTTCATAGTAAATCGAAAGAAGAAGAATTAAAAAGGACATGGGTTAACTGATACCTATAAGAAGGCAGCGAATAAAACTATTGTTGAGTTTAGTGCTGCTTTTTTAAATTTAATAAAGTATTTTTGTTACTTATTAACTAATAAGCAATAGGTGTTGCACAGAGAACAATTGCTTTTTATTTTATCCAGTCAATAATGAGACGCATAATGTGTCTGATATTCTTAAATATATATCTAAATCCAACTTAATATAAATGTTTCTGATTTCTTCTTGCTGTTTACCTATTGGCTAATAGAGTGAAAATAATGTATAAAAATGATTTTATTTATCAAGATATGTTTCCTCTTTCTGAGGATGAAACAGATTATTACTTATTAACAAATAAATATGTTTCTACTATTGAAATTGATGGAAAAGAAATATTAAAAATTGAACCAGAAGCTCTGACATTAGTGTCACAGCAAGCTTTTCATGATGCCTCTTTTTTCCTGCGTCCTGCACATCAACAGCAAGTTGCCGCTATTTTACATGACCCACAAGCCAGCGAAAACGACCAATATGTGGCGCTCCAACTTTTACGTAATTCAGAAATTTCAGCTAAGGGTATTTTACCAAACTGCCAGGATACCGGTACATCAACGATTGTTGCCAAAAAAGGCCAGCGTGTGTGGACGGATATTGATGATGCAGAAGCATTATCCCGTGGTGTCTATAATACTTTCCGTGACGATAATTTGCGGCATTCGCAAAATGCCGCATTGGATATGTATAACGAGGTGAATACGGGCACCAATTTACCGGCGCAGATTGATATTTTCGCAACGACTGGCGCGCAATATTCGTTCCTGTTTGTAAATAAAGGCGGTGGTTCAGCCAATAAAGCTGCGCTGTATCAGGAAACCAAGGCGCTACTGGAACCAACCAAGCTGAAGAATTTTTTAATTGAGAAAATGAGGAGTTTAGGAACGGCGGCTTGCCCTCCTTATCATATTGCGTTTGTGGTGGGAGGAACATCTGCGGAATTAACATTGAAGACAGCCAAACTGGCGTCAACCAAATACTATGACAACTTACCTACAGTAGGAAACGAATACGGGCAGGCGTTTCGTGATACAGCATTGGAACAAGAGTTACTTCAGGCCTCTCGTGAGTTTGGCTTAGGCGCTCAGTTTGGTGGCAAGTATTTTGCTCACGATGTGCGAGTTATTCGTCTGCCACGTCATGGTGGTTCTTGCCCAATAGGTATGGCTATTTCATGCTCATCTGACCGCAATATTAAAGCCAAAATAAATAAAGACGGCATCTGGCTGGAAAAATTGGAACAACACCCTGAGCAATACATCCCTGAGTCTTTGCGGATGAATAACGAAGGGACGGTGGTTAATATTAATCTTAACCAACCGATGGAGGAAATTCGTCGGCAGCTTTCTGATTATCCGGTATCAACCCGTGTATCACTTAATGGCTCATTGATTGTCGCCCGCGATATTGTCCACGCAAAACTGAAAGAGCGTTTGGAGCAGGGGGAGGAATTACCGCAATACATGAAAGACCACCCTATCTATTATGCGGGGCCGGCGAAAAAGCCAGATGAATATATCTCAGGGTCAATGGGGCCAACCACCGGAGGCCGCATGGATCTTTATGTAGACCTCTTACAATCTCATGGAGGAAGTTTAGTGATGCTGGCAAAAGGCAATCGCAGCCAGCAGGTTACGGAGGCATGTCATAAACACGGTGGATTTTATTTAGGCAGTATCGGCGGCTCGGCGGCTATTTTAGCCCAGGAATATATCAAAAGTCTGGAATGTATTGAGTATCCAGAGCTGGGAATGGAAGCGGTATGGAAAATGGAAGTCAGCAATTTCCCCGCCTTTATTTTAGTTGATGACAAAGGTAATTCCTTTTTTGACCAGATCCAAATGAAGGCCTGTGCTGGCTGTCAGCAATAGATTTGCGCGAGGGTATTACTATGAGCGAAGAGCGTTATCAACAGCGGCAGCAACATATTAAAGAACAAGTTGAGACACGGGTTGCGCAAGCAACTAAAACGGGCGGCGTCATTATTGTCTTTACCGGCAATGGCAAAGGAAAAACTACCGCCGCTTTTGGTACAGCAACCAGAGCCGTTGGCCACAATAGGCAAGTGGGTGTGGTGCAATTTATTAAAGGAACCTGGGAAAACGGTGAATATAATCTGTTGGCACGCAACGGCGTCGAGTTCCATATTATGGCAACAGGCTTTACCTGGGACACACAAAATAAGACGGCGGACGCGCTCGCGGCAAAAGAGGTATGGGAACAGGGTTGCCGAATGCTATCTGACCCCTCCTATCATCTGGTCATTTTAGATGAATTAACCTATATGGTCACCTACGGCTATTTAGCATTAGATGAAATCATTACCGCACTAAAAAACCGACCCGAAAACCAAAGCGTTATTATCACCGGCCGTGCCTGTCATCGCGATATAATTGCTCTTGCCGATACGGTCAGTGAGTTACGGCCAGTGAAGCATGCATTTGAGAGTGGGGTTAAGGCTCAGGCTGGTATTGATTGGTAATACCCTTCGTCCTT
>NZ_ACCD01000052.1 GCF_000173775.1 Yersinia rohdei ATCC 43380
GCTGCCCAGATTCAAAATACCGCCATTAACCGACGTGTTGCCGGTGTAATTATTGCTAGCATTGGTGAGCGTCATTTCGCTGTTATCAGTGCCAATAGCAAGATTGCCGCTGCCGGTCAGTTGAGCGGTCAGCAACTTATTAATGTCCACCGCCCCCT
The DNA here is from genome assembly GCF_000173775.1 of Yersinia rohdei ATCC 43380. Lineage (GTDB taxonomy): Bacteria > Pseudomonadota > Gammaproteobacteria > Enterobacterales > Enterobacteriaceae > Yersinia > Yersinia rohdei. The sequence continues at coordinate 159 of NZ_ACCD01000052.1, forward strand.
GTGACGTCAGGGTTAACGTCTCACCAGAGAGTAATATCATTCTGGTCAGCCCTGCGGTCAGACTCAAGCCGCCACCCACGCCCGATAAGGCGTAGTTATAGATGGATTCAGCTACTTTATTTCCGCCCTGAATAACATCCGCAAAAGCATCCGCACCCAAGTTATTCCCCAAGAGATCCTGTAAGGTCAGGCGGGCGAGATCGATCGCAGTCAACGTATTGTTGCTGCCAATTAATTGGGTTGAGATAGTGGTATCTTGGTCAAGTAAATTCCCACCGGTGGTCAAGTCTGGCGCAACTTTGATTATGCTGTCGGCGTTTACCGCCAATGTGCCAGTATCAATCTTGCTACCGGCGGCAAATGCTACCGACGCACCGTTAAGTGTCAAATTCCCTATCGCCTGATTGCCGCTATTCACTGCCACCAAAGTCCCACCGGAGGCGATAAAAGAGGCGTTGCTCAGCGCGCCGGTATTCCCTCCGCCCAGAACAAAAGTACTGTTTGCTATATCCACCGAACCCGCGAACGCAGTACCGGTATTAACACCAAAATTGAAGGTGTTATTGGCAGTATCAATATTTAAGAGTCCGGTTCCAGTCAGGGCATTATTAGAAGTGGCTATGCCATTCAGATTCAAGGTGCCATTGAGCGCAATGGCGGTGGTGCCCAACTGGTTACTGTTACTGGCCGTCAGAGTACCGCCCTGATTAATCTGCCAATCACCCGTAAAAGCACTCGCCTGACTTAAACGGACATTGGCACCATTATTTACAATGGCCGAACCATCTCCGCTTGCAACATGGCCCAATGAGGCATCCAAAATACCATTGAATGTATTGCTAAAAAGCAACTCACTGCCGCCGTCGATATTCATTACACCGCTGCCCACATTGCTGGCAGCAGCCAATGTAATTTGGCTGTCGGTAAGATTAATATTGGCGAAGCCCTGTAGTGAGGTGTCACTCGCCAAAGAATCCATTGATGTATTGAAGTTCAGGGTATTGGCGCCCGCCCCGGCATTAAGGAGGCCTAAATAAGTGCTCCCTAGCGTCATATTATTGATGGTGAAGATATCATCGCCGCTTCCGGTGGTAATAGAAGTGACTTGGGCACCATTCTGGATGGTGACATTATTATTGCCATCCCCCAGATTAATCGCGCCATTACTTTGCGAGGCACTGCCCAACACCAAGCTGTCATTACCGGAACCGGCCGTTAATGTGCCGTTCAAAATCCCATTATTATTGATGGTGTTTGCCGCTGTTCCGGCAAATGTCACTGCACCATTAATGGTGCTATTATTCGTTAGCGTTTTTGCTGTTGTCCCCGTGAAACTAATCGCCGTTGCACCAGTCGCATTAATCTGGGTATTAGCACCAATCGTCGTCAGCGCCGAGGCACCATCAGATACTTTCAGCCCAGTGCCAGCACTGCCGTCAATATTAATATTCAGATAAGCGGTGCTAAGATCCACGCCACCGGCAGAATTTATCCCAGTTCCGGCTCCCGTGACATTAATCTCATTGCGGCCATTAGCACTGTCGGCGAAGGTCAGACCGGCCAGGCTATTGAACACTGTGCCAGTTACTGTATTGAAAATAATATGGTTTAACGTCAGATTGACACCCGTCGCTTTTGAGAACGCGGCACCGGTGCCATTCATATTCAGAATTAAATCAGTCAACACATGGCTATTATTGGTGCCAGCAAAGGTGATTCCCGTCGCTATACCTGTTGTGGTGATAGTCCCCCCCACCATATTCAACAGCGCATTAGCCAGAACGTTAATCCCTGTTCCGCCAGTGGCGTTAATTGTCCCGCCAGTATTCACAACGTTGACTATTTGACCATTGGTCGAGGAAATAGTAATCCCTGCGCTAGTGCTATTAATCGTACCGCTATTGGCAACATCAACACTGGCGGTAGCAGCACCAGTATTACTGGCAACCATCCCTGTTGTGGCGGTAATTACGCCTTTATTAGCAATATCAATGCTGGCAGAGCCGCTGTTGGTTGCAGATATTCCGACCCCCGCAGTAATGCCTCCTGTTGCTTTGTTTTCCAGAATAATTTTGCCATTACCTGCGTGAGAGCTTGAAATACCCGCAGTACCGGCTTTAATCGTGGCACCTGAGCTAATATAAATCCCACTGCTGTTTGTCGCCCCGGTTTTGTTTGCCAGTATCCCAATGCTATTAATAGCAGATTGATTGATTGAAGAGCCTGTAGCCAAGTTGTAGATAACATCAACGCTTCCGGCGGCACCATTTCCCATGCCATTGGCATTACTGCCACCAGTATTACTGATGCCATGCCCAGAAGTGATAACACCCTTATTTTGTGTAGCCAGTTTGACTACCGCACCCTCGCCAAATCCAGTGGTGGCGTCATAACTACCAATTTTCAAACCATTATTTGCAATATCAAAGACATACTGGTCAGAATTTAACGTAAATTTAGCGCCATCCTCCAGAGTATATTGATAGTATCCATTCCCGCCAGAACCATTGGTAAGCTGCGGTGTAGTAATGGAAACATCAGCAGTGCTGCTAAAATTTATCAGGCTGTAGTTATTAGCTGAGTTAGTCCAGAATACCGCCGGATAAGAACCAGTAGTCGCCGTTAAGTCAAAATGCCCGGTAAATTTGATATTGCTGGCCTGCGCCAACTGATGGTTAGTGCCAAAGGTTAATGTCAGCGGTTGGGTAAAATTGCCTAAAACTAACTGGCTATTTAAGTTCGGTGTCCCGCCTGCACCTATATTCCCCAAAACTGCCAGCATACTGTCGGTTGTGCTGCCAATATTGTCGAAAATAATGTTAATAGCGCTGGTGGCCCCAGGCATGGAAATAACGTTATTTCCTCCGGTTGTCGAAGAATTTAGTGCGGATAAATTAGATAGGGTAAACGAGCCTGCGCCCCCCCAAGCCGCATTAACCTGATTAGAAAAATTGAATGAGTAACTCCCCGTTGTTAAAGAGAATCCGCCCCCATCAATGACTAAATCTTTCCGGTTGTTGGCGACCTGATTTACCGTAATATTACCGTTCATCGTAATGTCATTCAGCAGCAATATTGTCGTTGCTGTCCCACTGGACAGTGCCGTATTTAAGGCAGCAGCGGTGCCTACCGCAACACAACTCGTCCCCATAGAGGCACATTCGGCAGAGGTAATAGCAAATGCAGGCTGAGCACTAAGCAGTCCGGCGATAGCCGCAGCTAAAAGACCTATTTTTGCAGGGAAAGACTTGGCTATAGCATCGGGAGATGTTTGAGAAGCACTAACCCGGCGCACCGTTTTTGACTTCTGTTTTCCCTTGGCCAATTCACCCACTGCAACCCATACATTCAATGATATATTCCAAATAACTTTAAAGATTGTGTTCATATATGCTCTTAAAATAATCAATGCTTTATTGAGAATTTATTAATGGAAATTGCCACCAAAAGAAATAGATAACTGATAACAGTTACAATCTAACGATTTAATAGGTAAGCAATTATCGATTTAAAAACAAAAACTCTGGATTAGCAGCAGACAAACGTACCCGGAAGGCCTCGTTTAATATCAAGCCAGCTAGAAGAAATAACACTTTTATCTGATGCGATGTAATTTACATACTATTATTTATACTTCATTTTTAAATTCTAACAAGATTTATCCTACTTTTAGATATATTTCACTAACCATTAAAACTAGCTAAACAAACTGCTTTTTTCTAAAAAACTAGAATTAATAACCAAGTAAATGAGAATTCAAAAAGTAAACACCAATATGAAATCTATTTTTAGATGTATATTTTTTATTGATATAGATCATAAAAAGATTAATCACACAAAAGAGCTGAATATTCACACAATCAAGTAGGAAATAATCCTATTTTATTGTGGATATATTTTCTTTAATTACCTGGAAAATACCACTTTGATATTTCACAATTCCTATCACCATAAATGTGATTGTTATACTTATAGCTGCGCGGGTTAAATAATAGTTATTTATTGGTGAGACAATGTAATTACCCCAGCTTTATTGATGCAATTTTATAAGGAGTTAAGCTGGAGTTATGTCTGCATGCTCTTGCTGACTTTTTTGTAAAGTGAGGAGTATTTAATTACAGCACATCATTATTTATCCCTTCACTCACCAATATGAACTGAGCTGCTTGGGCTAACTTTAGTCAAGGTATTTAATATCTTGGGAGTGAGTCAGGTATAAGAAAGGAGGGAGTTGTGGCACGCAATAATAAGTAAACAGAACCTAATGATGCGATACAGTATCATTAGGCTCTGAGCACACGGCTGCCACACCAGCAGCGTGAAGTGACTCTTTTCACTGTTGCCAATCGGCCAGAATTTGCTGGGTGGTTTTTACTGTAATGCGATTGCCCGGAATTGCCAGCTCAGCCCATACCTCATTATGTTGTGCAATGAGTTGTTCAGCAGTGACATGGCGTCGATTCGCGGTGGTGTGAGCATCTGCAGCAATGGTCAAGGCGTAACCTTTGCTGGCAGCAATTTTGGCTGTGGTATCTACACAATAATCCGTGGCACAGCCACAGAGCGTTAAATGAGTCGCCCCCAACTGCGCCAGCACCTCATCAAGTGAGGTGCGGTAAAATGAATCACAGGCAGTTTTATTCACCGAAATAGCATGCTCTGGCTGATGTAATTCCGCCAATAGTTGCCATAATTCACTTCCTTCAGTCATTTCATCTTCTATATGCTGGATAAAAATAACCTGACTGGCATGGTCTATTAGCTGATTGATTCGAGCGACTCGACCTTCACGATCAAAGCGGGGGGTGGCAAAAACGCCGTTTTGCATATCAACAACAATAACAACATGATCTTTTGCCACTATCAGCCCTGCTTTTAATATGAAAAATCCTTAAATATATTAAAACAAATTAGGAGGTTGATAACAAACCGGCATTATCAGCTCCAAACCAGCCGGGCAACTGTCCCTATGGGCGCTCCGACGGTGTACGCCGTTACGCCCCTTTCCCCGCCAACTGACTGGGTTTATCGTCTGTTAAAGGCTTATTTCTTCAGTTGTAATGTCGTCATGCAAGTTTGGCTCTCCGCTTGGGTAGCAAAAGGCGATACCGCTTTAAGACCTTGATAACTGACTTCAATAGTTCCTTCGGTGTTACGTGGCAGCCAGACGCCAATAAAACCATTTTGATAGCTGGTAAGTTTATCTTGCACGATAACTTTGCCGGCTTTATCTGTGATTTTCACATCAAATGCCGTATTCGCCAGTTCGCCACGACACCCTGATAAACTGTGATTAAAGCAGGGGTGGGTTTGGCTAATATAAGGAGCAAAGGAGAGATAAAATTTATCGCCTAATGGGAAAGAAAATTGCTGCTGCCCATCAGATAATTTCAGTTCAGTACCCGTTACCGAGGCGGAATACGCCAATGGGCGCGGTTGTTTGGATTGATCGATGGACTCAATCATTTGTTCCGTCGTTTTACCCGCTAAACCCTGTTGAGCCAAAAAATCCGTTTCTGCGTTCGCGGTTGATTGTGCCAAAGCAAAATGGCTGAAAGTCACAGCCGCGAGAGCAACCATCGCCAACCGGGCAGTTACAGCAAATGTCTTGTTCACTATTATGATGTCCTTTCAATGAGAATAAGAATATCAACACCCCAAATAATGGGCGTTGCAGATAAGCTGAGTAGGAATATAAACCCTCCCCTTGGGTGAGGGTCAAAGATAGATTTGAAGAGAAGTGTAAGTCACTGTATAGAAATGAATTTTATTGATTTAAATCATATTTAGACTGTGACCGACCTCTCAATAATCCGTGGGTCATATTGAGATGCTGGGCCGCGAGGATTTTCCTGCCATATCCGGTTAGATATTCAACTGAATAAACAGCACTGCCACCCCAGGGCGAGGTGGCAGATAAGCTAGCGAAAATTTACTGCTGCGGCCCTTCGTCCTCAGAATGTTTGCGGGTTTTAGTCCATTCTCGCAGCCGCTGAATATGCAAATACAGGGCTGGAATAAACAAAATCCCCACAGCGGTAGCCATTAGCATCCCGCCAAACACCGTGATACCAATAATCTGGCGACTCATTGCGCCAGCGCCACTGGCAAACACCAGCGGCATCACGCCGAGAATAAACGAAATCGCCGTCATCATCACGGCGCGAAAACGCTGTTTGGCACCCTCTTGTGCCGCTTGTGCAATACTTGCGCCCTCTTCTCGCCGGGTTTTGGCGAATTCGACAATTAATATCGCATTTTTGGCCGCCAACCCGATCAGCAGCACCAGCCCGATTTGCGCATAGACGTCATTGGCAAAGCCCATCGCTGACAATCCCGCCACCGCCCCGCCGACGGCAAACACCACCGACAGAATCACCACCAGCGGGATACTCCAGCTTTCGTATTGGGCCACCAAGAACAGATAGGCGAACACCAACGCCGCCAGATAAATAAAGATGACCTGCCCGCCAGTTTGCTGCTCCTGCCATGACATCCCACTCCAGCTATAGCTGTAACCTTGCGGTAAATTCTGTGCCAAAAGCGCTTCCATCGCCGCCATTGCCTGCCCAGAACTGGCCCCATCGGCGGCAGAACCACTAATGGCTACCGAAGGGAATTGGTTGAAATTACTAATAAAAGGTGCGCCCACAGCAGGAGTTAATCTGACCAGATTTGCCAGGCTGACCAAGGCCCCGTTATCACTGCGCACATTCAAGTTATTTATCTGCGCAGCGCGCTGGCGGAAATCCATATCATTTTGTAATTGCACCCTAAACATGCGGTTATCCAGGATGAAATCACCGGCATTCATCCCGCCGAGTGAGGTTTGCAGGGTTTGGAAAATACGGCTGACCGGCACCTGTAGCAAGGCGGCGCGATCCCTATCAATACTGAGATTAACTTCAGGTACTGAGGCACTGAAAGTGGTAAATACCCGGCTGAGTTTTGGGTCTTGATTGGCAGCAAAAATAATCCCCTGACTGACCTGCGCCAGCTCCTGCGGCGATTGCCCCATCAGTGCCTGAATCCGTAAATCAAAACCAGACGCGCTGCCCAACCCCGCGATAGCCGGTGGGTTTACCGCCATGATCATCGCCGCAGGTATCGTGGCTAAATTGGCCTGAATGCTGGACAGCACCCTATCAATATGCGGCCGCTGCCCCCAAGGTTTGAGCATGACAATAGCAAAACCGGCATTGGGCGAGTTATTGCCACTGAGCAAGCTGAAACCGGTGATTTTTATCACGTCCTCGACCGCGGTATTGGCGGTAACCTGCTGATACATTTCATCCATTACCGTCTGAGTGCGATTCAACGAAGCGCCATCTGGCAGCTGTAAACTGACAAAGAAATAGCCCTGATCTTCATCCGGTAGGAAAGAGCTTGGCAGGCGGGTATAACCCCACCAGGTTGCCAGCCCCACCAGCAGCAGAGCAGCAATGCTGAACACTGCACGGCGGCTAATGCGCCCCGTCAAGCCAACATAGCCATCACGGGCGCGGTCTAGCCCACGGTTGATGCCACCAAACAAGCCCGTGCTCGATAATTCCCGCCGCTTAAGTAACACCGCGCACAGCGCTGGGCTGAGGGTTAACGCATTAATACTGGATAAGATAACTGCCGCCGAGAGGGTGACGGCAAATTGCCGATACAATTCCCCCACGATGCCCGGCAAAATAGCTATCGGCACAAACACCGCCATCAGCACCAAAGTGGTTGCAATGATGGGCCCGGCAATCTGACTCATGGCCTGTTTGGTGGCGGCCGCGGGAGTCAACTCTGGATCATTGGCGAGGAGGCGTTCAACATTTTCGACCACCACAATGGCATCATCAACCACGATGGTTAGCGCCAAAATAATGGCGAACAAACTGAGGGTATTTGCCGTGTAACCAAAGACATAAAGCACCGCAAAGGTGCCCAACAGTGAAACCGGAATGGTGAGCGCGACAATAAATGTCGCCCGCATACTTTGTAAAAACAGATACACCACCGCCAGCACCACAATGAGGGTTAAGCTCAGTGAAATGGCGATTTCATGCAGAGTGGCGGTCACCGGCAAAGTGGAATCGTAGTTGATTTCATAGGCCAGATCCGGTGGGAAAGAGGCCGACAGCCGCGCCATTTCATCGCGCACCCCATTGGCAACATTCAGGGCATTAGCACCAGGGACTGGATACACCACTAAAAAAGCGGATTCTGTCTGGTTTTGTGCCGCACTAACTTGATAATTCTGCGCCCCCAGCGCGACGCGGGCAACATCACCCAGCCGGATCATCCCGCCCTGTGGATTGCTGCGAATAATCACATTCGCAAATTGTTGGGCGTCGGTCAGTCGCCCTTGCCCACTGATGGTCAGGGTTTGCTGTTGGTTGGGCATCGATGGTGACGAACCAATCTGCCCGGCGGCGGCCTGTACGTTTTGTTGCTGTAATGCCGTGACAATGTCTTGCACACTAACATTCAGTGCTTCCATACGTTGCGGATCCAGCCAAACTCGCATGCTGTAATCACGAGCACCGAACACCTGCACATCACCGACACCATTGATACGCGCAATAGCATCACGCAACTGAATGCTGGTGTAGTTACTGACAAACAGGGCGTCATGGGTCTGTTTCGGTGAGAAAACACTGACCCCAAGCAGCAGATTAGACGCCCGTTTTCGCACTGAAATACCATTCTCATTGACTTGCGCAGGGAGCTGGGCGCTCACCTGAGAAATGCGGTTTTGCACCTCAACGGCGGCCATATCGGGGTCTGTACCACTGGCGAAAGTAATACTCAGCTGATAGCTGCCATTATTGCTACTGGTGGACTCCATATACAGCATATGGCTAACGCCATTGACCTGTGCTTCCAGCGGGGAAGCCACAGCCTGCGCCACATCACGGGCGCTGGCCCCCGGATAAACCGCACTGACAGACACCACCGGCGGCGTAATATCAGGATATTGCTCCACCGGAATAACATGCAATGACACCCAACCGACAATAGTTATCACCAGTGCAATAACAATGGCAAACTTGGGACGACGGATAAAAAAATGTAGCATTTGGCCTTCCCCTTAGTTTGCAGTCAGCGGTGTTGCTACAGTGGCACTGACCGTCATACCTGGCCGGACATGCTGTAGCCCGGAGACTATCACTCGCTCGCCCACTTTTAACCCATCTTTCACTTCATATTGCTGTTCGAACTGCTCACCAAGGGTGACCGGCCGCACTTCGACCTGATCTTTATCAGTCACGACCAGAACAAAATGACCTTGTTTATTCTGCTGTAGTGCCGCGATCGGAATGGCGGTAACTGCGCTGGCTGTTGTTGTGTCGAGCGACACATTCACCACCCCGCCGGGCAATAATAAATGCTGTGGATTAGCAAAACGGGTACGAATCGTTACCGTGCCGGTTTGTTTATCAATTTGATTATCAACGGATTCAAAAATCCCACTTTCTGAATATTGCTTACCATTCGCCAGTTGAATGCGCGGGGTAAAATGTTCAAATGGCAGTGCCGCCTTTTCTGTGGCGGATGCCGTGGATAACTGATAGGTAGCAGTAATGTAATCGCGCTCATTAACCGCGATAGCGACACGAATAGGATCGAGCTGCACAATCCTCACCAAAGTGCCGCTGGCGGGATTAATCAAGCTGCCGACATTAAAGCGGCTGTGACCAATCTGGCCGGAAATGGGCGCGGTGATGCGGGTAAAACCTAATTGAAGCTGCTGAATTTGCAGGTTTGCTTGCGCCTGAGCCACTGCTGCGCGGCTGATATCCCGCTGGGCCTGGGCTTCATCGACTTCTGCCTGACTCACCGAGCGGTTATTACCTAAACGCTGTACGCGGGTGAGATTTACCTGTGCATGGTTAGCACTGGCGGTCGCGCTGTCTAATTGCGCCTGCGCCTGAGTAACAGCGGCTTGATGTAAAGCGGGGTCAATCTCATACAACAGCTCGCCCTGAGTGACCATCTGCCCTTCAGTAAATAATCTGGCGGCAATAAAGCCCTCGGTTCGGGTGGTCACATCCACCGCCTGAATAGCTTCCACCCGCCCAAGAAATTGCAATGCGCTATCTGGGGTCGCAGAGGTCACCACCGCCACTGTCACCGCCGGCAGAGGGGCTGCCGCCATGACACTGTAAGAACCCATAGTCAGTAACACAGCAGCGCCATACGTGCTCAAAGAATGCAGCCGAGAATTTTGCGTCCGCGGCAGGTTAGAGATAACCCAGTTGCGAACCAATGTTAATCTAGACATGGTGATTTATTCCTTACTCTCGGCGGGGTGAATAGTTTGGGTATGGCGTAAAAAACAACTTTGTAAGATTAATAATGTTTAAACGTTATTTTAACGACTTACAATAAAAATTCCGGTTTGCATCAGAGAGCTGCGCGGCAATAACACGGAGTGTAACTCGGCATAATCCCCACAATAAGTGTCTGGAAAAAAAACCAACAGCTATTTTCAGATTGATTAAGCCGTCAGTATTAACCAGTGGTATTTCTATTCTGCTATTTTTTAAGAAAAAAAAAGCAAGAAACGGTGGAATTATTCTAAGCTAAAATTATGAGTAGGCGAAGCTATGCAAATCTCTATCGCCTCAGAGTCTAAAATTCCTGCTGATTAAACCAATATTTTTATAAGACTGAAAATCAGCCCGAACTTTGTAATTGCTATGCCCAGCATTATTGCCGTCGCCGCGAGCACCTTTGCGACGCCGAGGATAAAGGGTTTAAGGGAATTCACCATGACAGGCTCTAACTCCCAAGCATCACAGGTAAAAGGGGAAAATGTTTTCTTTGCAAAACAAACATTACAGGCCATGGCGCTGTTAGTTGGGGCAACTATTATTATTGCCGCGGTTGGTATTATCTACATTGCTTCGCAATTAAATGAACAAGCGATAAATCAAAGCCGCTTTTTAGTAGAAAAAGCCTGGGAAATGCGCAAAAACTCAATCAGTTCCAGAATGAAAGATAATGCTTTCTGGGGCGATGCGTATGAACATTTGCATGTAAAAGTAGATACCGACTGGGCTTTTGTCAGTCAAAATATGGGTTCATCACTTTATAATAATTTTAATTATGAAGGCGTATTTGTCATTGATGGAGAAGGGAAAACCCGCTATTCCGTTATCAATGGGCAGTTGGTACAAACCTCATTACAGGATTGGCTCCATAAAAGTATTACCCCGCTAATTGATGCTGCCCGCGCGAGGGCGGCAAACGAATATATTGCCACTAGCACCATCGAAGTTGCCGGGCAACCCGTCATCATTGCCGCGGCCGCATTAACGACCGGCAGTGATCCACTCGCTAAAGCTGTGGCGGGTGCGCCTTCGGTTCTGGTATTTATTGATTCACTGACTCCAGCCGAGCTTAATGCTTTAGGCGAAGATTACGGTATTCACCAACTCCGCATCCCGCGCGATCCAAAAGATAACTTCTCCAAACCCTCAGTTTCCTTATCTTCCAGTGATGGCAGCCATCTGACATTGCATTGGAACCAGAATATGCCAGGGGCGCAGCTCCTTAATATCTTGCTCCCTTTACTGATGTTAGTGGCGATTATCCTTGGATTAACCGGTTGGTTAGTGCTGCGGCGTACCATGTCAGAGGCGCGGATTGCCGATAAAAACAAAGCCGCGTTAATGGCCAGCGAGGAGCGTTTTCGTCATGTCGCTGAATCTGCAACTGATTGGTTATGGGAAACCGATGCCGACTTGCGTATCACCTATTTGTCCCAGCGATTTTTAACCATTACTGGGCTGGCGGCAGAGCAATGGTTGGGGCGTAAGCTTGATTCACTGTTAAATTGTGACATTATTCCGCTGCGATCCTGGCTGCAATATACCCATCAGACTGAATCCCGCAATGAACTGCAATGCACTTATCTCTCTGCCAAAGGCGATAAACGTATCTGTCGGATTTATGCCAAACCTATTATTAAAGACGGCGAAACTGTGGGTTTTCGCGGCACCGCATCTGATATCACCCGCGAGATAAAAGCCCAGGAACGTATTCAGCATCTTTCTCTGCATGATGCGCTGACCGGTTTACCCAACCGTCTGCGAATGAAACAGTTCCTGGAAAACAAACTGCTCAACCTGGCCGGCACGTCGCACCCCTTGGTTATCCTCAATGTCGATCTGGATAAATTCAAACCGGTCAATGACACCTTTGGCCATGTTACCGGCGATTTGGTGCTACATCAGGTCTCTGAGCGCCTAAGAGGCTGCTTGCGAGATCAAGACTTGGTGGCCCGCCAGGGTGGCGATGAATTTATTCTGATTATTACTGGCTTGTCTTCAATTCAAGAAATTGAGCAACTCTGCGCGCGCGTTATCGCCCAAATTGAAAGCCCGTATATTATCAATGAGCAAGATATTTATATTGGTGCCAGCATTGGTATTGCCCTGGCCCCGCAGGATTCTATACATGCTGAAGAGCTGCTGCGATTTGCGGATATTGCTATGTATGAAGCCAAAAATAGCGGCCGCAACCGGTGGAGTTTTTACTCCAGTGAAATGAATGACCGCCTGATGCAGCGCAGCGAACTGGAGCGCTTCTTACGCCAAGCCATCAAGCATAATGAATTCTGTCTTTATTATCAGCCACGCTACCGTATTGAAGGGACGCAACTGACCGGGGCTGAAGCCTTAGTGCGCTGGAATCACCCGGTGCTGGGGCTACTGATGCCCGATCAATTTATTGCATTGGCAGAAGAAACTGGGCTGATTACCTCCATCAGTGACTGGACGATGTTACAAGCATGTCAGGATGCGACAACCTGGCCCCAGTCACTGATAGTTTCAGTCAATATTTCTGCCATTGAATTTAGAAACCAGCGCCTTATTGAGCGCGTGCGGCAAGTGCTGCTGCTGACCGGGCTACCCAGTCATCGGCTGGAGTTGGAGATAACCGAAAGGATCATGATTGAAGATGCTGACGGCGCATTTAAAACCATGATGGCCTTGAAAACTCTTGGCGTGCGCTTATCGATGGATGACTTTGGTACCGGATATTCATCACTGAATTATCTGCGTCGTTTCCCATTTGATGGGCTGAAAATTGATAAAAGTTTTACTGATGAGCTGGCAGAATCACCTGAAGGGCTGTCGATTGTTGAAGGCATTATTAACCTCGGCCATGCTTTGTCGATGACGGTAACAGCCGAGGGCGTAGAAACTGAGGAGCAACTCACCTGTTTACAAACGCTAATGTGTGATGAAGTTCAAGGCTATTTCTTAGGCAAGCCGATGAAATTAGATGACTTATCGATGCTTATTCGAAGTGCGAATTACGACTAGCAGAGTTTCAATGCGTGGCATCTGGACTCTGGCGCATCTTCGCCTCCGTCTGGGCCAAATCAGTGGCTGTCAGCTGATAAAGGCCATCAAGAAATGCGGGAATAAAGCTGCCCGGCCCGCCGACGTGCAGGGCGACTTGCCCACCAACATGTGACATTATCCGGCAAGCGGTTGCAACATGATGTAAGCGATCCCCTTCAAGTGCGCAGAACGCCGCCACCACCGCAGACAGCGCGCAGCCAGTACCGACCACGCGAGTCATCAGCGGGTGCCCTCCCCTCACGGCGAAATCTCGCTGACCATCCGTGAGGTAATCTACCTCGCCAGTGACTGCCACCACCGCGCCCACCTGCTGTGCCAATTGACGAGCCGCTGGCAGAGCCGCCAATGATGAATCCAGGCTATCAACGCCACGTCCCATGGTCGCCATACCACTCAATGCCATGATTTCCGAAGCATTACCGCGAATAGCTGCGGGTTTAAGCGCCAGTAAATGATGAGCAAAATCAGTGCGATATGTCAGCCCACCCACAGCGACCGGATCCAATACCCAGGGAGTTCCTGCGTGATTAGCCGCCGTGATCGCCGCTAACATGGATTCAGCCCGAGAGTGATGCAAAGTGCCAATATTGATAAGCAAACTATTAGCCATTGCACTGAATTGCGCCGCCTCCTCGGCCTCAACCACCATCGCCGGGAAAGCCCCTAATGCCAGCAACACATTGGCGGTAAAGGACTGCACCACTTCGTTGGTCAGGCAGTGAACCAATGGCGCGGCCAATTGGAATTGTTGTAAACAGGCCGCTGCCACGGCATCAGGAAATAAATCTGGCGCAGGGGGATTATCAGAGAGAGTGGATATGCCGGTGTGAGTGGTCTGCATGGTGCCTCTAAAATCAGTCTGTTATCTCAGTGTTCTACTATACCCAAAGTCATTGGCATTGCGATAAGGCTGTTACGATGAGCTGGCTCACGCCAGTGATGAGGTTGATGATAACCCTTTATTTTCAACTTAGTGTCAGTCGGGGTGACTGCACCTATGGGCGCTCCGGCCGCTCACGCGGCTACGACCCATTAGGCACATTTCCCCGCCAATCAATTTTGTTAACCAGATGAA
>NZ_ACCD01000051.1 GCF_000173775.1 Yersinia rohdei ATCC 43380
TGGCTACTGCGCTTTGCCATTCAGGGATTGCGCAGTGCCTCTATCTAAACCCAATGTCATTCAGGATGGTATTTGATGGCTGAAAATAACATAAATTATCAACAAATTGCGCTAACCGGGCGAGTGCTGGGCGCGTTGTTTTATTGTGAACCGGACAGCCCGGCATGTCGGGATATTGTGGCGCAATTGCGCAGCGGCTCATGGGTAACCCAATGGCCTTATGGTTGTGACGAACAATTGGCACCCATTGTCGAGTTACTGGCGCAACCAGATGCAAATGAAACTCGGGAAGAAGCTTGGCAACGGCTATTTATTGGCCCATATGCCTTGCCTGCGCCGCCTTGGGGGTCAGTCTATCTGGATAAAGAAAATGTGCTGTTTGGCGATTCCACCCTAAAATTACGTCACTGGATGGCGCAGCAACAGGTGGAAGTCACCTTGGATCAGGAAGAACCCGAAGATCAATTTGGCTTATTACTGATGATGGCGGCCTGGTTGGCCGAGCACCAACCGGCAGATTTACCTGATTTGCTGGCTGAACACCTGCTGCCTTGGGCTTACCGCTATCTGGATTTGCTGCAATCCACTGCTGGGCACCCGTTTTATCTGGGGGTGGCTCAGTTAGCGGCCTTAACACTGACTCATTGGCAGGATGAATTGCAGGTGACGCCGATAGCTGCTGAGCTTTATCGTTAGTCCCATCTCACGTCTTAGCGCCTATTTTTAGAGAGGCTTTTGAGGTTGATGACCCATCCAGACTATCACCTGGGGTTTGTCGGCTGTTATTGCCCGGATGGGCGCTCCAGCTGTTTACGCGGCGCTCATCCATTCGGCATGTTTTCCCCTACTAATCAATGTTATCAATTGCTTGAGCCCATCATTCGATGGGCTTTTTGCTTTTAACCGCCTAGTGCAGTGACTCACTTTGTATCCGGGCTAACCCCAGCCCAAATTAGATTAATTTGTGACCGGCTTCTATTTTCCTGGTTCTCATATTGGACAAGGCGAAAGGCGTTTGTATTATTATATTGAATATAAATTTAATAGTGAATATATATTCAATGCGGAGAATAATAATGAAGAATACCCTACTGAAATCCTGTCTTACCGCAGCATTGATCTCAATGGCGGGCATTGCTGGTGCGGCCAGTAATGGCCTGATCGCCATTATCACCCCCTCCCACGATAACCCGTTTTTTAAAGCGGAGGCTGAAGGTGCTAAAGCCAAAGCGACGGAGCTGGGCTACACCGTGCTGGTTGCTTCTCATGATGATGATGTGAACAAACAGAACCAACTGCTGGAAACGGCGGTGGCCCGCAAAGCCAGCGCTATCATTCTGGATAACGCCGGGTCTGATGCTTCTATCGGGCCGTTGAAAAAAGCCAAGGCCGCAGGAATACCTATCTTCCTGATTGACCGCGAAATCAATGAAACCGGCATTGCGGTCTCGCAAATTGTCTCTAACAACTATCAGGGCGCACAGCTGGGGGCAGAAAAATTCGTCGTCTTAATGGGCGGTAAAGGCAAATACGTTGAATTACTGGGTCGTGAATCTGATACCAACGCCCATGTGCGTTCACAGGGTTATCACGATGTTATTGATGAACATAAAGACATGAAAATGGTCGCCCAACAGACGGCAAACTGGAGCCAAACTGAAGCGTTCAACCGCATGGAGTCCATTTTGCAAGCTAACCCGGATATTACCGGCGTTATTTCCGGTAACGACACCATGGCGTTAGGCGCTGAAGCAGCATTAAAAGCAGCAGGGCGTAATGATGTGATCGTGGTCGGATTTGACGGCAGCGATTATGTCCGTGATTCCATCATCAACAAAGGCAATATCAAAGCCACCGTCCTCCAGCCGGGTTGGGCACAGGCACAGATGGCCGTGGCGCAAGCTGATAAATACCTGAAAACCGGTTCAACCGGTCAGGAAGAAAAACAGCTGATGGATTGTGTCTTAATTGATGAAAACAATGCCAAAAATCTGAATGTCTTTGCGCTGAAAGAGTAATTCCTTAAGCAAGGTTCGCTAGACAATGAGGGGCGTCACTGCCCCTCCTGACCGGAGGCAGTATGTGGTTCAGTGCCCTATCGAAAGCAGGCGGTTTGTTGGTTGTCAGTGCCGTGCTGGTGGCTTGCACCGTGGTGGATTTGGATGAAAACGGCAAACCTATCTTGCCAGTCGATCCCAATGCGGTCGTCAGTGATTACAACCAAGCACCCGACAAAGTCGCCTCCACTATTTGGGTGAATAAAGTCATGCCCTTTGCCAACAGTAACGCCGTGAGTTGGCCGCAGGTGAAACAGCAACAACATCAGCCAGTACCAGGGAAAAATAGTCAAAGTCGTTTTGTTCGCTTTAGCGGCAAAGTAGTCGCGGTAGATACTGAAGGGCGGGAAGGCGTGATGAAGGTAGCGGTCGAGGGTGATGAACAAGTGCTGCAATTAGGGCCTATCGTCAAAGGCAATGCTATCCGCGATGCATCCACGTTTATCCGCTTCGAAGATTTTAAAAACCAAGTGCAATACGCCCAGCTCTCTAAGGCATTAAGTAAACGTGCTTTGCAGGATGTGGCCAAACCTGATGCCAGTTGGGTTGGACAACAAGTTGAGATTTTAGCAGCAGGGACATTAACCCCAGACGGCTTGAGCAATGTAGTGCCACTCAGTTTGAATAAGGAGAGCCACTAATGGACAGCACACCTGACATTGTCATGCGAGCCCAAGACATTTCGATGCGTTTTCCTGGCACTTTGGCACTCGATAGCGTCAATTACTCGGTTTATCGCGGCAAAGTGAATGTGATTATTGGCGAAAATGGGGCCGGAAAATCAACACTGATGAAAATTCTGGCCGGAGTGCAGCAACCCACATCCGGGCAAATTTACCTAAATGAGCAGCCGGTGACTATTGCCAACACCCGCGAGGCCGCAGCGCTGGGTATCGGCATGGTGCACCAGGAGCTGAACCTGTCCGAAAACCTCAATGTGGCAGAAAATATTTTTCTAGGGCGCGAGATCCAGCAAGGCTTAAAACCGATTAATCAAGCCGCGCAGGAACTGATTGCGGAACAACTGATGGCGCGTCTCGACCAAGTTATTTCACCGAAAGAAATGGTGTCAAACCTGAAGGTTGGCCAGCAACAATTGATTGAAATTGCCAAGGCACTGGCAGAGCAGGCGGATATTCTGATTTTGGATGAGCCGACCTCGGCACTGAGTAAAACGGAAGTCGATATTCTGTTTCGCGTGATTCGTGAACTGACTCGCCAGGGTGTTTCCATCGTCTATATTTCACATCGCTTGGAAGAATTGATGGCAATTGGCGACTACATCACCATTTTGCGTGATGGTCGTTTTCAGGCCCAAGCCGCAGTCAAAGATATAAATGTGCCGTGGATTGTTCGTGAAATGCTGGGCAGTGATCCGGTTTCCAGTTTTCTCCATCCCGACCGGACTTTTGGTGAGCCAATGATGGAGGTGGAGAACGTCACTTTAATCAATGAATCCGGTAACACTGTCGTGAACCAAGTGTCGCTGGCGGTGCGGGCCGGTGAAATCGTGGGTATTTATGGGTTAATGGGGGCGGGTCGTACCGAATTGTTTGAGTGTTTGCTGGGCACTCAACAAAGCTATCTCGGCACTATACGGCTTAATGGCACCGCCATCAGCAGCAAAACTTCTACCGCCGATCGCATCCGTCTGGGGATGAGTTTGGTACCGGAAGACCGCAAGAAAACGGGCATTTTTCCTGTCTCATCAGTGGCCAACAATCTGACAATCGCTAGCTTATGGCGCCGGTTGAAACACCGCTTCGCCATCTGGCAAGAGAGTGAATCAAAGGTGGTGGCCGGAGTCATTAGCGACTTGTCTATCAAAGTCTCTTCACCGGAGGTGGAAATTCAGGCGCTCAGTGGCGGTAATCAGCAAAAGGTGGTCATCGGCCGCTCATTACTGACCAGCCCAAACATTCTGCTGCTGGATGAACCCACTCGGGGTATTGATGTTGGAGCCAAAGCTGATGTCTTTGAAATGATGGTAAAACTCTCAGAGCAGGGGATTGGCATTTTGTTTTCCACCTCAGATCTGAAAGAAATCATGGCGGTATCAGACCGCATTCTGGTGATGTCGAATGGCAAATTGACGGCGAATGTATCCCGTCAGTCAGCCAGTGAATCGGCATTGGTTACGGCAAGCGCACAAGGGTTTGAATGATGAAAGCAACAACTGGCACTGCGTTGACGGGTCACCAGACGGGGGGCACGTCGTGGTCACGGGAAAATATGCTGCTGCTTCTGCTAAAGATGCGCACCTTTATTGCTCTGTTCCTGATCCTTGGCTTTTTCTCGGTGATGGTGCCGGGATTTCTGGCGACCGGCAGTTTGATCATTATGGTTAAACATATCGCCATCAATGCCTTCCTCGCATTGGGCATCACTTTTGTCATTATCACCGCCGGTATTGATCTTTCTATCGGGGCAACCTTGGGGCTGTGCGGCATGGTTGCGGGCTGGATGATAACCCAGGGCATTGTTTTACCGATGTTTGGTATCGCTATCTTCCCAAGTGTTTGGGTTGTGGTGCCGGTGGTGTTGGTTATCGGAGCGCTAATTGGTGCACTCAATGGTTGGATAATTACCCGCTATAACGTCGCGCCATTTATCTGCACCCTCGGCACCATGTATGTGGTGCGCGGTGCGGCGATGCTGATTTCTGGTGGTGAAACTTTCCCCGGTTTACAAGGGAATCCACAACTGGGGAATACCGGTTTTGATGTGTTGGGTTCCGGCACACTATTGGGCTTGCCGATTGCCATTTGGATCATGTTCATTTTGGCGTTGGTTATTGCTTATGTCGCGCGCCGCCTGCCTTTCGGCCGTCATGTTTATGCTATTGGGGATAATGAGCGGGCAGCAGAGCTGTCTGGCGTCAAAGTCCGGCAGGTCAAAATGTGGGTTTACACTATTTCGGGCTTCTGCGCCGCCATTGCCGGGATAATTGTTTCCGCGCAACTGGTGGCGAGCCACCCGGCAAACGGCAGTGGTTTTGAGATGAATGCAATTGCCGCCGTGGTATTGGGCGGGACGTCTCTAGCCGGGGGCCGTGGCACCATTCTTGGCACCCTGATTGGGGCCTTTGTTATCGGTATTTTGGCTGATGGTTTGGTCATGATGGGGGTCAGCGAATTCTGGCAAATGGTTATCAAAGGCATCGTAATTATTGTGGCGGTCATTATCGACCAGATGCAAAACCGGATGCAGCACAAGGCGGCAATTGTCTCGCAAAAATCGACCGTGATACCGCAAGTGGAGAAGAGTGAGCCGGTATAAGGCGCAAACCGCTAAAAGGGCGATGACCGCCTAACTGCCACAGAACACGAAACATATCATGCCGGAGGGCGATTTCCGGACAGGCTTGATGAAAGCTATTTTTTAGCCTTATCAGGAATAAATATTCGGTTATGAGTAGAAATTCAGTGCCGAACAGAAATAACAGAGAGGTAATGTTATGAATCCGTATTCATTGTCAGTGGATGAGCTGGTGAAAAAGGCCCGTGCCATCCGTCGCCGCATCGTCCTGCTCAATGCGAACAGCCCTGCCGGGGGGCACACCGGAGCTGATCTTTCGCAAGTCGAGATTCTGACGGCACTCTATTTTCGCATTCTGAATTGCGCGCCAGACCGGCTTACCGACTCTGAGCGCGATATCTATGTGCAATCTAAGGGGCATGCGGTGGGCGGCTATTACTGTTGTTTGGCGGAGGCTGGTTATTTCCCCGAAGAATGGTTGGCGACTTATCAACATGCTAACTCTCATCTGCCGGGTCATCCGGTGAAACATAAAACGCCGGGAATTGAGTTAAATACCGGGGCATTGGGCCACGGTTTACCTGTCGCGGTAGGTATCGCGTTGGCGGCAAAACAGGCCAATAGCAAACGCCGGGTGTTTGTCTTGACCGGTGATGGTGAGCTGGCTGAAGGCAGTAACTGGGAGGCGGCGTTGGTCGCGGCCCATTACCAGTTAGATAACCTGATAATCATTAACGACAAAAATAAACTCCAGCTGGCGGGCACCACCCAATCCATTATGAATACCGACCCACTGGCAGAGAAATGGCAAGCATTTGGTCTGCAAGTCACGGAATGCCAAGGTAATAACATGCAATCGGTAGTGGAAACGCTGGAAGGATTACAGCCCAATGGGAAACCCAATGTGGTGATTGCCAACACTGAAAAAGGGGCGGGTATTTCCTTTATCCAAGGGCGGGTGGAATGGCACCACCGGGTGCCGAAAGGTGCTGAAATTGATCTGGCATTGGAGGAATTGAGCGATGAGTAATGCAGAACATTTGGCCTCAGTGATGGTCGAGCAGTTTATAAAAGCGGTGGATAATGGCGTGGATCTGGTTCCGGTGCTGGCTGACTCTACCTCAACGGCGAAAATCGGGCCTTTTATTACCCGCTTCCCGGCCCGGGTGGTTAACGTCGGTATTGCCGAGCAAGCCATGGTTGGTACGGCGGTGGGATTATCTATGGGCGGCAAAATTGCGGTGACGTGTAATGCCGCGCCCTTCCTGATTTCCCGCGCCAACGAGCAGCTTAAAATTGATGTTTGCTACAACAACAGCAATGTAAAACTGTTTGGCCTTAACTCCGGTGCCAGCTATGGCCCATTAGCGAGCACACACCACAGTATTGATGATATCGCCATCTTGCGTGGCTTTGGCAATATCGAAATCTATGCGCCATCTGACCCACAAGAGTGCCGCCAGATAATTGATTATGCACTGGCACATATTGGGCCGGTTTATATCCGGCTAGATGGCAAATCCTTACCTCCACTTCATAGTGAACACTATCAGTTTACCCCAGGCCAGATTGATGTTTTACAAGAGGGGCGGGATATTGTTCTGGTAGCGATGGGTTCTACAGTGCATGAGGCTGTTAGCGCGGCCGCCATACTAGCAGACAACAATGTTTCTGCTGCGGTGGTCAATGTTTCTTCTATTCGTCCGTGTGATACTCAGCAGCTGTTAGCCATCCTTAGAAACAGTCAGCGGGTGATTACTATCGAAGAGCACAATATTAATGGTGGCGTGGGCAGCTTAGTTGCGGAAGTTTTGGCCGAGGCTGGCAGTGGTATTCCCTTAGTCAGATTAGGTATTCCCGATGGCGGCTATGCTATTGCCGCCGACAGGGCAGAGA
This sequence comes from Yersinia rohdei ATCC 43380, assembly GCF_000173775.1. Taxonomy (GTDB): domain Bacteria; phylum Pseudomonadota; class Gammaproteobacteria; order Enterobacterales; family Enterobacteriaceae; genus Yersinia; species Yersinia rohdei. The sequence goes on from NZ_ACCD01000051.1 coordinate 7,212, forward strand.
TGCGCGCCTGGCATGGTTTTGATGCGGCAGGCATTGTAGTTCGTGCTCTGCGGTTTTGTCGGGGAGAATAACGATGTCAACGCCGAGCAGACCGGCCGCGTCGTCGAGCAGACAAACGCCGGTTATTTTAGCTATTGATGAAGGCACCACCAATGCCAAAGCCATTGCGGTGGATACTGCCGGGCAGATTTTGGCAAAAGCATCAGTGCCATTAGCGTTAGAACACCCGCAGCCCGGCTGGGCGGAGCAAGATCCGCAGGCGATTTGGCAGGCGGTTTCTCTGGCAGCTGAACGTTGTTTAAGCCAGTTGACGGGGGCGCGGGTAGCGGGCATTGCCATCAGTAACCAGCGCGAATCGGTGCTTATCTGGGAGCGTGTGACTGGGCAGCCGTTAACACCGGTGGTGAGCTGGCAGTGTCGGCGATCAGAACTTTTCTGCTTGGCACTCAGTCAGTTACCGGAGGCAGCTCTGATTGCACAGCGGACGGGATTGCCAATTGATCCTCTGTTCCCCGCCGCAAAAATCCACGGCATGCTGGCACATATCCCACAAGGTGCTGAGCGGGCGGCTCACGGCGAACTTTGTGTTGGCACCATTGATTGCTGGCTGACCTGGCAACTCAGTGGTGGCCAAAGTTTCTCGACAGATTTTTCCAATGCAGCCCGCACCCAGCTGTTTAACATCCATACCGGCCAATGGGATCCTGATCTATTGGCGCTGTTTGGTATTCCTAGCCTCTGCCTGCCGGCAGTATTGCCTTCGGCTGCGGTGCATGGCTATACCGCAAACACGGGCATTATTGGCTTAAACCAAGGGGTGCCCATTGTGGCCCAAATTGGTGATTCTCATGCTGCGCTCTATGGGCAGGGAGGGGATCGCGCGGGTGAAATCAAAGCCACCTATGGCACGGGTTCTTCTCTGATGACCACCGTCAAACACGCCAGTGCGCAGAGTCATGGCCTGAGCACCACCATTGCCTGGCATGACGGTGAGCTACGCTATGCCCTTGAGGGCAATATTACTCACACCGGCTCTGGTGTGGCGTGGGTTTCGCGCATGTTGGGGATAACGGATTTAACCCGACTAACTGATATGGCCGAAAGCCTGTCGGGTAACCAGGGCGTTTATTTTGTCCCGGCATTATCTGGGCTGGGCGCACCTTATTGGGACAGTCAGGCGCGCGGTTTATTCTGTGGCCTGACCGACGCCACCACACCAGCGGTACTGGCCCGTGCGGGATTGGAATCCATTGCTTACCAAATTGCGGATGTCTTTTTTGCTATGGAACAGGCCGGTCATCACCGGCTTGAGCGGTTACGTGTTGATGGCGGTGCAACCAACAACCGCTGGCTGATGCAATTCCAGGCCGACCTGCTCCAACGTACCTTGATCCGCAACCATACCGCCGAGGTATCCGCTCTGGGTGCGGCTTATTTAGGAGGGAAAACCCTTGGCTGGTGGCAGGATAGCCAGCAACTGGCGGCACTCCCTCGTGAAGTGGAATACATCGAACCGCGCGCTCAAAGTGCGGAGATGCAAGATAACTATAGCCTCTGGCAATCGGCCATCGCGCGCGCGCGTTTCCAGCCGAAATAACCCACACTAGGAGTAAGCATATGTCAGCAATACCTCGTAAGTTAACTTTTGCGGTAATTATTGGTAATCGGGGTTTCTTTCCAAGTTATTTAGTCACAGACGCGCGCCGCGATGCCCAGGCACTGTTTGACCGCTTGGGAATAAACATCATTATGCTTAATGAAGAGCAAACTCCATTGGGTGGGGTGGAAAACTGGCGTGATGCCAAAGTGTGCGCCGAGTTATTCCGTCAACACAGCGCAGAGATCCATGGTGTGGTGGTGATTCTGCCTAATTTTGGTGATGAAAAAAGTGTCTCTGATGCTATCCGACTTTCTGGCCTTAAAGTGCCGGTGCTGGTGCAAGCTGAAGAAGATGCGCTGGATAAAATGGGGCTGGCGACACGTCGTGACAGCTTCTGCGGCAAAATATCACTCTGCAACAACCTGCGCCAATATGGCATTCCATTCACTTTGACTAAGCAGCATGTTTGCAGCTTAAACAGCGAAATCTTCAGTGGTGATGTCGAGCAGTTTGTCCAGTTGTGCCGTGTGGTACATGCTATGAAGCGGGTGCGAGTTGGGGCGATTGGCGCGCGGCCAACTAATTTTAATACGGTGCGTTACAGCGAAAAATTATTAGAGAACTTAGGGATTACAGTTGAAACTCTTGATTTATCTGAGGTGTTTTTCCGCGTAGCCAACCTCAGTGATAATGACATCCGGGTCGGCGAAAAATTGGCGTTATTAAAAGCTAATGGTGATACCAGCGCGATCCCCCAAGATAAATTGCACAAAATGGCAAAATTATTTGTGGTTATCAGTGAGTGGATTATTGCTAATGATATTGATACCACTGCCATGCAGTGCTGGACTTCGCTGCAACAAAATCTGGGGATTAATGTCTGCTCCATTATGAGCGTGATGTCTGGGCAATTGATGCCAAGCGCCTGTGAAGTAGATGTTATGGGGGCATTATCAATGTATGCGCTGGCGAGTTGCTCGTTGGCACCTGCCTCTATTGCTGACTGGAACAACAATTTTGGCGCAGAACGTGATAAATGCGTGCTATTCCATTGCGGTAACTTTGCCAGCGAAAGCCTGGAAAGCTCAACTATGGGTACTGCGGATATTATCGGCACAACTGTGGGCTGTGAGAATACTTGCGGTGCCGTTCATGGCCGTATGAAATCTGGCCCCTTGACCTATTTCCGCCTTTCTTCTGATGATTTTACTGGGCAGGTGCGGGCTTATGTTGGTGAAGGGCGCTCTGTCAGTGACGAGTTAGACACGGTAGGGTGCCGCGCGGTGGTAGAAGTGCCGCAGTTGGAGAGTTTACTTACCCATATCTGTAATAATGGTTTTGAGCACCATGTGGCAATGAATCATTCAGCCACAGCTCAAGTGCTGCAAGAAGCATTCAGTAAATACTTGGGTGTAGAGTGCTACTGGCATGCAAAGTAAGGGCGGCTAAGCATTTCAATCAACCGCATCAGGGAAGGTGCGGTTGATTATAGGATTATCCTAATAAATCTCGTTACAGTAATGTCTCGGCGGTTAATCTGTCGGTAATCAATACATCAATATAGTTACCGGTAAGCGCACCACGAATAGCGGCACTTTTGCCGATTCCCCCCGCCAGTGCCACTACTCGAGGGCAGGCGCGCAATTGTGGTAATGACATCCCAATCACGGGGTCTTCTTCGTCACTGAGTACGGCATTGCCCGCAGCATCAAAATAATGCAAACATAAATCCCCAACAGCGCCGCGCTCTGCCAGCAATTTCAGCATCTCTTCATGGTAATAATTACCGGAGTTTTTCAATAGCTGCGAAGGCTCTAAATCGCCAATGCCCACTAATGCCAGATCAACCTCAGCAAATTTATTCACTACTTCGGCGACCTCGCCGCTGGAGATAAGCCGGGCGCGATCTTCCGTGGAGCGCTCAATGCTCTGTGCGGGCAGCAAATAAGCTGGGCAATTCAAAATATTTGCTAATGATTGGGTTAACAATGTGGCCTGAACATTACCATTGGGGCCGACACCGCCCAATAATTGAATGACACCGCTAGTTTTGATGTTAAGTGGATGAAGGTTATCAACCATCGCCCGAATAGTGCTGCTCCAGGAAGAAATACCCACCATATCATTTGGACGAATGCTGGTTTGCATATAGTGCGCGGCAGCTGAGCCAATAGCTTGTTTTATCTGTGCTGGGCTGGCGTCATCGGCAATATCCACCACTATGGCCTGATCAATACCGTAGTGTTTTTGAATACGTGATTCTATACCAATAAACATATTGGCGGGTTGGATAACACTGATTTTAACCACGCCTTCTTTGACACACCGGGTTATCGCGCGGGAGACAAAAGACTGAGATAAATGCAGGCTTTCAGCAATCTCGGATTGCTTCATACCTTCGGTGTAATACAACGTGGCTATTTTCACCAGCAGCCGTTGCTCATCTTGTCTCGACATGGTTCTATCCCGCTAAATACCTGATGTTGGTATTTTTATTCAAAGCCGAATAAATAACAAGCAGTACCGAATTATCCCCTTTAAATCTGTAATAAGCCCCGAAATTCATAAAATTAAGGTATAGGTTTTCGGGGGATACATAGGTCGCGTTATGCGTTATGTCCCTTTAGAGTCCGCCTATAATGGGTTTTCCTTAGGCTCTTTTTCAACCTCCGGTTGTTCGGGCGGCGGCATAATGTCATGAATTAATTGCTCATCAAAACTGGGATTCAATGCTGGAGAAAGCGGCGAACTGACCAGGCTATCGGGTATTGCCATATGTGGAACCGGGGCATCATTAACAAATTCATCTTGATCTTGTTTAACGGTTCTGCTGAGCGCTATCAGACTTAAACCACAGAGTGAGAAGAACGCATACAGAATATTACCCCCTAGCGGAGCAATCAGGGCGCCGACGGCAAGGGGCCCGATACTCGCCCCCACCCCAAATGACATCAGTAAACATGCCGCTAATGAAACTCGTCGCTCTGGCTCAATCAGGTCATTGGCCAATGCCACAACCAAGGGATAGAGGGTAAACTGCAACATACTGACGACAAAGCCTAAACCCAATAAAAAATGGAACGAGATATGGGGCACGAGTGCCAATGGTAGTGCAGTTAATGCCAGTAATAATGCGTTAACTCGGATCAATAGAGTGCGGTTATAGCGATCTGACAACCAACTGAGTGGCAATTGGGCGACTAATCCGGCAAAAATCGATAACGCCATAAACAGGCCGGTGTCCTGAGTCGAAAGTGATTGCAGGCTGGCATAGACCGGTGCAAGACCATAAAACGAACCGACAATCATGCCAACAACTAAGGTTGATGCCAGTATTTTGGGGATAGAACGAATAAAAAATTTCAGCTCCATTGGGGCGGGTGACATCTGCTGGGCATTGCTGCGAGTCGTCAGCGCGATAGGCACCAAGCATAGGGCAAAAAACAAAGCGATAATCATGAGAGTGCTTAAACCTAGCTCAGGCTGAAGCATCAATACCACTTGACCCAATGCCATACCCGCATAGGTCGCAGCCATATAAAAGCCAAATACAGCACCGCGTTGGTTAGATTCTGCTTGGTCATTAAGCCAGCTTTCCAACACCATAAACTGGCACATCATGCAGAGGCCAATAATCAAGCGTAAAACAACCCAAGCGGGGATGTATTCGGTCAGCCCATGCATCAGCACGGCAGCAGTAATAATACCTGCACAGGCTACATAGGCACGAATATGGCCTACTCGTGCAATCAGAAAATGGCCAACTTTGCCGCCGATAACCAAACCAATATAGTTGGCAGCGATAATTGCCCCGATTAATGCGCCTGAGACATGTATGGCTGTCAGACGTAGCGAGATATAGGTGGTCAGCAAGCCCGAACCCAATAGCATCAGCACGGTTGCGCTATAAAGTGGGAAAAAGGCATTAAGAATTTTTTTCACTGTCACGTCCTTAGTTCATCATTCCGGATAAATGACCGGTACTACAGATGTCGCCAGCCGCATTGTCTTTATTTTGATACTAACAGCTGAGTTCCTGAGGTAAAGCTTTGTACAGAAAAGTACTTTTTTTCATTACATCCTGCGAAGCGTTTCGCATAACTGACAGCTGTTGCCGCCAGCGGCTAAAGAAGTGTTACTATCGATGGCAGAAAATTTCATTTGAGTAGGGGGAATCATGAGCGAAAAACAGTTACGCCAGCTTAGTATCGCGGTAGGTAATAAGCTAAAAGAACGTGATTCTTGGGTTACCTGCGCTGAGTCCTGTACTGGTGGCTGGGTTGCTAAAGTACTCACTGACATTGCTGGTAGTTCCGCTTATTTCGATCGCGGCTTTGTGACTTACAGCAACAAAGCAAAGCATGATTTACTGGGGGTGAAAGAAAGCACTCTGGAGAAGTATGGCGCAGTAAGTGAAGCTGTCGTGCAAGAAATGGCATTAGGCGCATTGCGAGAAGCCAAGGCAGACTTTGCAGTATCAATTAGTGGTATTGCAGGGCCGGATGGTGGTAGTGCAGAAAAACCGGTGGGTACGGTATGGTTTGCTTTTGCAACGAATGAAGGGCTGGTTGTGGCCAGTAAACAACATTTTCGCGGCGACCGTGATGCCGTGCGGTTGCAAGCAACTGTTTTCGCACTACAAACACTATTAGATGATTTTCTGTAAAAATAGGCTTGATACTGTATGATTGTACAGTATAATTAGCGGTAATTTCCTGCACAAAACAACATTCAGTGGTGATGACAGGGTAACCTGGCATACCAGAGAGGGAGTAAAAATGGCTATTGATGAGAATAAACAAAAGGCGTTAGCAGCAGCACTGGGCCAAATTGAAAAACAATTCGGTAAAGGCTCTATTATGCGCCTTGGCGAAGACCGCTCTATGGATGTTGAAACCATCTCTACTGGTTCTCTTTCTCTTGATATCGCATTGGGGGCGGGTGGCCTGCCAATGGGGCGTATTGTTGAGATTTATGGCCCAGAGTCATCGGGTAAAACGACGCTAACTTTACAGGTTATTGCCGCTGCACAGCGCGAAGGTAAAACCTGCGCGTTTATCGATGCCGAGCATGCTCTTGACCCTATCTATGCTAAAAAATTAGGTGTAGATATTGATAACCTGCTGTGTTCTCAACCAGATACTGGTGAGCAAGCGTTGGAAATCTGTGATGCATTAACTCGCTCTGGTGCTGTTGATGTCATCATTGTTGACTCCGTAGCAGCATTAACACCAAAAGCCGAAATTGAAGGTGAAATTGGTGACTCTCATATGGGCCTTGCTGCACGTATGATGAGCCAGGCGATGCGTAAGCTGGCGGGTAACTTGAAGAATGCTAACACTTTGTTGATCTTCATTAACCAGATTCGTATGAAAATCGGTGTGATGTTTGGTAACCCTGAAACCACCACCGGTGGTAACGCATTGAAATTTTATGCTTCTGTACGTTTGGATATTCGTCGTATTGGCGCAGTAAAAGACGGCGATGTGGTTGTTGGTAGCGAGACCCGCGTTAAAGTTGTGAAAAACAAGATTGCCGCCCCCTTCAAGCAAGCTGAATTCCAGATCCTGTATGGTGAAGGCATCAATATTAACGGCGAACTTGTTGATTTAGGTGTTAAGCACAAGCTGATAGAAAAAGCGGGTGCTTGGTATAGCTACAATGGTGACAAGATTGGTCAGGGTAAAGCGAACGCCAGTAACTATTTAAAAGAAAACCCGGCAGTAGCTGCTGAGTTAGATAAAAAATTACGTGAAATGCTGCTCAATGGCGGCAATGGCGAACAACCTGTAGCTACAGCAGTATTAGCTGATGAAGAGGATGAAACCAGCGAAGAGTTTTAATTCGTAAGGTTAATCAACTGAATTTGCAAAATAATCAGTTATCAAACGGCTCACTAAGTGGGCCGTTTTCGTAAGTAAATTTCGACGAAATGAGCTGCTAACACCACTGCATCTTCAGGTAAGAAA
>NZ_ACCD01000050.1 GCF_000173775.1 Yersinia rohdei ATCC 43380
GATTTGGGTGAGTGATTGCAGCTAACACCGCTGCCATTTCAAAACGAAGGGATTACCCAAAGTTATTGGGATGACAGCAAGGCAGCAAATGAATGAATCCCAATAAGCTTACATCAGTAAGTGATTTGGGTGAGTGATTGCAGCTAACACCGCTGCCATTTCAAAAACGAAGGGTAAATATGCGAAGAAGGCCCTCAACACAACTAACAAAAATCATCTTACTGGTGAGCTTTCTCATTCTGTTTGGCCGTTTATTGTATGCGGGGATCGCGTCTGTTTCTCATCATCAGGAGCGTAGACAAGCACAACAGCTTGAGCAGACTGTCGATGGTGAACTACCGGGGCCTCATGAGACGGATCTCAGCCCATAGAATTCATCTCTAATAGATTTCAAGAGGCGGGAGAGCAGCAAAGAGGATAGCCCAAAATCATTTATGTCATTGTTTGATTTGGAGGTTAAATCTGCCGGGAGCAGATTTGAACACCTTTTGCTGCGACTTGAAAGATAGACCTAAAGATCAAGGATAAGCTATGCCAGTGCCCAAAATTCCTGCGCCACTTTCTGCCATGGTAAAAAGCAAAGCTAAAAATAATGCTAAAAAACTGGCCGAAATACGTAGCCGGATATTGTCTCTGTTACTGAATGATAAAGCCTTAGTTGACGGTCTTCTGGGCCGTCAAGAAGACAAAGAAAAGCTCAGTGATGAAGAATTACTAGAAAAAACGTTAGAAATCAGAACCCTGCTTAATGACCTGCACGCAGCTGACCTGGCCGACTTACTTGAAGCCTTACCCAATGATGAGCGTTTGGCATTGTGGCGGTTAGTCAAAAACGAAAAACGCGGGCAAACGCTGGTCGAAGTCTCTGAAACAGTATGGGATACGCTGATTAAAGAGATGAGCGATAAAGACCTGTTAAAGGCAATGCGCACCTTGCATGTCGATGAACAGGCTTATCTGGCAGAATATCTGCCACGTAATTTAATGGGTCGCCTGCTGACCTCATTGGATCCCAATCAGCGGGCCCGTGTACGCGAAATTATTCAGTATGGCCGTGATACCGTCGGCCAGATGATGGATTTCGAATTAGTGACGGTGCGGGCTGATGTCACTTTGGGCACCGTGCACCGCTATTTGCGCTATCGAAAAAATATTCCCGACGCCACTGACAAAATCTTTGTTATTGACCGCAAGAATACTTTGCTCGGTGAATTACCCCTGACGGCTATTCTCCTTAATTCACCGGATACCCAAGTATTTCAGGTGATGGAGAGCAATCCGATGACTTTCCAGCCAGAACAAAAAGCTGAAGATGCCGCGGGTGCCTTTGAACGTTATAACTTAATCAGTGCCGCGGTGACGGATGCCAAAGGCAAGCTGATGGGCCGCTTGACCATTGAAGAAATCGTTGACGTGGTCAATGAAGAAAGCGATACCACGTTAAGACGGATGGGCGGGTTAAGCCCGGAAGAAGATGTGTTCTCCCCGGTTGGCCGTGCAGTGCGTACCCGCTGGTCATGGCTGGCTATTAACCTGTGTACCGCTTTTGCGGCCTCACGGGTGATAGGTTTATTTGAAGATACCATTTCACAATTAGTGGCTCTGGCTGCATTAATGCCGATTGTGGCCGGTATTGGTGGTAACACCGGGAACCAAACTATTACCATGATTGTTCGTGCCTTAGCCTTACATCATATTCAGCAGGGTAATGTAACCTTCTTGATGTTTAGAGAACTGGGGGTCGCGCTGATTAATGGCTTAGTTTGGGGCGGGATCATGGGGGTGGTCACTTATCTGCTCTATGGCGATCCGGCGATGGGCGGCGTGATGACATTGGCGATGATCCTTAACTTATTAATGGCTGCCCTTATGGGGGTCATTATCCCAATGACTATGGCCCGGTTAGGTCGAGATCCGGCGATTGGCTCCAGTGTCATGATCACCGCAATCACTGATACTGGCGGCTTTTTCATCTTTTTGGGACTCGCCACCATTTTCTTAGTCTAGAAATGATGATAATTAAATGTAATTAATTAATCATTGAGCAACCGAATACCACTTGTGAGTGCTCAAGTATACTAAACTATTGAATATGACCGTATTTCACATGCGGTCATATTGTTATGTGATGGATTTTTCTATCACAATTGGAATGTTTGCGAGAATAATAAGGCGTATATGGATCTCAGCGCAGCTGAAAAACCCACTCCTGACAATAAAAGGCTTCTGCACATCACTATTGTCAGCATAGCGGTGTTTTTTCTCGCAATTTTTTGTATCCAACTTTCTGCACAATCAGAAAATCTGGCCCCGCTATGGTTTCCTACTGCCGTGTTGGTGATGGCATTATTTCACCAACCGCTGCGCTACTGGTGGTGGCAATTATTGACTGCTGGAATATGTATTATTTCTGCTAACTTTGTTTTATATGGCATCAGCTGGTTTCCCCTGCCACTAACCTTACTCAATATTGCAGAATCCGCAGCTGGCGCTTGGTTACTGCGTAAATTCCTACCCGCCAAAGACCCGCTTAATAATCTGTTCAGTTGGCTCAAATTTTTAATTTGTAGTGTGGTAGCCGTCCCACTCCTGAGTGGATTGGCTGCGGCCTGGTACTTATCACCACAAAATGGGAATTTTACACAAGTATTGACGGTGTGGTTTATGTCAGAAGCCATAGGTATGCTGGCTTTAGGGCCGGTTGGCCTGCTTTACCGCCGAGGTTACTTCAATATCACAACCAAAACCAAAGCACTATTCGACATGATGTGGATGCTGATATTGTCTTTGGCAGCTTGCTATATTGGCTTGATTTATCTGCCGTTTCCCTTCACTTTTATTATCATGGCATTAATCTGGGCGGCCATTCAATTACCGCGTTTAGAAACATTTACCATCTGTTTTCTGTCCACATTGCTGATTGCAATGATGATTAATTTCAACTTATTTACCCTGCCCGATGATCCCAAAATGTCGGTTCAGGCATTTTCCTTTATTCCGCTATTAATGGTGTTAATCCCACCACACGCCATGGCGATGGTGATGCATTCATTCCGGATGGAAAAAGAACATATTATTGAAAGTGAAAATCGCTTTCGTAATGCCATGGAATATTCGGCTATTGGTATGGCGCTGGTGTCACCAGAAGGCCAATGGCTACAGGTCAACAAGGCGCTGTGCAAGCTGCTGGGTTATAATCAGGAAACCCTGCTGACCCTGAATTTCCAACAAATTACCCACCCGGACGATCTCTCTGCTGACCTGAAATTACTTGATGATTTATATGATGGCACTATTCCTAGCTACTCAATGGAAAAGCGCTATATCCGCAGTGATGGCGAGGTGGTCTGGACACTATTAGTGGTTAGCGTGGTGCGGGATCATGAGCAACAACCGCTCTATTTTATTGCTCAGGTCGAAGACATTAATGACCTGAAAAAGACTGAAATTATTAACCGGCGCTTGATGGAGCGCATCACCTTAGCCAATGAAGCCGGCGGCATTGGTATCTGGGAATTAGATATTAAAAAGCAGCAAATCAGTTGGGACAAGCGCATGTATGAACTTTACCATGTCCCATTCAACACCCCGGTGAATGAAAATATCTGGCAGCAATATATTCATCCAGAAGATTTTAATAATGTCATTTTTGAATATCAAGCTGCGCTCAATCAACGCCAGCCATTCCGCTTGGAATTTAGGTTGCAGTTACCCAGCGGGGACATTATTCATCTGCGCAATAATGCCAATATCGTGTGTGATAAACAGGGCAATATCTTGCGAGTGATTGGCACCACACTGGATATGACAGAAATCATCAACCTGACAGAAGCCCTGCACGAAGAGAAAGAGCGGCTACATATTACGTTAGATTCCATTGGTGAAGCGGTGGTCTGCACTGATCAGGAAATGAAAATTACCTTTATGAACCCGGTCGCCGAGAAAATGACCGGCTGGGCGAATACCATCGCCTTGGGTCAGCCTATTAATTATATTATCAAGCTGACGAATGGCGTAAATGGGCCGGAGCTAGATAATCCAATAGAATATTGCCTTAGCCATCGCCCTTACTCTTCACTGAATGCGTCGATGGTATTACATCATCGTGATGGGCAATATTATGACATTCAGGAATCAGCAGCCCCGCTGAAAACCCTGGAAGGGGATGTTGTCGGTGCTGTTTTGGTCTTCCAGGATGTCAGTGAATCACGCGCGATGATGCGCAAACTTAGCCATAGCGCGTCACACGATAATTTGACCGGCCTGCCCAATCGCACCAATTTTGAAAATAAATTAAAAGTGGCAATTCAGCAAAGTATTGAGCAAAACCAACAACATGCACTGGCCTTCCTTGATTTAGACTATTTTAAAGCCATCAACGATACTGCCGGGCATCCGGCGGGCGATGCACTGTTGAAAGAACTCAGCCAGTTGATGCGCCAGCATTTACGTAACAGTGATTGTGTCGCGCGTTTGGGTGGCGATGAATTCGGGTTACTCATGCTTAATTGCACTCTGCCCCATGCTAAAGCCATTACCCAAAGTCTGGTATCCAGAATAAATGGCTATCAATTCTACTGGGAAGATAAACTTTATCGTATTGGCGCCAGTGCCGGTGTGACTCATATCAGCAGCAGCAATAGCCAGCGCAGTGAACTTATGGCGCAGGCGGATATTGCCTGTTATACCGCTAAACATAGTGGTCGTGGTCAGGTTTATCTCTATCAGCCCCGGCAAAAACAGTTGCTGGCTCGACAACACGAGCTGCTGAGTCGGGAAGACGTTGCTGGCATTCTTAGCAATAACCAACTGGTGCTACAGCTGACACCCACCGCGCCCGCCAAAACGCCGCTGTCGGTCTGTTTTTATCAGGTCAGTTTTGAGATTAATCGACCACATAGCATGAGGGTCAGCCAATCGGCGTTTGAGGAAGCGGCAGCCTTGTATAACTTGCAGACACCAGTTGATACTTGGGTATGTGAGCAATTACTCACCGAACAGGCTGAAGCCATTCATCACCAAGGGCTGATGCTGGCTATTCCCTTGTCTGAAGCTGCCCTACTGCATGAGGATTTCCGCCAATCACTCCTCTGCTTGCTGCAAACAACCCCATTGTCGCCACAAAATTTATATTGGATGGTTGATGAATCCACCTTATTGCAATATCCATTTGCGATTGGGAATTTCCTCGCCAAACTACAACAATTGGGTTGCAAGTTAATTGTTAAAGAGTTTGGCCATAACCTGCATGATTTTGAGCTATTGGCTGAGCACAGCATTGATTATCTGAAATTTAACAGTGAGTTAATTGCTCATATTCACATAAATCAAATGGACGAAGTGCTGGTCTCCATCATCAATGGCACAGCCCAGCGAGCCAATATCGCCACACTGGCAGGCCCGGCAGCCATGCCCGCCACACTCAGTAAGTTAATAGCTATTGGTGTTGATTTAGTTGATGGCGACACGATTGGCAGCACCCAGCCATTATCCAAGGTACTGAGTGATGGTGATTGCGCTATCAAGTTATCTGAATAATTATTTTTCTGTGATACCGCCAACCACCACCGACAGCACTGCCGGCGATATTATTATCACTTAGGCGCTGTTACCTCACTTTGATAAAAAATCCCTGATTTGACGATTGCTCCGCTGCCCACTCTGGGGTAAAGTCGGCCCCTTTTATTTGGCCTGGGGAGCAATTATGTTCATTGGATTTGACTACGGCACAGCAAACTGCTCGGTTGCCGTGATGCGGGATGATGCTCCCGAATTGCTGACACTGGAAAATAACGACGTCTATTTGCCTTCCATGTTGTGTGCGCCCACGCGGGAAGCCGTGAGCGAGTGCCTGCACCGCCACTGGCAAGTCCCTACCGGCAGTGATGAAAATCAGCAACTACTGCGCCGGGCCATGGCGTTCAATCGTGAAGAAGATATTCCGGTGGCCGCCGACAGCCTAATGTTTGGCTTGTCTGCATTGGCCCAATATATCGAAGATCCAGAAGATGTTTACTTTGTAAAATCCCCTAAATCTTTCTTAGGGGCTAATGGCTTGAAGCCACAACAGTTAGCGCTGTTTGAAGATTTGGTTTGCGCCATGATGTTTTATATCAAACGTCAGGCGGAAACGGTTTTGGCAGCAGAAATTAGCCAGACGGTCATTGGCCGCCCGGTAAACTTTCAGGGTTCCGGTGGCGAAGAGGCGAACCGGCAGGCCGAAGGCATTTTACTGCGGGCCGCCCAACGCGCCGGTTTTCGTGATATCGCCTTCCAGTTTGAGCCCGTTGCTGCCGGACTGGATTTTGAAGCCACATTGACGACAGAAAAAACCGTGCTGGTCGTGGATATCGGCGGCGGCACCACGGACTGCTCAGTGCTATTAATGGGGCCAAAATGGCAGGGTCTGGCCGACCGCCAACAAAGTCTCTTAGGCCACAGTGGTTGCCGCGTCGGCGGTAACGATCTGGATATTATGCTGGCCTTTAAGCAGCTAATGCCCCTGTTTGGTTTAGGTGGCGAGACTGAAAAAGGGATTGCCCTGCCGTCATTGCCTTACTGGAATGCCGTCGCCACCAATGATGTTCCGGCACAAAGTGACTTTTATAGCACGGTTAATGGCCGCTTCTTGCGCGATTTGATCCGCGATGCGGCAAATCCACAGCAAGTTCAGCGCCTGCTGAAAGTGTATCAACAGCGCCTAAGTTACCGCCTGGTGCGGGCGGCAGAAGAAAGCAAAATTGCGCTGTCCGAACAAGCACAAGTTGCCGCCGCACTGGATTTTGTTCAGCCAGAATTGGGCCAAACTATCAACCAGCAACAACTGGCTGAAGCTATCTCCCAGCCACTGCAACGGATCCAAGAGCAAGTCAGCCAAGCGCTGGCAACCAGCCATATCACGCCAGATGTCATTTACCTGACTGGCGGCAGCGCCCGCTCCCCACTGTTACGGGCAGCCTTACAACAGCAACTGCCGGGAATCCCGCTAGTCGGTGGCAATGATTTTGGTTCTGTTACTGCGGGATTGGCGCGATGGGCGCAGACGTTATATCGCTAGCAGGTGCTTTCGGGTTCGGTTGACATAAGATTAGCGGTTACCTTTCCTCCGATGACTCAACCGCCAAAGGGGTCACAAGCGCGTGACCCCTTAGAAGGTTAGGTAAGCCGTGAAGCTTTATCAACCGAAATAAAACCCTAACTATGCCCCACATGCTTAAAACCCAACATTCCATACCTCTTCCCCACAAACCCTGACATTATTTTCATATTTCCTCCATTTTTATCCTGTGAATCACCGCTAAACTAGTAACATATCCAAAAACTTATCTATTGCACCTGAGTGCAGAGAATCAGCTCATCAAAAGGGACACCTCGACATAATGAAAGCTCAATCCAAACGCACTTCCCGGTTACTGACGTTGTTGGGGATAGTGGTGCTGATTATTGTTGCTGTGTTTGTCTGGCGTCACTTCAGTGCCACACCTGAGAGCAAAGCCGCTGGAGCCCAGCAATCTGCTGAGAGTAGCAGACCGGCCCGTGCCGGTGGGCGGCGCAATATGCCCATGCCACCAGTGCAGGCGGCAACCGCAACAGAGCAAGCCGTGCCGCGTTATCTCACCGGTTTGGGCACAGTGATGGCCGCCAACACGGTGACGGTAACCAGCCGGGTTGATGGTCAATTAATGGCTATCCACTTTACCGAAGGCCAATATGTCAACGCCGGTGATTTACTGGTGGAAATTGACCCGCGCCCTTATGAAGTCCAACTGACCCAAGCTCAGGGGCAACTCGCCAAAGACCAGGCCACACTGGATAATGCTCGCCGTGATCTGGCCCGCTATCAGAAACTGGCTAAAACTGGCCTGATCTCACAACAGGATCTTGATACCCAAGCTTCACTGGTGCGCCAGAGCGAAGGCAGTGTTAAGGCCGACCAAGGGGCCATTGACAGCGCTAAGTTGCAACTGACATATAGCCGAATTACTGCCCCTATCTCTGGGAAAGTGGGGCTAAAACAAGTGGACGTTGGCAATTATATTACCAGCGGCACCGCGACCCCAATGGTGGTTATCACTCAGACACATCCGGTTGATGTGGTCTTTACCCTGCCAGAAAGTGACATTCCGGCTATTATGCAAGCCCAGAAAAGTGCCGAGAAAAACCAGACCACAGTACCGGTCGAGGCATGGGATCGCACCAACAAACAGTTGCTGGCCCAAGGTTACTTGCTCAGTATTGATAACCAGATTGATGCCACCACCGGCACCATCAAACTGAAAGCCCGCTTCGCCAATGAAGACGATGTGCTGTTTCCAAACCAGTTTGTGAATGCCCGCATCAAAGTAGATTTACTGCAAAATGCCGTGGTGGTTCCAACCGCTGCGGTACAAATGGGCAATGAAGGCAGCTTTGTCTGGATATTAAATGACGAGAATAAAGTCAGTAAGCATCTGGTCACTACCGGAATTCAAGACAGCAAACAGGTGGTTATCAGCTCCGGATTAAATGCTGGTCAGCGAGTGGTCACTGACGGTATTGACCGCCTGACAGAAGGTTTGCAGGTCGAGGTTGTGACACCACGCTCGGCGGATGCCCCGCAACCCGGCGCGGCAGAAACCCCAGCCACCACAGATAAAGCCGCCCATTATCAGCGCGGTACAAGACCGGCGGCGGATACCTCCGCTGGCATTGCCCCTGCTGCGGAGAAATCTTAATGCAAGTGATGCCTCCAACCCCGGGTGGCGGGCCATCACGGCTATTTATCCTGCGCCCGGTGGCCACCACATTGTTTATGGTTGCCATTCTGTTGGCCGGGATTATTGGCTACCGTGCCTTGCCGGTTTCGGCCCTGCCTGAAGTTGATTACCCGACAATTCAGGTGGTCACACTTTATCCTGGCGCCAGCCCAGATGTGGTGACCTCGTCCATTACCGCCCCACTGGAGCGCCAGTTTGGTCAGATGTCCGGACTCAAGCAGATGGCATCGCAAAGTTCGGGCGGCGCGTCGGTCATTACCCTGCAATTCCAGCTAACACTGCCCTTAGATGTGGCTGAGCAAGAGGTACAGGCAGCGATTAACTCGGCAACAAATCTGTTGCCAAATGACCTGCCTTATCCGCCAATTTACAGCAAAGTTAACCCGGCAGATCCCCCCATTTTGACATTGGCCGTAACCTCAACCGCGGTTCCAATGACCCAAGTCGAAGACATGGTGGAAACCCGCATTGCGCAGCGGATCTCGCAAGTCAGCGGGGTCGGTTTGGTCACGATTTCCGGCGGCCAGCGCCCTGCCGTGCGGGTGAAACTTAATGCCCCAGCGGTCGCCGCATTGGGGTTAGATAGCGAAACCATTCGCACCGCCATCAGCAATGCTAACGTCAATTCAGCCAAAGGCAGCTTGGATGGGCCGACCCGCTCGGTAACACTGTCTGCCAATGACCAGATGAAATCTGCTGAGGATTATCGTGACCTGATAGTGGCTTATCAAAATGGCGCGCCAATTCGCTTGCGGGATGTCGCCACCATTGAGCAGGGGGCAGAAAACAACAAACTGGCGGCTTGGGCCAATACCCAGCAGGCCATTGTGTTAAATATTCAGCGCCAACCTGGGGTAAACGTAATAGAAACTGCTGACAGTATCCGCGAGATGCTGCCAGAGCTTATCAAAAGTTTGCCCAAATCTGTGGATGTCAAAATTCTGACTGACCGCACCACCACCATCCGCGCCTCTGTCAGTGATGTGCAATTTGAGCTGATGCTGGCGATAGTGCTGGTGGTGATGGTGATTTATCTGTTCCTGCGCAATGCCGCCGCCACCATTATCCCCAGCATCGCGGTGCCGCTGTCATTGATAGGGACATTTGCCGCCATGTATTTTATGGGGTTCTCGGTAAATAACCTGACCTTAATGGCCCTGACCATTGCAACCGGTTTTGTCGTCGATGATGCCATAGTGGTCATTGAGAATATTTCCCGCTATATCGAGAAAGGCGAAAAACCCCTCGATGCGGCACTGAAAGGGGCCGGTGAGATTGGTTTTACCATTATTTCACTGACTTTCTCATTGATTGCGGTATTAATTCCGCTGCTATTTATGGGCGATATCGTGGGTCGCCTGTTCCGCGAATTTGCGGTCACACTGGCGGTGGCGATCCTTATTTCGGCCGTGGTTTCCCTCACACTGACCCCCATGATGTGCGCGCGCATGCTCAGTTATGAGTCATTGCGTAAACAAAATCGCCTGTCCCGCGCCAGTGAAAAATTCTTTGATTGGATCATCGCCCACTATGCAGTAGCGCTGAAAAAAGTGCTTAAACATCAATGGATAACATTGGGCGTAGCCATCAGCACACTGGTGCTGACAGTGCTACTTTACCTGTTGATGCCCAAAGGTTTTTTCCCTTTGCAGGACAACGGGCTGATTCAAGGGGTTTTGGAAGCACCACAATCGGTTTCATTCAGCAATATGGCGGAACGCCAGCAGCAAGTGGCGGCCATTATTCTTAAAGATCCGGCAGTCGAAAGTCTGACCTCTTTTGTCGGGGTCGATGGCACCAATGCCACCCTTAATAATGGCCGGTTGCAAATTAACCTTAAACCATTAAAAAACCGTGATGACCGCATTCCAGAGGTTATTAACCGCTTGCAGGAAAGTGTTGCCGGCATTCCAGGGATTAAACTCTATTTGCAGCCGGTACAAGATTTAACCATTGATACCCAACTGAGCCGCACACAATATCAGTTCACATTGCAGGCCACATCACTGGAGGAATTGACCACCTGGGTACCTAAGCTTGTCAATGAGTTACAGCAACAAGCACCTTTCCAGGACGTAACCAGTGACTGGCAAGACCAGGGATTAGTGGCGTTCGTGAATGTCGATCGTGACAGTGCCAGCCGTTTGGGGATAACAATGGCGGCCATCGATAGCGCGTTATATAACGCCTTTGGTCAGCGGCTTATCTCGACAATTTATACCCAGGCTAACCAGTATCGGGTGGTGCTGGAACATGACCTGCACGCCACACCGGGGTTGGCCGCATTCAATGATATTCGCCTGACCGGCAGTGATGGCAAAGGGGTGCCACTGAGCAGCATTGCCACCATTGAAGAGCGCTTTGGGCCACTTTCTATCAACCATTTGAACCAGTTCCCATCAGCCACTATTTCGTTCAATGTGGCGCAGGGCTATTCTCTGGGTGAAGCCGTGAATGCCGTGACACAAGCGGAGAAAACCATCGGGCTACCGGCGGATATCACCACCCGCTTCCAAGGTTCGACGCTGGCATTTCAAGCTGCCTTGGGCGGCACCTTGTGGCTGATTATTGCCTCGATTGTGGCGATGTATATCGTGCTCGGGGTGCTGTATGAAAGCTTTATTCACCCCATCACTATCTTATCCACTCTGCCGACTGCCGGGGTCGGGGCATTGCTGGCACTGATGCTGACCGGCCATGAGCTGGATGTGATCGCCATCATCGGGATTATCCTGTTGATTGGTATCGTGAAAAAGAATGCCATCATGATGATCGACTTTGCACTGGCCGCCGAGCGGGATCATGGCATGACCCCGTATGACGCGATTTATCAAGCTTGTTTGCTGCGTTTCCGCCCTATTCTGATGACCACACTGGCTGCGCTGTTTGGTGCCCTGCCCTTAATGCTCAGTACCGGTGCTGGTGCGGAGTTACGCCAGCCATTGGGGGTGTGCATGGTTGGCGGGCTAATAGTCAGCCAGGTACTGACGCTGTTTACCACGCCCGTTATTTACCTGTTATTTGATAAGTTGGCGCGCAATACCCATAGCAATAATCAGCATAATGAAGACATTGATTCCTCCGGCCCCCAACCTGAATTACCCAATGGGCGGGAACCACAGTGAAATTCTTTGCTCTGTTTATCCAGCGCCCGGTAGCCACCACCTTGCTAACACTGGCAATCACCCTTAGTGGGATCATCGGCTTTAGTTTATTGCCGGTGTCGCCGCTGCCACAGGTGGATTACCCCGTGATTATGGTGAGCGCGTCCATGCCGGGAGCGGATCCAGAAACAATGGCGTCATCCATTGCAACACCGCTGGAGCGATCACTGGGAAGAATAGCCGGGGTCAATGAAATGACCTCGACCAGTTCGCTGGGTAGCACGCGGATCATTCTGCAATTTGATCTCAACCGCGATATTAATGGTGCGGCCCGTGATGTGCAGGCGGCGCTGAATGCCGCCCAGAGTTTGCTGCCAAGCGGAATGCCAAACCGCCCGACCTATCGCAAAATGAACCCGTCAGATGCGCCAATCATGATAATGACGCTGACCTCAGACACCCTCAGTCAGGGGCAATTATATGATTTTGCCTCCACTCGATTGGCACAAAAAATCGCCCAAATAGAGGGTGTTAGTGATGTTTCTGTCGGCGGAAGTTCCTTACCGGCAGTGCGGGTTGAGCTAAATCCTAGCGCCTTATTTAACCAAGGTGTTTCACTGGATGCCGTGCGCCAGGCGATCAGTGCCGCTAACGTCCGCCGCCCACAAGGCTCTGTCGAGGGCGGCCAACAACATTGGCAGGTACAGGCCAATGATGAAATCAAAACCGCCGAGGGTTATCGCCCGCTGATAATTCACCACAACAATGGGTCGGCAGTGCGGCTGCAAGATGTCGCCAATGTTATCGATTCAGTGCAGGATGTCCGTAATGCCGGGATGTCTGATGGCAAGCCCGCGATATTGTTGGTTATTAGCCGTGAGCCGGGGGCGAATATTATCGCCACAGTCGATAGGATCCGAGCAGAAATTCCGGCGCTGCGGGCCTCCATTCCGGCCTCTATTCAATTAAGTATTGCTCAGGATCGCTCCCCGACGATCCGTGCGTCACTGGATGAAGTCGAGCAATCTCTGGTTATCGCCGTTGCACTGGTTATCTTGGTGGTGTTCCTGTTCTTGCGATCAGGGCGTGCCACCTTGATCCCCGCCGTCGCGGTGCCGGTGTCGCTGATCGGCACCTTTGCCGCCATGTATCTGTGCGGGTTTAGTCTCAATAATCTGTCACTGATGGCGTTAACCATCGCCACCGGTTTTGTCGTCGATGATGCCATTGTGGTGCTGGAGAATATTTCTCGCCATCTGGAGGCGGGGGTAAAACCTATGGCGGCGGCACTGCGCGGGGTACGCGAAGTCGGTTTTACTGTGCTCTCGATGAGTATTTCGCTGGTGGCGGTGTTTATTCCACTGCTGCTGATGGAGGGGTTGCCCGGCCGTTTGTTCCGTGAATTTGCCGTCACTCTTTCGGTGGCAATTGGCATCTCGCTGGT
Organism: Yersinia rohdei ATCC 43380; assembly: GCF_000173775.1. Taxonomy (GTDB): domain Bacteria; phylum Pseudomonadota; class Gammaproteobacteria; order Enterobacterales; family Enterobacteriaceae; genus Yersinia; species Yersinia rohdei. The sequence goes on from NZ_ACCD01000050.1 coordinate 13,305, forward strand.
GATATCTCTGACACTGACCCCCATGATGTGCGCCCATTTATTGCGTGCTCGCCCTGCCGGTGAGCAACAACGTATTCGTGGCTTTGGAAAAATACTGCTGAGAATTCAGCAAGGTTATGGTCGCTCACTCAATTGGGTGCTGGGCCATACACGCTGGGTAATGGTTGTGCTGCTTTCCACTATTGCACTGAATGTCTGGCTGTATATTAGTATCCCGAAAACCTTTTTCCCCGAACAAGATACCGGCCGCATGATGGGCTTTATTCAAGCCGACCAAAGTATTTCGTTCCAGGCTATGCAGCAGAAACTGAAAGATTTCATGAAGATAGTTAGTGACGATCCGGCGGTCGACAATGTCACCGGCTTTACCGGCGGCTCACGAACGAATAGCGGCTCCATGTTTATCTCACTCAAACCCTTAAATGAACGCCGCGAAAGTGCACAACAAATTATCACTCGCTTACGCGCAAAATTAGCCAAAGAACCGGGTGCCAGTCTGTTTCTGGCTCCGGTGCAAGATATCCGCATTGGTGGTCGCCAATCCAATGCCAGCTATCAATTTACCCTGCTGGCTGATGATTTAGCAGCCCTTCGTGAATGGGAGCCGAAAGTCCGGGCGGCATTGGCTAAATTACCAGAACTGGCCGATGTTAACTCCGATCAACAAGATAAAGGCTCAGAAGTGGCCCTGACTTATGATCGCGAAACTATGGCGCGGCTGGGTATTGATGTGTCAGATGCCAATGCCCTACTCAATAATGCCTTTGGCCAGCGGCAGATTTCCACCATTTATCAGCCATTGAACCAATACAAAGTGGTGATGGAAGTCGCGCCGCAATACACACAGGATGTGAGTTCACTGGACAAAATGTTTGTAATTAACAATGAGGGGCGGTCTATTCCACTGTCCTATTTCGCTAAGTGGCGGCCAGCTAATGCACCGCTGTCGGTTAATCACCAAGGTTTATCCGCCTCGTCGACGATTTCATTTAACTTACCGGAAGGTGGCAGCCTGTCTGCGGCGACCGCGGCCATTGAGCGGGCCATGACCGAACTGGGGGTGCCAAACACCGTGCGGGGCACTTTTAGCGGAACTGCGCAAGTGTTCCAGGAAACCCTAAAATCTCAGTTATGGCTGATTCTGGCGGCCATTGCCACTGTCTATATCGTGCTGGGTATTTTATATGAAAGTTATGTTCATCCGCTGACCATTCTCTCCACCTTGCCCTCTGCCGGTGTTGGGGCGCTGCTGGCACTGGAGTGGTTCGACGCGCCCTTTAGCTTAATTGCCCTTATCGGCATTATGTTATTGATTGGTATAGTGAAAAAGAACGCCATCATGATGGTGGATTTTGCCCTTGATGCTCAGCGCAATGGCAATATCAGCGCCCGCGATGCTATTTTTCAGGCCAGTCTGCTGCGTTTTAGGCCAATTATGATGACCACCCTGGCCGCCTTGTTCGGGGCGCTGCCGCTGGTTTTGGGCAGTGGCGATGGCGCGGAGTTACGTCAACCGCTGGGGATAACTATTGTCGGCGGATTGGTCATGAGCCAGTTACTCACCCTGTACACCACGCCGGTGGTTTACCTCTATTTTGACCGGCTCCGCAACCGCTTTAGTAAACAACCACTCGAGAGACTGGAATAAAATGGCAGACTCAAGAGATGGCAAGGCGCGGGAAGGCGGTGAGCAAGTGAGTCCCGATGAGCTTACTCAAGTAAGTGATTTGGGCAAGCGAAT
>NZ_ACCD01000049.1 GCF_000173775.1 Yersinia rohdei ATCC 43380
ACGCAGGTTTTGGACAGTATTGTTTGCTGTCTGGTAGAGACTTCGCTAGAATATCGCCCGCTTTGCTCTGGGTTTACCCATCAAAGACGAGTATCGAACCTGTTGCTGGGTCGCCTGTAGCAGGGTAAATTTTCTTTAAGAGAAAACAAAATGACCACTATCAATGTAGAAGTACGTAACGACCAGGGTAAGGGTGCGAGCCGCCGCCTGCGTGCAGCAAATAAATTCCCGGCTATCATTTACGGTGGTTCAGAAGCAGCAATCTCTATTGCTCTTGACCATGACACCACCAAAAACCTTGAAATCAAACCGGGCTTTTATGATTCAGTACTGACTCTGGTTGTTGACGGTAAAGAAACCAAAGTTAAAGTACAGGCTGTTCAGCGTCACGCTTTCAAGCCAAAACTGACTCATATCGACTTCGTTCGCGTTTAATCGCGTCGCTTTCGATATTCGGGACGCCGAAATAAAAAACGCCGCTTATGCGGCGTTTTTTATTGGCTAAATGCTATTTACCGGAAAAAATCCCCGGCAAACTGTTACTTTTTACCCGCATTGCGCTGCAATTGATCTCGCAGATTGGGTGGCGTGCCTTTAATGGTCAGCGTATCTGTTGCTGCATCCCAGAAAATACGCTCCCCCAACAGCAACGCATCAAAATTGATGCTCAATCCACCACCGCTGCCAGCAAACTTAGTCAATTGACGCAAAGTACCGCGATCCGCCGGGAAGCTCTCTTCCAGGGCATAACCCTGTTCAACCGAGAATTGACGGAAATCTTTGTCACCCAACGTCGGTAACTCTTGTGCTAACTCTTGTAAGGCAATCTCTTCACCGGCCTGCAACTGCTCGTTACAGTAGCTATAAACTTGCTGGCGATATTCCTGGCGCTCATGTTTACCGAGTTCGGCATCAGCACAGTAATCATCAACTGCTTGTAATAAACCGCGATTTTGCGCTTTGGTATCAAGACCTTCTGCCGCAGACAAGAAGTCCATAAAGAAATCGGACACTTTACGGCCAACCCGCCCTTTCAGGAAGGTCAGGTAACGGGTTGATTCTGGGTTATTTTCCCACTCAGTCAAATCGATACGAGCCACAATATCAGCACGGTTTATATCAAGATAATGTGTGGTGCTCAGATCCAGTTGTTCATTGACCCGCATGCTGTTACAGCTGCTGAGTACCGAGATAAGCAAATATTCCACCGCCAAATAACGGTATTGGCAAAATAGCACCACCCCGCCTTCAGCAAAGGGATATTTGGCTAACTCATCACGCAGACGCCCGGTTGCGGCGCGGCTAAAGCTGAGAAAGTCTTCATCACCCTTACGGCTTCGTTTCAGTGCTTCAGCTAATTCACTCTGCTCATTAAACAACCCATAAGCTTTGCTTTTAGCGCTGTAAACCCGATGCAACTCGGCCATCATTTCTTCAACTACAGCATTGGCGGGCAATAGCGAATCACGTAACACCACATCAAGCGTTTGTTCATCACGTTTGATAAGCTGATGTAAGGCTATCTGGTCAATATCCAGACTCATGATAAATACTCCTTTTGGCTAGGGGCGTATTCAATCACTGATGCCTGAGAGCTGCAACCCAAAAGCTCTCGCCGCCCTCAATTAATGGCTAATGATTCTTAATGCTATAAAATAGCGGAAAAGCGCGTCCCTATACGGTAAGATATGGGACTTTATCAGGTGTTGAGCACAATTTTTATGCCACAATCATCCCGTTATAGCGACGAACACGTTGAAAAATTGCTGTCAGAATTAGTCAGCGTACTAGAAAAACACCGTACCCCAACCGATCTTTCTTTGATGGTTTTGGGAAATATGGTAACAAATCTGATCAATACCAGCATTGCCCCCGCGCAACGCAAAGTATTGGCACGTTCTTTCGCTGAAGCCCTGCAGGCTTCGGTACGTGAAGATAAAGCTCATTAATTTATCGGCCAAGACTGCTATCTCAATATGGTGACAAATCGTCAGCGCTATCGTGAAAAAGTCTCCCAGATGATCAGCTGGGGGCACTGGTTCGCCTTGTTTAATATCCTGTTCAGCTTGGTGCTGGGTAGCCGCTATTTGTTTGTTTCCGATTGGCCCGCATCGCTGATTGGCCGCATCTATGCCCTTGTCAGTTGGCTCGGGCACTTTAGCTTTATCGTTTTTGCCGCCTATTTATTGGTGATATTCCCACTGACCTTTGTGGTGATGTCGCAACGGCTACTGCGCTTCATTTCTGCCGCTTTTGCGACTACCGGTTTAACTTTGCTGTTGGTAGATAGCGAGGTTTTCACCCGTTTCCACTTGCACCTTAACTCCGTGGTTTGGGAGTTAGTGGTTAATCCGGATCAAACCGATTTGGCACGTGATTGGCAATTAATGTTTATTGCCGTGCCAGTCATTTTTCTGGTCGAGATGCTTTTCGGCACTTGGGCATGGCAAAAACTACGCAGTCTCAATCGGCAACGTTTCGTTAAACCGTTGGTGGCGGTATTCATTTCCGCATTCTTTGTTTCACATCTAATGTATATCTGGGCCGATGCGAATTTCTATCGCCCGATCAGTATGCAGCGCGCCAACTTGCCGCTGTCGTACCCAATGACCGCCCGTAAATTCCTTGAGAAACACGGCCTGCTTGACCAACAGGAATACCAGCGGCGCTTGATGGAGCAAGGCAATCCCGATGCTCTGACAGTTGAATATCCACTCAGCCCGATAACTTTTAGCGATAAAGGCAGTGGTTATAACCTGCTCTTGATCGTGGTTGATGGTATCCGTATCGATAGCCTGCAAAAAGATATGCCGGCATTGGCTGAGTTTAGTCAGGCTAACATTCAATTTAGCAAACACTACAGTTCGGGTAATCGTCAGGATACCGGCTTGTTCGGTCTATTTTATGGTATTTCCCCAACCTATCTGGACGGTATTCTCTCTGCCCGGAAGCCCTCCGCTTTCATGACAGCGTTGACGGCTCAAGGTTATCAGTTTGGCTTATTCTCATCTGACGGCTTTGCATCGCCACTTTACCGCCAGGCCTTGTTATCTGATTTCACCTTACCTGCCGCCACAGAACAGGCCGACAGTGAAACCACAGCACAATGGCAACAGTGGCTATCGACATTGACCAGTAATGCACCTTGGTTCTCATACATTAATTTGAATGGGGCAATTGAGGCACAAGATCCCGTCGAAGGGGATAAAGTTGCATTACCAACTGATTTTATCCGCCACTATAAGGCGGGGGCGAAAGATGTCGATCAGCAGATTGCCTCCATTTTGGATACACTAAAGCAACGCGGCCAACTCGATAAAACCGTCGTTATTATTACTGCGGCTCATGGTGTCGAATTTAATGACAACGGCAATGATAATTGGGGTGCAGGTAGTAGCTTTAATCGCCAACAACTACAAGTGCCGTTAATTGTCCATTGGCCGGGCACACCGGCGCAGGCGGTGAATAAACTTACCAATCATGAAGATATCATGACGACTCTGATGCAGCGGTTATTGCATGTTAAAACTGCAGCAGAGGATTATTCGCAAGGGGAAGATTTATTTGCTGCGCAACGCAACCATAATTGGGTAGCCACCGGTGATAACGGCATGTTGGTCATTACTACACCAACACAAACCGTTGTGTTAGATAATAATGGTCAATACCGCACTTATGATGAGAAAGGTAAAGAGGTCAAAGATGAAAAACCTCAGCTCCCACTATTATTGCAAGTGCTGACGGATATAAAACGTTTTATTGCGAACTAACTCTAAAAATCGCGCACTGTGAGCTTAAAAAAGCGGCAAACGCCAGCGTCCAGTATTGCATTAGTCACTGTAAAATGTAGTATAAATCCCAGAGCATCGGCATGTAGCGCAGCTTGGTAGCGCACCGTCATGGGGTGTCGGGGGTCGAAGGTTCAAATCCTTTCATGCCGACCAAAATACCTTAAGAAAACCAACCTGTTAGGGTTGGTTTTTTTGTTTGTGGGGTTTGCGTGGGGTGGATATGGTGTGAAACCGTTGCCGAATCACACCAACATTGCAGAATTAAAGCGCTTCACCATTAGTGGCAATCACTTTTTTATACCAGTCAAAACTTAGTTTGCGCGAACGGGCCATCGTACCGGTACCATCATCATTCTTATCTACATAGATAAAACCATAACGTTTGCTGTATTCACCGGTAGTGAAGGACACGCAATCAATGCAGCCCCATGGGGTATAACCCATCAAATCAACACCATCTTCGAATACCGCTTTTTTCATTTGCTCAATATGTGCTTTGAGATAAGCAATGCGGTAATCATCATGAACCATGCCGTCGTCAGCCACTTTGTCGATGGCGCCAAAACCGTTTTCAACAATAAATAACGGCTTCTGATAACGCTCATACAATACACTCAGTGAATAGCGTAAACCGACAGGATCGATTTGCCAGCCCCAATCGGAGGCTTTTACATGTGGATTCGGTACACTACCTTCAAAGCCAGAAAGTGAATTGCCGCTTCCTGGATTAACCGCAGAAACCGCGTTACTCATGTAGTAACTCAGGCCCATATAATCAGCGCAACCATCACGCAAAGTTTCGAGATCGCCCTCTTCCATCTTGATGGTGAAACCACGGCGTTCCCATTCATTCAAGATATAAGAAGGATAATAGCCGCGCATATGAACATCGCCGAATAGGAAACGCTCGCGCATAGCCTCTACTGAATACATCATGTCATCAGGGTGGCAGGAGAATGGATATAGCGGCACCATCGCGACCATACAACCAATCTTGAACTCAGGATTAATGGCATGCCCCAGTTTGACCACTTTGGCGCTAGCAACAAACTGATGATGCAGCACCTGATACATAGTTTCTTCAGGATTCTCTTGTTCGGTGAATACCACACCAGAGCAGCAATAGCCAAATAACGGATATTTCCAATTACGCTGATTATTGATCTCGTTGAATGTCATCCAGTATTTGACTTTGCCTTTATAGCGCTCCATCACCACTTCACTGAATTTCACGAAGAAGTCGACCACTTTACGGTTTTTCCAGCCACCGTATTCTTTCACTAAATGCCACGGCATTTCGAAGTGAGATAAAGTGATGACTGGCTCGATACCGTATTTCAGCAATTCATCAAACATATCGTCATAAAATTGCAGACCGGCTTCATTCGGCTGTTGCTCATCACCTTTAGGAAAGATACGCGTCCAGGCAATAGATGTTCGGAAGCATTTGAAGCCCATCTCAGCAAATAATGCGATGTCTTCTTTGTAATGGCCATAAAAATCAACCGCTTCATGGTTAGGATAGCGATAACCTTCCTGTACGCCGTCGGTCATGACACGGTCAACACCATGTGCACCACCGGAAAGCACATCAGCAATGCTCACGCCTTTACCGCCTTTGTCCCAGCCCCCTTCAACCTGGTGTGCTGCGACTGCGCCGCCCCATAAAAAATCCTTCGGTAATTGTTTGTGGTTCATAACTTTCTCCCTTAGTACTCTGGGCAATTATTCGCCCTGGAAATAAAATTCAATGGCGGGAAGACCCGCCAGAGGATTAATATTATTCTAGCCCTGATTCATTTGCGCCTGAACAATTGGCGCTTCTGATGCTTTATCTTCCACACTTTCTGGCTCGTCAGTGAACCCAACCAACCAGGTGAAAACTGCACCCAACACGAAAGCCACGGTTATAGACAATAATAAACCCAAGAATTGAGCCATATGGCCTTCTTTAAAGAAGACCGGCAACACAGCAATGCCGGGCAAGCAGTAACTCCACGACACCGCATTGAAACTACCCGCAATGGCACCGCCTATCCCACCGGCAGCACAACTGCATAAGAAAGGTTTTTTGAGTCGTAATGCCACGCCGTAAATAGCCGGTTCGGTAATACCGAATAATGCGGTGATACCTGCTGACAATGAAATACCTTTCATCTCACTGTTGCGCGTTTTTAAATAAACACCAAACATCGCGCCCGCCATGGCGAAAACTGCGGAAGCTTGCAGGCCAGTAAAGGTGTCATATCCCAAGGTGGCATAGTTGCCAACGGTGACCGGAGTAATGCCCCAGTGAACACCTAAGGTGACCAGGGGTTGCCAGAATGCTCCGACCATAAAACCAGCAATCGCGGGGCTAAGATTATAAAGCGTGTTATAAACACCGCCGATTGCCCCACCAATCAAGTTACCTACCGGGCCGAAAACCAACAGTGTTAATGGCACCATAATGGCAATACAGAACATTGGGGTAAATAAATTACGCACCACCATCGGCAGGATTTTTTCAAAGAATCGCTGCACATAAGACATCGCCCAAACCATTAAAATAATCGGAATAACCGAGGCGGTATAACTCAGATATTGCACGGGAATACCGAAGAAATCTAAGGTTGGTGCAGAGAGAGGTATCCCCGCGATGGTATTCAGAATATGGGCAACCTGCGGGTTATTCAGCGCTTCATGCATCAGTTGTTGAATCGCAGGATCAGCCGAGTTGACAGTAACAATTTTGTTGGCCGTCAGCATATTCATGTAATCAGGGCTGATCAGCGCACAGGCAGTTATGACGGCGGTAAAAGGATTAACATTGAATTTTTTGGCAGCAGTAAACGCGACCATCACCGGCAGGAAGGTGAACCCCGTCCAGGAAACAAAGTTTAAAATCCGATAAGTACCGCTGGCGGCATCCATCCAACCAATGGCAGCAAGAAAGGAAATAATTCCCTGTAAAATACCGCAAGCAGCTAATGGATAAAGGAAAGGGGCAAAAATACTGGAGATAATATCCATCAAATGGCTAACGATGCCGACTTTAGGAGCAGCAACTGGCGCACTTTCATCAATATTAATCAGACTGGTGACATGTTTGTAAGCATCACCAACATGATTGCCAATGACCACCTGCATTTGCCCACCGGCTTCAATAACAGTAATTACACCTTTAACGCGGTTTAATTTTTCCTTATCGACAGCTTTATTATCTTTCAATATAAAACGCAAACGCGTCGCACAATGTGTGACGGTAATCACATTGTTATCACCGCCAATATACTTAATTATTTCTTTCGCGGTCAATGCGTAATCAATTGCCATTATTAGTCTCCTGCCTCGGGTACTGAGTATAAGATAATTAGCGTGTTATCGACTTGTTATTAATATTTTTAGCCGATTAAGACTGGAGTTTAACAAAAAAAGAAGTGAAGTCACGATATAACAAAAAGCGCCATTTGGAATATGTTACAAATAAAAAACACCCTGTTTTAGGGCGCTTTAATATTAATTAACTGAGGAAGTTTCTTACCTATGGTTTCAATAATATATAAAACCGGGATTTGAGTGGTAATATTATACTGCCCTTCTAATACAATAGGTGGCATATGATAGGATATATTAAAATCAGCCATTTTAGCCAAGGTCGAATTATCACTATTGGTGAGGCTAATAATCTTGCAGTTTTGCAAACTAAACTGATTAGCAATACGGATAATTTCTTCTGTCTCGCCAGAAACCGAAAGAATAATCGCCACAGCATCCTGATACATATCACTATTGATAGGATAATAAGGATCGTCAATATAAGTGCTATATTTCCCAATGTTAGAGAAAAAGCGAGCACTGTATTTACCCAATGCTCCTGATGTACCTATACCTACAAAAATAATCCGCCGTGTTGCGGCTATTTGTGCCGCAGCAGCATCAAGTAACTCATCAAATTCGCTGTTATTAATGCTTTTAAAATAACTGATTATTTCACTTATTCCAAAACTCACGGGTGGTTTTACATCATGCTCTAAATACAATTTAAAACGAACACGGAATTCAGAATAACCATCACAATTCATTTTTTTGCAAAAGCGCAACACAGTGGTGGTAGAAACACCCGCAGCATCTGCCAGCTCCCGGATAGTCATATACATCACTTTGTCAGTATTTTTTATGATGTAGTTATAGACAATCAATTCCAGTTGGTTTAGCGATGATATTTCTTTATATGTAAACATACTGCTACCTGAAACCATGCAATGACTGAGATAGTTGAATTTAGCATGAAATGGGGAGAGTAACGAGGGAGAGTTCTGGGGGAATTAATGCTGCGACAGACTCATTTTCTGCATTATAGATGCAGTACAACTCCCCCGTTAATAGACTCTGATGTGCTGCATCAACCTAAGCCAGGGTGTTAAGGGGCAGGTAATATTGCTATCGGTAAACTTATCATGATTATGACGAGCGCATTTTTATGTATAAATTCAATGCATTAAATAGTTTTAGTTTGATTTCATATAAGATAACACCACCTAATAACCAATAGATTACTGACGGTTATTATTTATATCACTAAAAATATTAACCTTTTTTTGCCGTTAAAATAGCGAAAACTGGGTTGTCTTAATGCTCTAAATACTGTACATTAACACAGTGTTTTAATGATGGGAAATAAGCAATGCGAGTTGAACTGATTTACGATAAACGAAATGTCGCCGGTCTTGCCAACGCGAATGAATTGATTAAGACAGAGTTAACTAAACGTGTACATCAGGTATTTCCAGATGCAGAAGTTAAGGTCAAACCGATGCAAGCTAACGGCATCAATACCGATGCCACAAAACAAGAAAAATCAGTCCTTAATCGTTTAGTTGAAGAAATGTTTGATGAAGCAGATCAATGGTTAGTTAGTGAGCACTGACAGATTCAAGCCAGATAACGGCTTAAATCATAACAAATAATATTTTTGATTTTCTTTTAACCTTTAATTAAAAAAATTAATACTTTATCAATGTTATGTTTCTTTATAGAAATTTAAACAGCTTAAAGGTTAATAATGAATATCACTCTTGCCACAAAAAAAAGCGCTAGTGCGCTAGCGTTACTTATGGTGTGTCATACCGCCGTAGCTAGCTACCAAAGTAACACCAACAATAATCTGACCATTAGTACCTCGCTAGGGTTATTAAATTCAGACTCAAAAGAGTTGGTTTATTTGCAGGAAAAAAATGGTCATAAATTAAGCCAATTAGATTGGAAAGCAGAAAATACGCCAATTATTAAGGCCGATATATCTTGGGATTTCTTATCTCGCTTGACCTTAAGTGCCAAAGGATGGAGTACTTTGACATCCAGTGATGGGGCAATGGATGACTACGATTGGACGGATTTAAAACAAGCGAAGTGGACTCATTCGTCTCACCATGACAAAACCAATTTGAATTATGCTAATGAAATCGATCTTAATGCAAAATTTTGGTTTTTAAAGCAAGAGAATTATCGTATCGCCATGATGTCTGGTTACCAGCGCTATAATAACAGCTGGACTGCTTATGGCGGAAAATTCAATTATGATAATGGTAAGAATATTTTCAATGGTTCGGATTCTATTATTGGAATCAGTTATAAACAAAAATTTGATATGCCCTATGTAGGATTGGCAGGCAGCTATCGCTATCGAAGCTTTGAATTTAATACCTCGGTTAAATATAGCCAATGGGTTAAAGCTACCGGCACTGATGAGCATCACTTGCGCAATACCACATTCACCGATACCAGCAAGAACTCATGTTATTATGGAGTTGCTATTGATGCCGGTTATTACATAACTGATAACACTAAATTCTTGGTTGAAGCTGGCTGGAACAAATACTCAGAAGCGAAAGCTGGGACACAAATATTTGACCGCACCACTGGCGTGGCAAGCAGCGAGTCTCGCTCTGCGGGTATATCACACCAAGACAAAACTATTTCTGCCGGTTTGCAGTATAAGTTTTAAGCGCTAAGAAACCGCGATAGCTAATATTCAGCACCATTGCATTGCGCCGCGCTAACTCTTGCCGCGCGTGGATTGGTGCTTATTCTCCCCTTCCAAAACCACTAGTTTTCAACTTTATTTTTAACCTTCGCCTATCAATTTAAGGTATCAATATCCCCCTGATAGCAGTAACTACCCGCCATAACGGCAGCTGACAAAAATCAACACCACCACTGATGAGCAAATGCGCTGCATTGATAAAATAAGCTACATTGATGAAATAAGCTGCATTGATAAAATAAATAGTGCAGTACTGCAATGGATACTAGAGTGCCACACAATGCGGCACTGGTTTAGCAATCAATTGCAACCTGCGCAACATTGCAAAACCAGGCGGAAAATTTGGCCGATGCGGTGAATTCATTTCGCATCTAGCTTAGCGGAAGAAATAAAATATCTTTAGTTTCATATTGTTACCAGCATCTTACTCCCCCACTACTCCAACAGTATCCGTGCGCCAATTTTAATCGGCATAAAATTATCTGGTGGTTCACCAGCTTCACTTAACGCCAGCTTCAGCTGTTGCGGCGGTTCATCCAGTGATTCATCAGCCAGCTCAAAGACTCCCCAATGAATAGGAATCGTCACCGGTGACTGTAATTGCTGGAATAATTTCACCGACTGCTGTGGATCCATATGTTGCGCATTCATAAACCAACGTGGCGCATACGCACCAATTGGCAAGGCCGCATAGTTAAATGGCCCCAATTTTTCACCAATGATTGGCAGTTGCTGGCAATAACCAGTGTCACCGGTAAAGTAGAAATTAATAGCATCGCGCTTAACTACCCAGCCAGACCACAGACTTTGATTACGATCCCAAGGGGTGCGCATGCTCCAATGGCGAGCTGGAACACAATGAAACTCAAAGTCGGCGGCAAGGTGTTTATCCCACCAATCCAATTCATGGACATGGGCAGCACCATGGTGCAAAAACCAGCTTTTTAACCCTAAGGGGGCCAAGAAAATCACATCTGGGAAACGGTGTAATAACTGGGTGATCGTGGTGACATCTAAGTGGTCATAGTGGTTATGAGAAATCACCACCACGTCAATATGCGGTAATTCCTTTACACTGGCCGGTGCCGGGGTCCTACGCGCTGGCCCGTAAAAATTAAGGGGTGAAGCACGGCAAGAGAGCACCGGATCAAACAAGACTGTTTTCCCGCCAACACGTAGTAATAATGAAGCATGGCCCAGCCACCATAGCGCATCTTGCTGCCCGCTAAAATCTGCTAATTGCCACCAGTCAGTAACAAACTGCGCATATCCTTGCTGCGGAGGTTTAGGTAATGACAGGCGTTTGCGCTCTTCGCGCCAGCGTTTTAAATCCTGTGGATGATGGATGACAGGTTCCAGATTTTGGAATCCAAACTCAGTGTGGTGTGGCTTACTGGCATCATAATAAGGGTTTTTCTTCACCATTTACATCCTTCACCGCTAGCCACTCTTGCAGCCAAAATACATTTATCTGATATGTAACCATTAACACATATCAGATATTGATGCTTTCATAATATGAGCCATAAACCTCATTCAGGTGCTGAAATTTCAGCCTATCGATTAACATATTGCAACACTTGTCACGTTCAAGATTGCTGTAATAGCGCATTATCTCTCATCGGCATGTTTATGGATATTTTGTTTTCTTGCTGAATATCTCCCTATCCAATTAATTTGATTCATATCAATTTCTACTGTTAATCCCTGCCGTTTCAGGCCACAAAGTCCCTTTTCGTGATCAAACACTCATTTTTATAAACGCCATGCCTTTATAAAGGAAACGCTAATCCATTATTAATGAAACATTGTTTTAATTTGAGGTGGCGGTAAAAATGAGTAAAACTATTACAACAAGACACACATTGGCGTATGGGAGCGCCAACTTACTGGGAAGTGGGGCACTGGCAATCAGCGGTGCCTGGTTAATGTATTTCTATACCACCTTTTGCGGACTGTCGGTCGTAGAAGCGGCCACTATCTTTTCTATCGCCAGTATTCTCGATGCCATCAGTAATCCAGTAATGGGTTATATCACTGATAACTTCTATAACACGCGCCTGGGCCGCATGTTTGGTCGCCGTCGCTTCTTTATTTTGCTGGGGATCCCGCTGGTATTGGTCTATCCAATGCTATGGATGAGCGGTTTTGGTTTCTGGTATTACCTGCTGACCTACGCGCTGTTTGAACTGATTTACACCTCCATCATGGTGCCTTACGAAACACTGGCCACCGAGATGACGTCTGATTTTGCTAAACGCTCTAAACTGACGGGTTCTAAAGCTATTTTTGGCAAAGTTGCTAACTTCTTAGCCGCTTTTATTCCCGGTCAATTTATTGCTATTTATGGTAAAGATTCGGCGACGCCATTCCTGTATACCGGTATCGCCTATGGTCTGATTATGTGCTGCGCTATGGTCTGGCTGTACAGCTCATCCTGGGAACGTCCGGCCAGTGAGGTCGTCAGAGAAACTACCAGCAGCTTAGGTCAAGCCCTGAAAAAACTGTGTGTGGATATGGCATCAACTTTCCACCTGCGTATTTTCCGCAAACACTTGGGTATGTATCTGTTTGGTTTTGGTGCTGAATGGCTGTTTGCTTCTGCATTTACCTACTTTATTATTTTTGGTTTAGGGCAAGACGCGACACTGGTTTCTCAGCTCAATAGTTTCAGCTCAATCATGCAGCTGATTTCTACGGCTGTCTTTATTGGTATTTGCGTCAAAATGGGCTTTGCGCGCCCATTCCGCATTGCCCTGCAAGTCGTGATTGTCAGTGTTATTGCTTATGCCGCGCTCTATTTCACCGGCTGGTCGCAGGCCACTACCGTGATTGTGCTGTTCTGCATTACTGCTGTATTCGGTTTAAGTACCGGTGGCATCTACTACATTCCGTGGACAGTTTATACCTTCCTGGCAGATGTAGACGAAGTCTTAACCGGCCGTCGTCGTGAAGGGATCTATGCCGGTGCCATGACATTTGCCGGCAAAATGGTACGTTCGATTATCGTTTTCATTATGGGATGGACATTAAGCCGCTTTGGCTTTATTTCCGGGCAATCAAGCCAGCCGGAAGTGGCGGTACAAGCTATTGTCGGTGTGTTTGCCATCGGGGTTGTTTCATTGGCATTGGTCGCTATCTATTACACCACACAGATGAAACTGGATCGTAAGAATCACAAAATCCTACTGGAAGAAATTGACCGCATTAAAAGTGGCGGTGCGATGGCCGATATCCCCGCTCATGCCAGAGCTGTTGCGGAAGAACTCACCGGCTGGAAGTATGAACAATGCTGGGGTAATAACCCGCTGGGTATGAAAGAATCCTCAAATATCGTGGCTAAACCGGTGACGGAAAGCTAATTAATTACCCTCTCATTACAAACCGCATCGGCCCTACCCCGGTGCGGTTTTTTTATTATTTTATTTTGCCCTACTGACTGCAAGAACACCCTGTAATGTAAATTATTCGTCAGCCTGAAAATTTCAGCACGTTTTATACAAATATCCGATTACTATAAGCCTACGACCACCTATTGTGCTTTTGAATATGGATAAAAGATTGTTGAAACATTTTTCCACCCCATTGCTGGCCGCTGCACTATTCACTATCCCCTTGCAAAGCCATGCTGATTCCGCGCTTTTGACATCACAAGTTGTTGATCAATATGCCGAACATATTTTCTATAACAGTGGTGCTATGGGGATGGCACTGGTGGTAATCGATAATAATCAAGTGGTTAACCGCAGTTTTGGTGAAACAAAGCCGGGTAATAATCTTCGCCCACGACCTGACTCATTGATTCGTATTGCTTCTATTACCAAGCTAATGACCAGCGAAGTGATGGTCAAAATGGCCGAAGATGGCACAGTAAAATTGACTGACCCACTGCGAAAATATGCGCCTAAAGGGGCCTCCGTCCCTGCTTATAATACTAAGCAGCCAATTACCTTGCTGAATCTGGCCAGCCACACCAGTGGCTTGCCGCGTGAGCAACCCGGCGGCCCGCAAAAAAGGCCGGTATTTACTTGGCCGACCAAAGATAATCGCTGGCAGTGGCTTAAACAGGCGAATGTCACTGTGCCACCGGGTGTCAAAGCGGCTTACTCCAATTTAGCCTACGATTTACTGGCTGATGCGCTGTCACGGGCCTCTGGGCAACCTTATACCAGTCTGTTGCGGGATAAAATCACCGCACCACTGGGAATGCGTAATACCACCCTCACCCCCACGGCAGAACAATGTAGCCGCTTGATGGTGGGCGTGGGCAGCAGTCGCTGTGAAAATACCACCGCAGCCGCAGGAAGTGGCGGGGTTTACTCGACACCTGAAGATATGCAGCGCTGGATGCAGCAATTCTTATCTTCGGATAATAATGCGCGCAAAAATTCGGCCAAGCGCGAGCAAACTATGTATTTCCAACGTCGCGATTTAGTTTCATTAAAAGGCATGGATGTTGCCGGTCAGGCAGATGCGCTGGGGTTAGGCTGGGTTTATATGGCTCCCAATGATGAACTGCCGGGTATCATGCAAAAAACTGGTGGAGGCGGTGGATTTATTACCTATATGGCGATGATCCCGGAGAAAAACATTGGGGTTTTCGTGGTGGTCACCCGAACCCAATTGACTAAATTCACTAATATGAGCAATGGCGTTAATCAACTCGTTGCTCAGTTGGCAAAAAACAGCTAATTAATCGGCGGCAGATATCCAACTGCCGCTATTTGGCTTGCGGGGCACCCTCCCCATATGCTGGTATAAAGCCAATCATTTAAAACCAATCGGTTAAAAACAATAGCAAAAAGCCTCGCAATCTTATACAGATTGCGGGGCTTTTAATTGGTGCCGGCACCAAGAGTCGAACTCGGGACCTACTGATTACAAGTCAGTTGCTCTACCAACTGAGCTATGCCGGCGAAACTTTTCGGAAGGTGGTTCGTTTTCCGTGGAGCGCAATATAGTACAATTCAGAACAAATAATCAAGCGTAATCAGCAAATTATTTATCTGCTAAGGTAAAAAAGTACCCTGTCGCCTTATTTACCCTTGCGGACAGCCAATATAGTGGGGGCTTACTCATAGGAAATCATAAAATTGGCCGTTGCATCGACATTACCACTGCTGATCGGCCCTGTTGGGTAGTACCGCGCACCAAAGGTCTATTTTTGCGACAAACCCGTGATCGTTTCAACCAGCACCTCACGCAAGTCGGTATTCACTGTGAGTAGATAAGGTTATTTCAGAAACAGCCCTAGTTTTGGCTATTTAGTATAAAAACAAAAAAGCCCAAGCTTGCAATAAGCTTGGGCTGATAATTTGGTGGAAGGATAGAGATTCGAACTCTAGGACCTGTTACAGTCGACGGTTTTCAAGACCGTTGCCTTAAACCACTCGGCCATCCTTCCAATGGGCAGCATTATCATCTTATCGTAATGATATGTCTAGTGTTTGATGCATGAAAAATAGAAATTAAGTTTGTTTGGTCAAATTTTATTCTGACATTGGTCAAAAAAAGTCAATTAGGTCAAAAAGAAAGCGAATTTTAATAAAGTTGTTATGCGGCAGTGGTAAATGCAGACATAAAAAAACGCGGCCAATTGACCGCGTTTTATCAGAACCTATCCAATAATCAGGATTAGAACTGGTAAACCAAACCAACAGCTACGATATCATCAGTGTTGATACCCGCGTTTTTGGTAAAGTTATTTTCGTCCAGCAGGTTGATTTTGTAATCAACATAGGTGGACATGTTTTTGTTGAAGAAGTAAGTCGCGCCAACATCAACATATTTCAGCAGATCCTGGTCACCATAGCCGTTACCCAGGTCTTTACCTTTGGATTGCAGGTAAGCCAGGGATGGACGCAGACCGAAATCAAACTGATACTGAGCCACTAACTCAATGTTTTGTGCTTTATTTGCGAAACCGTAAACAGCACCATCTGCAGCATTACCACTGAAGTCACCGAAGCGAGTCAGGTTATAAGTCTGGGTATAGTTAGCCGCCAGGTAAACGTTGTTAGCGTCATATTTCAGACCACCGGTATAAGCATCAGCACGATCGCCATGGCCATATTGCAGCTCATTTTGCTCAGTAGTACGCAGAGAGCTAGCCATTGCTGCTGAAGCACTTACGCCCCAACCTAAGTCATAAGATACAGACATACCGTAGCCGTCGCCATTTTGGCCTTGTACAGAACGGCCATTGTTGGTTTCAGTACCGCTGCCATTTTTGCCCTGATATTGCAGCGCAAAGTTCAAGCCATCTACCAGACCAAAGAAGTTGGTATTACGGTAAGTCGCGATGCCATTACCACGTTGTGACAGGAAGTTATCTGCACCGTAGGTATCGCCACCGAACTCTGGCAGTACGTCAGTCCATGAAGTTACGTCGTATAGCACACCGTAGTTACGGCCGTAGTCGAAAGAACCGTAATCAGCAAATTTCAAACCCGCAAAACCAACACGAGTAAAGTTGTTTTGATCCTGATCTTCAGCTTTATTTAAATTCGCCTGATATTCCCACTGGCCGTAACCGGTCAGTTGATCAGTGATTTGTGTTTCGCCTTTCAGGCCAAAACGCATGTAAGACTGGTCGCCATCTTTGCTTTTATCATCAGAAAAATAATGCAAACCATCGACTTTGCCGTACAGATCCAGTTTGTTGCCGTCTTTGTTGTAAATTTCAGCTGCACCTGCACTACCTGCAACTAATAAGGCTGGAACAAGCAGGGAAAGAACTCGAAGTTTCATCGTTATCATCCTCTAATTATTAGGTCTAACTATGCCACTGCTCTT
>NZ_ACCD01000048.1 GCF_000173775.1 Yersinia rohdei ATCC 43380
AAGGACGAAGGATAATTAGAAATCGCTGTACGACATATCCAGACTCCCCGAACCCCCGCCCTCTGAGCGGGACGATGCTGTTTTAACGGCTTTCAGCACCATAAACTTCTGATTGGAATCCAGCGTTTCGCAGTTACCAAACAAACGTTTCAGTTTGTGGAAGTAATCCAGATGGCGGTTGCCGACGATTATCAGCTCGCCACCCACTTGCAGACAACGTTTCGCATCGCAGAACATCTGCCAGGCCACATGGTCACTGACTGCATGCTGTTGATGGAATGGCGGGTTACACAGCACCAATTGCAAGCTTTCGCGTTCAACACCTGCCAGACCATGGCTTACCATAAATTCACAGCGCGACAAATCTTGTGGGCGGTTATAGGTGATATTCAATTCACTGGATGCCACTGCCATATAGGACTCATCGACAAACAGCATTTCTGCCAGGGGGTTTTGCTCCAGCGCGATTAAGCCCACCACCCCATTACCGCAACCCAAATCCGCGATTTTACCCGTCACATCGTAGGGCAGGATTTCCATAAAGAAACGTGCGCCGATATCCAGATTATTACGGGAAAACACGTTCGCGTGGTTATGGATAACATACTCAGTATTTGCCAGCGGCCAATCGGTAGTTTCCGGTGCCTCTGCCTCTGGGATGTCTGCCACTTCACAGTGAATCAGGCGCGCTTTTTTCCAGGCTAACGTAGTTTTGGTCGGCCCGAGGATTTTTTCAAACAATTGCAAGGTTGAGTTATGCACGTCACGGGATTTCGCACCCGCAATAATTATTGTGTCCGGCGTAACTACGCGACGCAAAGCATGCAATTGTTGCTCTAACAGCGCCAAAGCTTTAGGGATTTTAATCACCACCAGCTTAGGGGCTTGCGGCAAGGCATCTATACTGCTCAGCAAGGTTACTGCGTCTTCATCCAGATGATTTAAACGCAAGTTGTGCGCAGTCGCCAATTGACTCATATAGGAATCACTGACACTAAATGGACGATAAGCATGTAAAGCACAGGCCAACGTACCAAATTGATCATTAAATACCAGCACCGGGCGGCCATCAATTTGGTTTAAGTCAATGTTTTGTAGCAGATATTCATCTGCTGCTTCCCACGCTTGTAAGGTGTTGGAATTTTCTTGTGGAGGGAAACGTTCAAGCTCAAGGCTATGTGTCCCCAGTAAGAGTTGGCTCATCACCGCTCCTGAATAATAAATTTGGGCTGTTTATCCCCTAAAAGTGGCGCTCAGTAAAACGTTTTTTTACTTAAATGCCATTTTATCGAAACCGAGACCGATAAAACACCAGAAATGCTCGGAACACGACACCAGAAGGCACCTAACGAACAGTTAAAGCAAGCGTTATGAATTGAATCTCTCCTCCCACAGGGACAACCATTACCAAGTCTTATTTTCATGCCAATTCATTATCAATTTACTTAATTTCGGTCATCCCAACATAATATAGATCGCCAGACAATCCTCGGCATTTATTCACCATTTATCATAATGTTTTAATAAATGCCATTTGAAAGAAATAACCTTTTAATTACCTGCACATTACTTCATAACACAGGAAAATAATTTCTTATTTTTATGCCAAGTCTTTTATATATACAAGAAAGTAATATAAGCAGTAATTATAAATATATAGCGTATTAATTACCAGGAAGGTAAATAAAATAATGTCTAAACCCAATTATATTCAGCAATCCGTTGACTCTTGTTTATTACCTGGTCGCCTGGCACCTTGTGCTAAGGCCATCAGCATACTGTTATTGGTATTAAGTAGCCCAACGGCATGGGCAAATGATAATGACCTACCTCTGCAAGCAGTGCAGCTATGGGATCCACAGGGAAGGCCGCTCTCTGCTGAGCAACAACGAAGATGGGAGGAAATGCACTTGGCATCTATAGCCGACGATTCCGCTAACCAGCAAACTCAGACATCCCCCACTGACCTTATGTCCGCTGAACTTGCCCTTCATCTATCGCACTTTTCAAAGCGAGCAAAAGAGATAAAAACAGAGATAGTGCCAGTGCCAATGCCAACAGATATAGCGGCAGGAATACAATTGCGGCGACAAAAGCACTTATCATCACAACACATTGATTATGTTGTAGATATAAGCAATAAAATATTCGGCTACGAACCACCGTCAAATGAGCCAAATGATAATACCAATAAAGATACCCTATCCACTGAAACTGCAGCTGTTAATACAAAATTAGCTCGTGTCCTCCAGCCATTAATATCCGCCACAGAGGATAATACGGGAAATGATATGTTTCCTGAGACAACTAAAAATAATCCCAAAGCGGCTAAAAATGCCCAAACCACGGCAAATAATGTTAATTATGTAGTCAATATGGGTAAGAAAATATTTGGTAACGAACCACCACCAAATGAAAAAATTAATAATGATAACCTGACCACTGAAGCTGCCGCTGTAAGTACAGAGTTGGTGAGTGGCATTCAGCCATTAATATCCGCCGCAACGGCTAATATTCTCTCTACTGAGAAGACTCAAATTAAGCCCAAAGTGGCCCCCAAGCCCCCAATAAAAGCTAAAAAAGTTGCGCCCTCAGTCGTGCCTAAACCAGCGCCTATGCTGAAACCGGCACCTATCATAGGTCATAATCCGCGAGTTGGTAGCTATATTGCAAACCAATTGGCAACTCAACAAATGTTTATTACGGATGATTTACATCTTCGCCTGGCAGGAACTCGCTATATTGACCCTGTCACAGGGGAGCACAAAATGAGCAGTATGTGGCTCAATACTACAGGGGCAAAAACGCGCTTTCACTCGGGCAATGACCAACTGCATACCAAAAGTAACCGCTATGCTATCCAGCTAGGTGGCGCTCTAAGCACATGGCGTAGTGGCGATAATGGTCAGGGGTTGCTGGGGCTTACCACCGGTTTTGGTAAATCCACCAACCATAGCCACTCCACATCGTCTTCCCATCAGGCCCAAGGTTCTGTTGACGGTTATAACTTTGGCTTATATAGCATTTGGTATGCCGATAATCACAGCAAACTCGGCCCTTATGTTGACTTGCTAGGGCAGTACGGCTGGTTTACTAATCAGGTTAAATCATCCCAAACTGTCACTGGTACAAATTATCGTTCTTATTCACTTACCACTGCATTGGAAACTGGCTACAAAGCTCAACTGCTTGATAAAGCGAATACCCGATTGTTTGTACAACCCAAGGCAAAAGTACTATGGCAACGCACGAATGGGCTAGACCACAGTGAATCTAATGCACCACATCTTAGGGTTGACGAAAGCAGTGGGATAACGACCAAGTTAGGGATACGCACAGTATTGGAGATCGATGTTGATTCCTTCTCATCGACGAATACTTTGCAAATCAGCCCGTCCTTTGAAGCTAATTGGATCCATCGCCATGTAAATCAAGGGGCAGTATTATCAAATAGCTATGCAATGCCGAAACCATTTCAGCACAGGGTAGACTTAGTCAGTGTCGATGTTACTCCACAAGGGTACAGCAATATTACCGACCTTAAATTGGGTCTTGAAGCTAACATCAATAACAACCTACAGTTGTGGACTCATTTAGGTCATCAATTGGGCGGCCATAATTACAGTGATACACAAGCGGCGCTGGGAGCAAAATATCGCTTCTAAACGGGCTATTATTTCAGTCATACATCGCAATTAGCTCTACCCCCATGTCGGTAAAATATAAAAGTGATATCGATATGGGGATGCTGTGATTTAACTCAGTACGTCAGGTTAAATATGTCTTTTGGGTTTAATTAATCCGAGTAATTTAAATAAGTTATATCGTTTAAATAAGCGCTTTTGTCTAAATGACAAGAAACCGTTATTATTACCTACAAGTACAAGAGGAACATACATCAACTTAGCCAGAGCTAGAGCAAATACCTATGCCGGAACTGACCTACCTACAAGGTTATCCCGAACACTTACAGTCTCAGGTACACCAACTTATTACCGAACAGCGATTAGGGAATGTATTGCGCCAGCGTTATCCGCAACCTCATGATTATAATACGGATAAAATGCTGTACCAATATACGATTGATTTAAAAAACCAATATCTGCGCAATGCACAACCGCTAAGTAAAGTCGCTTATGACAGTAAAATCCAGGTGATGAAACATGCACTAGGTTTGCACACAGCAATTTCCAGGGTGCAGGGCGGTAAATTAAAAGCTAAAGCCGAAATTCGCGTCGCCACGGTATTTAAAAATGCCCCCGAAGCTTTTTTAAAAATGATTGTGGTGCATGAATTGGCGCATTTGAAAGAGAAAGATCACAATAAAGCGTTCTACAGTTTGTGCTGCCACATGGAGCCGCAATATCATCAGTTAGAGTTTGATACCCGCCTCTATCTGACACATTTGGAGCTGTTTGGGTCAATTTATACCCCTTAGATTGCATTATGCGGGCAAAGTCTTGGTACAACCAGGGCCATAAAGGGGCGAGAATCACAAGCTACCAATCTATTTGCCACTAACAAGCTCACGAGTAAGAAACCAATCCGTGTTTCTGTGAGGCGTGATAATCTGGCGGTTAAAGCCGTTTTTCTTCTGGTCGGGATGGAGTTCACTATGATTCGCTTTGCTGTTATTGGCACCAATTGGATCACCGCGCGCTTTGTTGATGCAGCCCACGAGAGTGGCAAAATGAAGCTCGTCGCTGTTTACTCCCGCAAGTTGGAGCAAGCTGAACAGTTCGGTAAGGATTATAACGTTACTGAATGCTTTGATAACCTTGAAGCAATGGCTGCAAGTGATCAGATTGACGCGGTATATATCGCCAGCCCTAACTCCTTACATTACCCTCAAGCTAAGCTGTTCCTTAGCCATAAAAAACACGTTATTTGCGAAAAGTCACTGGCATCTAATCTGGCTGAAGTCGAGGCATTGGTTTCCTGTGCCCGCGAACATCAAGTGGTATTGTTCGAAGCCTTTAAAACGGCCTATTTACCTAATTTTATGCAATTAAAACAATCACTCCCGCGAGTGGGTAAATTGCGCAAAGCCTTCATTAATTTCTGCCAGTATTCCTCACGTTATCAGCGCTATCTGAATGGCGAAAATCCCAATACTTTTAATCCCGCCTTTTCGAACGGCTCAATTATGGATATTGGGTACTATTGCCTGGCGAGTGCTTTAGCCTTGTGGGGAGAACCGAAATCTGTGCTCGCGAGTGCGAGTTTATTGCCAAGCGGAGTGGATGCGCATGGCACAGTTTGTCTGAATTATGGTGATTTTGATGTGGTTATCATCCACTCCAAAGTCAGCCAATCAGATATTCCCAGTGAAATTCAGGGAGAAAATGGTTCATTGGTTATTGAAAGCATCTCTGAATGTCAGTCTGTGGCCTTTACCCCACGAGGTAGCCACTCACAAGACCTGACGCAGCCTCAGCATATTAATACTATGCTGTATGAAGCTGAGGTTTTTGCCAATTTGGTGGAAAATCAGCAGGTGGAGCATGCTGGCTTGTCGTTGTCATTGCTGACATCACGGATACAGACGGAAATCCGTCGCCAGACTGGGGTTATTTTCCCAGCGGATACCCAGCCGCCAGCTATAAATCCAAAGTAATTGGTATTGCCGGTAGGTAACGTAAAGCACACAAGATAACACCCAAGTTTGATGACAAAGTCACATTTTCAGCCCCAACTCACTCGGGGCGACTGTACCGATGCCCGCTCTGACGGCCCATTCGGTGCATTTACTTTCCAAGTAACTTTGTCAGTAGTGGGTTAATATTTTGTTTCAGTTATTGACCCGCAGTCCGTTTTCAATTATTTTTGCGCGGCAAAGGGGAGTAACTTCATTGCCGGTTTGCCGTCATTACGGTGCGAAAGCACCCGGTTACCGGGCATCTCATTAATGTATTGGCACTTATTTAGTGTTGTCACATTAATCGAGCTGTAAGTGAGACCTTGCCGGAAGGCGAGGTTTGCTTGCAGCTCAGACATAGCGGCTGGCGTCTTCCGACGTTGGCCGTTTTTGTTTTTATGAGGTTCCTAATGATGAATACCGTGGGCACTCCCTTACTCTGGGGTAGTTTTGCTGTTGTGGTGACGATTATGCTCGCCATTGACTTACTGTTGCAGGGCCGTCGTGGCTCACAGACCATGACACTGCGCCAGGCGGCCTGTTGGTCGCTAGTCTGGGTAAATTTGTCTCTGCTGTTTAACGCTGGTTTTTGGTGGTATCTGACCGAAACTGTCGGACGTGAAATGGCCGACAAGCAAGCGCTGGCCTTCCTTACCGGCTACCTGATTGAAAAAGCACTTGCCGTCGATAACGTCTTTGTCTGGTTGATGCTATTTAGCTATTTTGCCGTTCCTGCCAATTTGCAACGCCGAGTGCTGATTTATGGTGTGCTGGGCGCGATTGTGCTGCGCACCATTATGATCTTCGCCGGAAGCTGGCTGGTGTCGCAATTCAGCTGGATCCTGTATTTATTCGGGGCTTTCCTGCTGTTTACCGGTATTAAAATGGCGATGGCAAAAGAAGACGATACGCCGATCGGCGAAAAACCTTTGGTGCGCTGGATCCGCAATCATCTGCGTATGACCGACGAATTACATGGCGACCGTTTTACAGTGCGCAAAAACGGCCTGCTCTATGCCACGCCGCTGGTGTTGGTGCTTATTCTGGTTGAATTGAGTGACGTGATTTTTGCCGTGGATAGCATTCCAGCGATTTTTGCGGTGACCACCGATCCCTTTATTGTGCTGACCTCTAACCTGTTTGCTATTTTGGGCCTGCGCGCCATGTACTTTTTATTAGCAAACGTGGCAGAGCGCTTCTCAATGTTGAAGTACGGTTTATCGGTTATTTTAGTCTTTATCGGCCTCAAAATGATGCTCATTGATTTGTTCCATATCCCTATTGGTATTTCATTAGGGGTGGTAGCTGGCATTTTGGCGCTGACATTGCTGATTAATGCTTGGGCAAATCATCGTGCAGATCGTCGTTTAGCAGCAGATAAGACTGCCGATAAATAGTTAAGTTAGCAATACAATATAATATGCGGGGCACCTATCACCCCGCATTTATCCCGTCTTTTAATCTATCAGCCAAATGTTATTGCGATCACATAAATGTAAACAAAATGTTATGCAAATTTGATCCACATTGTATTTTGCTGATTGTCTCTTTCCTGCTCTATAGATTCCCTTATACTGTCCTAGCAAACACACACAGTTACAAAAATATTAAGTCACTGGTGTAGGACTACACACCAAGCCACGTTCCGGCGAAGTGTTGATAAGCTAAAAAAAACAAGTTTAACTTGGGAAGAGGCGTCATTGGAAAACTATGGAAAAGACACAATCTGGTTTTATCGGATATATTATCCGCGGTAGTTTGGTTAAACAGATTCTTGTCGGCTTGATAGCCGGGATTATTTTAGCATTAGTATCAACTCCAGCCGCACTGGCTGTGGGTCTGTTCGGTTCACTGTTCGTTGGCGCATTAAAAGCTGTGGCGCCGGTGCTGGTTTTAATGCTGGTAATGTCCTCGATTGCCAATCATAAGCAAGGCCAAAAAACCAGTATCCGCCCTATTCTGTTCTTGTATCTGTTGGGTACATTCTCTGCAGCACTGATTGCTGTTGTCGTCAGCTTTATCTTCCCATCAAACTTGGTATTAGCCACCCTGAATGCGGATATTACCCCGCCGACCGGGATTGTTGAGGTGTTAAAAGGCCTGCTCAACAGTGTGATTGCTAACCCAATTAATGCACTGCTGAATGCTAACTATATCGGGATTTTGGCTTGGGCTGTGGGTCTGGGTGTGGCTTTACGTCATGCAGCAGATACCACCAAAGCATTGATTAATGATATGTCTGATGCCGTAACCAAAGTGGTGCGCGTCGTTATCCGCTTCGCGCCATTGGGTATCTTTGGTTTGGTGTCATCCACCATGGCAGAAACCGGCTTTGGCGTGTTACTGGGCTATGCGCAATTACTGGTTGTTTTGATTGGCTGTATGCTCTTGGTCGCATTAGTGGTTAACCCACTGATTGTCTACTGGAAAATACGCCGTAATCCTTATCCATTGGTGTTTGCTTGCCTGCGCGAAAGCGGTGTTACCGCCTTCTTTACCCGCAGTTCAGCCGCTAACATTCCGGTTAATATGGAAATGTGCAAGAAGATGAACTTGCACGAAGATACCTACTCGGTTTCTATTCCATTGGGCGCTACCATCAACATGGCCGGGGCGGCGATTACCATTACCGTGCTGACACTGGCGGCAGTTCATACCTTAGGTATTTCTGTAGATTTGCCAACCGCCCTGCTGTTAAGCGTAGTGGCGGCAGTCTGTGCCTGTGGCGCATCAGGTGTGGCAGGCGGTTCGCTGTTACTTATCCCGCTGGCTTGCGGCATGTTTGGGATTCCAAACGAAGTGGCAATGCAAGTGGTCGCCGTTGGTTTCATCATCGGTGTGTTGCAGGATTCTGCTGAAACTGCACTGAACTCTTCAACGGACGTGCTCTTTACCGCCGCAGCTTGTCTGGCTGACGATGCCAGATTGGCAGATCCTGATCCACTGGCGAACCGTAAAAGTATCTGAATGTGGAAGTGACATAATTTACGGGGGCCATCTGGCCTCCGTTTTTATTGGGTAACATTTTCTTTAACTGCTTTCTTTTCAACCAGAAAAGGGTCAATTCCCTTCAATTGCAGCCGGCGGAAACGAATAATATTAAACCCGTTCAGCAGCAAAAAACTTCCTTCAATCAATGACCCACCAATAGAACCCAACCAAACATTATGGATAACCCAGCATACGGTGGATACCCACATAACACAGCGGGTCGTCAAACCATGGGTGCGAAATAGCGCCCAAGTGCTGATCACTGTGCCAAAAATCGGCAATATTTCCACCGCGTGCTGCATACGCCAGATGCCAAAAGCTAGCGTTAGAATAATAAATATCCACATTGCAATGTAACTGCGAGTTTTGGCCGCCACCAGATTGCGCAGCGCATTAAGCATGGCGCTGCTACCGGCGACACTGGCTCCCATCAGAAAGAAATGGCAGCCAATAATGGCACTGTAGGCAGAAAGTTGCAGTCTGAAACGCCGCTCATCGCGGTTGAAGAACATGGTGATACCGACAAAAAATGCCAGTACGCCAATAGATTGAGCAAACCAATAGAAAGTCATGGTGGGGGTGTCCTGCTGTGCTAAGTCTTACATCATTAATAATAGAAACGGTGCTTTACTTATAAAAATAAAACACCGTTTCATATTAATTAAAAAACTTACCTTTTACAAGGTTACACCGCTTTTAAAGATGGCCAGTTCGCGGAAATCATTCACTTCATTGCGTGCTGGTTTACCATTAGCAATGTCGACGATCAACTCAACAAACTCCGTTAGCAAGCTGTCCATTGACGTGCCGTGAATCAGCTTACCGGCATCAAAATCAATCCAATGAGGTTTTTTGGCCGCCAGTTCACTGTTGGTTGCCAATTTCACTGTTGGCACAAAACCGCCATAAGGTGTGCCGCGCCCGGTGCTGAATAGCACCATATGGCACCCTGCCCCTGCTAAGGCACTGGTAGCGACGGCGTCATTGCCCGGCGCACTGAGTAAATTCAGGCCAGGGTGCTGTAAGCGCTCACCATATTTCAGCACATCGACCACTTTGCTTTGCCCGGCTTTTTGGGTGCAGCCCAACGATTTTTCTTCCAGCGTGGTTATCCCGCCGGCTTTATTACCCGGTGATGGGTTTTCATAAATCGGTTGGTTGTGTGCAATAAAGTACTGTTTGAAATCATTGACCATGCTGACCGTCTTTTCAAATGTCGCTTCGTCGCGACAACGGCTCATCAGGATCCTTTCTGCACCAAACATTTCCGGCACTTCGGTCAGGACAGAAGTCCCGCCATTCGCAATCACATAATCTGAGAAACGCCCCAATAATGGGTTAGCAGTGATGCCAGACAAACCATCAGAACCGCCACATTCCAGGCCAAATTTCAGCTCACTTAACTTGCCCGCAACCCGCTGGTCATTACGCATCGCCTGATACAAAGCATGCAAATGTTCCAGACCGGCTTCAACTTCATCATCTTGTTGCTGACAGACCATAAAGTGCACGCGATCTTCATCAACTTCGCCCAATGTGCTCTGGAAAACGTCGACCTGATTGTTTTCACAACCCAAACCAATAACCAGCACCGCGCCAGCATTAGGGTGGCGCACCATATTTTGCAGCATGGTGCGGGTGTTTTCGTGATCCTGACCCAGCTGCGAACAGCCAAATGGATGGCTGAACAGATAGACGCCATCAATGCCTTCAGCATCTTGCGTTTCTTTCAGGAAACGCTGCTGGATCTGGCGGGCAATCCCATTAACGCAACCGACGGTCGGAATTATCCACAGTTCGTTGCGGATCCCTACATTGCCATTATCACGGCGATAGATCTGAACATCGCGATCCGCCATTTGCGCCGGTAACTCACTAAATTCTGGCTGATATTCATACTCATCCACAGAGCTAAGGTTAGTTTTGGCATTTTGCGAATGGATATGTTCGCCCGGCTGGATCAGGGTTAAAGCATGGCCAATCGGCAAACCATACTTAACGATCATTTTCCCTGGTTCAATGGCGGTTAAGGCAAATTTATGACCACGCACGACTGGTTGGGCCAACTTAACACTAAACTCGCCGCTCTCGACCACTTCATCTGCGGCTAAGTCTTGCAGTGCGACGGCGACATTATCCAACGGGTGAATTTTTATAATACTTTGCATAGTTAAACCTTTAGCTGTATGCCACGACAGCAGCTCTCATACCGCTCTCAATGATAGTTTGCAGTTGCTCTGTCACTTGAGCCGCCAGTTGCGGTACAGCGGTCAGATCCTGTCCCCAGTGAGTTGCATCAGACAGCACCTTATTCACCAGCTCAGCCAGGGTAATGTCATTGTGTTTTACACCACTCCACAGTGTTGAATACAGCTCCAGCCAGTGGGCATCATCTTGCAGCGGATAAGTTTGGCCATCACGTTCGCCACGGTAAAAGGCCATCAGGGCCGCCAGTGCAAAAGTCAGACGTGGTGGCAATTTGCCTTGTTGTTGCTGATAAGTCAGCAATTGCGGCAAAATACGAGTACGGAATTTTGTCATGCCATTCAAGGCGATAGACAGCAACTGGTGCTGAATGAATGGGTTGCGGAACCGGCTCAATACCGCCTGAGAGAAGGACAAGAGCTCGTCTTCAGGTAAATCCAGTACCGGAACAATCTCTTCAGTAATGGTTTTTTCTACAAAGCTGCTGATTTGCGCATCATCCATAGTCTGGCCGACAGTATCCAACCCAGACAGATAAGCCACTGGCACCAGCGCGGTGTGCGCGCCATTCAGAATGGCAACTTTGCGCTCTTTATAAGGTTTGATGTCATCAACAATCCGCACATTCAGGTCTAATTTATCCAGACGAAGTTCTTGCGCCAGCTCTTTTGGCCCTTGGATAACAAACAGATAGAAATATTCTGCGGTGTCGAGGAAGCTATCTTGGTAACCCAGCTCAGTTTGCAAAGCCGCCACTTCATCACGGGGGTAACCGGTCACAATGCGGTCAACCAATGTTGAGCAGAAAGTGTTGTTTTCCGTCAACCATTGGGTAAATTCAGCCGGTAATTGCCAATGGCTGGCATAACGCAGCACTAATTCACGCAGCGCTTCGCCATTATAATCAATCAGTTCGCACGGCAGCAGTACCCAGCCTTTATCCGCAGCACCGTCAAAATGTTCAAAACGCTCGAACAGCAAACGTGTCAATTTGGCCGGGAATGAGCTTGGTGGCGCATCGTTGAATTGATCCGCTTCGTTCCAGGCAATACCTGCTTCAGTGGTGTTGGAGAACATAAAGCGAATGTTAGCATCACGCGCCAGCGCCAGATATTCATCAAATTGACGGTAAATATTGATTTCGCGGTTCACTGAGCGGATCAGGCGGGATTCACGCACCGCTTCACCTTGCTCATTCAAACCACGGATCACCGCAGTATACAAACCATCTTGCGTACTGAGTGACGGCGGAAAATCGGTGTCGATCGGGCGGATCACCACGATCCCAGCATTCAGGTCGGTATGTTCATTCAGTAAATCAATCTGCCAATCAACAAAAGCGCGCAGGAAGTTACCTTCACCAAACTGAATAATTTTGTCCGGGTGGCTACGGCCAGGAAAATCACGACGGTTCAGGGTTTGCATCAGGGTTTACCTTATAACGCATGCAGCCGTGGTTCCATCATTGCTGATAGTCCTTGCCGGGCGTTAAATAATCAATAAGTTAGATTTATAGAAGCCAATCTGATGACTGGCTCCATTTTTTTATGGCGCTTATAGTTCGATGGCGAAATATTGCTTGGCGTTATCGAAGCAAATGTTTTTCACCATTGAACCCAAGAGTTCGATATCTGCTGGAGCCTCGCCATCTTCTACCCAGCGGCCAATCATCTGGCACAGAATGCGGCGGAAGTATTCATGGCGGGTATAAGATAAGAAGCTGCGGCTATCAGTCAGCATGCCAACAAAGCGGCTTAGCAAACCAAGCTGGGCTAATTGGGTCATTTGGCGCTGCATGCCATCTTTTTGGTCGTTGAACCACCAGCCAGAACCAAATTGCATTTTCCCGGCAGCACCTTCGCCCTGGAAGTTACCTACCATAGTGCCGATCACTTCGTTATCACGTGGATTCAAGCAGTAAAGGATAGTTTTTGGCAGCGCATTGCGCAGGCCCTGTGCATCCAACAGACGTGACAAAGGCTGAGCCAATGGCTGGTCGTTAATGGAGTCAAAACCGATATCCGGCCCAACCAGATTGAACATGCGGCTGTTGTTATTACGCAGTGCCCCAATGTGATATTGCTGCACCCATTCACGGCGGTGATATTCGCCAGACAGGAATAACAGTACCGCAGTTTTAAACTGTGCGATTTCTTCTGTGCTTGGCTGATTGCCGGCCAGACGACGCGCTAAAATGGCATCCAAAGTGGCTTCATCGGCTTCACCGTAAACCACCACATCCAACGCGTGGTCAGAAACTTTACAACCGTGGGCGGCAAAGTGATCCATACGTTTGTTCAGCGCAGTGCACAGATCGGCAAAGCGGCTGATGGCAGTATCGGCGGCCGCTTCCAGGCGTTGCATGTAATCATTAAAACCTGCGGCCTCAATGTTGAAGGCTTTGTCCGGGCGCCAGCTTGGCAATACTTTAATATTGAAACTGCCATCAGCGGCAATGGCTTTATGGTGGCGCAGGTCATCAATTGGGTCATCAGTAGTCCCGACCATTTTGACATTCATCTGCTGCATGATACCTCGTGCAGAGAAGCTGTCCTGAGCCAGCAACTCATTACCGCGCTGCCAGATTTCTTCTGAGGTTTTCGGGGATAATAACTTACCTGTAATACCAAACGGACGGCGCAATTCAAGGTGCGTCCAATGATAAAGTGGGTTGCCGATAGTATGAGGAACCGTTGCAGCCCAAGCTTCGAACTTCTCGCGATCGCTAGCATCACCGGTACATAGACGTTCCGCCACACCATTAGTGCGCATAGCACGCCATTTGTAGTGGTCACCTTTCAACCAGATGTCATACAGGTTTTTAAAGCGGTAGTTTTCTGCAATCTGTTCAGGTGGTAAATGACAGTGATAATCATAGATCGGCTGGTCTTTTGCATAGTCATGATACAGACGACGGGCGAATTCAGTGTCGAGCAAAAAGTCTTCGGTCAAAAACTGCGACATATTAGGTTCCTCACTTGAGTACATCTTTGAGTTCTGCTTTCTGTTATCGCAAAGTTATCACACCAATTCCATCTATCGTCCAGCACTTTTTATAGATAGTGATCGCAAAAACCTAACAAAAAGAACAAATACTCAACATTTATAGTCTTCCTAGCCCTTGCGGCACTAAGTTTGTCGGGTTCTATTATTCCCTAATTTAAAAGTGGGTTTTGTGATGTCACTCAACTTTTAAATCTGTATGACAAGTTATTGTTGCGTCGTCCTTAGTCATCTCGTCCGCCATGTTCAATAAACGCGCTGATTTGGCCAAAATAGGAATATATAAGCAAATATGAGAGCAGCTACAGCACTAGCCGCTCTCAACAGGAAGGGATACCCAAAGCAGTTGAAGCAACCCACCGCAGTTCAGCTTCAGCTCAAAATAAGAAGGTATGACCCCAAATAATAGATGTTGCAGGTGTGAATTTAACAAGATTGCAACACCAATTAAGCAAGGTCAGGTACCACTGCATATCAACAGATGCAGGATTGGCCACATTGCGCGATGGACGTAACAATAAGCTGCGTTTCAGAGCAGTAATCTTAGACTGGGAGAACGTTATAAATGATGCGTAAAATTAAAGGCTTACGCTGGTACATGATCGCTTTGGTCACTGTCGGCACCATATTGGGTTACTTAACACGTAACGCCATTGCTGTAGCCGCGCCGACATTGCAAGAGCAATTACATATCACAACACAGCAGTATTCTTATATTATCGCCGCTTATTCTGCTGCTTACACCCTGATGCAACCGGTAGCCGGTTATATTCTGGATGTGGTCGGTACTAAAGTAGGCTATGCCATGTTTGCCGTGATGTGGGCCATATTCTGTATGAGTACCGCATTGGCCAGCAGTTGGGGTGGTTTAGCTATCGCCCGTGGCGCAGTAGGTATGGCAGAGGCTGCTATGATCCCCGCAGGCCTGAAAGCAACCA
The DNA here is from genome assembly GCF_000173775.1 of Yersinia rohdei ATCC 43380. Classification (GTDB taxonomy): domain Bacteria; phylum Pseudomonadota; class Gammaproteobacteria; order Enterobacterales; family Enterobacteriaceae; genus Yersinia; species Yersinia rohdei. Next base: position 14,776 of record NZ_ACCD01000048.1, read on the forward strand.
GCGAATGGTTCCCGGCAAAAGAACGTTCCATTGCCGTGGGCTATTTTAACGTCGGTTCTTCTATCGGCGGCATGATAGCACCACCATTAGTGGTGTGGGCTATCGTGATGCACAGCTGGCAGATGGCATTTATCATCACCGGTGTGCTCAGCCTGATTTGGGCTATTGCTTGGTTAATCCTGTACAAACACCCGAAAGATCAGAAAAAACTGTCTGATGAAGAGCGCGAGTACATCCTCAGTGGCCAGGAAGCACAGCACTCTACAGCTAATGCTAAAAAGATGTCTGCAATGCAGATTATCCGTAACCGTCAGTTCTGGGGCATTGCTATTCCACGTTTCCTAGCAGAACCTGCTTGGGGCACATTCAACGCCTGGATCCCACTGTTCATGTTTAAAGCTTATGGCTTTAACCTGAAAGAAATCGCCATGTTCGCCTGGATGCCAATGCTATTTGCCGACTTGGGCTGCATTCTGGGCGGTTATTTGCCGCCATTCTTCCAGAAACATTTCAAAGTTAACCTGATTGTTTCCCGTAAATTAGTGGTAACAATGGGTGGCTTGTTGATGATTGCACCTGGGACTATTGGCCTGTTCACTAGCCCTTATATCGCAATCGCATTGCTGTGTGTTGGCGGCTTTGCTCACCAATCACTGTCCGGCGCGCTGATTACATTGTCTTCTGACGTCTTTGGTCGTAACGAAGTGGCAACTGCCAACGGCTTGACGGGGATGGCGGCCTGGACTGCCAGTACCATGTTCGCCTTGGTCGTAGGTGCTTTGGCAGATACCATGGGCTTTAGCCCACTGTTTGCCGCACTGGCCGTGTTTGACGTGTTGGCAGTAGTGGTTATCTGGACTGTTCTGCAAAACCGCCCAGCGGTTGAACCGGCTATCAACCCGGTACAACAGACACCAGCCAGACAGAATTAATTTATACCCAACGTCATTTTGGGTTGCTGGTAGACCGCAAGTAAACACCGCCCGATGAGCTTATATAAGTAAGTGATTCGGGTAAGTAGATACCGCTAATAACCCAGTAGCTTCAAGTAATAAGGGTAGAAATCGCGATTATTGATTTAATCATCACTCCAAGCCCGGCAATAACTTGCTGGGCTTTTTTATCGCCCTCACCCCTTTCTTTACTGCACATTTTCCACCACAACTGTGATAGTGATGACTAGAACCCAATAGGGATAAGTGGTATAACAAATCTAATTGAATCTCCTTCGGGATATCATACCTTCCAGACAAAATGAGCCACGCAATTTATGGCCTCAATTGATCCCAAGAGTCTTAATCATGGAATTCACAGAAACCAGACGGTTGTACCAGCAGTTAGCCGCAGAGTTAAAGCAACGTATCGAAGCGGGTGTTTACCCGGTGGGTGATAAATTGCCCGCAGAACGCTACATTTCCGAAGAAATGAATGTCAGCCGAACCGTGGTTCGTGAAGCGATTATCATGTTGGAAGTAGAAGGCTACGTTGAAGTGCGCAAAGGCTCCGGCATCCATGTGATGTCAAATCAGCAAAAGCACTTAGTCATGCCCAACCAGGGTATTGAATTCGCCACCGCAGGCCCTTTTGAGCTGTTACAGGCACGCCAGTTGATTGAAAGTAATATTGCTGAATTTGCGGCCACGCAAGTGACTCGGCAAGATATCGTACAATTGATCGAGATCCAGAAACATGCACGGCAAGAAGATCGCTCCCGCGACTCACAGTGGGATCTGAAATTTCACGTGCAGGTGGCGCTGGCGACTCAAAATACCGCCATGGCGACAATTGTTGAAAAAATGTGGAGCCAGCGGGTGCACAACCCTTACTGGATCAAACTGCACGAACACATTGATGATAAGTCGATCGAGAGCTGGTGCGAAGATCACGATAGGATCCTTGAAGCCCTGATGCGCAAGGATCCCTACGCCAGCAAGCTTGCCATGTGGCAACATCTGGAAAATACCAAACAGATGCTGTTCCATGCCACCACCGATGATTTTGAATTTAATGTGGATCGCTATTTATTCACTGAAAACCCAGTGGTTCATCTCGAGATCCCCAAAGAACTGAGTATTGTCCCCAAGCCGCAGACGAGTGAGTCAATCAAATAATTGATTTCAAGCTGCTGGCTAAGTTGATAAATGGGGAAATGTGCCGCATGGGCAGCCGTCGGAGCGCCCATCGGCACCGCCGCTCC
>NZ_ACCD01000047.1 GCF_000173775.1 Yersinia rohdei ATCC 43380
GGGGGAAATTGATGTTGCGCCAGGCGTTTACGTACAATTCCGCCGGTTGGTAACTTAAGAAATAGGCAATGCTAATTTTGCACCCCCTTTTCTACTAAAGCGACAAGGCCCCATATTTTGCAACGAGCCTATTAAAATTCTGACTTATTCAGATAACCCTTAAAACAAGAAATTTCCCACACCGACTAGTCTGTCATGCTATATCTCTCCACATGTGATTATTGTTTAATCTATTCACCAGCAAAACTTGATCTATATCATGTTTATTACTGATTACTGATTGACTTTATAAAATATATTAAACTCACATATGGACTCTGAATACATGAAAAAGCAACTGATTGGCCTGACGGTATTTTCTTCTTTACTCTTTGGTAGCAATGTCGCCAATGCAGAAGTGCCGACTGCCGAATTAAAAGTTATCGGTACCTTGACTGTGCCAAGCTGTACCATCGTTGCACCTGATGAAGGTGTCTATGATTTGGGTCGTCTGTCTTCATCTTTAGTGAAATCAGGCACAGCTACGACCGCTCTAACTGAACAGACGAAAACCTGGACTGTTAACTGCGATGCTGACACCTATTTGAACTTCACGCCGGTTGATAACCGTGCAGCCTCTGCAAGTGCTGTAGCAACAAACAACTTTGGCCTGGGGAATGTTAATGAAACAGGTAAAATTGGTTACTACAACACGGTAATTAAACAAGGTACGGTAGACGGCAAAGCCTCTAACCTGTTCTCTTCAGCGACATCCACATTTGCTGTGGCCACAGCAGTATTTCTGACAACAGGTCTGCGCACCGGATGGTCATCTGCAGCTAACACTCAGAGTAGTGGTAAAGTGTTTACGGCTGATATTGCTGTACGCCCCTATTTGGCTGGTACAACAGGCATGGGTGGCCCTATCACTGAAGATGTGAAGATTGATGGCTCTCTGACCATGAACTTCGCCTTCGGAATTTAAGTTTCGCAAACGCCGCACTATCAAACAAAAGGTGGATTTGCATTTCTGCCTTTTACTGGCTCTGTCGCATTAGCGCAGAGAAGTTAGCAAAAGTGGCGCTGCCGGTTTTTTCGGCAGCGATCAGATAGAATTGTTCCGCCTGAGATACCCCCCCGCCGTCGGCATGCTGAAGCGGCCCTTTACGTATCATCTGCACACACTCAATGCCAGCCAATATCGTTTGTGCTCGGCGAAAGACCTTATCCAGCAAAGGCACCAGGCGAATAACCCAGCGATGTAACATGGAGTGGTGGTCGACAATACCGCGCTCAGCCATCATCTCTTTGAGATGACGAAGGCTCAGGGCATAGGCCAGGTATCAGTGGACACACTGTGCAATAACATCGATGGGGTAATGCAGGCGACTGAAGGCGTTTCGGATCAGGGACATGGGCAGGCAACAACACAAAAAAACAGCATATTACCCGACCATTTCTTAATGCGACACAACCTAATTTTATACACAATGGCTTCTTGATTGGGGGTAATGTCGGTTGAATTGAGTTGACGTGAAAACGATAAAAAATCCAGCTAAATCAGTGGGTAATTGACGTCAGTGGAGTTTTGAAGAAGTGAAAATGGAGCGGGTGAAGGGAATCGAACCCTCGTATAGAGCTTGGGAAGCTCTCGTTCTACCATTGAACTACACCCGCGTCGGTGTGCGGTTTGCATTATAACCGGTTCTTTGGCATGGGCAAGCGAAGATAGTGTCTAAGCGCCGGTATTTTAAGCGATTAGATTAAATAAGGCATAACCCGACTGTATTTTATAAAATATTTTGCTCAGTAAAAAGGGCGCCGTAGCGCCCTAATAGCTTTCCGGCCACCGGAGTTTCTTATTTTACCGGGCGCATTGCCGGGAACAAGATAACATCACGGATGGTATGGCTGTTAGTAAACAGCATTACCATGCGGTCAATACCGATACCCAAGCCCGCAGTTGGCGGCAAGCCGTGTTCCAGCGCGGTAACATAGTCTTCATCGTAGAACATCGCTTCGTCATCACCGGCTTCTTTGGCGCTAACTTGATCAGCAAAACGCTGCGCTTGATCTTCAGCATCATTCAGCTCAGAGAAGCCATTGCCAATCTCACGGCCACCAATGAAGAACTCAAAGCGATCTGTGATAAATGGATTATCGTCATTGCGGCGTGCCAGCGGAGAAACTTCTGCTGGGTATTCAATGATAAAGGTTGGTTGGATCAAATGGCTCTCAGCGGTCTCTTCAAAGATCTCACACTGAATACGGCCCAAGCCCCAGCTCTTCTCAATTTTGATGCCTAATGACTCGGCAATGGCCACCGCTTTGTCCATATCGTCTAAATCAGCCACATTGGTTTCTGGACGATATTTACAGATAGCTTCTTTCATGGTCAATTTGGCAAAAGGCTTACCGAAATCGAATGTCTGCTCGCCATACTGCACAACACTGCTGCCCAACACGGTTTCAGTCAGTGTGCGGAACAACTCTTCCGTTAGCACGATCAAATCTTTGTAATCCGCATAAGCCATATAGAGTTCCATCATAGTGAACTCTGGATTATGGCGCGGTGAAACACCCTCGTTACGGAAGTTACGGTTGATTTCGAACACCCGCTCAAAACCACCTACCACCAGGCGTTTCAGATACAACTCTGGGGCGATACGTAAATACATATCGATATCCAGCGCATTGTGATGAGTCACAAATGGACGCGCTGAAGCACCACCAGGAATAACTTGCATCATTGGGGTTTCGACTTCCATGAAGCCTTTTTCCACCATGAAACTGCGGATACCAGACATCACTTGCGAACGGATTTTGAACGTCTTGCGTGATTCATCGTTAGCAATAAGATCCAGATAACGTTGACGATAACGCGTTTCCTGATCAGCCAAACCGTGGAATTTATCCGGCAGTGGGCGCAATGCTTTGGTCAGCAAGCGCAGTTCACTGCAATGGATAGACAGCTCGCCGGTTTTGGTCTTAAACAACTTACCACGAGCACCCAGGATATCGCCCAGATCCCACTTTTTGAACTCTTCGTTATAAACGCCTTCCGGTAAATCATCACGGGAAACGTATAGCTGAATACGACCACCAACATCTTGCAGCGTCACGAATGACGCTTTACCCATGATACGGCGAGTCATCATACGGCCAGCAACGGTCACTTCAATATTCAGCGCTTCTAATTCTTCATTCTCTTTGTCGCCATACTCAGCATGCAACTGGTCAGAAAGGTGCTCACGGCGGAAATCATTAGGGAAAGCAATCCCCTTCCCACGCAGTGCAGCCAGTTTCTCCCGACGAGCTTGTAACTCACTATTGAGTTCTTGCGCTTGCTCAGCGACTTGTGTTTTTTGCTCTGACATCTCAGTTCCTTATAGCCCGGCTTTCAAACTTGCTTCAATGAATTTGTCCAGATCACCGTCCAGTACCGCTTGCGTGTTGCGTGTTTCCACACCGGTACGCAAATCTTTGATACGAGAGTCATCCAGTACATAAGAACGGATCTGGCTGCCCCAACCAATGTCGGACTTATTGTCTTCCAGAACCTGTTTATCAGCATTTTTCTTTTGCATCTCAAACTCATACAGCTTCGCTTTCAGCTGTTTCATGGCTTGATCTTTGTTTTTATGCTGTGAACGGTCATTCTGGCACTGAGTCACAATATTGGTTGGAATATGGGTAATACGAACCGCTGATTCCGTTTTGTTAACGTGCTGACCACCCGCACCGGATGCGCGGTAAACGTCAATACGCAGATCCGCCGGATTGATTTCGATATCAATATCGTCGTCAACTTCTGGATAGACAAAGGCAGAACTGAAAGAGGTATGACGGCGGCCACCAGAGTCAAATGGGCTTTTACGTACCAGGCGATGTACACCAGTTTCAGTACGTAACCAGCCGAATGCATAATCACCAATAATCTTTATGGTGGCAGACTTAATGCCTGCAACATCACCATCAGATTCTTCAATGATTTCAGTTTTGAAACCTCTAGCTTCAGCCCAACGCAGATACATGCGCAGTAACATACTGGCCCAGTCCTGAGCTTCTGTACCACCGGAACCGGCTTGCAGATCCAGATAACAGTTGGCGCTATCGTATTCACCGGAGAACATGCGGCGGAATTCAAGCTGGCCCAGCTTGCCATCGAGGATATCTAACTCGGCAATCGCTTCGTTAAAGGTCTCTTCGTCGTCAGCTTCAATGGCTAATTCCAGCAAGCCGGAAACGTCTTCCATACCTTGATCCAATTGATCAATGGTGGTGACAATTTCTTCCAGCGCAGAACGCTCTTTACCCAACGCTTGGGCGCGCTCAGGTTCATTCCAGACGTCGGGCTGTTCCAGCTCGGCGTTTACTTCTTCCAGTCGCTCTTTCTTGGCATCATAGTCAAAGATACCCCCTGAGAACGGCTGTCCGATCAGACAAGTCCTGAATTCGGTTTTTTACCGGGTTTACTTCAAACATGGTTTAAATTCTTACGTTGGTCGTAGATGACGGAATGTCGTTATACCCGTAATTATTCAAAATAGAGGGTTGTTGGCTGCCATTTCTCACCCAAGCCATTGAGTTATATCAATTCCTTGGGATTATTCAGTGACTGCCCACCCCTATTTGAAATCTATTGGGTAGAGAACCAGTAATTCTAACGGATCTCAATGACGGTTTATAGCACGTTGGCTCTATTTCCTGCTTACTGGGTGTTGCTGCCGCACTGGCTGCTTTCATTACTTGAATTATTCACTAATACGGCCACAAGTGCTGAACTAATAGCTGAACACTGCGATTACCGCGATACTCATTAATATCAAGTTTATAAGCCAGTTTAACCTCACGCACGCTACTGTCCGGCCACAAAGTGGTATCGATATTAAAAGCAATACCATCCAGTAAAGGCCCGCCATTCATGGGTTCAAGCATCAGTTTCAGATGGCGTTCGCCCACCAGTCGCTGTTGCAAAATGCGGAATTTCCCATCAAATGTAGGTTCTGGGAAGGATTGCCCCCACGGGCCACCATCGCGCAGTAACTCTGCCGTTTCCAGCGATAATTCGTTGCCTTTCAGTTCGCCATCTGACCAGATTACGCCTTCTAGCTGTGAGGCATCCATCCATTCACCGACCAAATCAGCAAAGCGCTGGCGGAACTCATCAAATTTTTCCTGCTCCAGCGATAACCCTGCCGCCATGGCGTGACCGCCAAATTTCAGCATCAACCCTGGGTTTAACGTATCCAGCCGCTCAAGGGCATCTCGCATATGTAAACCGGCAACACTGCGCCCCGAGCCTTTCAGTAAGCCCTCGCCCGCTGGTGCAAAAGCAATCACGGGCCGGTGAAAACGCTCTTTAATCCGGGAAGCTAAAATCCCTACCACGCCCTGATGCCACTCTGGGTGGTACATCGCGATGCCGTAAGGTAATTCAGTACTGGTACGCTCGAGTTGGTCACACAGTTGCAAGGCTTCGACTTGCATCCCCTGCTCTATCTCACGGCGTGCCTGATTGAGTGAATCAAGATCAATGGCCAATGCTCTGGCCTGAGCGATATCGTCACTGAGCAGCAGTGCCACCCCAATGGACATATCATCCAGACGCCCGGCTGCATTAAGTCGTGGGCCGAGAGAGAAACCAAGATCGTTCGCGGCCAATTGGCGAGCATCGCGGTTAGCCACTTCCAGCAATGCTCGAATCCCTGGCCGGCATTTCCCAGCCCGAATACGACTCAGGCCCTGATGCACCAAAATCCGGTTATTAGCATCCAGTGGCACTACATCGGCCACGGTGCCCAGTGCGACTAAATCTAATAATTCAGCCAAATTAGGCACGGCTAATGCACGTTGTTCAAACCAACCGCTCTCTCTGAGGCGAGCACGCAGCGCCAACATCAGATAAAAAGTGACGCCCACTCCTGCAAGTGATTTGGAAAGAAAATCACAGCCGACTAAATTCGGATTAATAATGGCTTCTGCGGCTGGCAAAATGTCGCCCGGCAGATGGTGGTCAGTAACCAATACTTGGATACCTTTGGCATGAGCCAAATCCACACCTGCATGGGAGGAAATTCCGTTATCGACGGTAACAATCAGCTCTGCGCCACGTGCGGCAACTTGCTCGACAACTTCAGGGCTAAGCCCATAACCATCGTCAAAACGATTTGGCACCAGGTAATCAATATTGCTGCCGCCCATGCTACGCAGCGCGAGCACCGCCAGCGCGGTACTGGTTGCGCCATCAGCATCAAAATCGCCGACAATCACGATACGACGGCGGTCAGCTAAGGCTTGTTGCAGCAGAGTGACTCCGGCCTCAATGCCATCAAGTTGCTGCCAGGCCAACAAGCCTTTTACACCACGTTCCAGCTCTTCGGCACTTTTCACACCACGGCTGGCATAAAGACGGCGCAACAACGGGTGTAATTGCGCGGGCAAATGACTATCATCCGCCACCTCACGACGACGGAGTTGAGTTTTCAATGTCACGGATGATTAACCCGCCGTTTTTGCTGAAGCTTGATGCTTATTTAGCATCTGTAACATTTCTTTTGGCTCCAGATATCCCGGAACAATAGTGCCATCTTGCAACACAATGGCTGGGGTTCCCTGGATACCAAACTGCACACCTAACTTATAGTGCTCGGAAATATCCGTTTTACAGGTTGCCGGTGATATATCGACACCTTTCATTGCGTCATCAAAAGCTTTGTTGCGATCCGCCATACACCAAATAGAGCGCATATCTTTTTCTGCTTGAGAGCTTAAGCCCTGACGCGGAAACGCCAGATAACGCACGGTAATACCCAGCGCGTTATAGTCTTTCATTTGCTCGTGTAATTTGTGGCAGTAGCCGCAGGTGATGTCGGTAAACACGGTAACAACATGTTTTTCCTGTGGCGCTTTATACACAATCATTTCGCTGTTCAATTCTTCCAGCTTTTTCATCAGCGCCTGGTTGGTTATATTTACCGGCTGATTGCCACTCACGTTATACAGCGGCCCTTGCAATAGGTGTTTACCGTCTGCGGAGATATAAAGCACACCGCTGTCTGTCATCACCGTACTCAAACCGGGGATTGGTGATGGCAGGATCTCAGCGTGCTGGATATCTAATTTTTTCAGCGTTTGCTGGATAGCGGCATCATCAGCATGAGCCAGACTGGTGAATGCAGCGATGAATAGCGGCAGCAATAAACTTTTTTTCATTTATAAATCCTATATCTTTCCACACCGCCATTATGCGCGCGGATGATGCTGTTGATGTAGCTGCTTCAAACGTTCAGTCGCTACATGGGTATAAATCTGGGTCGTCGACAGGTCACTGTGGCCCAGTAACATCTGTACCACGCGTAAGTCCGCACCGTGATTCAACAAATGCGTGGCAAAAGCATGCCGTAATACATGAGGCGAAAGCCGTTCACTATCAATACCGGCAAGGATCGCATAGTGTTTGATGCGATGCCAGAAAGTCTGTCTGGTCATTTGCTGGCTGCGGTTGCTGGGGAATAGCACGTCCAGTGAATGGCCGTTGATAAGCCACGGGCGACCGTGCTCCATGTAATTTTCAATCCAATACACGGCTTCTTCGCCCAAGGGAACCAACCGTTCTTTATTCCCTTTACCGATAACTCGCACCACACCTTGGCGCAAACTAACATCACTGATAGTCAACCCAACCAGTTCAGACACCCGCAAGCCGGTGGCATACAGCACTTCCAACATGGCTTTATCACGCAATTCCAATGGAATATCTACATTAGGAGAATTGAGCAGTGCATCGACTTGCGCCTCACTCAAATCCTTAGGCAGGCGCTGGGGTAATTTGGGTGACGAAAGTAGCGCCGTCGGGTCATCTTCGCGTAATTTCTCACGGTATAAATATTGGAATAACCGCCGCATAGCACTGAGTAAGCGGGCGGAACTGGTGGCTTTATAACCGCCCTCAATGCGCTCTGCAAGAAAGGACTGTAAGTCCTGCGAACCGGCGCGCAATAAATCACTGCCATTGTGCTCCAACCATCCAGTCAGCGCATGTAAATCCAAACGGTATGAGGCCAGTGTATTCTCCGCCAGATTCCGCTCCAGCCACAGAGCATCAAGAAACTGTTCAATCAGCGGGTTATTTTGCTGTTGCATGACGGCTTCTCTCTTTGATTGAACTCAACAGCCATTATGCCTGATGAAGAGGCAAATCTGGTACACTCGATGCTATTCCTTATTAGTAATGCTATGGCTATACATCATGAAGATTGGTCTCTTTTACGGCTCCAGCACCTGTTACACCGAGATGGTGGCAGAAAAAATCCGCGATATTCTCGGAGAAGATTTAGTTGATTTACACAATCTGAAAGATGCCAGCCCACAGCTGATGGAAGAATATTCCATCTTGATTATGGGCATTCCCACTTGGGATTTCGGTGAGTTGCAGGAAGACTGGGAGGCCATCTGGCCACAGTTAACACAGCTTAACCTCAAGGGAAAGATTGTGGCCATGTATGGTATGGGGGATCAATTCGGTTATAGCGAATGGTTCCTCGATGCACTTGGCATGTTGCATGACCATATTGCGCCATTGGGTGTGAATTTTATTGGTTTTTGGCCTATAGACGGATTTGAGTTTACCAGCCCCAAACCCCTCAGCGCTGATGGTAAACATTTTGTTGGCTTAGCATTAGATGAGGTAAATCAATACGATTTAAGTGAAGAGCGCATCGAACAGTGGTGTGAGCAAATTCTGCTGGAGATGGATGCCTTGCTCTAGTCTGAAAAATCAGCGCATGGTCAGGGCGGGTAGATAAGTAAAGTGTCCGCGCCAAGGATGGCGCGGCTCAAGCCTACCATGATGTATTTACGGCATTTTTACTTTCTGCCGGCCCTCTGCGTAGCAAGCACATTGTTAGTCTTCTAACACGGGCAACTACCCTGCCCATTGCAATCAATTGCCGCCATGCGTTTGCTTTCATAATCGAAATACACCTTGAGAACCGCCCACCTGCTAATGCCAGGTTATTCAGTATCTTTTGGCCGTTGCACCGGTTGATTATGGGCTTGCTGCTCACCTTCCACACTAAATTAAAGGTTTCACTGCTTGATACCCTCATCAGAACCGAATGAATGACGCAGCAGCAGGCACAGTTGTCGCCACTCGTCTTCTGACATGCTGTCAGCAGCCAGCCATAAACGTTTACGCGTAGAGCGGCTACTTGCCTGTCGTAAACTTAATAACACGCCATAACGAGTTATCCACGGCTGTTTCACTACCAGCCATTCGTGTCTTTTCCATAACACCACATTGCCGGGTTTCAGCCTAATTTCGCCCTGACAAGAAGTGATTTTTTTCTGGCTGCGGATACACTCAAAAACCACCAGCGTCAGTAATACCAACCAAAATGCGGTATAGCCCTGCGGCCAAGGCGCAACTAACGTAAGTATGACTAAAACGCCATGTGTTAATAATGAGAATAATTGAGTATGCCAGGATACCCGCAGGTCACATCTCCACTGGGCCACGGGCTTTATTTCGTGTTTGAATCAGTTTGACCATTTGACGCAGTTCGCTGTCCTGCGGTTCCCCGTGGTTCATCAGCCAGTTAAATAAATCTGGATCATCACATTCAAGCAGGCGGATAAAAGTCTGCTTTTCGCTCTCGCTCAGGCCATCATATTCATACTCAAAAAATGGCATGATAGAGATATCAAGTTCACGCATTCCACGACGGCACGCCCAGTGAATACGGGCTTTATTATCGATTTCCATGTCCTGACTGACTCCTCAATGAAGGATATTATCCGCATCCGGCAAACGCCCGATTCGGGGTTTCATACTATTGTACCTCAGTTAGTGGTGAATTCAGATATTGGATAATTATGGTCACTCGGAGGAATAACTGCTTGCAAAGCTACCCGGCTATTTTACCATTGGGGCATCAGTTCATTAATTGCAGGTAAACCATGGCCTATAACACTCCATTTGCTGCACGCCCCCCTGTGGCCTCTTCCGAGCTGCCATTAACCTTGATTTCACTTGATGATTGGGCCCTGGTGACCTTAACCGGCGCTGACCGGGTGAAGTATCTGCAAGGGCAAGTCACGGCAGATATCGATGCCCTGCCTCATGATAGGCATGTGCTTTGCGCTCATTGTGATGCCAAAGGGAAGATGTGGAGCAATCTGCGGTTATTTTATCGCGGTGAGGGTCTGGCGTTTATCGAGCGGCGCAGTGTGCTAAATAACCAGTTAAACGAACTGAAGAAATATGCGGTGTTCTCCAAAGTGGCTATTGCAGCACAACCTGAGGCCGTTTTATTGGGTATTGCTGGCGCAGAGGCCAAAACGGCATTGGCACAGATATTTGCAGAATTACCCAATGCCGAGCACCCGGTAATACAGCAAGGTGACAGCACGCTGCTACATTTCTCGCAACCAGCCGAGCGTTTCTTGTTGGTAACAGATGCAGAACTGGCGCAACAGCTAGTAGAAAAACTGGCAGGTAGCGCCCAGTTGAATAACAGCCAGCAATGGCTGGCGCTGGATATCGAAGCGGGCTTGCCAATCATTGATGCAGATATCAGCGCGCAATTTATTCCGCAAGCAACAAACATTCAGGCGTTGGATGGCATCAGTTTCAGCAAAGGCTGTTATACCGGGCAAGAAATGGTCGCCAGAGCAAAATACCGCGGGGCCAATAAGCGCGCGCTGTATTGGTTAGCCGGCAATGCCAGCCGTGTACCCGTAGCTGGCGAAGATTTAGAGTGGCAGTTGGGGGAAAACTGGCGTCGTACCGGTAGTGTACTAGCAGCCGTTCAGCTTGATGATGGCACCCTGTGGGTGCAAGCGGTACTGAATAACGATCTGGCGTCAGACAGTGTGCTGCGTGTGCGCGATGATGCAGAAAGTGTGCTGACCATCCAGCCGTTACCTTATTCGCTGGACTAAGTTAAGCGGTTATCATTTAAAACCCAGTAAGGCCGGTTATCCGGCCTTTTTTGTTGGTTGGCAACAAAGGCATTCCGATGCGTTTTGTTAAATAAGGTCAACTACAGGTCAGTGATTTGGGCGACTGAATGCTGCTAACAACCCTGCCGACAAAAACCACCCCTGCCAGCGGGTGAGTTGCTTTTCAATGTCATCCCGTTTCGTGGTCAACGTCATAAATGTGCCATGAGAAATAAATGCCATATTCCACCCCAGGGTCAGCCACCCGGATCACTACTAAATCGGCTCGCACACTTCCTAAGTGGCCCGCCGCAACTCTGCGTTGGACACTCTCCGGTTTGTCCACGCAATTGGCCAGAATGACACCTTATGGCGTCTATATCTCTTACCTGTCAGCCTCTGGCGGAGCACTCAACACCAACCGGTCTCTGATGCTCATCACGGCCACCTTTTCATCATTCAACACCCAGAACCCACCATGAGTATGCTGACGTTTCCCGAGAAAACCCGCGCCTCAAAGACGCGGGTAACCCAAAAATCAATAAAACCCCAATTAACACCCACAACCCCAAGGTTAAAACCTAAAAACTAAAGGTTAAAGACCCTGCCGACACACAGCATAACCGTTGCCGCTATCATTGCTGCTGTTGGCGGCCCCATTGAGCAGGCTGACGCCGTAATGGCTGCCGACGACACTGACCTCAGACGTCCAGTAGAACCTGCTGCCGAAACCGGAACCACTGTAGTTGCCCATGACGCCCCACTCCGACCACAATGCGTGACTTCCGGCCTCTCGTGTTCCTAAACCACTCTCTGCGTTTGTCAGTTGCAAGCGGGTCGGTTGTTGGAGTCCCTGACGGGTGCAAAAAGCAGATGCATCAGTCCAGGTCATTGCTGGGTTACCATTATTGATAAACCAACTCCCTATCGTGAAGGTATAGGTCAGCGGGTTTCCTCCCGCCGTTGGTATCGCCGTAATGGTCACCGGAGATGAAGTTCCCTGTGCGATAAAAGTCACCTTGCCGCTGCTGTCCACTTGTGCCCAGGAAGACGCGCTGCTACTCCAGGTGTAATCACTCGCCGCACCGGGGGTCGTTAACGTGAACGCCGCACCGGTAAATCCGGTACTCGGGAACCCCGCATCAACCGCGAAGGTCGTCTCGTTGACGGCGACATTGGTAAACGGTAACGCAGGCGCCGCCACAAAGGTGGTCGCCACGCTCCGGCTGCTGCCGTTGACGCTGGCCATGACATTGCTGATACCGACTGTCGTACTGGTCAGCGTCGCCGACGCAATCCCATCCGCATCTGTGGTACCGATAACGGTCGTCACCGTTGCCCCGTTGCTGGCCGTAAAGCTCACCGCCTGGTTCGCTATGGGCTGGTGACCCGCATCCATCACGAGTGCCTGCACCGCATTGGTCGCCGTACCGTTGGCAAAGGCATTGTCTGCGGTCACCGTCAGGTTGACCGCCGTGAGCTCGGCGGTGCCCGGCATCACGACTATCTGCATCGTCGCCCGGGGCGATGCATTGCCCTGCCGGTCATAAGCCACCGCACTCAGCGTATGCGTATTACTGCTCCGCGTCGCCTGATAAGGTGGCAAGGTGACAGAGACTGTCTGTGGTGAGACCTGCACCAGGTTTCCTCCCGCCGCCATCAGAGCCGCACTGTCCCACTCAATTCTTTCCAGTCCGTATTTCGACGTCACCTGCGCATTGACCGTGGCACTAGACGAGGACTCTCCCGTCACCTGCTCTGGCAGAGTCAGGCGTATCAGTTCCTGTTTTTGATAGTCCAAAACAATATTATTATTACGTTCAACCAGGTCATAGCGGCTCCCGGCCAGTGTGCGACTTGCTGCCACCCCTGACGGGTCGATATGGGATTGCCAAGACTCACCCAGCCGGTAATTTACCTGGAGGTTAAGGCTGCTGTCATTCTTGCTGCCTTTACCCGCACGATGCTCGGCCCCCACGGTTAACAACGAGATAGGTGTGTAATTCACACCGGCTGTCACCGCATGGGGGTTTTTCTGGCGATTATCTTTACCAAACAAGGCGACTTCATCACCCCGGTATTTTTCATACATCAGCTTGCCACCCAGTTGCGGGTAAGCAGGAAGATACGCTTCTGCGCGGACGTCATAGCCATTGGCCGGACGTTCATTATAGTCGGCGAAATCCCGTGACTGGTGCCAATCGGTGGTGCCGAAATAACTGTTAGCCGACAACTTGAGGTAATCGGTCCAGGCCTCAGCACCCACCCCCACGCGCCGATTCTTGCCGGTCACGTCGTTATCGAAGAAGGTGTTCATGCCGTACATCCAGTCTCCCAGGAAGGCACGTACCCCCGCCCCGATATTGAGGGTATTACGGCTGTCTTTATTCCGTGCCCCCAGTTGAGTAAATAAAATCGAGGACTGATTGTCGTAAAGCGGAACAAGGACATCCAGCGCACTGCCGTCAAGATGAAAATCATCATTAACGTTCAACTGAACACGGGCCGTACCGAACTGGCTCAGCCATTGCTGGGCTGAACTGTTGAATTCATTGCTGGCCGCAGAACGCACCATGCGTTCTCCCGATTTTGCGACATTGCCGGTCGCTAATACTGCGGCTCCGGTTTGAGCATGGCTGGCCAGCTTATTCTCCAAGGGTATATCGATATTGTTATTTCTTTGATTATCAATGGAAAATGGCGAGGCTTTGCGGGGGACATCAATTTCATCCCCGGCAGATAATCTATTGAAGGGTTTGGAGAAGGTGCGATAAATATTGATTCGTTTAAGTTCATCGACAGAGATTCCGTATTTTTTCGCCACGGAATCCACACTTTCGTTCACACCCAGAATATAAGATTCGCTAGAGACGTTGATATTGGTGGTATTTGACGTCGGTAATGCGGCAATAGCGGGTGTGAAGCATAAACTCAAAGGAAACACTAATTGGAACAGGATAGTGACCCATGTAACCATCCTAAGCTTTCGCGGCAGTACGCACGCGGCAGCAAACCTTCGATTCGAGGGTGTTTTGAATAATTTCGCCCAAAAATAGTGATGCATTAAATGATGTCCAATATAATAGCAGTAACGATTGTATGGACATGTATATTAATGTAATAACAACATATTTTCTTTAAGAAAAACACACCGCCACTGTAAGGTATTTCCTATATTGCGCTGTATTCAGCACTCATAGGGTAAATAGGGTTGGGGAGTAACGGAACGTAGCAGCTGAAGTATTTTTCCCTTGTATGTTATCGTTTTATATTCTGCGCCATGTACGGGGGAATGGCATATTACAGATGCCCGGCTTTAGCCGGGAGGTACTTATTTGTACGGCGGAGTCGATAAGAAAGGAGTTCCGGCATTGCCGGAAACGGCATCCTTATTCTTCTTTATCGCATGTTTATTTATTCACATATACAGCCACTATTTTTAATAGATCCTTATTATGAAAAATACTATTTTGAGGCTGCATTACGCCAGAATCTCCCCAGCAAGAACGCGAGTTCCAGCGATTGCATCCGATTCAAGCGCGGGTCACAGGCAGTGTAATAACGATGCGTCAGATCGCTATTGTTGATTTGTTGTAACCCCCCAGTACATTCTGTGACTTCTAAACCGGTCATCTCAACATGTAAGCCACCTGGATGAACATTGTGCAGATTCATGAGTGTGATGAACGCTTGCGTTTCCGCCAATATCGTTTTAAAGGCACGGGTTTTATGGCCAGATCCGACCGTGCTGGTGTTGCCGTGCATTGGGTCAATAACCCAAATAACCGGGTGGCCGGCGGCTTTGACCGCCTGAATTAAACTGGGGAGCCGGGCTTCAATCTGCCCCAGCCCCATGCGGGCGATCAGCACAATTTTCCCAGGTGTTCCCTGTGGATCTATGCGTGTCAACAAATCAAGTAGCCTGGTCGGCGTCATCGCCGGACCGCATTTGATACCAACTGGATTGCTAATCCCTCTCAGATATTCGACGTGAGCAAAATCGATATCTCCGGTGCGTTCGCCTAACCACAGCATATGTGCCGAACAGTTGTACCAGTTCCCATCGCTGGGATCTCTGCGGGTCAGTGCCTCCTCGTAGTGCAGCAGCAGCGCCTCATGACTGGTAAACTCGGGGAGGTTAGGTTGTTTATCACTCATTCTGGGGTAGCAGTCCCGCAGTTGCCGTTGCACTGTTCGGTAGTATTGCTCCGTCATGCCCAGATGAGCGTACTCTTGCTGCTCGGCGGTACAAAACGTAAATACCGATTTTTCCAGGGCTCGCATCAGGTTCAGCGTACTCGCCGAATGGTGATAGGCACGCATCATTCGCTGAGGGGCTGGGGTTCGGGCATAGTGTGTAAACTCGCGGCCGTTGATGATATCCCCACGAAAACTGGGCAATGTAACATCGTCGACCCTTTCTTCCTGCTGGCTGCGAGGCTTGGCAAACTGCCCTGCAATACGACCTATTTTTAAAACAGGCAGACCTGAGTCCTGATTAATCAGGGCCGCCATCTGTTCCATTATCAGGACGTGGTCACGTACTGACGTCGTTTGGCAATCCGCGAAAGATTCAGCGCAGTCTCCCCCCTGGAGTAGAAAAGCACGCCCTTCGGCGATCTGCGCAAGTTGTTGCCGGCATTGCCGAATCTCTGCAGCTAGCACCAATGGTGGGCTGTTTTGCAGCAACTGTTCGTAATATTGGAGTGCACATTCATCAGGATAGGCCGGCAATTGTTTGGCGGGGAAACTGCGCCATGAAGAAGGCGACCAGCCATCATGTTGTGTCAGCGGCGGCAAGGTGCCGCAGGAAACCTCTTGCCCACGACGAAACTCACCGGTCAGAACATCAATACTGTGGGAAAATATCATGATATTTGCTCACTGAAGAGAGAACGATAGAAATCACGAGGGTAAACTGATGTTGATTAACCATCCCAGAGATAGGGCTATCAGTCGGCACTCTGTGAATGGGTCAAATAAGTTTCCGTAATGCCGTTTTGCCTGGCAATATAATCTTCACGTACAGGCGTGTAGACATCCAGCACCTCCGAATCCTCCAGCGCTTCTGCATGGTGAACAGCCCATGATGGAATGATGAAGGTATCACCGGCATGTAAATAAACGGTTCTGTCGTCAACGGTCAGGCGCAATGACCCCTGTAAAACAGTCGTGGCTGTTTCATGTACATGCTTATGTTCTGGAATTTTTGCGCCAGGTTTGAATTGCCAAAATGCCATAGTGAAACCGACACCATGGACAAACCGGGCGGTTATCTTGCTATCGGTCCCTTCTGGTCGAAGCAAGTCCATATCATAGGGAACCATTTCACTGCCTAAATGTAAGCTCATAGGGGAAACCTGCCTTCTTAATCGGTTGAAGTGAATAGTCATTGCCTGAGTCAGGCGATTTTTGCGTGGATGGAAAACCCCATCGGCACGGGGCCGAAGTCAGCCAATACGGCCAGGTCACTGCTGATGGCGGAAATATCGGTGGTAATGCAGGCATCGACAGTGCCCATAGCACATTGTCGAGCAGCCTCGCTGTTGGAGTTGAATAAACGGATAGAGTATTGACTATTAATGCCAGGAACTTGGCCAATTAAATCTTGGGGGGCTGGATGGGAACCCACCGTTTTTATTTCACCTGGGTTAATAATCTTACTGGCGAAAACCATATTATGTGTGTTCATAACAAAACACTCGGTCAATTTTAACCTGTTAAGATTTTTAAATACTAAATGATGAAGGTGAGGGTAAACAATACAACCGAGTAATACATCATTACTGTTGGTGCTAGCCATATATTGAGCCGCATATTCCAGTGTTTGATGTAATTTAACTTCACCATGATGATGGTTATTTTTAAGCCACAGGTGCGCAGCTTTCTCACAATTGGTCCCCGCAGGGCCCAGCGTATGAACGGTTATCATGATTTATCTCGTCAATAAGGATATATTAGATTCTGCCGGTGAGAGTAATCAACTCGGGTAATCGGGCGCCCCGCCTGATTTTATCTAGCATGGTGTTTTCCGTGCTGTCGATGTCCAGAGCTTGCTGCAGCAATCGCTCCGTCAGCTCCAACGGCACCACGACAGTGCCGTTGATGTCCGAAACAATGAGATCGCCGCTTTCAATGGTTACCTGTTCTATCTGGCACCGCGTGCCCGTTTCAGCGACCCAGTAAGCACCCTGTGTATCGGTGGGAATAGGATTGCTTGCAAGGATAGGTATCGACAGCTGCTTAAGTTCGCGCAGATCTCGTACCGCACCACCTAGAACGACCCCGGCAAAGCCTAGTTTTTCGAAGTAAGTGCAACTCATCCCCCCAGCCAGCGCCGCGTGAGTAACCAGCGGACCGGCTCCCGCCACATAGACCAGCCCGGTACCGGTGTGTAGTTCAGGAATCAAAAAACGGCTGACCTGCGACCAAGTAGAGGGCTGTAGCTGTAAAATATCACCGCCCTTACGTACCATTTTCCAGCATACGGTATAAGCCTGAGCCACCAGATAATGGTCCGACAGATTTATTGCATGTATTTCAGGTGATAATGCATAACCTGCATTCATACTATCCAGAATATCAATGACCGTTGACGTACTTATCTGTTTTTCTTTGAACTCAGTTAATAGCTTTGGCGATATTAATTCAAATGGCATAGTTAACCCCATGAGCAATGAATAACCTGACAGAGGATATTCTCCGGAACATCACATAAATAACGCAGAAATCACAATATAAGGAATAGAAGTAATAAACAATAAAGTCAAATTATATAAATAACATTAATTATTAAAAACACTAAGTCAATGATAATTAAAACACCTATTAATAAAAATACACTTAACTGGAAATAGTTAATATGATAATCATTTAAGTTCCATCAATTAATATCTCACTAAATAGCACATTTAAATATAATTAGCCGTAATATTATATATGTTAATTTTAATTAATATTATTTAAAACAATATCATTTCCCTGAAATGAAATATAATCCCTCGCATAAATTGGCTATTATAGGGAGCAGGCGATGGGTACTGGCAACGACACTCCCTGGTACTGACCCGTCAGTGCTGGTAGGTGGTTTTCATGCCGCAGGCTTTTGACTTGCAGCTCTGACAGAAGAAACGGGAGTGGGTGCATTCGTGGTATCTAAATTGCCACTATCCATGGTCAGGCGTTCTTGAAAGATACGACTGAGTTTCCTAACCA
>NZ_ACCD01000046.1 GCF_000173775.1 Yersinia rohdei ATCC 43380
GGCGTTTGTCAAAGTAGAAAAACACTAAAAATGCGCGTTTGCTGAGAGAATGAGCTTATTGGCTTGTTTTTCAGCAAACTTGTTGGTTTTTTACCTCTAATTCCGTGGAGTGATGAGTTAAACCGGGGGCGGTTTCCCCCACGATTGATGACGTGGGGGGCCGGTTATCAGGCTTTGGCTCGCAGCCAGGTGACATGGCGCGTGAAATTATCAAATACCCCTTTGCCGCTGAGGGTAAAGGCCGACAGCAGTGTGAAGCTCAGGGCAATACTGCCGAGGATGAAATAGGTATGACTGAAACCAATGCGGTCATACATACTGCCAGCAAACGCAGAGAGGAAAATGGCCGCGACCTGTTTTGAAAAACAAAAGCCAATTAGATAGATAGTGGCTGAGAAGCGCACATCAAATACCGAGGTAATGTATTTAAACGAGCCAATTAGCAGGAAAGGCACTTCAAAGGCATGGAGCATTTTCAGGGCGATGACTTCCAACGGGGTGGTGGCGAAAGCAGACCCAAAAATCCGGATAGACATAAACATCCCCGCCATCAACAGCGCATTTTTACTGCCTATGCGGTTAATTATCCACGGGGCGCAGAACATCAGCAGCGCATTGGCCAGTTCGCCGAGGGTCGTGACGTAGCCGAAAATTTCGGTACCCCTTTGTTTCGATTCAAAAAATGATTTAAAAAAGTTGGCAAATTGCTGGTCAAAGACATCATAAACACAGGCGACACCGATGATATAGAGGATAAATAGCCACAGTTTGGGCATTTTAAAGAGTTCAGCGACCATTTTCAGGTTAAATAAGGATTCGTTGGCCCCCAACTTATCCATCACTTGGGCGGAGTGACTGGCTTGCGGCTTGGCGATTAATAACAAAATAGCCAGTATTACTGCACTGCCAGACCCCATCCAGAACACCAAATCTGGGTTGACGTTAAATAAAATGCCCGCCGTGGAGGCGCAAATCCCCCAACCGAAGCAACCAAACATTCTTGCCTGACCATATTCAAAACCACGGGTACGGCTGACGCGCTCTACGTAAGCCTCAATGGCCCCGGAGCCACCGGAAAAGACAAACCCCAGATAGCTGCCGCCGACCAATGAGCCAATAAGGGTGTTGTATTTCAGTAACGGCGCGAAGACGTATAAGAAAAAGGGCGCAAAGAAGATAAGCAGCAGGGTGATAGTCCACAACAGGTGTTTTTTAAGCCCGAGTTTGTCAGATAGAACACCGAAAATCGGTTGGAAACAGATAGCAAATAGCGATAAAGAGGAAAAAACGATCCCGGTTTCTGTCTTGCTCAAGCCAATAACATCTGCCAGCCATATAGGTAAAAACGGGAAGCAGGCCGCCATAATGAAAAAGTAGAAGAAAATAAACCAACCGAAGATCCAAAAGTTAGGATTATTGCTGTTGAAAAAGGCTGATTTGGGTTTATTTATTGCGCTCATACAGACTCTCCCACCTGATCGTATCACATGAAAACGACCGGTTGATGCTAGCTGATAGGGTTAAAATTCAGTGATATCCCTTGGTCTTACATTAGGGAAAGGCGCAGCTGAACTGCCGCCACGCCGTGATGGGCGCTACACTTTTTTAAACTCAATCAATATGGCACTCTCGGGGTCTAAGACGGGCAATGCCAGCCCTGCACGTTGCAGCCATTCACCACTGACCACCATGGGTTGCTTTATCCAGGCCGGTAGGATTTTCATTGCATGTCCACCTTGTTGCAAGGTAATCAAATCTGGCGCATCCAATAATGACACACGATAGTGGGCCGCACTTTGCAAACCGGGCACTCGGAACTGGCCCGGTAACGACCAGGTTGGCATGGCCAGTTGGCTGACCATAAATACGGCTTTATCCTGCTGTGGGCTTACCACGCCATGAATCAGCATCGCGGGGTCATGGCTGTCGACTCTGACCACATCGCCGCTGTGCAGTAATGGGCGCAACTGCTTATGCAGGGCAATATAGCGGGCAAATCCTTGCTGCTCTTCTGGGCTTTCTTTGACGGGATCGAGCTCAACCCCCATGTGGCCGAACAGGGCGGTTAAACCCCGAAATGCAATACTGTGTTGGCGTGATGTTGTATGGCTGAATTTGCCGCCAATATGGGCTCCCATGACCTCGGGTGGGAAGAAATAGCTCATGCCGCGCTGGATTTGCTGGCGTTCGAGGGCATCATTATTATCTGACGTCCAGAATCTATGGGTTCGTTTGAGGATTTCATAATCAATACGGCCGCCACCTGATGCGCAGGATTCAAATTCTACATTAGGATGATGCTGGCGCAGGGTATCGAACAAACGATACAGCGCTTGGGTTTGGCCGGTGAGGGCCGGATGACCCTGATGCCCCGGCTGGACTATCTCACGGTTCATATCCCATTTTACATAGTCGATCTCCTGTTCGCCCAATAGCCAATCCATGCGGGCTAACAGATAGTCAAAGACTGCCGGATTTTGTAAATCGAGCACATATTGATAGCGTCCTGCCGGTTGTTGATAGCCGGGAAGGGCCAGTAACCAGTCCGGATGCGCACGGTAAAGGTCAGAGTCCGGGCTAATCATTTCCGGCTCGACCCAGATACCAAACTCCATGCCCAGAGCTTTAACTTGCTGAATAACCGGCGTTAATCCATTTGGGTATTTTTGCTCGTCAAGATACCAATCCCCCAGCGCGGCCCTGTCATGATGGCGTCCACGGAACCAACCGTCGTCGATAATAAAGCGCTCGACCCCTAACTCTGCCGCCTGACGCGCCATCGAGATAATATATTGCGGATCGTGATCAAAATAGATGCCTTCCCACGTGTTGAGATGTACCGGACGCGGCTTGGGTTGGGGAAAATGAAGAAGATGCTCGCGGACGAATCGGTGGAATTTCTGGCTCATTCCATTCAACCCTTGGGCCGAATGGCTGGCATACAGCCACGGCGTAGCCAGACTTTCCCCTTCGGCTAACTGGATTTCTCCCGGCAGATAGAGCGCTTCCGCTTGCATGAGGCGGCGACCATCCGTTTTGACGTCAGCACGAAGCCGGTGGTTGCCGCTCCAGCCTAAATGTAGGCCCCAAACTTCGCCCTGTTGTTCACAAAAACCGGTTTTCCCCGTGATAAATGCCGGAAAATATTCATGAGAAGTGCGCCCACGGCGGTTTTCCTGTTGATAGCTGCCATGTTGCAAAGACACACGGTGCGGCTGAAATTCTCTGAGCCAGCGGCCATGAAACGCCATGACTTCGCCCGCTTGTTCGGGCACCGGTAATGTCAGGGCTAAGCGATCTAGCCAGTAGTTGCCCGGTTTGAGGTTGGTCAGAGTATTGCGCAGTTGCAAAACGCCACTGTTATCCAGATTCAATTCATGGGTCAGGCGCAGGCCAGCAATATTATCTTCACTAATGATAATGACTTGGTTGCCCGACTGCTCGACACGCAGAGTGCTGAACACCGGCGACCAATCTTTTCCGGCGCGATGGCCTTCAATTCCTGGGCTACCAAATAAGCCGCGACCAGATTCTGCCGCCAAAGTCACCGGGGTATCCACATCAAGTCGGCCATTAGGGACAGCCCGCGTCAGTGTCTGAATATCCTCAACTGAAAAGTGGCTGAGAGGCTCTCCCCAATAGAGTATTTCAGCATAAGGTTGAGTGCGAAGCACCACGTCGGTGGATGGGCTGGTTAGGCGCAGAATGTTCTGTTCCATAAATATCCTCTCGCGGCATACCCGTCATTTCCACATTGCCGGAGGGCGGTGTTCAAGCATCCACCTCACTGATTCTCCTAAGGTTTGGATGTGCTCACTTACCGCCTTCCTGCAGTGTAAAATCTATTGGGTTCCAAGTTATAAGTGATTCTTAGCATTGATCCGAAACGTTTCGGTTTCACCCGAAACGTTTCGGATTTGTGATGCAGTTAGAATAAAATCGGCGAATAACTAAGAAGTGCAGGGGGCGGTAAGGCAGGGAGATTAATGAAGCTACGCTGGTAACAACATAATAATTAAAGGTTTATTTTACAGGGTGCAAGGTGTTCTCCGAGCCTAAGCTAGGCTGCCATAACACTTG
This sequence comes from Yersinia rohdei ATCC 43380, assembly GCF_000173775.1. Taxonomy (GTDB): domain Bacteria; phylum Pseudomonadota; class Gammaproteobacteria; order Enterobacterales; family Enterobacteriaceae; genus Yersinia; species Yersinia rohdei. The sequence continues at coordinate 4,081 of NZ_ACCD01000046.1, forward strand.
CAGTTTTTCTACAGGGGTGCCCGCAATCAATGCCAAGACCATGCTGGCGATTTGCTGGCCTACTTCCGCTCGGGTTGCTTGCGTGATAGGAGTGACCGGGATATCAATCAGGCTATCTGTGGGCAGGCCATCATAAACCACTAGCGACATTGCCGCAGAACCAAGTAAACCGGCCTGTTGTAGCGCCATGGCTGCGCCATCGCCATGCATATTGCCGTCGGTAATGATGGCGGTCGGGGGGTGTGGCAGAGCCAGTAATGCGCGGGTTGCCGCATAGCCGTCACGGCGGGTCGCCGCTATCTGGCACAGGTATTCCGGCATACAGGGCAGGTTGGCGGCATTTAGGCCATCGAGATAGCCTTGTAATCGCTGTATAACAAACATTTGCTGATTATTTGCGCCAAGATAGGCAATACGTCGGTGACCTAATTGGATGAGCCGCTCAGTTGCCAGCCGTGTTCCGGCCTGGTTATCAAAATCAAACCAAGCATATTGGCGGTCAAGAGTGCTGCGACCCATCGCCAGAAAGGGTAACTGATGTTGAGCCAGATAGTTTAACCGAGCATCATTTTGTCGGGTATGGGCGACTAACAGGGCATCGACCCGCTGGCTTTCGATCAGCCGAATAAACGATTGGTGCTGATCATGGGATTCATCAGAAACCAGCAGTAAATCAATATTATGCCGGGCTAAGGCTGCGCTGATGGTGCCGATTGTTTCCAGAAAAGTCGCGTCATTGAGTACATTTTGCTGGAAGGGATAAACCAGCCCGACGGCATCGGTCTTGCCCATTTTAAGCCGTCTTGCTAGTGCATTTGGGCGATAGCCTAACCGCGCTGCGGCAGTTTCTACCCGCTCACGGGTAGCGGAAGAAACATCACTGTAACCATTGAGCGCGCGGCTGACGGTAGTGACAGACAGAGCCAATTCTTTGGCGATACGTTTTAGTGACATAAGTGACCTGAGCGGGAGGCAATAAAAAATCCCATCTATTTAATATGGCAACAATTTAGGAGGTTACAGCAATAATTACCAGAGGAATTGCGGGTACCATGGCGGAGTTTGATGATAAATCGACATTATCTGCGCCGATCCAGCCGGGGCGGCTGTATTTATCGGCGCTCCGACGGTGATGACCGATGTGGCAGGCTCCTCGCTCCAATCAACATTGTTAGCTGTCTAAGGAATTACGCGGGGGCGGCTGTTTGCTTATTTTGCCCTAAAATATCAGCATATGTTACGGTGTCACGTTTATTAATTGATGATTTTTTACTTGGTTGCCCGCATCATCAAAATAAATGTAATGGAGTGTCAGCTCGCCGTTCAGTGCTGTTGGGGCGTGCTCAAATTGATACTGGCGCTCTGCAAAAGGGGAAACCATCATGTCCATTTCTTGTGCAATGGCATAATGTTGTAGCTGATTTTGCAGCTGGATCTGGCCGAATGAAACATAGTATGGCGTCGGGTTTTTGGCGCTGAGCACGTATTTATCATTTTTTTTATGCAGCATAAAACTGATTTTTTTCATCGCGGCCTCGGGTGTGGACGTGAGGCCCGCAGGGCGATAAAAAATTTTCATCTGGGTGTTCATCGCCATGGCAACTTTCGCATAAGCTTCTGTATCGCCGCGTGTTTTGGGTGGGATTTCATACAGATTAAGCCAATATACGGATTCCCGGTCGGTGGGTAAGTTATCGCCTTTATTGATGATACGTAGCCCCTGAGCGGCTCTTGGTTGCATTTTGAATACCGCCGGTAACACCATAAAGGGCGCTTTGGCCTGGTCAGGGGTGCTGTCTACATCCCCATCATCAACCCAAGTTTGTACCACCACCGGATAGTCATTGGTATTCGCCACCATTAATGTGCGTTCCCGTGACTCGGGTTGATAAATAATACGTGTTGTGCCAGCCACCAGACCGGCTATGGCGTGTTGATGAATGCCGAGTATCAGTAAAAACAGAAAAAAGTATCTCATTGTATTTTCACCAAAACATAAGCGGTGGCATCAACTTTACCGGCGGTGGGAGTGCCGTTAGGTAGCTTTTTCAAGGTGGCGGTGAAGTCGTGCGAATAGCTATTGTAACCGGCGGCATTGCTGCCATTTGCATTAGCACCCGTGAGAACCGGATACCAACCGGCACTGGCTGTGGAGGCGCAATCTTTGACACACCCTCCCCAGCCAACAAAGTTCATCGCCGCGCCACTGCTATCACTTAAGCTGATACCGACACCAGTGGCAATGCGGCTGTCAGTGCCATAATTGTCGGAAAGCAGGTAACTCACCCCGCCGGCGGCATTGACCAGCCCTAGCCCTTGCGCCTTCAAATACCCCGGTAATGAGGTTTGGATGCCGAGCGCAGTTTGCCCGCTATTAATGCCGGATTCAGTACCTGACTGGCATTCGATGTCGACGGTAATACTGGCGCTGCGTGTCTGGTTATTCTTGAGTTCATTCACGGTGATAATCGGAAAAACCACATAGGGCGTCACATTGCGCACCACACAGGTGTTTTTACGTGTCAGGACAGACACTGGCGAGGTATTCATGCCAAACGCCATATAGCGGCCTGTTCCCCATGTCTGGTAATTGGTCGCGGAATCATAGCCCACTTCGGGTACCGGCATGCCGGGGCCTTTGAACACCACGTAACCATTAGGCTGATTGCAGGTATAGCTGCCGGAATAGTTATCTGCCGCTGGGCCTGGGCAGCCCCAAGTTGCAGGGCCAGGAGTGTGGTTTACGGAACCCACTTTTTTTAATTCAGCCCGGATCTGGCTGAAATGCTTGCCTTTAATCTGAATTTTATTGCCAACCACGTCGTATTTTCTCAACGGAACTTGCTGCCAAATGCGGGTGAATTCTATCCCTGAATCGGCGTGAATGAGTTTCAATGCGGTATAAGGGAAAAAAGTTTGAAAATAGTTATCGCCCATATTGGTGTAGCCGCCAACATTGCTGTCACCATTGGTAGCAAAGACTTCGAATAAGCTGTCTTTATCGTTTAGGTCGCATTCATAGATAACAGCTTCAGGATCTGACCAGAAACGGGCCGGAACCAAGCTAATAATGCTGGAGGCCAGAATTGAACCAACCGGCTGAATGTAATTGCTGGTCATATTGATATTACCCAGCTGCAATGAAGCACCGTAGTTATCGCCGCCGATATTTGCCCCCTTCCAGACACATTGTGCATAGCCGGGTAACGCGCTGCTGAGTAAGCCAAGGGATAAGCACAACTGCCATCCCCAGCAAAATAGTGATTTTCTGCGGTTTGGCTCTGCGCGATGGGACGTTATATTATTCATGTGGTTGCCTAATTTAATGCTGGGACACGACACACAACGCATCGAGTTTATACAGCTGTCTGTCGTTATCGGGTTTGCCTAAATCGTAATCCAATTGGCAGCGTTCATTGGCGCTCTCTCCCCAGACCAGCATGAGTGTTCCGCGAAGTTTCTCCGCCCGTAAATAGGCCTGACTGCCTTGACCGACCATGCCTACTTCCTGATGCTGGTTATTATCGCCATCGGCTTTTTGGCCGGCGTTATACACCACGGCCCCCATCGGCAACTGACTGCCATCAGCAAGTTTGACGTTAATTAAGAGCGGATAGCCGCTCAGCGTGCGGAAGGTGACTTTCACCGCAGATCCGGCATAGGGGGCGATTTGCCGCTCAGCGTCTTGCAGTTCGGTATTGAAATCCATGCCATCGGGGTTAAGAGTGATGGTGTTGTAGCGGTACGGCGTCAGGGTCGGGACTAAGGCGTAGCCAAAACTGTCAATCTTCGCCCCTTGCCCATACATGACTTTGGCCCCACTGGCCCCTTTGGCTTCTACCAGCGCAAAAGTATCACTTAGGTACGGCCCCAAGGTGACTCCTCCGCTATGAAACGCAATCGCGCCACGTGCGCTGGCCGACCCTTGCCAATAACCGGGGCTTCTTGATGCACTGCCGCTCAAGCTGGTGGTTGGGAGCCGTTTTTGCAAACTGCCACTAAAGGTGTTGTCTTTGGTTTGCTCGCTGCGGGCAAAATCCATGCTGTAGCTGGCGGATTGGTCATCGCCCATCACACCGGATAACGAGGTCTGATAGCTGGCACCGCTGGCTTTACTGTTAATGGCACCGGCGGAGACATAAGGTGCCTGTGGGCTGCCTCCCAATGGGAATGAAATAGCCAATTGCACCACAGTTTCATTGATAGCAAGGAGACTGGCTCCGTTTGCGGCGGGCATGCCACTGCCGGGATCGATAAAGTAAGTTTCATTACCGCCGCCGGTTTTTTGTTGCGAAACCGAGAGGTTGAAGCTGGTGTTATGCCAGAGGGTATTGGCATAACCCAACTGCAATTGGGTATCCCGCTTACGGGCATTGCGGTAGTCCTGCGATGAGGCGGTTAAATACAGCGAACCGTAATTATTGAAATTTTGATTAAGAGATATCTCCGCCCGGCTGCGCTGCTGATAGGTGCCAGAGTTCCACACTTTGCCATTACTGGCAGCGCGCACGCCCAAAACATCACTTAAATCACGGTAACCCTCTGTTGAATAACGGTAACCTGCTACGGATAAAGTGGTGTTAGTGGCGCTAAATGTGCGGCTAAAAGAAGCGCGCGCCATCCAACCATGTTGTTGCTCATCATCGAGTAGACGGGCATTTGAATAGGTGGCATCCAGCCCCAAGGCTCCAATATAGTGGGTAAAAACCCCACCTAACATCATGGCTTGATAGCCCGAAGCCAAGCGCACACCACCATTGGCGGTAATAGCGTTGCTTAGCCCCCGCTGGTACGTCAGTTCGCCAAACATCTCATGGCTGGCTATATCTCGAACCTGTCCTGCCGCAAAGCTGTAGCGGGAATAACCGGGGCGTAATGATTCAGGAACCGAAGAGAATGGCACCTGAAACGTGCTGATGCTGCCATCTGCTTCTTGAATTTCAACCGTGAGGTCGCCGCCAAAGTTGGTGGCAGATAAGTCAGTAAACTCAAATGGCCCTGGCGAAACCGTACTTTGGTAAATCGCCCGATTATTTTGATATACCGTCACGTTGGCATTCGTTCTGGCAATGCCTCGGACAACCGGCGCATATCCCCGCAATGATTCCGGCAGCATTCGATCATCGGTTGACAAGGCCACACCGCTAAATCCCAGGCTGGAGAAAAACTGGCCTGAACTGAAGGTTTCGCCTAGTGTCACTTCACTGCCAATGCTCGGCAGGGCGCGCTGACTGTAAAACCGGTTGGATGTCCAGTTGGCACCTCGGGTGCTGTCATAGCGCAGAGAACCTTGTTGGCGAAAGCGCCACATACCCGCATTGATACCATTGTTAAGGCTCAGATAGCTTGAATCGGTGTCGCGCTTAATGCCATCTTTGTTATAGCTGACATGGTATTGGTTAAGGTTGTAGTTGCTAAAACCAATAGTTTCGCCGGCAGTGAGATTCCGTGGGTCAACATAGCCACGCGGGATATTTTTAACAAACAGTTGCGGAACCGATAAATCGAAACGCAATTTAGCGTAATCGAAGTGATAGTCACTGGCAGGTAAAATAGTTTTAAAGTCCAGGCAATTATCTTCACCACTAACGTTCTCTAGCGCTTTGTCAGTAACCCCGGCTTGCAACAGTTGTGACAGGGATAAGCAGGGAACAACTGCGCCATCTTTCGTGATAAACAGCAGTTCGACACGATCGATAAAAGAGTTGTTCATAAAGAGATCAACTTGGTACTTTCCTGCTTCATAACTGTCTTTTTTATTAAAGCGGGAGATAGAGCCTAAGCCGAGTGATGAGCCCCGTAATAGGGCGTCTTCAAACACATACTCGTCTTGATTACTCTCATCCGCCGCAAAGACGTTATGGCTGACAAATAGACCCTGGGTCAATAGGCAGAGAAAACCAGGAGAAAATTTCACTGCTGCACTCTGTGACCGGGTACGCCCTGTATCATTATCACGATGGCATTACAGATAATAATTACAGGGGATATTGGTGCCATAGTCATTCACGACATTTAAGGTCAGCAATTCGCCCTTTTTGGCTTTAACCCCGCTGGGTAAAATTAAATCAGAGGTCGAATTAGGAGGGAACATCTCACTGGTGGCAAATGAAATGGTTTTCCCGTCACTTAACAGCTTGGCATCACGTAGGCTGATATAATAACCCGTTGGGTTATGTATCTTGATGGTATTGCTATTGGCACTATCAATAGTCGCGTGGATCTTTTCACCCAATGTATCAACATTTTCTTTTAATGCGGCCGGGCGATAGAAAACTTTCAGCCGGTTATTCACGATTAAAACCAGTTTGTTTTCAGATTCTGTATCGGTTTTTTTTAATGCGGGGATTTGTAAAAAATTCAGATAGAAAATCGACTCACGATCTTTGGGTAAATTATGTTCAACATAAGATAAACGAACTACTTGCCCACTTTGGGCTTCCATCCGAAATATCTGTGGTGTCAATGTGAAAGGAACATCCGCTTTTGAGGGTGAAGACTGATTATTACCATCATCCAACCATAATTGGATCAAGTTTGGGTGTTCGTCTTTATTGCTAAGTTGCAGCACTTTCTCCCGAGTCCCCTCAGGATAAATAATACGCGTTCCTGTCATCACAACACTGGCATTCGCCCATAAGGGCACGCCGCTAAGCAGCAGCAACGAGTAGGCGATAATTTTGTGGGCTGTCAGTGTCATAGCGCTTACTTATCCTTGGTTTTTCTGGTTTGTCTTGGCTCCGTTACCTGCAGGGCAACGTATTTGTGAAACTGTTCGAATTTCACAAATAGTCAGGGATAGGTGATCGCATATTGGGCCGAAGCAATAACGCTTCCGGCTGTCGCGCGACCTTCTTCCGTAATATATTGTGCTGCTAAATCCTGTGATGCTGATGTTGCGCCTGCGACCAAGGTAATGCCGGGCACTGCAACACTGCCTCCGGACATGCGAATGGGGACGCCATTGGAATCAAGTAATTGAATGGCAACATTTTGTGCTGTTCCCACATTACCCAGATTGCCCGCAGTTGTGACATTCATCCCCTGAAAAACGGAGCTGATTTTGGTGTCTTGAATAGCGATGTTGCAACCGGTGAGGTTGATGGTGAAATTGGTTTTACCGGCAACAGAATTAACTTGATTTAGGTTGCTGGTTGAGACTGTTGGTAACAAAACAACAGGCGTGTTGGCCGTGCCATTAATATCAACCATGCAAGTTTGTTCGGCGACTTCACCTTGAAACTTAATAGTATTATTTGAGGTGGCAGCGAATGTCGAACCCGCTAGGGTAAGTAGCACCAACGCCATTAAATTTTTTCCCATGTCATTCCTACTTAATTTTATGATTTATATTTCGTCAACGAAGACCTATAGCATTCAAAAAAATGAGAGTTCATTTAACTGAATTGAATCATCCGTAATATATATTGCTATCTGGTTTTAGGTCGCTGGTATTGTAATGGGAAATAGTGGGAAGCAGAATGAGAGGCGTCTTTATTTTGCATGCGAAATTTCCCACAATACGTGTAGGAAATTATCTGTATGAAATGAGGGGGAATTTAAAAATCTTTTTATTACAATTGGTTATATGTTTTTTTGTTTGATAAATATATTTATTCTGATAATTTCAAATACTCGAAAGTTAAAAATAAAACTCTAAGAAATATTTGTCACGATATTGTTAGGGTTTATTTAATAGTTGTGGAACTACCTATTTCTGTGTATGAGGAAATTAACTTCATTAGTAATTGGTTAACCCCTGCTAATTGTGCCAGATACTCAACGCCATGTTCAATACAGGCATGTTTATCTTGTTTGTGCAGTAGAGATTCAAATTCAATGCAACTGTCCACCAGTGTTTGGGCACCAATAAGTTGCATCGCACCTTTAATTCGATGTACTAAACTTGCCATTTCTTTATAAAAATCAGCAGAAATGACATTGTTGTCATCTGTGGTGAGGCGAGTATAAAGCTGTGTCAGTGTTGCGGTATCTTGCATATTACTGACTAGCAATGATTGCAATAACTCTAATTCGACCGCCGTATTACCCCCAGAAAGTGATTTTAGCTTATTCTGCGCGGCAATAAAGGGCGAGATTTGTTCATTATTGATATCACTGGATGCTGACTCTTGATGAATAACAGCGTCCAGTAGATTATTCTGATGATCCTCATCAGTCTGATGAAGAACACGGTCCTTGCCACAGCCGATAATGTCTTGCTGTAGTAGGGTTGCGCGTAATGTATCAATGGTGACGGGTTTAACCATGCAATCATTCATCCCAGCCTCACTGAAACGACTGGTGCTCTCTTCCCTAGCATCTGCGGTACAGCCAATGACTATCATGTCTTTCATTGTCGCACTGTTGCGGATGCGGGCTGCTAATTCGTAGCCATTCATTAATGGCATATTGTAATCGGTGATGACGGCATCAAAACTATGATGCTGCAATATTTGCCAGGCTTCCACACCATTTTCGGCGCTCATGACCTGATCTATACCAATAAAGGCTAACTGCTGCTGAAGTAACTGACGATTAGCCGGTAAATCATCCACCACCAGAATACGTAATTCTTTCAGCTTATTCAGTTGTGCTTCATCGGCCTGAATAATGTGTGCGTCTTGTGGCAAATCATCAGCAGTCGCCGTCTCAAGCGGTAAAGTAATAAACAGACTGGTACCTTTGCCGAGTTGGCTTTCCAGGGTAATTTGCCCACCCATTTTGTGAATCAATTGATGGCAAATCCACAGCCCCAAACCTGACCCCCCAAAGCGCGGCGATTCACCTTCATTAGCCTGACTAAATGGCTGGAACAGTGTGGCTTGTGCACCAGGGGAGATACCAATACCGGTATCAGTAATATCGATATTCATGACGCCATGCTTTTCGTCAGTCGGCTCCCAGGTGATATCAACTGAAACGCTTCCTTGCTCGGTAAATTTCAGGGCATTACCTAACAGGTTGCCCATCACCTGGCGCACCCGCAACATATCGATCATTAATAAATCAGGAATTTGGTCATCTACCCAGGCGGAGAAACGTAGATTTCGTTCATCGGCGATAGGTTGATAGATTGTGAACATCCGCTCGATTTCCTGACGAAAATCAACCACGGCCGGGTGAACACTCAGTTGGCCAGCTTCAATTTTGGCAGAGTCAATAATGTCATCAAGCAGTAGCATTAAAGACTGCGCAGACTTGGAAACAGTGACCAGGGTATCTTTATCCACGGGCTGATCATTACGAATTTCGAGTTCAAGTAAGCCCATAATGGCGTACATTGGCGTGCGCAACTCATGGCTGATTGTCGCCAAAAAGGTGCTCTTGGTTCGGTTAGCACTTTCTGCTTCGACCCTTGCCGCTTCTAATTCTCGTTCGACGGTTTTGCGCTGACTGATATCCAGCCAGCCGCCAAGTAGGCTGCGCTCTGCGTTATCTAACGGAATAATCCACAGGAAAATATCGCGTAGTTCACCGTTGATATCGAGCGATAAATCAACCATTTGCGGTTTTCTATCCAGCAAAACATAGCGACAATACTTATCAATCTCGCGATCCAGCTGACTGTTCATCGGCCAGTCGGCTTTCTTAATATTATTATTGAGCATGCCATCGAGTTTATCTTGATGGGCTGAGGCAAAGTGACTGTTATAAACCGCGAGTTCACCATTCTTAGTCCGAATAAATACCGCGAAGGGCAATGCGTTAATGATGGATTCTTGTTGCTGCAAACGGGTATGCAATAAATTGGCCTGGCGGCGTTTATTGAAGACCAGATAACAAAGATATAAGCCGAAGACCAATAATAATCCTGAGCTTATTTTTAACGCTAACACCAGCCATTCATTTTCTAATGTTTTTTCATCAAAACTGACAGGCTTAGGTTTGAATGTGCTCCATTCACTGATCAGATTGTCTAACTCTTCCGGTGGGATAGACTCAATGACTTTATCAATAATGGCTTTTAACTCAGTTAGTTGCGGTCTGATAGCAAAAGCCATCATCAAGGGCTCTTCACCGGCTACAGCCACTGTTTTTATATTAGGATTGAAGTTCTGGGCCGACAGATAATTAGCGGTCATCATATTCTTAATGGCGGCGTCTACTTTCCCTTGTTGCAACCAGCGCACCAGTGTCATGGTGTCGGGGGCTTCAATAAAGGTAATTTTCTGGGCTAATAGCGGGTTACCAATAATTCCAGAGGAAGCACTGCCGGATTGGATACCGACCCGTTTCCCAGCCAGATCAGCGACATTATTGATATCAACACGATCTGCTCGCGTCATAATGCCCCATAAGGATTGGGCAACAGGGGAGGAATAAAGGTTGTTACCATACTGGCCATTACGTACTGCCACAATCGGTAATATATCTATTTTGCCGGCGATAAAATCACGTACGCCTTCACCCGTATCTTTGGTGTAAACCGGTTTAAATTTAATTCCGGTTCGGCGCGAAATAATCTCAATAAGGTCAATGGAAAAACCGGCCATCTCCCCAGTTTGACGATCGCGGAAAATCAGCGGGGCTAAATCAAGCGGTGCAACATAGGTGACTACAGGATGTTTTTCTATCCATTCAACTTCTTGATCTGTAAGAAGTAATTTGGCATCAATATTATAATGGTGTTTGCTGCCAAACCAACGTTGCTGAATATCACCGGTAGCACGGGTGGGTAATAACTCTAAAATTTGATTAATATAATCAATGAGCTTTTGATTCTTTTCCCGCGCCAAAAAGGTGTAAGGCGCGGGGTGATAAGGCGAAAAATTACGAATTTGCAGGGACAAAAGTTGTAATTGGTCAATTAAATAGTTCGCTGAGGTGGCATTAGAGACAAACACATCAGCATTGCCGTAGGCGACAGCCAATAACCCTTGTAGTTGGTTAGGGTAAGCGACAATCTTATCAGCATGATAATTAAATAAAAATTCAGGGGAGAGGGGTTCGTTATTGACGATGGCCACGGTTTCCGGATGGGTTCGTTTGGTCGGATCCCAATTTTTACTGCGAACTTCTACATGGCGGTTAGTAAAGAAGGCATGGGAAGCAATCAACCCCGGTTGTGCGGGCATCGGAGTGCCGGCCATCAAGTCAATTTGGCCATTTTCCAGGGCATTTAACACCAAGCCATAATCGCAGTAACCAAACATCTGGAAAGAGAGTTGGCTGGCATCGCTGATAATTTTCAAGTAATCCGCAACAATTCCTTCAATGGCGTTATCATCACGGTTAACCACAAAAGGGGTATTGGCATCAATAACCACACCCACTTTCACGGTGCGCCGGCTGGATTGGCGGGTGTCGGTGGATGGGGTAAGTAATAAGTCGTCACTGTAACTATTTGCAATACTGTGTAACGTCAACGGCTGGCCGGTGTCACATCCTTGGCGACCCGTTATCAGCGCAGCATTAAGCTGCCCGCTGAGTAGCAGCAGACAGCACAGTAAAGTGCGTAAAGAAAACCAACTATGTAAAGATAATGCCTTACACCGCTGCTTGAATCTGGCTGAACTACACCAAATTATGGGTATGCGCATAATCGGCCAGTTCAATTACAGAACTTAATCCTAATTTGGTTAGGATTCGTGTTTTATAAGTACTCACCGTTTTGTTGCTGATAAACATCTCATCGGCGATTTGTTTATTAGAGAGGCCGTTTACCAAGTAGCGCAAAACATTTATTTCGCGTTCTGACAACAAACGAGCCCGATTGACGGGATCATGGTTGGAAGGCTGGCCTGCTAATTGGGTCAAAGTTTCTGATGGGAAGAAAGAATACCCACGCAATACGTTCTGTGCAGCGAAAAGAATTTCACTAATGTCTTTATTTTTACTAATGAAGCCGTTAGCACCGGCCTGTAATGCCCGTACAGCAAAAACTTGTTCATTTTTGGCAGATAAAAATAATGATTTGCCGGTATACCCACGTTGTTGCAGTTTCTTCAGTAAGGAGAAACCATCAAAATTAGGTAACTCAATATCAATAATCACCAGATCAACTGGATTATTTTTTAATGTTTCTAAGGCTTCACTGCCATCAACTGATTCATAAATAGTTGAAAATTCGTTGCTTTGTGAGAGCAATGCACGAATGGCGACCCGAATTGCCGGGTGGTCATCAACTATCATTACTGATTTTGTCATGTTATCTCCGTAACCGTTATATCTTGGGATTCGCAGAGTTAATTTGCTGCTCCTCGTTTGCACCGTTCAACTTCAAATGATTACCCAAGATGAGATAAACAAGAACCGTTACAGCCGATGCCCAAAGTACTGTTTCGGTGATTTTAATCTCTAATTATAGATTATCAAGAAAAGAATCTTACACCTGTTGGTGTTGCTTAAGTCTATTTATCTCGACGACATTATTGCCGCCAGCAAGTTGATTATAAACGAATTAGATTTTTTTTATTAAAAAAATAAAAGAGTGCTTAGAAAAAGAGAAATAAAGAACTCATTAGGGTTTTAAAATGTAAATATATATGATTTTTCAGCGTATGTAGTAGGAAGCTTCCATCTTTTTATCTGAAGTTACGCTATAAATCTCAGAGAGATAGCCGTTTATCTGATAAGGCTCGGATTTATCCCAGAAGAATAAAATTAATCAATACCATGAGATTCGAATGCCCGCCTGCGGTGACAAAAGCAAAAAAACGGCTGAGTGTCTTAAGCGGATTTTTTTAATTTAGCTCTTCTGGCTATCAAAACCACCAGAATGACCACCTATGTGTTGGTTGTATGCTGCTAGTTTATGCGCTACAGGCTGGGGGTGAGCATTTTTTTTGCTCTATCTTCAAGGAAAATGTTGTCGCGACCTTGGAGTGAAACTATAGCCTAAGAAATTTGGCTGTTTATTCAGTACCATAAGTGGGCATTGATAATATTCCGATGCGCTAAAAATTGGGGCTGGGTCAGGTTGTATACATAACTGGGCAAATTTTACTTTAAAATACAAAAATACCAACTAGGCAATATGAGGTTTTCATGATTATAACCACTACACCGCGGCTTATTATTCGCGCATTCAACGATAAAGACGCGCCTGCGCTTTTCGACTATTTGTCTTCGCCCCGCACCCCTTGTTTTCAGGATGAGAAACTCAGTTCATTAGCCGCGGCCAAAAAAGAAGTTAGCAAACGAGCTCAGGATGCCAGTCAGTTCGCAGTCTGTATTAAAGAGAGTGACGAACTTATTGGTCATCTATTTGCCGATAACAGTGAAGAGCCCGATCGGAATACTTGGAGTGTGGGCTGGCATTTTAACTCGCGTTATGAAGGCCAGGGTTTTGCCACAGAATCTGTTTCTGCGCTGTTTGATTATTTGTTTACTGAAAAAGAAGCCAGACGCCTGTATGCCTATGTTGAAGATTACAACTTGTCATCGCAGAAATTGTGCGCCCGTCTTCATATGCGCCAGGAAGGCTGCTTCACGGAATTTGTCTCGTTTGCCATGGAAGATGGTGAGGAAAAATATGACAATACCTTTGTCTATGCCCTGCTTAAAAAAGAGTGGCAGCCGATGAAATAGCTGAGCCTGTGCGCCTGTTCCTCGCGCAGCGCCGCCTAATGGGATTTGGCTTTGGTCAGCATGGTTTTGATGCAGTAGACTTATTTTTTAGTGAATGAATGAATGAAAGAAAATAGTTTGCGTAAGGAATAGACCATGCTCCCAGTAAGAGACTTCATCCTTATGATTCACCATCATTAGTCAGCTCCCACCTGCTTAAATAACCGGCTTAATCTGGGATGTTTTCCGTTTTCCAAGCGAATCCCTTAAACTACAGAGTGCGGGTCATAACATCTGAGCAATGACCGTAACCGGCTGTAATCCTAGGTTTTTAGACCAATCAGTTAGCATCATTGCCAGAATATTTTTATAAGAGCCTGCTATTCGGTTCGCGTTGATGTGCCAAACGGCGCCAACGAACGAAGAGGGGGCAGTTGTTCATACGAAGGAATTAAGATGCTTTTGCCTGATTTGAGCTTTACAAAAACCCTTTATCAATCATCAGTTGAAGAATGAGTCGTCCGCTGTTTGTTTCTCTGGATGGGCCCAAAGGAGCCGGTAAAACCACACTGTTGGAGGCCATTACGAAAGTACTAAGGGCAGACAATAAGAAGGTAATCCGACTTTGCGAGAAAAAAAGCGATCCCTACAGAGGGGAAACAATGGCCCTCGTAAACCAGCTCGCCAGAAATCCCACCCTGGATTTGGAATGGGAGGTTTGTGAGCGCTTTGCTGATAGCCGTGCTTGGATTTCCCAGCAAGTGCTGACTAAGCAGCCTCCGGGCAGCATTATCTTGATGGATCGCTGGTACCCGTCGGATGCCGCATTTCGCCGGATGGTTCCATTTGCAGAGATTTTACAGCTTAACATTGAACGAAATGTGTGGATGCCAGACCTGCATGTCGGGGTTGTTACTGCGCCTGATATTTCATGGGCGAGGGCAGCGGCCCGACCGCGTGGGCTAAGTAGTACGGTGATTCATAAGCTGGAAGAGCATATCGCTTGTACCCAGGCGTTCGAGCGAGAAATTGCAAATCACGGCTGGATTTTATGCCGCAATGAAGGAACCCTAGAAGACGCAACGATGCAGGTGATTTCTGAGATCTACAGCGTGCTGGGATGCCCCATCGGCATCGGTTTTGCGGGCAGTAATTACGGTAACCTATTGCATCACTCTCTAACCTAGTGTGAGCCTCTGATTGGTGTTGCTGCATCTATAGAATCGACACTACTCAGAGTTTTGACTTGCGGCAGCTTATGGCAGAACTCTGACACCGTGGTACCCAGCTCGATCTGCTTCAAGGAAAAGGCCCTTTGTTCTTCGATAAATCGTGATTTTTTCATCAGCACAGCCTCCCTTTTTGGGAGCATTTACCCAGCTGGAATTCTGTTTCTGAATGGCACAGGATTTTAGGGGGAGTCATGCCCCACGTCCTTGCCATAGGCAGTTTTGTGCCAGAAGCGGACCTTGCAACTCCCAGCCCGTCAATTCTGATGGACTTATGCTGATGGCATGCACTCGCATGAAAATCTCTACATAATGCGGGCAGGCATGGCGGGGATAGAGCGCACACAGCTAGTATAAACCTTGATGATTAGCTACTATCGATAGCGCATTTAGTTAAAGGATACTGACAGCACATCAACAAGGTATAAATGATGTCATTAAAAACCATTAGAGAGCAGGTTCTGAATTTTTTATCACAATCCAGCCCTTCAGTGATGGCAATTAAAGGTGAATGGGGCGTAGGTAAAACTTATGGTTGGGAGGCTTTACTACTTGAGGCCCAAAAAGGAACTATGCTGTCGGCTAAGAGATACTCTTATGTTTCTTTATTTGGCATTTCCTCTCTAGATAAATTGAAGTACACAATTTTTGAAAACTCAATCCCCAAAGATTCAATTGGCACTGAGCCTAATTTAGAGAGTCTAAGAACAAATACCTTGGGTATGTTAGAAGTGCTAGGTCGAGGATCTTGGAGTAAACTTAAAGAAATGCCTTTTATAAAGTCAGCCGCACCAGCTGTGGAAGCATTTTCTTTTATGTCTATATCTGAAGCTCTGATTTGCATTGATGATTTAGAAAGAAAAGGTGCAGGCCTTGATTTAAAAGATGTTCTCGGGTTAGTGTCGCTATTAAAAGAAAAAAAGAAATGCAAAGTTATTTTATTATTGAATGCGGGAACTGAGGCGACGGATGATTACGAAACCTATAAAGAAAAAGTTATAGATATTGAATTGGATTTTTCTCCTACGCCTGAGGAGAGTGCTGCGATTGCATATGACAACAGAAAGACCTATCACAAAGAGTTATCAGCATTCACAGTCTCTTTAGGTATTAAAAACATTAGAGTGCTAACAAAAATTAGTAAATATATTGATTTAGCTATTGGATGCTTTGAAGATACCGAACCCGAGCTTAAGACACAATTATTACAAACTACAGCTTTGTTTAGCTGGGCGTATTACTGTTCGACACATGATGAGGATATCCCGAGCTTAGATTTTATAGAATCAGTTGAAAGTATCTATTATGTTGACTCCAAAAAACTAAGTGATAAAGAAAAACTTTGGAAAAACATTCTATTGGGATACTCGTTTACAAGTGTTGATGCATTAGACCGAGAGATAGCTAAGTTGGTGAGGCAAGGATATTTAGATCGAGAAAAGTTCATACTTTCTATGACTGACGTAAATCAGCAAGTTATCAATAACAAGAAAAATAATAGCTATAGGAGCGCATGGGATAGCTTTCACAATAGTTTCTCAGATAATCAGCAATTAGTGGTTCAGCAACTTTTTGATAATTTTATTTTAAATGTTCATCAAGTCAGCCCTGGAGATTTAGATAGCGTGGTAAATATTTTTAGAACGCTTGATGAAAACGACAAAGCATCAAGTATCATAGACGAATTCATATCGAAAAGAAGAAATGATGTTGAATTGTTTAATCCTGATAATTTCGATTTTCATCGTAAGTTAGAGGATAAGGAAATAGTTGATAAATTCAGATCTATTTATTCGCAGGATAAACCAAGGACAACTATCAAAGCAGTTCTTGAGCGGATTTCTGGACAGAATGGTTGGAATGAAGAAGATATTGAGACACTTTATAACTCGACTGAAGATGAGTTTTATACATACTTTAAACAGCTTAATGGCCCCAATTTAACATCACATGTTTCAACATGTTTGAAATTTGGTGGTTTCAGCAATGGTAGCGAAAAAATGGAGTCAATAGCTTTAAAAGCAAAAGCCGCCCTACGTAAAATCGCATCTGAAAGCAAACTTAATGAGATGCGAATGCGTAAGTTTGGGATGTAATCCCAAAGTGTATTAGTGTGATTACTAGGGAATACTGAATGTCTAATTATCGGGCAGTTTTGGCGTTATCACACTTAATACATTTAATGAGCCGACATATATATGCCAACTTCCGCTCTTCGCTCATAGCGGACGATTGACATCAACACGTCTGCTTCTTGCCACGAGCGGACATTGCGAACGTTATGTTAGGCGGCCACAGTTGTTATGTTTCTAGGGGACATAACAAATTTTAGTTGTTTACAGTAGCGAGTGATTGGGCTAATTCAGGGCAATAAATTATCAATATTGATGACTATTTGATGAGCTACGAGCACTTGAGCCCGGCCCCTGCGCTGAGTATAGATGTGCCGGGCATCGGCAATTATGCGGTCTGGTGGCAGAGTAGTTAGCTGCAGCATTGGGCGGTTACAAAAGAGACGGGCGGTAAGTTAGTTATCGCTATGCGCAAATAGCAAAAAAACCGCTTAGTTTCCTAAGCA
>NZ_ACCD01000045.1 GCF_000173775.1 Yersinia rohdei ATCC 43380
AAAAGGTTTTTTGAGGCGATTGTTTTGCTATATATGAAAGATAGACGAGTAATAAATGGGCCCCAGCTGTTTAACTGGAGCTATTTGTGGTTAATAGGAGCAGGATTTGTCTGTGATTGCATCAGAATAAGCGAATCTGGTGAGGGCAAAACTATGATAGAGAAGCTCTATTATGCCAAGGTTAGTGCTAGTTTATTGCCTGATAGACGCTATAACCGGTAACTGCTCCCGCGACATCCCAGGCAAAATCCTTCCAACTCCAGCCAGTGCCATTTTGGCGGCTATCATACAGTTCTTTACCCGCACCAATACCTATCGATAACAGTAAACCAAAATTACGGCTTTTAGCATCTGACCAATTTTGATGCTCACCATAAGCGGTGCCCGCAGCGGCTAAAGCAGCAGAGGCAAAAAAATGTTGCGCTTTATCCTTCCCTGTCCAACTGTCATTAGCCATATGAGTACATGCCGAGCTAATGAAAAGCAGTGGAGCAAGAATTAAAGAGCGTAAATAAGGTGAGCACCACATGCTGTATTCCTCTGGCGGAGATAATAAAACCAGCATATAAACTAATGCTTGTGAGATAAATAGCTACAGTTTAAAGCTATTATTCCGCTTTCCGGCCGGAAAGAGAATTGGGTGGAGGTTAATTTCTGTAGGGTATTTATCTTCTGACTCAAAAGCATAAAAAAATCCGTAACTTTTAATAAGATTACGGATTTTCATATAGCACGTAGATTGTGCTACTGCTCATTTGCGACTTAACAGATTGCTATTAAGTCATATAAACAGATATTTATTTTAGATTTACAGAATACGACTAATAAGCCGGTCGATACGAATTCTACGCAGACGACGGATTAGTTTGCGAACCTTGACGGGGTATTGCTGAATATTTTCGAGATCAAGGTAGTGCGAAACCACTTTAGTATGGGTGCGGATGCACTCCAGCTCTTTCGCTCGCTGTTCATGCAGTTCATGTTTAGGGTCGTGGATCAAAATGGCATTTTCCAGATCCAGACGCCATGCTCGCGGATTCAAGTTATTACCGGTAATTAATTGCCAGTTATTATCGACCCACATTCCTTTCAGATGGTAAGTATTGTCGCCATCTTTCCATAAGCGCACGATAAGTTGCCCATTATCAACAAAGCGTTGTAAACGGCTAAGGAAACGGCGCAAGTTTATTTCATACAAATAAGGTAATGCGCCGATAATC
Organism: Yersinia rohdei ATCC 43380; assembly: GCF_000173775.1. Lineage (GTDB taxonomy): Bacteria > Pseudomonadota > Gammaproteobacteria > Enterobacterales > Enterobacteriaceae > Yersinia > Yersinia rohdei. The sequence continues at coordinate 1,221 of NZ_ACCD01000045.1, forward strand.
TTAAATGGTTGATCTTCAGGAATATAAAAGTCATTCGCTGTTTTATCGCCAACAATTATCTCAACCTGTTTACCTTCGCGCAGCAGATAAATGATATTGCGTACCAGCAGCGCGGGCAGATTAAAGTAAGGCGTACAGATAGTGAGCTGCTCATCAGCTGAAGCCATTAAATGATGAATAGTTTTGTTTAATTGGCTTTTTTTACCTAACCCAACCAATGGGGTGACGGCTAATTCGTCATTGCCAGCTTGTGTTGGGAAATGATAGCCGATGTCGCGCAGTGACGAGCGAAACTGCCGGGTTTCATTTTTGATCTCAGGATTGGTCGGACGATCAGTGCGATCAAGACGTTGCACCGCACCAGCACTCAATACCTGCTGTTTTACATAACCCACCATAATATCGGCTAATAATGGGTTCTTGATTAATTGGTAGCGATCATAACGATATTTATCGTTTTGATGAAGATAGACATCATTGATGCTGGCACCGCTGTAAATCACGGTGTCATCAATGATAAAACCTTTCAGGTGCAATACGCCAAGGGCTTCTCGGGTATTCACTGGAACACCATACACAGGGACACACACATCGGGATGCTTGCTTGCCATCTCACAATACCAATCTGCATTGGTATTGACCGCCGCGGCTCCGATGCGGCCACGCTGGGCGCGATGCCAGTCTACCAGCACAGAAATTTCTAGTTCAGGATGTAACAGCTTTGCCTGATAGAGGGCGTTCATCACATCACGGCCTGCGTCATCCTGCTCCAGATATAGCGCCACCAGATAAATACGTTTGGTCGCCTGGCCTATTAATTCCAGCAGTGTAGAGCGGAAAACCTTGGGGCAATAAAGCGTTTGGACATCATCAACTGGCTGGGGGAGTTTGGGCAGTTGTGCAAGGTGTTGTTGATGTTTGCTACGTTTGAATTTTGACAACATCACAGTGCGCTTCTTCTCTTGTTATTTTATGGCAGAACCGCCATATCCAAAAAAACACTAATCCATAGAGTTGGGCGATAATACCACTACTTTTCCGGATTGTGCGCAAGTTTTGCCTGCCGTAGACCGAATCGCCTATCTAGGTGGCCAATATCACTTCGATTGATATGATTGAACTCAAAGTGTCAGCTCCAGATTAACGATCCCATCTTCCATTTGTACCTCAATACTAAAGCCGAGTTTTTTTGCCAAACCAATCATGCCGTGGTTATTGGGCATAGTGATTGCGGTTAGGCGTGTTAGCCCGTGGCTGCGCGTATACTGGATCATTTTTTCCAGTAACTCTCGTCCAAGCCCCAGCCCTTTGAGATCAGATCGCACCAGTACCGCAAACTCGGCATCAATATTGTCGGGATCAGAAAGTGCGCGTGTGACACCAATGATTTCCGCCCCTGTCACCTGCTGGCGAACCGCCACAAAGGCCATTTCTCGATCATAGTCAATTTGCGTCATATTCGCCAAATCATCATGAGTGAATTCGTTGATTTCGCTGAAGTAGCGATAGTAGAGATCTTCTTTAGTGACCTGATCAATAAACAATTTTAGCAGTGGCTCATCTTCCGGCAAAATTGGGCGGAACAAACATTCAGAGCCATCTTTAAGCACCACTTTTTGCTCTAACTCGTGGGGGTAGGGGCGGATAGCCAGTCTGGCTTGCGGATCGCCAGTGACTGGGGACAACTGCATTGAAACATCCAGCAAGGTGAATTCACTGCCTGAAGCAAGCACTGGGTGAATATCTAAACGCGAGATTTCAGGGCAATCCAGAATCAGGTTGGATACTTGCACCAGTAAGCGGCTGAGCCCTGGGATATCTAAAGGCTGCATTGAGCCGCGATTACGAATTTTTCCGCCTTTGACCGCCTGTATAATCAGGTAGCGAGCCAGTGCCATATTGAGTGGCGGCAGGGCGACTGCGGCTTGGGTTTCATGATGCCATTCAATTCCCCCTTCCCCTAGCATGATAAGTGGGCCAAAGATGGCATCTTGCTCGACGGCAATTCGCAGCTCCTGTGCTCCGGCCCGGTTCGCCATACTTTGCACCAGCAACCCGTGGATACGGGCTTGGGGGTAAGTGCGTTTGACGCGGTCAAGAATATCGTCAGCAGCCCGCTGGACTTCAATTGCGGTACGCAGATACAACATCACGCCCTGAACTTCTGATTTATGCGCAATATCTGGCGAGCGCAGTTTGATGGCAACCGGGTAACCAATACGTTCGGCGATATGTACCGCTTCGACACTGTCACTGGCAATCCAGGTCGGCAACATATTGAGGCCATAAGCTTCAAGGATAGGTTGTACTTCATGAGTATCGAGCTGAGTCGTGCCTTCTGCCAGTGCCTGGCGAATCAACTGATGTACATGAGCTGTATTGGCCGTGAGACCGACAGGTAATGCGGGCGTTTCTTTCAGCTGCTTTTGGTTACGGCGGTATTCCACCATGTGCATAAACGCGGTAATTGCACCTTCCGGTGTGCGGTAGGTTGGGATCCCCGCTTCTGTGAATAAGCGGCGGGCATCTTGTGATGAATATTCACCACACCAGTTAGTCAGTAAAGTGATGCGTTTGCCGCGCGGATGCTGGCGAATAGCAGAAATCAATAATTCGGCGGTTTTGCTGCCCGGAGCCGCGGCACTCGGGGAGTGAATCAACAGCAGCGCATCATAGTCAGTGCTGTCCAGCAGCGGTTTAACCGCCGCCAAATAGCGCTCAGCGCTAGCATCATCCCGCAGGTCTATTGGGTTACGTAAGGAAACAAAAGATGGCAGCGCCGCGCCCAAGGCGGATTGCGTGCTATCAGAGAGTGTCGCCAGCTTCCCATTGCGGCTGATCAGCTCATCCAATGCCATCGCCGCGGGGGCAGCACCATTGCTGACAATCAGCAGGCGCTCTCCGCGCAATGGATGCATATGGCTGAGGGTTTCGACCGCCGAGAACAATTCGTGAGTATCCTGAACCCGCAGCAAACCCGCGCGTTGGATAGCTGCGTCATAGGCGGCATCCAATCCTTGCTGGGCGTTGAGTAACTGCTGGGCTCGTTGGCTGCGGCCACTTTTGACCACCAGAACCGGTTTATTGCGCGAAGCACTGCGAGAGGCGGATAAAAAGCGGCGCGCATCACTAAGATGTTCGATATACAGCATAATGGCGCTGGTTTTGCCATCGCGGGCTAAGAAGTCGAGTAAGTCATCGACATCAATATCCAGACTATCACCCAGTGCAATAAAGTAAGAGAAGCCCACTTCCCGTTGCTGCGCCCAGTCCAAAATGGTGTTTGCCACCGCCGCTGACTGGGAAATAAACGCCAGTCGGCCTTTTTTAATTGGAACGGGTGAAAAACTGGCATTTAGCCCTTGCCACGGTGCTAGCAAGCCCAAGCTGTTTGGGCCAAGTAAGCGCATGTGATGGCGCTGCGCACACGCTTTTAGCTCGGCGAGTTGCTCGGTGGCGGCAGACAAAATAATCACGGCCTTGCAGCCACGAGCCCCTAAATCTTCCAGCAGGGAGAGATTGCGCTGATCGTGAGTGCATAAAATAGCTAAATCAGGGGTGATGGGAAGGCTGGCGATAGTTGCATAAGCCAGCACACCGCACACGGCTTTATGGCTGGGGGTTACCGGTAGGATCGGGCCATTAAAGCCCCCGTCGAGCAAATTGCGCATCATCAGAAAACCCGCCCGCTCTGGTTTTTCAGACGCGCCGATAACCGCAATCGACTTTGGGCGTAGCAGTGCTTCTAATCCACGTTGACTCATGGTTTATCCCCGTCAGCTTTCAAGTTGCAGGTCTGTTGGCCGCACTCGCTCACCCCTTGGGCCTGCGCCAGCGCTGTTCAAATTGGTTTGCAACCAGATTTGTCTTTTACGTGCCGCCTTCCTGTGCCCAGAAATCTATGGGGTATAAGTTAAAGGCTGCTCATCTGATTTTATGCGATATTTTCGCCAGTTGCTGTGACTCGGGCCACTGGATGATGAGGTTTTCCCGCTAAATATTGCTGGCGAAAATAATGAAAATGCGCAGTTAATCCTTCAGCGGCTTGAAGGTCACCGGCTTGCTGGAGCAGGGCCGCAGCAACCTCTACCGTGCAGTGTTGCTCCGGGCGTGGTGCTTCGCGCAGCAGATAATCAGAGGCGTTACTGACATTCAGTGACAACAGCGGTAAATTGGCAAGATACGGGCTTTTGCGAAACATCTTTTTGGCCTCAGTCCAGGTGCCGTCCAGCAGAATAAATAATGGCGGTTTATCGCTGATGGGCAATTGATTGAGTACCTGCCGCTCGGGATCGGCATATTTCTCTGGAAATACCACATAAGGCTGATGCTGCGGGTCATTTATTACAGCTAACAGTGCTGGAGAAACTTCAGTTCTGGCCCAGAGAAACGCCTGGGTATTGGGCAAAATGTCGGCAATTAGGCGGCCAGTATTGCTGGGTTTTAGTGGCTCAGTATCAAACATAATCAGGCAAAATTGGCTCTTCGCCGCTTGCGGTTTGATAGTGTCACACAAGCAAAGATGCTCCACCAACAAGCAACCTTGGCAGCGAATAGCACGGCAACCTCGGGCGCGATAAGGGCGGGTAGAGAGTGCCAGCCGCTGGCGACGCAGACGTAATACTGCATTTTCCGTCGTTATACTTACGGGCAATGGCTGCTCGTGGATAAATGTTTCCGTCACGACGGACTCCTAAAGAAATAGCGTTATTCTAATGAACCTCTGGCCTGAGTTATAGAAAAATAACGCCCCTGACAGAAAGCTGCCCGGGGCGTCGATTTAATTCTGAAGGGGAATGCCCCCAAATGAGCAATAAATGAAGTAAACTAGCTTAGCGTGTCTGTGGCGCGGCGGCTAATTGCTCATCTAACCAATTATCAAAAGGTGTTTTGGGCACTGCGCCGCTAAGTATGTCGACCATTTTGCCGTTACGATACAGCATAATGGTGGGAATACTGCGGATACGAAAACGAGTGCTGAGTGCGGGTTCTGCTTCAGTATTGATTTTGACGAAACGTACTTTTTCCGCGCGCTCTGCGGCAACCTCTGCAAAAATAGGGGCGAAACTGCGGCAAGGGCCACACCAGGGCGCCCAGAAATCGATGACAACCGGCAGGTCGTCTTGCAGCAATTTATCCAGCGTTTCGGCAGTGGCGTTAATCACTTCGCCATCAAATAAAGAGTGGCCACAGCGCCCACATTTAGCGCCGTCATCAATACGTTCTTCCGGCAGGCGATTGGTCGCCATACAAGCTGTACATACCGTATTCATAAATTAGCCTTTATTTTGTATCTCAGTAGATAAGAGAAACCAGGCAGCAGAAGTGAGCTGCAGTGTTTCGTTGTTACCCTATTATGGATATAAATGAGCCAAGTGCCAAAAAGGTTTATTCGATGAATACGATAGTTGGTAGCTTTTAGTGCTTGCTTATGGCTAACCGGGCAGACATCAGGTAATCTTCGCGCCCTGCGCGTTGGTGGAGAAGACAATGAACGATTCATTTAGTGGTAAGAACGGCAAAGTTAAAGTGATGTACGTCCGTAGTGACGAAAGCAGCGACAGCCGTAACAGCAATGACCGTAACAGTAATGACCGTAATAATCGCGGTAAAAACCAGCGTCCGGCGGGCAAAGGCCGTCCGGGTGATAATGCCAGTCAGGGCAGTTCACAGCGTAATAATGATTCTCGTCGTAATGATTCCGGCCGTAATGAACGCCCAAGTTCTAACCGCCCGGCGCGTTCTGACAGCAGTGGCCCTTACGATTCACCGTGGAAAACCGTGTCTCGTGCGCCATCAGAAGAACCCGAGTTTGATCACGGCGGTATCAGCGGTAAAAGCCATGTTGACCCGGCGCAATTACGTCGCCAGCGAGCAGAAGAAACGCGTGTTTATGGCGAAAACGCCTGTAAAGCGCTGTTTGAAAGCCGTCCTGATGCTATCGTGCGCGCTTGGTTTGTGCAGTCAGTTACCCCACGTTTTCGCGAAGCGCTAAAATGGATGGCGGCTAACCGCAAGGCTTACCATGTGGTTGAAGAAGATGAATTAGCAAAAGCCTCCGGTACCGAGCACCACGGTGGTGTGTGCTTCCTGATTAAAAAACGTCAGGGTTTGGATGCCGAAACCTATCTGCAACAGCAGACTCAGGCGCAAGATTGCGTACTGGCACTGGAAGACGTGGGTAACCCACATAATCTGGGCGGCATTATGCGTACCTGTGCACACTTTGGTATTAACGGCGTGTTATTACAAGACCCGGCAATACTGGAATCAGGTGCAGCAGTTCGGACAGCAGAAGGCGGCGCAGAGCATATCAAAGCAATCAATGCGGATGATTTCCTCTCCGTGCTGGATACCTTCCGCAAGGCCGGCTACACCATCGTCACCACTTCAAGTCATAAAGGTGTCAGTCTGTCAAAAGCAGAACTGCCAGCCAAAATGGTATTGGTCTTAGGGCAAGAGAGTGATGGCCTGACAGACAGCGCCTGGCAGCAAGGTGACATGAGTGTGTCTATCGGCGGGACAGGCCGAGTTGAAAGCTTGAACGTTTCAGTGGCGACCGGGATTCTCTTAGCAGAATGGTGGCGTCAAAATAGCGCCCAATAATACCCTTCGGCCTTGACTGAATAATAAAGATAAAAAAGGGGCGCAGGTATTAATCCGCGCCCCTTTTTATTGGCCCACATTCACGCCGCTAGTGCGCGCCACCGCCTCCACCACCGGAGGTAAATGGCGGTTTGGCAAACCAGACTAATGCTAGCAGCAGCAGGAATACCCCAGCCGAGAGCCAGAATATTTCATTGGCCGAGATTATCAGCCCCTGATTAGTGATTTCCCGCGCCAAATAAGCCGAGGCCTGTTGCTGGCTCATTCCCAGTTTCTCCAACTCTTGGTAAGTCTGTGTCGCATTCGGGTTGAAGGGGTTAACAAACTCCGTTAGTTGCGAATGATGCAGCGACTCTCTCTGCGTCCACAAAGTGGTGGTGATTGAGGTACCAATCGATCCGGCCAGTGTGCGCAAGAAGTTAGACAAACTGGATGCCGCCGCCATCCGCTCTGGTGCTAAGCCAGATAAGGTAATGGCGGTGAGTGGCATAAAGAAGCAAGCAATGGCAAAACCTTGCACAAACTGCGGCCAGGCAGAGGCACCAAAGTCCATTCCCGGTTCGAATGTATATGCCCGCCAGTAGAAACAAACCGCATACATAATGAAGCTGAATGTCACTAGCTGTCGCATATCAATCCGATGAGAGAAGCGACCAATAATAGGTGACAGTATCACCGGCAATATTCCCACCGGTGCGGATGCCAAGCCGGCCCAAGTGGCGGTGTAGCCATAGACCTCCTGTAGTAGCTGGGGCAATAAGACAATCGCGCCAAAGTACAACATATAGGCCAGGCTGATGCACAAACAGCCAATGGTAAAGTTTCTCGATTTGAATAATGACAAATCGATTACCGGATGGTCGTCGGTTAGCTCCCACACTATCAGGAAGGTAATGGCAATCACGGCAATGGCCGTCAGGACGATAATCTCAGTCGAGTTAAACCAATCCAGCTCCTTACCTTGGTCTAGCATGATTTGTAAGGCACCGATACCGACTACCAATAAGACCAATCCCACGGTATCAATAGGTCTGATTTCAGTTTTGGTCTCTCGCCCTTTCAGAGTGCTGCTCGCCACTAAAATTACCACCAGCCCAATTGGGATGTTGATAAAGAAGATCCAGCCCCAGTGATAGTTATCACTGATATAACCGCCAAGGATCGGCCCAAAAATGGGGGCGACGACGATGGTCATCGACCACAAGGCTAATGCCATACTTCGCTTCGCGGGGGGGTAGTTATTCAGTAGCAAGCTTTGCGATAGCGGGATTAATGGCCCGGCGACCAGTCCTTGAATGACCCGGAAGAAAATAAGCATTCCCAAGCTGTTTGAAATACCGCACAGCCAGGAGGCGAGTACAAATAGCCCGGTTGACCACAGGAATAATCGAACTTCGCCAATGCGCTTTGCCAGCCAGCCGGTAATGGGAATTGAAATCGCATTTGCCACACCGAACGAGGTGATAACCCAGGTGCCCTGAGAGTTAGACGAACCCAGATCCCCGGCAATGGTCGGAATAGCCACGTTAGCAATAGTGGAGTCCAGCACCTGCATGAAGGTCGCTAATGATAGCGCGACCGTCATCCAGGCAAGTTGGGCACCTTCAAGCGGTTTTTGTGCCACAGTAGCCTCCGGCGCGTTTAGCCTGCATTCGCATGAACAATATCGCTAATGACTTGATTAACCGGGGCTAAATCGAGTGACAGGGCATCGGTGACGAAGGCCGGATCTTTACGCACACTTTGGGCCAGCACCAGGCCTTCGGGATTGGCGGTGTCCACTCTCACGGTGGTCGACAAGCCGATACGCAGCGGATGTTCAGCCAGTTGTTTTGGCTCCAACGCAATACGCACCGGAAGGCGCTGCACCACTTTTATCCAGTTACCCGTGGCATTTTGCGCCGGTAACAGTGAAAAAGCACTGCCGGTACCCATATCCAGACCCACGACTTTCCCTTGATAAACTACATCATCACCATAGAAATCAGTCACTACCGTGGCGGATTGGCCGATTCGCATATTGGCCAGCTGGGTTTCTTTAAAGTTGGCGTCAATCCACATCTCATTGGCCGGAATGACCGCCATCAGCGGTGCACCATTGGCAATTTCAGCGCCCACTTGCACACTGCGACGCGAAACAAAACCGGTGATAGGGCTAACAACCTTGGTACGTTGCAGTGCGAGCCAGGCATCGCGCAGCTTGGCCGCGGCTTGTTCAACTGCCGGTTGTTTCTCCAGCGGGGTATCGAGCACCAGTGCCTGGTTGGCATGGTATTGTGCAATAGCCACATCTAATGAAGATTGCGCAGCCTCTGCGGCCTCGCGGGCATGTTGCAGCTCTTCACGGCCAATCGCCGCCGCCGCCCCCAACACCACCCGGCGTTGCAGGTCATTTTGTGCTTTGCTTAATTCGGTTTTTTTCAGCGCAATATTAGCCAGATATTGTTTGCTATTCACCATGAGCTGGTGGGTTTGGCGCACGGTGTTCGCCAGTGCAGTTTTTGCCTGCTCATAAGCTTGTTCAGCATCTGTGGGATCCAGCGCAAGCAGCACATCACCGCTTTTGACAAAGTCAGTATTTTCAAAATTAACACTGATAACACTGCCGGGAACCTGCGACATTATCTGAACCTGGTTGCCAGATACATAAGCATTATCAGTTTCTTGATGATGACGTAGCACCAGGAACCAATAAATAAGGTAGGCCACGCCAATAAGGATAAAAATAACCGTCAGTAACATCAGCACGCGTTTGCGTTGACTCTTTTTGTTCTGCGGTTGTTGCGGGTTTTGAGCTTCCGCGTTTGCACTCATGGTGTTCTCCAAGCTCTATTATTTTATATTGTTTTTTTGTGACCCGATTGCCGCATTTTCCCCATCCATCAGCTGTATTGCTGGAATCCCTCATTTAAAACTGAGGCGCAATATTCTCGCTATAGTCACCGCCCGCCGCTAAAAAACAGCGAAAAAGGGCACGATCCTCCAGCTATATGGGGAATGACTTAGTTTTTACCTGGACAGATATCGTATGGAATTACTGTTCCGGTACTACCATTTGATCCAAACGAGTCAGTAGCTTACGCGTCAGCATTTCAAGCTGTTGCTGTTCGTCGGCATCAAGTGTTGACCAAAGAAAATGCAGACATTTATGTTGTGGGGGAAGCAGCTGATTTAAAAACTCGACACCCGCCTCGGTTAGGTGCAAATGCAGACAACGGCGGTCATTGAGACTTTCACGACGTTCAATCCAACCTTTCTTTTCCAGCTCGTCTGCAATTCGGGTGGCATTGGTGCGAGAGGAACCCAGTGCAGCACTTAATTCTGAGGGTTGGATACTGTGGCTTTCTTGAGCATCGAGTGTAATTAATGCCATAAACAGGGTTTCGTTAATCCCTTGAGCTTTTAGCATTTTGTTGCGGTTTTCTAGCAATTTACTGTGCATATGCATACACAAGCGCGTCAGCAGAATTTCCTGATAAGGGAAATCTTTCTCACGTTTTGCACGAAAACTAAGCATCTCTTCTATGGGACTAAACGAACTTTCCATTATAAGGAACCTCATTAATTTCAAATGGTACAGTAACGATAGTGACTAATAATGTAAACGGTATAATTAAGTAAAAATTTAGCAATTAGTGTTATTCCGTCACTGTCTGTAAATAAATAGTATTATTAATTGTAAGGATATTGTGTTTTGACTCAAAAATTAAGCAAATTGTTACGCCAGAAGCATCAGTAATTTGAATGTCAGACCATAACTGAGTGCACCCAGTAATGTGGCGAAGATAATACTGTTGGTTTTATAAAAGCACCCGCAAATAACCAAAAAACCAATAAGTGTGGGAATTAATTTTTGCGGGTTATGCATGATTTCTGGGGTGCTGGAAACCACCAACAGGGCACATATAGAGGCGATGCCAATGCTGTCCAGTAACAGAGAGATTTTCCCCCGTTGCAGACCCGCTGATTTGCGGGCTGGCCCTAAACGCAGGGGTAAATAACGAAACAGATAATTTACGGTTCCCACCACTAAACCGATGATCAAAACCTCAGTATTCACGGCGTTGGTTCCTGTTCATTATTCTTATTCTGCTCAATGGGTATTTCTGCTGCGGGTTGGAGCAGGGTTGCCAGACATCCCCCACCAATGCCGGCCAAAATAGCCACCGGAATAGAAAACAGTAATACGCCAAGCAAAGCACCGGCGAGTGAGGCTATCACTGTCAGGCTGTATTGGCGTTTGAACGACGCTAATAAAAAACTCAGGAACAGCGCGGGTAACATAAAGGAGAGCGACGCCTCAATTGCCGGGTAATTTTCTAGTGGGCCATTACCAAATATTGCGCCAATTGCGGTACCAGCAACCCAGGATAGCCACGAAGTGAATGCAATGCCGAGCATCCAGTTTTCGCTCCAGCGGCGTTGGTCTTTCATTAATTTGGTGGTTGCGGCGGCAAATACTTCATCGGTTAAGCCAAAGGCCCATAAGGCGGTTTTTTTACCGGAGAGTTTCGCCACAATGCGGTGTTTAAGTGCCGGGCCGTACAAGATATGGCGGATATCCATTGCCATCACTGTCAGGGCGGAAACCCACAATGACATCCCCGCACTGAGCAGGGCGGTTATCACGAATTGGCTGGCACCGGCATAAATAATGCAGGAGAAGAAAATAGCTTCCCACGAGCTGAAACCAAGTTTCACCGAGCTTAGACCAAAGGCGAAAGCTACCGGCAAATAACCGATAACAATGGGGAGGCTATCAGTAATGCCTTCTGCAAAGGTGGCTGTCGACTGAGTTGTTGGCGGGGCGGCGGTAATTTGGCTTTGCATAGAATACGTTTTGGGTTGCAGGGTAAAATAACTTGTTAGCTAACATTACCAGAGTGGTAATTGTCTTAATACCCTATAACCCAAATTTATATCCATACTGACTATTAGTTAGCTAACTAATAGGTTGATTGGCGGGTTGATTTGCCGGAGGATCAAACCGTTTACCCGTCAACCAGGTGATTATATTCAAGATACACAACACGACCCCGGCGCTGGCAACACCATACCAACCTGCGTGCTGATAAGCGGCGGCTGAAATCAGCGAACCTAATGCCCCACCAATAAAATAACTGGTCATATAGCCGGCGGTTAACCGATTTCTGGCTTCCGGCATCATGTGATAGATAACGCTCTGGTTGGTGACGTGAACCCCTTGAACCGCTAAATCCAGCACGATAATCCCAATAATCAGCGCCAGGATTGAATGTTGCCCAAATGCGATTGGAATCCATGACAGCAGCAATAATATCAAGCCGGCGCTGGTGGTCATGCGGGCTTTACCTTTATCGGCTAATTGGCCGGCTTTGGTCGCCATTAATGCCCCGGCCGCCCCGACTAAACCAAACAGCCCAATGGTGGCTTCTGAATAACCAAAGGGGGGAGACGCCAGCAGAAAGGCCATTGATGTCCACAACACACTGAAATTGGCAAATGATAATGCGCCAAGTAGGGCGCGGGTGCGCAGCATTGGGGTGCGGATAAATAAAGAAAATATCGAGCCGAGCAATTGCCCGTAATTCAGCTCAGTTTGTTGTTTATAGCGCGGCAGATAGCGCCATAAAATCAGTGCCATAACTATCATCAATGCGCTGGCAACCCAGTAAATAGTGCGCCAACCGCCAATAGAGGCCAATGCGCCCGCCACGGTTCGCGCCAGTAAAATACCCAGCAACAGGCCGCTCATGATAATGCCGACCACTTTACCGCGTTTTTCCGGTGCGGCCAGGGTGGCGGCCAATGGCACCAGCAATTGTGCTACCACAGAAAACAAGCCGGTGAGGGCGGTGCCGAGGATCATCATGGTGAGATTTTGCGACATGGCGGTGATTAACATGCCACCGGCAGCCAGCAGGGTCATACTGACAATCAGCCCACGACGTTCGAACATATCCCCCAGCGGCACCAGGAACATTAATCCGACCGCGTAACCCAACTGAGCCGCAGTAATGATAAAACCGGCCTGATTGACTGACAGATTAAAAGCTTGCGCGATAGTTTCTAACAAGGGTTGGGCATAATAGTTGCTGGCAACGGCCAGTCCGGTAGCCACTGACATCAATACAATCATGGCTGGACTTAAACCGGCACTTTCGGTTTTTTGTATCATGGAAAATTATTCTGAATTGAAAAGAGTGACAGTATTAGATAAATAAGAGTTTTAAACCAAGGGATAATTTTATTTGATTTAGGGATGGGCTCAGTTATTAAGGTATTGGTATTTATTTAGCCTCTGGGATCGCAACCGGTAAGGTGTGTGTGAGTGCTGCACGGTTTACTTGTCATCCATCGCTTGCGGCCTATCTCCATCCTTCTCTCACATCAACTGATAGACATTAAAACTATTGTATTATAGTGTTTTTATCTATTTTTAATTCCAACCAGTATCAAGATAGACCTACGAGCATCTATATTCTTTTAGGGGCCCAGCTTTCTATTAACAAATAGAGGCCGCCACAGAGTGCTGAGCGCACGCCAAGTGGCGATGTTAAAGCCCGAAAACCAAGATTATAAACCGGCTGAGGGTGGCGGCTTGTTTCTGCTGGCCAAAACCAATGGTTCAAAATAGTGGCGCATGAAAAATCAGTTTGCTGGAAAAGAGAGAAAATTCTTGTTTGTGCCGATACCAAATGCGCTGAAGTTTAATCATTGCCGGGTAGCAAAAGAATTAGCGCCCAGTACTTGCCGTTGATGGCTGAGTTACTTTGCGGTTGGTTTATGTTGTTTATTTTTAGCATATCAGGTGGGGCTTTAGCCGCCTTACAATTAAAAGAGATAGGCGGGGGTGTAAAGGAATGGTTCAGTTGGTGATGATTTTACTGGGGGTGGATTATCTGCGTAATCGCTGGCGCGGATTAATGATTGCTGGTTGCCTGGGGGTATTGGCGGGCTTAATCGTCTTCATCGATGCGTTGGATAACGTGATTTATTTTCCCTTAAATCCTTTTGCATGTCTGTTACTGCTTGAGGGCGTGGCGACGTTGATGGTCGCGCATACGGGCATCGGTGGGCAACGAACCTTACGTTACGTAAAAGGTGGGGCATTTTCACTGGCTGCATTATTGATCTTGAGCGGGCAGCATCATGGCCATTTCATTTTATCGATGATTTTCGGCACGTTATTCTTGGCCGATGGATTATTGCAAATCGTTAGTGCTGGGGTTGTGCGCTATAAAAACTGGAAGTTTGTGGTGGCTGGCGGTGTATTGGAAGTCATGATAGCCATTTTCTTCTTCCAGCCCTATCCGACCCATTACGCCGGCACCGTGCCTTATTGTTTAGGTTTGGGATTGATGTTTGGCGGGTGGAATATGGTTATGTTGGCGATGCGCGTCAAAAAACTGAAGGTCAATCCCGCATTTTTGGGTAATAAGGCCGCGGAGAAATCCAGTAGTGCAGCAACAACGCCTATGGTGACGGAGTGGGATGGCCCTCCTGCTGCTGATGAACCTGCATTGACCGTGCATGTCTGGACACCCGTGGGTTCCTCTAAGGGGACAATAGTGCCCCATCCGGTAATTGATCGTTATATTGCGGCGGTGGATAAAAATGGGGTGATTTCCACCGGCCATGCTGCGCTGGAATCTCCGGAGGGTGTCTATATCAGCCTCTATCCGGCAGTCGATCTTGACCGGTCGCCAGAGCAATTTTCCCGCTTGCTGCGGGCAACGGCAGACAATAATGTCGAAGGGCAATTTCAGCCAGATTATGTGACTGAATCTGAAAAATGGTGCCCTTCAACCACACAGGTGCGGATCAGAAACTACGACGCTAAACGTTTGAAACGGTTCTGGGAAATCTATCGTGAAGATAATACCTATAACCTTACTCATCGTAATTGCTCCAGCAGTGCGGCGCGAGGGCTTGAAGCTGCGCTGGAGGGGGTGGTGGGTAAGATATGGGGACAACGTGGTCACTGGTGGGTGTTGAGTAAAATTCTCACGACGCCGGAGTTATGGGTGGCGGTACAAATACGTAAACGCGCCAAAACCATGGCCTGGACACCAGGACTGACGCTGGACTACGCACGGGCGCTCAGCATGTTGGCGGACCCTCGGCCAGCGGGCTGGGTAGCCACCATCCGCCGTGCCGTGCGGAAAATGTCTGCTTTGCGCCAGCAATGGCGTAAGGAAAAAGCGCAGGCCACGATAGAGGAAGATGCTCGCAATGAGCCTTCAAATGGCAAAGGTAAGTAGCAATTATGGCAATGTTTCCGTGGTTGACCCCACCCATCGCAAGTAATGACCAAGACTGGGTGTTGGAATACGCCAGGTTACCGCAGGTGGAGTGGCGGGCGCAGGGTAAAATAGGGCTGCGCAATATTCGTAATTTCAGATATCAATCCACGCGTGATGAATATGTGCACGATTGGTACGATGCAGAGATTGATATTAGCCAACTCAAGACAGTCGATGTGGTGTCCTCCTACTGGTCTGGCACGGCTATTGCGCATCTGTTTTTGAGTTTTGGTTTCGAAGATGGCCGTCATTTGGCTATTTCGATTGAAACGCGGCGTAGTCGCGACCAGCAATATTCTATCTGGCGTGGTTTTTTCAAACACTATATGTTGACCTATGTCCTTGCCGATGAGCGGGACTTAATCGGTGTTAGAACCGATGTGCGTAAAGAGCGGGTTTATCTTTATCCCCTTCAGATTTCACCAGAGACGGCCCAGGCTGTTTTTCTGAGTTATTTGCAACGTATGGAGCAACTGGATGGCCAACCCGAGTTTTATCACACGCTATTTAATAATTGTACGAGCAATATTTTGCACCATGCGGCTGCGGTTTCTGATGAAATTCGTTATAGCTGGAAAGTCCTGGTTAGCGGCTATGCCGATCAATATATCTATGAACTCGGCTTATTAGATAATAGCCTGCCTTTTGAACAGCTGAAAAAACAATGTCTTATTAAAAGGCCGGAGAAGGCATTAATAGATGAGGATTTTTCTCGCCTTATTCGCCAGGGAGTTGAGCGGGGAAGTTAAATTGAGTAGAGAAGTTAAAGGGCTCAGTTCGCTTATTCGTTTTACTGAATCGCCCAGAATCTGATATCACGCCCTGTGAGTGGTATCAGATTATTTACTCTCACTCTTCGCCAGCCTTTTACGACATCGTCGGAGTGCTATGTCCAGACTGCCGAGCCTCTAGCAGCAAGTGTAAAAGGCCGCATACGAGAGAGCATATTGGCGGCAAAACTCACTGTCGGGCGTGAGAAGCAGCATACTGATTTGGGTAAGAAATGGAGGCTTTTTATGTCGGCAGCTAACCAAAATCCACTGTTTAATCAGATAAATCCACCAGCACGACTGCTAATGGGGCCGGGGCCAGTCAATGCCGACCCACGGGTGCTGCGGGCGATGTCCTGCCAGCTGCTTGGGCAGTATGATCCGGCGATGACCGAGTACATGAATCAGGTGATGGCGCTGTATCGCGGGGTATTTCGGACAGAAAACCAGTGGACAATGTTAGTGGATGGCACTTCTCGCGCGGGTATCGAGGCGATTTTGCTGTCCGCTATCCGCCCCGGCGATAAAGTGCTGGTGCCGGTTTTTGGTCGATTCGGCCATTTACTCTGTGAAATCGCCCGCCGTTGCCGGGCCGAGGTACATGTTATTGAGGTGCCTTGGGGCCAAGTATTCAGCCCAGATATGATTGAAGATGCTATCAAAAAAGTACGCCCGCGCCTGCTGCTGACGGTGCATGGCGATACCTCAACAACCTTGCTGCAACCGCTGGCTGAATTGGGCGAAATTTGCCGCCGCCATCAGGTTTTGTTCTATACCGATGCCACTGCCTCACTAGGCGGAAATCGGTTGGAGACGGATGCATGGGGGCTGGATGCGGTCTCGGCTGGGTTGCAAAAGTGCCTCGGTGGGCCATCTGGCAGTGCTCCGGTGACACTTAGCCCGCAATTCGTTGCACAGATTCGGCGTCGTGCATGTGTTGAGCAGGGGATCCGGACTCAGGATAGCCGGGATGGCGACGAGGAAATTATTTATTCCAATTACTTTGATCTGGGAATGATCATGGATTATTGGGGGCCAGAGCGCCTGAATCACCATACTGAAGCCACTAGCATGTTATTTGCGGCGCGAGAATGTGCGCGAGTCATACTGGAAGAAGGTGTGGATAATGGCATTGCCCGCCATGCCTTACATGGCGCAGCACTGCTGGCAGGTATTCAGGGCATGGGGTTGGCTGTGTTTGGCGATATGCAGCACCGGATGAATAATGTGCTGGGGGTCGTTATTCCGGCGGGCATTCCCGGCGAGCAAGTTCGGCAACTGCTGCTAAATGATTTTGGTATTGAAATTGGCACTTCATTTGGGCCATTGAATGGCAAAATCTGGCGCATCGGTACTATGGGATATAACGCCCGCAAAGATTGTGTGATGCAAACGCTGGTGGCATTGGAGGCGGTATTGAACCGTTTAGGATTTGCTACTGTGCAGGGGGCGGGGCTGCAAGCCGCATGGAATATTTATCAGGCGGAAAGTGATAAGTAATTACTGACTCAACCAATTGCTGACTCAACCAATTAATAAATAATATATTAATGCACGCGCTTGGAGTGACAGCGCTGAAATAAAATAATGGCAGTTGCTTGGACAGATGCTAAGCAGCCCGCATGGCGCTTCATTAATATTGGCTGTGGGCATAATATTGGTGCGCAGCCAAGGGGAAAGCATCTCTGGAGCAGGAGCCCTTAAACCGGGCGCTTTACTCTTTTTCCGGTCTTCCCCGGCGCACATCATATTGTGATTCATTTATAACAATAAAAAGTCGTCTGCATCGCGCCATGCCGGGAAGGCATCGCGATAATTTTTCAGTTTATCTAAGGATAATTCAGCATCCAACTGTGCTGCTTGCCCCGCTGCGGCTTGTGCCAGAATCTCGCCTTGTGCATCTATAATCAGGCTATCACCTTGATAATAATGTCCATTATCATCATTGCCGACCCGATTGCAGCCCGCGACATAAGCTTGATTTTCGATAGCTCTTGCTGCCAGCAATGTTTGCCAGTGTTTGGCGCGAGCTGCTGGCCAGTTAGCCACATACAATGCTAAATCATAATCTTGTCGGTTACGCGACCACAGCGGAAAGCGCAGGTCATAACAGACTTGCGGCAAAATGCGCCAACCGCGCCATTCCACGATGTTACGCACTTTGCCCGCCTGATAGTGATGGTGCTCACCGGCCATGCGGAACAAATGGCGTTTATCATAGCGATGGATTTTTCCATTTGGCTCCGCCAGTAGAAAACGGTTAACCGCGCCTTCTGGTGTCTGCAGGGCGACACTGCCGCCAATCAGGGCATCTGTGCGCGCTGCCCAATGGCGTAACCAGCTAATGACCTCGATTTCCGGCAGCGCATTTTCTGCGGCATTCATAGCAAAACCAGTGGTAAACATTTCTGGCAGCACAATAACATCCCGCTGCTGTAAGGGTTCCAGCAGGATGTCAAAGTGGCGCAGATTTGCTGATGCATCCAACCACACTAACGGCTGTTGCAGCAAAGTCAGTTTTAAAGTTGACACAATCGCTCCGCAGCGGCGTCCAGCGTGGCATCCTGCTTGGCGAAGCACAACCGGATCAGTTTATGAGGGAAGGGGCCTTCACAGAATACCGATAATGGAATGGCGGCCACGCCCACATGTTCGGTCAGCCATTGGCAGAATGCCACATCATCCAGATCAGAAATGGCACTGTAATCGGCCAGCAGGAAATAAGTCCCTTCACTTGGCAGAATTTTCAGGCGGCTGGCTGACAAAGCTTGAGTAAAACGATCACGGCGAGCACGGTAAAATTCGGGTAATTGCTGCCAGTGTTCCGGCTCGGTATTTAGCATGTCGGCCAGTGCCAGCTGAATCGGTGTACACACCGAGAAGGTCAGATATTGATGAATTTTACGGACTTCGGCGCTGATCGCCGCAGGAGCAATGCAATAGCCGACTTTCCAACCGGTCATATGAAATGTTTTGCCGAAAGACGAAACCGCAATCGCCCGCGCCCGCAGCTGCGGATGGGCTAAAACGCTAGCATGCCCAGCTTCACTGAAGCAGATATGTTCGTATACCTCATCGCTCAGTACATAAATATTGCGCTCAGCAATGATTTGCCACAATTGTTCAAAATCTTCTGCCCGCCACACCGTCGCCGAAGGGTTGTGCGGCGTATTGACAATCACCAGCCGGGTGCGCTCAGAAATGAGGTCGGCAAACTCAGCCCAGTCGGTGGCAAATGTTGGGGGTTTTAGTGCGATGCGCTTAAGAATGCCGCCCGCCAATTTAATCACTGGGGCATAGCTGTCGTAGCTGGGATCAAAGCAAATAACTTCATCACCCGGGCGAACCAACGCGGTGATCGTGGCAAATAAGGCTTCGCTGGCACCGGTGGTGACAGTGACTTCGCTGTCTGCATCGGGCTGCCAGCCATAGGTTTTAGCGGTTTTTTCAGCAATGGCATGGCGCAGCGGAGCCACACCGGTCATTGGCGCATATTGGTTGGCCCCCTGGCTCACATGATAAGCCAATTGTTGTTTTAGATAATCGGGGCCATCAAAATCCGGGAAACCCTGCGACAAATTAATTGCTTGGTGCTTTTGTGCTAAGGCACTCATTTGCGAGAAGATTGTGGTGCCTTGCGCAGGTAATTTACTGTCTGGAATAAAAGATAAACTGCTCATAGCTGATGAATACTCTGGCGCGGTATGTTGCTGTCAATATAACACGATGTTAAGATTTGGCAATCAAGACGCTTAGATGTTTAAACGGCTAAATGCCAAAAAATGCTAAGCATAGTTAAAATTGTGCTAACAATAATTATCTGGCTTATTACAGCAGCAACAGGCCATAGCACAGCAACACCACAACAGGGATATGCAATGACAGAAAATGAACAACTCGGCGCGCTGCTCGCCGCCTGCCACTGGATCGGCGAGAAGGGCTGGTGCCCGGCGACCGGCGGCAATATGTCCCTGCGGCTGGACGCAACACAATGTTTAGTGACCGAATCTGGCAAAGATAAAGGCAGCTTGACCGCAGATGACTTTCTGCTGGTGGAAACGGCCAATAACCATGTGCCCAGCGGTCGCACACCTTCGGCAGAAACCGGCCTGCATACTTTGCTTTATCGCCGATACCCTGAAATCAATGCGGTCTTACATACTCACTCGGTGAATGCCACTGTGCTATCGCGGGTCGAGCGCAGCAATGAATTAGTATTGCAGGGCTATGAGATGCAAAAATCGCTAGCAGGGCAGCGCAGCCATCTTGACTCAGTCATTATTCCTATTTTTGATAATGATCAGGATATTCCTGCCCTGGCGCAGCGAGTGGCAGCACTGGCAGACCATAGCCCGCTACGTTATGGCTTTTTAGTGCGCGGCCACGGTTTGTATTGCTGGGGCAATAGCGTGTCTGAAGCCCGCCGCCATTTGGAAGGATTGGAATTCTTATTCCAGTGTGAACTGCAACGGCGTTTATTTAACGTAATCCCTTAAGGCTGGAGGCCCAATGATTCAGGCAATAGTGACCGATATTGAAGGCACCACCACCGACATTCGTTTTGTTCACCAAGTGCTGTTTCCTTATGCCCGCGAACGATTGACACCATTTATTCTTGAGCATCAACAAGATAAAGAGGTTGCTGCTGCACTGGCTGATTTACGCCGTGAGATTGAGCAACCGGCAGCGGAGACTGAAACGTTGATTGCCGCCTTGCACCGTTTTATGGATGAAGACCGCAAATCCACGGCATTAAAAGCCATTCAGGGCATTATTTGGCGTAGCGGTTATCTGCAAGGAGATTTTCGGGGGCATCTGTATCCAGAGGTTGCTCAGCAACTGGCTGAATGGCACCAGCAAGGTCTGGGGTTGTATGTGTATTCTTCCGGTTCGGTTGATGCCCAGAAATTACTGTTTGGTTACAGTGATGCGGGGGATTTACGCCCCTTATTCAGTGGCTATTTTGATACCCATGTGGGGGCAAAACGCGAAGTAAGCGCTTACCTTAATATAGCCAACCAGCTGGCTATCGCACCACAAAACTTGTTGTTTTTATCTGATATTCACCAGGAATTGGATGCCGCCCAGCTTGCCGGCTGGCATACCTGTCAGTTGATTCGTGACCTTCCTGATAGCGAAAGCCGCCATTCACAAGTAAAGCGTTTTGATAATCTAGACTTAGCGCGTTTTAAATAAATAGCAGAGGATGTTACAGCATGAGCGGATTAACCATTTTCAGTGACCATCAGCCACAACAGCCGCTATGGCAAAGCTTTGATGCTGACGAAATCCAACAGGAATTGACGGCAATTGGCGTGCGTTTTGAGCGCTGGCAGGCAGACCGTGAATTGGGGGAAAACCCACAAGCAGAAACCGTGATTGCTGCTTATCAACATGAAATTGACCGCTTAGTGGCTGAAAAAGGCTATCAGAGCTGGGATGTGATAAGCATGCGCCCTGATAATGCACAGCGCACAGTATTGCGCGATAAATTCTTATCAGAACATACCCACGGTGAAGATGAAGTGCGTTTTTTTGTCGAGGGCAGCGGGCTATTCTGCTTGCATCTGAATGATAAAATTTACCAAATCCTGTGTGAAAAGAATGACTTGCTGTCAGTGCCAGCAGATACCCGCCATTGGTTCGACATGGGTTCAGCACCGAATTTTACCGCAATCCGGGTATTTGATAATCCAGAAGGGTGGGTGGCACATTTTACCGGCGATAAGATAGCTGACAGTTATCCGCGTTTAGATTAATACCCTTCGTCCTTGAGGCTACAGGGTT
>NZ_ACCD01000044.1 GCF_000173775.1 Yersinia rohdei ATCC 43380
AATACAGCTAAAACACCTAAAACGGTGAAAAAGACAACAAAAAGGGGGCGATTTCTCGCCCCCTTAAGGATTAACCATTACTGCTTAGCAATGATATGTCCATTTTCTACATCCAGAGTCACTGGTATTCCCGGAATTAATTTGCCGGAAAGTATCTGCTGCGCCAGCGGGTTCTCGATTTCCTGCTGAATAGCACGTTTCAATGGCCGTGCACCATAAACAGGGTCAAATCCAGCTTCACCCAAGAACTCCAACGCAGGTTGAGTAATAGTGACCTGATAGCCACGCTCTTCCAAACGTTTGTACAACCGCTCCAACTGAATGTTCGCAATAGAAGCTAAATGCGCCCGACCCAGCGGATGGAAGACAACAACCTCATCTATACGGTTAATGAATTCAGGGCGGAAGTGATGAGTTACAACTTCCATCACCATATCCTTCATTTCGGCATAGCTTCTTTCACCGAAACGTTCCTGAATCAAATCAGAACCGAGGTTAGAGGTCATGATGACTACCGTGTTACGGAAGTCGACCGTTCTTCCCTGCCCGTCAGTTAAGCGCCCATCATCCAACACCTGCAAAAGAATGTTGAATACATCTGGATGCGCTTTTTCTACTTCATCCAGCAGAATGACGGAATAAGGACGACGGCGCACAGCTTCCGTCAGATACCCGCCTTCTTCATAGCCAACATAGCCTGGAGGCGCACCGACTAACCGAGATACAGAATGTTTCTCCATAAACTCGGACATATCAATACGCACCATGGCATCGTCGCTGTCGAACAAGAACATAGCCAACGCTTTGCACAACTCAGTTTTACCGACCCCAGTTGGCCCTAAGAATAAGAAGGAACCAATTGGACGATTCGGATCTGATAGGCCAGCACGGCTACGGCGAATCGCATTAGATACCGCTTCAACCGCTTCATTCTGCCCGATAACGCGCTTATGGAGATCTTCTTCCATGCGCAGCAGCTTGTCTCGTTCGCTTTCCAGCATGCGAGATACCGGAATACCCGTCCAGCGCGCCAGCACTTCAGCAACTTCGACTTCAGTAACTCGGTTGCGCAGCAGCTTCATGGTTTGCCCTTCCAGCGCTGTTGCCGCCGCGAGCTGTTTTTCCAGCTCAGGGATTTTGCCGTACTGAAGCTCTGACATTTTCGCCAAGTCACCCACACGACGAGCTTGCTCTAAGGTGATTTTGGCTTGTTCCAGCTCAGTTTTAATATTCTGAGTCCCGGTGAGAGAGGCTTTTTCAGCTTTCCACTCTTCTTCCAGCTCTGAATATTCACGTTCTTTCTGCTCTAATTCGGTATTGAGCATTTCCAGACGTTTTTTACTGGCATCATCAGACTCTTTATTCAGTGCCTGCTGCTCCAGTTTCAATTGGATAATCCGGCGTTCCAGCCTATCCAATGATTCTGGTTTTGAATCCATCTGCATACGAATGCTAGAACCGGCTTCATCAATAAGGTCGATAGCTTTATCCGGTAACTGGCGATCCGAAATATAGCGGTGCGACAGTGTGGCCGCCGCAACAATTGCCGGGTCAGTTATCTGCACATGGTGATGCAGTTCATAACGCTCTTTTAACCCACGCAAAATGGCGATGGTGTCTTCTACTGTTGGCTCCGCCACATAGACTTTCTGGAAACGCCGCTCCAGCGCCGCATCCTTTTCTATATATTGACGATACTCATCAAGAGTGGTTGCGCCCACGCAATGCAATTCACCGCGAGCTAATGCCGGTTTCAGCATGTTGCCGGCATCCATTGCCCCATCGCCTTTCCCGGCGCCAACCATGGTATGCAATTCATCAATGAACAAGATCACACTGCCTTCTTGTTTTGATAAATCGTTCAGCACACCTTTTAAGCGCTCTTCAAACTCACCGCGATACTTAGCACCCGCGATCAATGCGCCCATATCTAATGAAAGCACACGTTTATGTTTCAGGCCTTCAGGGACTTCGCCATTAACGATACGTTGTGCCAGGCCCTCCACAATGGCGGTTTTACCGACACCGGGTTCACCAATTAACACCGGGTTATTTTTAGTACGGCGTTGTAATACCTGAATAGTGCGGCGGATTTCTTCGTCACGGCCAATAACCGGATCGAGTTTGCCTTGCTCCGCGCGCTCAGTCAGGTCGATAGTGAATTTTTTCAACGCCTGGCGCTGGTCTTCAGCACCCTGATCATCGACTTTGTCACCCCCACGCATATCTTCAATCGCCTTATTTATCTTATCTTTTGTTGCACCCGCAGCCTTTAACATGTCCGTTAAAGTGCCGCGATCTTCAAGTACCGCCAGAACAAACAGTTCTGAAGAAATAAACTTATCAGCACGTTTCTGCGCTAATTTGTCACAAAGGTTCAAGACCCGTACCAGCTCGTTTGATGGTTGAACATCACCGCCAGTACCTTCGACTTGTGGAAGACGACCTAAAGCTTGCTCAATATCACTACGCAAAGTGGCAACATTAATACCCGCCGAGGTCAGCAATGGGCGAACTGTTCCCCCATCCTGATTGAGCAAAGCGCTCATCAAATGTAACGGTTCAATAAATTGATTGTCGCGCCCAAGTGCTAAAGATTGAGCATCGGCGAGGGCAAGCTGGAATTTACTAGTAAGACGATCCAGACGCATA
This sequence comes from Yersinia rohdei ATCC 43380, assembly GCF_000173775.1. Lineage (GTDB taxonomy): Bacteria > Pseudomonadota > Gammaproteobacteria > Enterobacterales > Enterobacteriaceae > Yersinia > Yersinia rohdei. Next base: position 2,653 of record NZ_ACCD01000044.1, read on the forward strand.
ACACCTCCAATGTTGGTCAAAATTGCTACTGGAGATTAGATGAGGTCATTCCTCAAATTTTCAAGGTTATTTTGACACTATATTTAGAGTAGAACGTTATACGTCAGTGGATCGTCCTAATTTAATAGGTTATATCAGCCAGACTAAACTTGCCATACGCCCGGTAATTCCATCACGACGATAAGAGAAAAATTGTTGTTTTTCACTCACAGTACAGCGATCACCACCATAGATGGCGTGAATGCCCAGCGCTTGTAGTCGTAGTCGGGCTAATAAATAGATGTCGGCGAGATATTGAGTGCCGGAAGGCGTGAACGCAGCAGCAGATTGTGCGTCGATATTGATAAATGCTTGTTTAACTTCTTCGCCCACTTCGAACTGATGTGGGCCGATGGCCGGGCCTAACCAGGCAATAATGGAGGAAGGTGCAGCAGTGAACTGCGCCAATGTTTGTTCCAATACACCGGCACATAGACCACGCCAGCCGGCATGAGCAGCAGCGACTTCATCGCCAGCCAAAGAGCAAAACAGCACTGGCAAGCAATCTGCAGTCATTACCGCACAAACTTGCCCGGCAACACGGCTATATACCGCATCGGCCTGTAAATCAGAGATTGCCGCACCGTCCAGATGTAAAACACGCGTGCCATGCACCTGCTCTAGCCAAACAGGCATTTGCGGCAATCCTGCTTGTTCCACTAAACATTGTCGATTTGCCACCACATTGGCAGCAATATCCCCCACATGGGTCCCCAAGTTTAATGAATCATAAGGGAATTCGCTGATACCACCGTGACGGGTGGTGCTACATGCCTTAACACTGGCAGGTATTGGCCAATCCGGGAATATCAGCTTATTCATTACCAATCCATCTGATCTTTGAATTCTTCAGTATCGGCTTTCAGTGCATTAATCAGCTCAACCATATCTTCTGGTAATGCTGCATGCCATTCCATTTGAATACCGCTGATTGGATGATACAAACGCAGCATAGTTGCATGCAGCGCCTGGCGATCAAAGCCACGCAGAATAGAAATAAAGGAATCAGATGCGCCTCTTGGCGGACGCGGGCGACCACCATATAGCTGATCACCTACCAGCGGATGGTTTATATGAGACATATGCACACGAATCTGATGTGTACGGCCCGTCTCTAAACGCAGGCGCAGGCGAGTATGGGCACGGAAATGCTCCATAATACGGTAATGGGTGGTTGCCGGTTTACCCATTGGGTGCACGGCCATATGAGTTCGCTTAGTAGAATGACGTGAAATCGGTTCGTCAACTCTACCGCCAGCGGTCATATTGCCGATAGCCACTGCTTCATACTCACGGGTAATTTCGCGTGCTTGCAGTGCTTCAACCAAGCGGGTCTGTGCCGGAACGGTTTTTGCCACCACCATCAAGCCAGTGGTGTCTTTATCCAGGCGATGCACGATACCTGCCCGTGGAACATCCATGATTTCTGGGTAATAATAGAGCAGTGCATTCAGCACTGTCCCATCCGGATTACCGGCACCGGGATGCACCACTAAACCGCGGGGTTTATTAATGACCAAAATATCGTTATCTTCATAGACGATATCCAGTGGGATTTCTTGAGGCGCCCAGCGGGCATCTTCCTCAATTTGCGCGTCAATTGCGACGAGCTCACCACCCAACACTTTTTCTTTAGGCTTGTTAATTTTTTTACCGTCGACTGTCACTTTGTCATCCAAAATCCAATCTTTTATACGAGATCTTGAATAATCAGGGAACAATTCGGCCAAAGCCTGATCTAACCGTTGACCGAGTTGTGATTCGGCCACCGTTGCGCTGAGTTGTACTTGTTGTGCCATATGCAGCTTCTTGTTCGTTAACGTTGGGTTTTGACGGCGATGCCGTTTAATATAATGTGCTATTGTATCTAGATCTTTATCGGGAGCTTAACGGACAGTCTCCCGGAATAACACTTCGAGGATAATCAAAACGTCATGACGCGTATGAAATATCTGGTGGCTGCCGCCACGTTGAGCCTGGTGCTGACCGGTTGCTCCAGTAACAAGGACGTGGTTCCCGATAACCCGCCTTCTGAGCTCTATGCTACCGCTCAGCAAAAACTGCAGGACGGTAACTTTAAGGGAGCCATTACGCAACTAGAAGCGTTAGATAACCGCTATCCTTTCGGGCCTTACTCCCAACAAGTTCAGCTTGATTTGATTTATGCGTATTATAAATCAGCTGATCTGCCGTTGGCACAAGCCTCAATTGATCGCTTTATGCGCCTCAATCCCACACATCCTAACATCGATTACGTATTATATATGCGTGGTTTGACTGATATGGCTCTGGATGATAGCGCATTGCAAGGCTTCTTCGGGATTGATCGTTCAGACCGCGATCCGCAACATGCTAAGGCCGCATTCCGCGATTTTAACCAGTTGATTCAAAGCTATCCGAACAGCCAATACGCAACTGACGCGCAAAAACGCCTGATGTTCCTGAAAGATCGTCTGGCCAAGCATGAATTGGCCGTGGCGCAATATTACACTAAACGAGGCGCTTACGTCGCGGTAGTTAATCGAGTTGAGCAAATGTTGAGAGATTACCCTGATACTCAAGCAACGCGTGATGCGCTGCCGTTGATGGAAAATGCTTATAAACAATTGCAACTGACTGCGGAAGCAGACAAGGTTGCCAAGATAATTGCGGCAAACCCAGCCTAATATTGTCCGGCACCATAAAATAACAAACGGCAGCTCAGGCTGCCGTTTTCAATTCTGCCTTTACCGCCACAAATCGATAAAATTCATGAGCTCAGGCTGCTGCGTTGATATGGCCGTTAACACCTAAATGATGCCATTTTTAGCCAGATGCAGACGATATAACTTATCAATAATGCGACATTCTAATCAATGATTCAAGCCCTCAACACCTATTCCTGACGTTAAATCACAGTTCCCACGACCTTTGCAAAAAGTGACAAAAATAAGTGATCTCGATCATACATTTTGCGAAAAAGAGAGGTATGCTGAAGTTATCCAAGACGGAGTAGACAAAGAGGTAAGTCATATGACAGTTAACATTACTAGTAAACAAATGGATATTACCCCAGCAATTCGTAAACACGTTGAAGACCGTCTCACCAAACTGGATAAATGGCAGGCCCAGTTAATTAACCCACATATTGTACTGTCTAAGGATCCGCAAGGATTTGTTGCTGACGCAACTATCAGTACCCCGATGGGGCCTTTGGTCGCCAGTGCCAAACATGATGATATGTATGCTGCAATTAATGAACTGATCACCAAACTAGAACGTCAATTAAATAAAGTTCAACACAAAGGTGAAGCTCGTCGTGCGGCAAGCAGTGTTAAAGATGCTAATCTGGAGTCAGCAGATGTAGAGGAAGAAGAATCCGAGCAAGAACAATAGCCGGCTAAATCCATCTCATTTCGGATCTAACGCGCCTTTGGGCGCGTTTTTTATTGACAGCAATTCAGACTCGCGGTTAGTTTAGATGTTGTCTGTTTTTGAGGTCGAGCTTCTTTTTAGAAAGCGTGGCTTTGGCAGCACACTGATACCAGTAATACCAATCAACTTCATAGCAGGTAACCAATAACGATGATCAATAAAGTGTTTTTCTTCGCATTCTTTTTTACCTTCCCCTGATTGGGAGGCGTTTCGTCGTGTGATAAAGAATGCGAAGACGAACAATAAAGCCTCCCAAGCGGGAGGCTTTTTTTATGTATAAATACCCGTCATATTTCGAGCTGTATGTATGTTAGCGACCTTAGTTCGCCCCAGTCACTTACTGGTGTAAGAATCAGGGGGTTCACTTAGTCGCGGCCTTCCTACAACTCGAATTATTTAGGGGATAATCATTCAAAAAATAAGGCTAACCCTATGAGCGACAATCCATTACTGGTGCTACGCGAACGCATCAGCGCACTCGATTTAAAGCTGCTGGCATTGCTGGCAGAGCGACGTAAATTGGCGGTGGATGTCGCTAAAGCCAAGCAACTCCATCATCGTCCCATTCGAGATAAGGAACGTGAACGAGACTTGCTGGACGCGCTAATAACCGCCGCTAAGCCTTATGATCTCGATGGATTCTATGTGACCCGCCTGTTCCAACTAATTATCGAAGATTCAGTATTAACTCAGCAGGCCTTGTTGCAACATCAGCTTAATCAAACCGCTCAACATTCTGCCCGGATTGCCTTCCTTGGCCCGAAAGGCTCTTACTCACATTTAGCCGCACGCCAATATGCAGCTCGTCATTTTGAGCATCTGATTGAATGTGGTTGCCAGAAATTCCAGGATATTTTTACCCAGGTAGAAACAGGTCAGGCCGATTACGCCGTATTACCTATAGAGAACACCAGCTCAGGTTCTATTAACGACGTTTATGACTTATTGCAGCACACCAGCTTGTCTATTGTTGGTGAAATAACGAATCCTATCGACCACTGTGTATTGGTCGCCACCGACACTGACCTGAGTCAAATTCAGACAGTTTACAGCCATCCTCAGCCTTTCCAGCAATGCAGTCAGTTTATTAACCGCTTCCCACACTGGAAAATCGAGTATTGTGAAAGCACGGCTGCTGCGATGGAGAAAGTCGCCCAGTTGAACTCGCCAACAGCCGCTGCATTAGGGAGCGAATCCGGCGGTGCACTGTATAACTTGCAGGTGTTGGAACACAATCTGGCGAATCAACAGCAAAATATTACGCGCTTTATTGTTCTTGCGCGTAAGGCGATTGATGTCTCTGAGCAGATCCCCGCGAAAACTACCTTAATTATGGCAACAGGCCAACAATCTGGGGCATTAGTCGAGGCGCTATTAGTATTGAGAGAACACGGCATTATCATGACTAAACTTGAATCCCGCCCGATAAATGGCAATCCGTGGGAAGAGATGTTTTATATTGATGTGCAGGCAAATTTACGTTCTGAAGCCATGCAAAAAGCCTTAGCAGATCTGACACCAATAACCCGCTCATTAAAAGTCTTGGGCTGCTACCCAAGTGAAAACGTGGTTCCGGTCAATCCAAGCTAACGTCATTTATATCAAGCGGTTGTCAAAGTCGATTAGGCGGGGAAATGGGCAGTAACGGCGTTAGCCGCCGGAGCGCCCATCAGTGCAGTCGCCCCGACTGATACCCTACCGATTAGGTCAGTTTGTCATCAAGTTCATCTGTATCGATGTAAGCAATAGACAACAAAAAAGGTCACACCAGCATTGCCGGGATGACCTTTTGCAAATAGATAAGTTACAGAAACTAATTACTGACGATTATCATTAGCCTGACGTAATAATGAACGACTTTCCACCAGGAAGCGCTCCGCATAATCGCCAAACCAGTGCTCCACTTTCTGGAAGCTTTGCACAAAAGCTTGTTTATCACTTTGTTCCAGCAAGGTAATCGCCTCACCGAAACGTTGGTAATACCGCTTAATCAGTGCCAAATTATCTTCCGATGACATGATAATATCCGCATAGAGCTGGGGATCTTGGGCAAATAGCCGCCCAACCATCGCCAATTCCAAGCGATAAATCGGTGAAGATAGCGCCAACAATTGTTCCAATTGCACGTTTTCCTCAGCCAAATGTAACCCATAGGCAAAGGTTGCAAAATGGCGCAGCGCCTGAATAAACGCCATATTCTGGTCATGCTCAACTGCACTGATACGATGTAATCTTGCCCCCCATACCTGCAACTGTTCTAACAGCCACTGATAGGCTTCTGGGGAACGGCCATCGCAATACACCACAACTTGCTTTGCCAAACTGCCAACATCTGGCCCAAACATCGGATGCAAACCAACAACTGGCCCTTCATGGACAGCGAGCATTGCTTGCAATGGCTTATTTTTCACTGAAGCGAGATCCAGCAAAATACAATCTGACGGCAATTTTGGTAATCGGGCAATCACTTCCTCAGTAACATGAATTGGCACACTGACAATCACCATACCCGCATCTGCCAGAATAGATTCCGCCTGTGGCCAGTCCTGCTGCTCCAGTATTTTTACCTGATAGCCAGAGAGTGTCAGCATTTTACTGAATAATCGCCCCATCTGGCCCTGTCCACCAATAATAACAACTGGGCGTAATTGCGGGCATAAGGTCTTGAAACCTTTGTCATTCTCGCTGGTATAAGACTCTCGCATTATCCGACGCAATACATCTTCAATCAAATCAGGCGGTACACCTAGAGCCTCGGCTTCCTGTCGACGTGAGGCCAGCATGGCCGCCTCACGGTCTGGCACATAAATAGGCAAGCCATAATGGCTTTTAACTTCGCCTACTTCTGCTACCAAATGCAGGCGTTTAGCCAGCAAATCCAACAGCGCTTTATCGACTTCATCAATTTGATCGCGTAAAGCGGTCAGTTCAGCCACCATTCTTACTTTTCCTCTACAGTCCGTGCCGCCAGCGCTGAACGTAATTCCTGATGCATACCACGTAACAAGGTTTCGGTACTTTCCCAGTTAATACAGGCATCGGTCACTGAAACCCCGTAGCGCATATCTGCCCGCGGTTGCTCAGAAGACTGACTCCCTTCGTAGATATTGCTTTCCAGCATCACACCCGTAATAGAACGATTGCCTGCCTGGATCTGTTCAACCACAGATTCAGCAACCTCAGTCTGGCGACGGTAGTCTTTATTTGAATTACCATGACTGCAATCTATCATTAAGGATGGAACGAGTCCCGCATCCTGCATCTGTTTTTCACACTGAGCGACATCTTGTGCACTGTAATTAGGGGTTTTACCACCACGTAAAATGACATGGCCGTGTGGATTGCCCTGAGTTTGCAATAAGCAAACCTGACCTGACTGGTTAATCCCCATGAAACGGTGTGGCATTGCTGCGGCACGCATTGCATTAATTGCCGTACCCAAACTGCCATCCGTACCATTTTTGAACCCAACTGGCATTGATAAACCAGACGCCATTTCACGGTGAGTTTGTGATTCCGTAGTTCGGGCACCAATGGCCGACCAACTGAACAAATCACCCAAGTATTGTGGGCTATTGGGGTCAAGAGCCTCAGTTGCCAGTGGCAAGCCCATCCCGACTAAATCTAACAGCAATTGACGTGCAATATGCAGCCCTCTTTCCACATCGAAAGAACCGTCCATTGCCGGGTCATTGATAAGGCCTTTCCAACCCACCGTCGTTCTTGGTTTTTCAAAATAGACGCGCATGACGATATACAGGCTGTCACTCAACTCGGTAGAAAGCGTTTTCAAACGACGCGCATAATCCAGAGCAGCATCCACATCGTGGATAGAACATGGCCCACAAACGACCAATAATCGAGGGTCTCGCCCCTGCACAATGTCAGCAATAGTGTTGCGTGCGGTTTCAATCGCATACTGATCATTGCTGCTCAATGGAAACTGGTTTTTCAGTTCTTCTGGCGTTATCAGCACTTGTTCAGCACTGATATGGACATTATTGAGCGCATCTTTTTGCATGATCATATTCTTTACCTGTCTCTGTTTAGCGGATGCCATTTAGCGTGTTTATCGTTTGAGGACACCACAATACCACGACATGTAAACTTTTCAATCCATATGTGTAAATAAATAATTACCACTGAATTTACGAACAACTTCCGTCTGACTTTTGCGGTGAGTCGCAGTTTCTGCAGATGCTCCTAACCTCCATCTGAGGTCATGATAAAATGCGGGAAATTTGTGGAGGCTGTATGTTAAGAGTCATCATCGTCGACGATGAACAACCCGCGCGTGAAGATTTACGCGAAAGACTAACCGAAGAACCTGATATTGAGATCGTCGCCGAATGCAGCAATGCGCTGGAAGCCATCCCCGCAATCCAGCGCCTGCAACCCGATGTGATATTTCTCGACATCCAAATGCCCAGAATTAATGGCTTGGAATTAGCCTCAATGTTAAATCCAGAAAACTTACCGCACATCGTCTTTGTTACTGCTTATGATGAATATGCCATCCGTGCTTTTGAAGAGCATGCCTTTGACTATCTGTTAAAACCACTCGACCAGCAACGGTTGGCAAAAACACTCATTCGTTTAAGACGCGGCACTGTTGTAAATAATAGTTTACATAAAATCACAGAACCGATACTGCGGCATATCCCCTGCTCCGGGCACAACCGTATTTTTTTACTGAAAATTGAAGAAGTAGAATATCTCAGCTCTGAGCTGAGCGGTGTGCATGTTATCGGGACAGTACAATCCGGTTATACCCAGCTTTCACTGAAAACTCTGGAAGAAAAAACACCATTTATTCGCTGCCACCGGCAATACATGGTCAATACTGAACAATTAGGTGAGATTCAACTGATGGATAATGGTGCCGCAGAAGTCATTACTCGCAGTGGTAAACATATCCCCGTGAGCCGCCGCTACTTGAAATCCCTAAAGGAGAAATTGGGAATTCACTAAATGATACTGTATCCCGCCATTAACCGGGCCAGGCTCTAACAAAATTCCCAATGAGTATAACAACCTTATTAATACACAATATGAGGGCCTGTCATAGCCAGTGAAATTATTTCTATGGCCTCTGCGCCTTGATAATTATCATAGGTTAAAAACAAATGAACAATTAAATAAAGACTATCATAATAATAGTTAATTATTTTAAAACAATTAATACACATTAGGTTTACAATTAAAATCTTATATTCCAGTTTACCCTTCCAATTCCACTTTAATTAATTAGAAAAGTCTGAGCTGCTATAAAAATAGAGGCAGATCTCAGATTTAATTAATTACATAACTAAACAATACAGCCTTGATATTAGCCAAGTTTTAATCAATGAAATTAGTGCTCTGATAGCAAAGGTCGCATCAGAACCATGCTCATTGCTTAAAACCAGCAAATACAACCCGAATTTTATTCATGTTGGAAGCAAGGTAATATTATGATAACACTACAATTTATAATTATAATTCTCTGTTTGTTACTGGGTACTCGATATGGTGGCATGGGACTGGGGCTAATAAGTGGTATTGGCCTATTTATTCTGACCTTTATCTTTGGCTTGGAACCAGGTAAACCACCAGTCGATGTTATGTTGACGATATTAGCCGTTATTGGTTGTGCCTCTGTATTACAAACCGCTGGCGGATTAAATGTAATGATGCAATTTGCCGAGCGATTATTACGTCGACACCCGCAACATATTACGCTACTCGCACCATTCACCACCTGGTCATTAACCTTCTTATGTGGCACTGGACATGTTGTTTACACCATGTTCCCTATTATTTCTGATATTGCCATTAAGAAAGGTATTCGTCCGGAAAGACCAATGGCGGTTGCATCAGTTGCTTCGCAAATGGCCATTACCGCGTCACCCGTGTCAGTCGCTGTTGTGTCATTAGTTTCAATTATTGGTGCCAATCACGGCATTGGGCATGCATATAGCATCTTGGAAATTTTGGCAGTCTCAGTCCCAGCTTCTTTGGTTGGGGTGTTAATGGCCGCATTGTGGAGCTTACGTCGCGGTAAAGACCTGGATAAAGACCCAGATTTTCAAGAGAGAATTAAAGATCCTGAACAACGCGCGTTTATCTATGGCTCAACAGATACATTGTTAAATCAGGTTTTTCCTAAGCAAGCCTATTGGTCTACCTGGATCTTCTTTATCGCAATATTACTGGTCGTAATATTGGGGGCTTTTGCTGATTTACGGCCTGCTTTTGAAGTTAAAGGAAAATTACAGTCATTATCGATGAATCTGGTTATCCAGATGATGATGCTAATTGCTGGTGCAGTAATTCTGATTGGTTGTAAAGTTAAACCCAGCGACATCTCTAACGGTGCTGTATTCAAAGCTGGCATGGTTGCCATCTTCTCCGTATTTGGTGTTGCCTGGATGAGCGATACCTTTTTCCAGGCCCATATGGGCGACCTTAAATTAGTATTGGAAGATGTTGTCAAGAGCCAGCCGTGGACTTACGCCATTGTGCTGTTCTTGGTATCTAAACTGGTAAATAGCCAAGCCGCGGCATTAGCTGCCATTGCACCAATGGGATTACAATTAGGTGTTGAGCCAAAAATGCTCATTGCCTTCTTCCCTGCGGCTTATGGCTACTTTGTGTTACCGACCTACCCAAGTGACCTTGCCTGTATTGGTTTCGACCGGTCTGGTACCACGAAAATTGGTAAATTTATTATTAATCACAGTTTTATCATCCCCGGTCTTATCGGTGTTATCTGTTCGTGTATTACCGGTTATTTGCTGGTAACGACCTTTATGTAATAACGGCTAGGAACTAAATTAGGGGCCAGATGAACTCTGGCCTTTTAATTATATTCCTACTTATCTTCAATAATTCTCTGTTTATGAGTTCAATGAGATTCATAAATTCGAGCTTAAATCTGTTCTTATCTATTACCTCTTAATAATTAACTCATCAAAAAATCCCGTTTATTATAATTAATTATTCATTCCGAAATATCTTCTGAGTAAGTTGGAAAGCAACTGCTACAATGCGAGCCGCATCACAAAAAATCACCTTTTTTCACCATGGACCTATTATGTTTTCTTTGCGTCATACCAGGGCGTTGCCGTTTTATATCAGCACACTCGCTTTATCTCTAATCAGCACCTCAGTTCTTGCTGACGCGACTGTTTTTACTGCCTTAGACGATCCAGCCACAGCCAAAAAGAGCTTTGATGGTAACGTTGAAGCGGGTTACACCGCACAGTCAGGTAATACCACCAACTCAACTCTGACAGCTAACTCGACGTTAACCTGGTTTCAGCCCAATACAGCCTATAGTCTGTGGGGAGCTGCACGTAATACCAGCGCAGACAATCAGCGCTCTTCCGAACGTTATCAGTTAGGTGCGCGTACTCGTTATAATTTGACTGATAGTAATTATCTGTTTGGACAAGCCAGCTGGCTAAATGATCGCTATAACGGTTTTGATTCACGCTCTGTGCTGACCACCGGTTATGGTCGCCAGATTATGACCACGCCATTGCATAATCTGCGGATAGAATTTGGTCCCGGTGTTCGCCATGATGAGTTTTATGGCGGTGGCCGCGCTACAAAAGCATTGGCTTATGCCGGTGGGAACTATACTTATCAGTTAACTGATAACACGGTGTTCAGTGAAGGCGTTTCAGCATTAGCTAACGAAGAAACAACATTAAACTCCGAGACGGCTTTGAACGTAGCAATCAATAAGAGCTTTGCATTGCGTTTAGCTTATGTTGTGACCTACAACACCAAACCCCCCGCCAGTGCGCCAAAAAATACAGATACCACAACTTCTGTGACTCTGGTTTACGGCCTGTAGTTATTCGCTTTGTCGCGTGGTGTGATGCCACGCTTTTCCTGCTAATTTCTTGCCAGCTCTCTATTCACTTCTGAAATAGATTATCTGCTTCGCTAAAATGTCTATAAAAAAAGGGGTTAGCACATGGCTAACCCCTTCATAACTATTAACTTTTGGATGAAGCCGAAGCTCTATCTTAGTTAGTGCGGTTAAGACGCTCTTTGATACGAGCAGACTTACCAGTGCGCTCACGCAGATAGTACAGTTTCGCTTGACGAACGGCACCACGACGTTTCACAGTAATGCTGTCGATTACTGGGGAGTGAGTTTGGAATACACGCTCAACACCTTCGCCGTTGGAAATTTTACGAACGGTGAACGCAGAATGCAGACCGCGGTTACGAATAGCGATAACCACGCCCTCGAATGCCTGCAGACGCTTTTTAGAACCTTCAACAACCCATACCTTAACTTCCACGGAATCGCCCGGACGGAATGAAGGTACATCTTGCTTCATCTGCTCTTGTTCGATTTGCTTGATAATATTGCTCATAATAAGTCTCTTATCCTAGGTAAACTGATATATCAGGAAATTGGCGCGTAGCACAATATTCCTTTCATAGTTCTGTTGCTCAGGGCTTGTGTTCCCGTTGGAACTCAGCCAGCAACACCATTTGCTCGTCAGTCAGAGCTAGGCTTTCTAGAAGTTCAGGTCTTCTAAGCCAGGTACGGCCCAGCGACTGCTTTAAGCGCCAGCGACGAATCTCGGCATGGTTACCCGACAGTAATACTGGCGGAACCTCCATACCTTCCAACACCTCAGGACGAGTGTAGTGTGGGCAATCCAGCAACCCATCAACAAAGGAATCTTCCTCTGCTGAGGCCTGATGACCCAGCACGCCCGGGATAAAGCGGGAGACTGAATCTATCAGAGTCATTGCTGGCAGCTCGCCACCGCTGAGAACGTAATCACCAATTGACCATTCTTCATCAACTTCAGTTTTGATTACGCGCTCATCAACTCCTTCGTACCGGCCACATACCAGAATCATCTTCTGGTTAGTCGCCAGTTCGCAAACACCCTGTTGGTCCAGTTTGCGCCCTTGAGGTGACAGATAAATCACCTTTGCTCCCTCGCCTGCCGCTGCTTTTGCTGCATGAATGGCTTCCCTTAAAGGTTGCACCATCATCAACATACCCGGGCCACCACCATATGGGCGGTCATCCACGGTACGATGCCGATCGTAGGTGAAGTCACGAGGACTCCAACACTGCACGCTCAGCAGGCCATTTTTTACTGCCCGGCCAGTTACCCCGTAATCGGTTATTGCGCGGAACATCTCAGGAAACAGGCTAATAACACCGATCCACATTGTTTTGTTCCACTCACTTTTGCCGTTTAATTCGGAGGTCAAAAACCAGGATCCCAATCTACTTCAACACGTTGAGCAGTGAGATCGACATTCTTGATAACCTGCCCATGAAGAAACGGGACCAACCGCTCCTTCATACCGAATGCATCTTTCAGATTTGCCTTCACTACCATTACATCGTTAGAACCGGTTTCCATCATATCGATGATTTTACCCAGCTCGTAACCCGTGGTTGTTACTACCTGACAGCCCATAAGGTCTTTCCAGTAGTAATCATCCTCTTCTAGTTCTGGTAGTTGCTTCGAATCGACGACAATTTCGCAATTGGTCAGTAAATTCGCGGCATCCCGATCATCAACACCTTTAACTTTGATGATCAGATCCTGACTGTGGCGCTTCCAGTCTTCCAACTCGACATGCTGCCACTTACCACCCTGCTGGATAAACCACGGCTGGTAATCGAAAATGCTTTCGGCGTTCTCGGTGGATGAAAATACTCTGAGCCAACCGCGAATGCCGTAAGTTGAACCCATTTTACCGAGAACTATCGGCTGATCGGGAACCACTGGATTGAGTTGTTTGCTCATAATAACCACCACCGCGACAGATTAAGCTGCTTTCTTAGCGTCTTTGATCAGCGCACCAACGCGATCAGAAACAGTTGCACCCAGACCAATCCAATGTTCGATACGGTCTAAGTCCAAACGCAGAGCTTCAGCCTGACCAGATGCGATCGGGTTAAAGAAGCCTACACGTTCGATGAAACGGCCGTCACGAGCATTACGGCTGTCGGTCACTACTACTTGATAGAACGGACGCTTTTTAGCGCCGCCACGAGCCAAACGAATTGTTACCATAACATCCTCTTTAGTTAATAAAACAACTGAACCCCATCGGGGAACGGGGTTCAGTTGCAATATAAAAAGCCCGAAAATTTTACTCATTTTGGCGCAAAAAGCAATCTAAAGCGTAGATTCCTGTGCGCCAGTTTTGTAATGAGTTAAATTCTCTTCGTTTTCCGCCGTTTTCAGCGGGAAATCTTTACTCATTTAACGCCGGTTAGCGCCACGGCGTTAAATGTTATTTAGCGACCAGGGAAACCCGGTGGCATCATACCTTTCATGCCACGCATCATTTTGGCCAAACCGCCATTTTTCATTTTCTTCATCATGCGCTGCATATCATCGAACTGCTTGAGCAAGCGGTTAACATCCTGCACTTGCACACCAGAACCGGTAGCGATACGGCGTTTACGTGAACCTTTGATGATTTCTGGTTTCGCGCGCTCTTTCAGCGTCATCGAATTGATGATGGCCTCCATACGCACTGTCACCTTGTCATCCATCTGCGATTTCACGTTTTCGGGTAACTGGCCCGCACCCGGCATTTTACTTAACATGCTAGCCATGCCGCCCATATTGCGCATTTGCTTCAACTGATCCAAGAAGTCGTTGAGATCGAAGCCATCGCCTTTTTTCAGCTTGGTTGCCAGTTTCTCGGCTTGAGCGCGGTCAACTTTGCTTTCGATATCTTCAATCAGCGACAGAACATCGCCCATGCCCAAGATACGTGAAGCTATACGATCCGGATGGAAAGGCTCCAACGCTTCGGTTTTTTCACCGACACCAAGGAATTTAATCGGTTTACCGGTGATATGGCGAATAGATAACGCGGCACCACCACGGGCATCACCGTCAACTTTGGTTAACACAACACCGGTAAGCGGCAATGCTTCGTTGAATGCTTTCGCTGTATTAGCGGCATCCTGACCGGTCATGGCATCGACAACAAACAAAGTTTCAACCGGCTTAATCGCGGCATGAACCTGTTTGATTTCGTCCATCATGGCTTCGTCAACGTGCAAACGGCCCGCGGTATCGACAATCAGAACATCATAAAACTTAAGTTTCGCCTGTTGCAAAGCACGATTAACAATATCAATCGGCTTTTCCTGTGCATCTGACGGGAAGAAATCTGCACCAACCTGCTGTGCGAGGGTTTCCAACTGTTTGATCGCCGCTGGGCGATACACGTCGGCAGAGACCACCAGCACTTTTTTCTTCTGTTTTTCTTTAAGGAACTTAGCCAGTTTGGCGACACTAGTGGTTTTACCCGCACCTTGCAGGCCAGCCATTAACACCACTGCTGGCGGTTGTGCGGCCAGATTCAGTTCGTTATTGACCTCACCCATCGCGGCAATAAGTTCATTTTTAACGATTTTGACGAATTCCTGACCTGGCGTAAGGCTTTTGTTCACCTCATGCCCGACAGCACGCTCTTTTACCCGGCTAATAAAATCACGAACCACCGGCAAAGCGACGTCAGCTTCGAGTAACGCCATGCGAACTTCACGCAGCGTTTCTTTAATATTTTCTTCTGTCAGCCGGCCACGGCCGCTGATATTGCGCAATGTGCGCGACAATCGATCAGTTAAGTTCTCAAACATTGTCTCATACTCAACGTGGAAACAGGCCGCTCTGGCGACACAATGGGGGGATTATAACACGAAGCTTAAATGATCTCTGCCTTCACGTCGGAGAACGGTTGGAGAGGGACGCGCTCAAGGCTATACTGGCTATCTAATTCACTTTAGCCGATGCCCATATAACGCTATGCCCGTGTTCTCTATTTTGGCTTTGATCGCTTATTCGCTCAGTCTGGGCTTGATTGTCCCAAGTTTGGTGCAAAAAAACAGTGCTTACCGCCGGTTAGCGCTGCTTTCTGCCGTCTTGGCACTAGTGTGCCATGCTATTGCTCTGAAGCATCAGGTTTTTGATGTTGGCGGGGGCCAAAATCTTACTTTACTGAATATTGGCTCCATTGTCGGGCTGATTATCTGCACTATCATGACGATTGTCGCCTCAAGAGGGCGCGGTTGGTTCTTATTGCCGATTGTCTACAGCTTCGCCATGATCAATTTGGCCCTTGCCAGCTTATTACCGGGTGAGTTTATTACCCATCTGGAGGCCAGCCCTGCTATTTTCGTCCACATTGGACTCGCACTTTTTGCCTACGCCACTCTTATCATTGCAGCACTGTATGCCCTGCAACTGGCGTGGCTTGATTATCAGCTAAAGAATAAGAAAGTCACATTTAATGCCGATATGCCGCCGCTGATGAGCATTGAGCGTAAAATGTTCCATATTACGCAGATTGGTGTGGTATTACTCACACTGACACTCTGTACCGGCTTGCTGTACATGGACGATATATTTAGTAAAGAAAATGTCCATAAAGCGGTGTTATCTATCATGGCCTGGTTTGTCTATATTGTTTTATTATGGGGTCATTATCATGAGGGCTGGCGTGGCCGCAGAGTGATTTGGTTTAGCTTCGCAGGCGCATTTTTGCTGACGCTGGCTTACTTTGGCAGTCGCCTGGTTCAAGAAATCATGGTCTCTTAATTGTTAGAAAACCGCCCGTCTATGGCCCCGCTAAGTTCACGGGCCATCATAGTTACTAAGGAACACTGAGTTGGACCAGGTATCAACTAGCACGCTTCTCATCATTCTTGTCATTATGATTGTGGTTTCAGCTTATTTTTCTGCCTCTGAGACCGGCATGATGACGTTGAACCGTTATCGTCTACGTCACTTGTCCAAACAAGGCAATCGTGCCGCACGTCGGGTTGAAAAGCTGTTACGCCGACCTGACCGCCTGATAAGTTTGGTGCTAATCGGCAATAACCTGGTCAATATTCTGGCATCGGCACTGGCGACAATTATTGGCATCCGTTTATATGGCAATGCCGGGGTAGCCATCGCCACCGGGATTCTGACTTTTGTGGTCCTTATCTTTGCGGAAGTGATGCCGAAAACTATTGCCGCGTTGTATCCAGAGCGCGTGGCATTTCCAAGCAGCGTTTTACTTGCTCCACTACAAAAAATCATGCTGCCATTGGTCTGGTTACTCAACATCATTACCCGTGGACTAATGCGCCTGTGTGGTATTCGCGGGAATGTGCACCGCAGTGATGCAGTGAGCAAAGATGAATTACGCAGTATCGTGAATGAATCCCAATCACAAATTTCCCGCCGCAATCAAGATATGTTGATATCCGTGTTAGATCTGGAAAAGGTCACGGTTAGCGACATTATGGTGCCGCGCAACGAGGTAGTCGGGATTGATATCAATGATGATTGGAAATCAATTATGCGCCAACTCACCCACTCGCCACATGGCCGAATTGTCTTGTACCGCCAATCCTTAGACGACGCCATTGGCATGTTGCGCGTGCGAGAGGCCTATCGGTTGATGACGGAGAAAAAAGAATTCAACAAAGAGAATTTGCTACGCGCCGCCGATGAAATTTATTTCATTCCTGAAGGGACACCTTTGAATGTGCAGTTGGTAAAGTTCCAGCGCAATAAAGAGAAGGTCGGCATGATTGTCGATGAATACGGCGATATTCAAGGGTTAGTGACAGTCGAAGATATTCTGGAAGAAATTGTGGGGGATTTCACTACGTCAATGTCCCCGACCCTTGCCGAAGAGGTCAATCCGCAGAGTGACGGGTCAGTCCTGATTGACGGCAGCGCCAGTGTCCGTGAGCTAAACAAAGCCTTTAACTGGACACTTCCTGTTGATGCCCGCACCATCAATGGCATGTTACTGGAAGAGCTTGAGGATATTCCGCAGATTGATGCTCAGGTTCGTATTGGTAACTATTTGATTGACGTGCTGGATGTACAAGAAAACATGATTAAGCGGGTACGGGTGACACCTATTTTGCCGGATAACCATTCAGGGTAATCACAGCAGCCCTCCTTCGCGATAAATAAAAAAAGACGCCTTAGTTGCGTCTTTTTGCATTTATCGACCAAAAGTAAAAATGCTGATATCAAAACTAGATATGCAATTCTTTCAGTTTTTCTTCCGGCAATGCCAATTCTTCATTGTGGTTAACACCCACACCACGGTCAATAATATTTTTGGCAATTTCCTGCGCTTCTTCCAGCGAGTGCATATGATAAGTGCCGCACTGATATTCATTCAGCTCAGGAATTTTTTTCTGGTCAGTGACCTTCAGTACATCTGCCATAGCCGCTTTCCAAGCCTTGGCGACCCGTTGCTCATCAGGAGTACCAATCAGGCTCATGTAGAAACCAGTACGGCATCCCATTGGCGAGATATCAATAATCTCAACACCGTCACCATTAAGATGATTACGCATGAAACCAGCAAACAGGTGCTCCAGAGTATGGATCCCGCGCTCTGGCATCACTTCTTTGTTCGGCACACAGAAGCGTAAATCAAATACAGTTATCTCGTCACCATGAGGGGTTTTCATTGTCTTAGCAACGCGTACTGCCGGTGCATTCATGATGGTATGGTCTACGGTAAAGCTATCCAGTAATGGCATTTAGTTACCTCCTCATAAAAAAATAATTTTTATTCGATCTTTTTTCGCAACCTGTGAAACTTTTTTCTAACCTGCGCGTCTTAATATGTGAAAGACGCGCATTTGTTATCATCATCCCTGTTAACAGAGATGTTAATTTGGCCACAGTAATGTGGCCTTTTCTTTTTATTGACCGCCGTGAAGCGCCAGATACTCATCAAAGCTTAGCTTATCTTTGAGTTCAATCTCACGTTGACGCACCCAGGATGCCGCACCCTCTTCGGATAATTGCTCTTCTGTCAGCAACTCCAATGGCTCACTTTGCAGCATTTCTCGGTAGCGCTCAGCCAACTCAAGACCCACACCACCAATACCATTTTCTTTCATCGCTTGCAAAATACGCGCAGAGAACGTCAAGCTCGGATCATCAAAGTACGCGACCAGCTCGTCACAAACCTCTTGATAGGCAGTGCTATCTTGGCCATCGAGCACTTCTGCTACACGGCGCAAATCTGCAAACAGATCTTTACCGACCTTTTCCAGCGGCTCACGGGTATCATTGCACCCCATTCCGATAGTCTGCCCCGGTTTACGCCCTTCCAAAATGACCCGATTCCAGTTCTTGCGTGTACATTGCAATTCGTCACTGCTCATTTCAGGCGCATCCGCGAGCACACACCAAATCAAGAATAGATCGAGGAAGCGCGCCTGAACGGCATCAACACCAATAGGTGAAAATGGGTTAATGTCTAGCGAGCGGACTTCGATATATTCGATGCCGCCGCGCAGCAAGGCGTCAGACGGGGACTCATCGGCACGGGTAACTCGTTTAGGCCGAATCGGGGCGTACAGCTCATTTTCAATTTGCAACACATTGGTATTCAATTGCAGATGACGTTCGCCGTTTTTCAGCCCCAATGCTGCGTATTCTTCTGATGGCGTTTGAATCGCACGTTTCAGGGCCGCTACATAGGTATGCAAGTCATTAAATGTAATGCCTAAATTGCTTTGTGATTTATTGGTATAACCCAAATCACTCAAACGCAATGAGGTGGCATATGGCAAATAACACATTCCGTTATCATTGCGCTCAAATGGCAATGCAGTTTCACGCCCTTGCAGGAATGATGAGCAAATAGCCGGAGAAGCACCAAACAGATAAGGAATGACCCAGCCGAAACGATAGTAATTGCGGATCAGGCGGAAATATCCTGCGGAAATTTCTTCTTTACCACTTTTTTCATCCGTGACACCTGACCATGCCTGCCAAAACTCCAGCGGCAAAGAGAAATTATAGTGAACACCGGAAATAGTTTGCATCAATGCACCGTAGCGATTTTTTAATCCCTCACGGTAAAGTGTTTTGAAGCGGCCGATATTTGAAGAACCGTATTTAGCCAGTTCGATATCTTGTTCAGCGCCGATAAAACACGGCATGCTGAGCGGCCACATGCGCTCATCACCCAGTTTACGTGCGGTATAGCGATGAATATCACGTAAAAAAGTCAGCAGATGATCAATATCACCGTCTACTGGCGTAATGAACTCCAGCAATGCCTCAGCAAAATCGGTAGTTATCCATTGATGTGTCAGGGCCGCACCCAGTGATTCTGGATGCCCCGTCGAGGCGAGTTGCCCATCGGCAGTGACTCTCAATGTTTCCCGCTCTATACCGCGACGGATCCCTTTCAGGGCTTTAGGGTGCGCTTCCAACCAAGTCAGCGCGTGTGATACATCCGGGATCAAATCGACCTCCCGCTCTTGGAAACCATAACTCGCCAGCATACTGAAACTACGTGGGTGTGACTACGTAAGTTTGTCACACTCTTTACTGCCACCAGGCTATCCCTTGCAGCGTAATTACCGTTAACACGATATAACGCAACGCTTTTCCCAGACACAGGAAAAAAGCCACAAGAGCCCAAGGCATGCGCAGCCAGCCTGCTAACACACACATCAAATCGCCCACTACCGGCAACCAGCTCAATAATAAAGCCGCTGGGCCAAAGCGCTGAAGCCAGCCTAGAGCTGTATTCATTCCACGCTGTGGCTTTAGTTCCGGTAATAAACGGCCTATAACAACATTTGTTAGCCCCCCCAAGGTATTTCCGACAGTAGCAGACAACACCAACATGATTGCTGGCGCACTACCTGCCGTTAGTAAGGTGACTAACAGAATTTCAGAATTTCCGGGTAAGAGTGTCGCGCTGAGAAAGCTACTCCCAAATAGTGACGCAATAGCTAGCGTACTACTCACAGCAGGCGGACATCAACTATTGCCATATTGGCTCTTTTCGCCGCTTCAACACCAAAGTCAGCATCTTCAAAGACCACACATTTATCAGAACGGACGCCGAGTAATTCTGCGCAACGTAAGAATGTATCAGGTTCTGGTTTATGCTTGGTGACATCATCAGCACCAACAATGACATCAAAATAGTGGCGTAACCCAAGATGGCCTAAAAGCATCTCTGCCATGGCGTGCTCGCTTCCTGTTCCTACAGCCATAGGTTTACGCCCATAATAGGCTTTAACCACCTCTATGAGCGGCAGAGGCTTCACAGTGTCCAACAACATCGTTTTCACCAATGCCGTTTTCTCAGCAGCCAGTGAATGGGGATCCAGCTCTAATTGATGATTGGCAATGATTGTGCGGGCAATTTGCCACGTCGGGGCACCATTCAATGCCACCATAGCTTGCTCATCAAACTGCATTCCATAAGGGGTCAGCACCTGATGCCACGCCTGACGGTGGGTGGATTCTGTGTCCAGAATGGTGCCGTCCATATCAAAGATTAGGCCTTCATAACGATCGTACATCGTGACCCCACGACCAGGGAGAAAATGAAAAGCTACTTTATCGCAAACTAGCCAAATTGTCGCTCACTGTATAATCAGTTGAATTTAATCAAAAAAACATTATTGCCAATGGATTATCACCCCACTCAGCATGGTAAAAATCAATGTGTTGGGATTAATAGCAAGGTGAGAGAGTTGAGAAGTTTAAAATGGCGACCTGATGCAAAGCCAAAAAGCAGAAAACCCCGCCGTAGCGAGGTTTCTTAATATGGTGCACCCAGGAAGATGACTCGGCTGACGCCTCGCCCTGCGGGCCGTTGCTAAAGCAACGTTGTCTCGCTTCGCTCGGCTCGAACTTCCGACCGCTCGGTTCCGCTCTAAGCCAAAAAGCAGAAAACCCCG
>NZ_ACCD01000043.1 GCF_000173775.1 Yersinia rohdei ATCC 43380
TATGTAATTTGAAAATTAAGGCGACATCGGCCAGATATGCCGAAGCCCCGGGACGAAATGTTGCTATTGATTGCGCCCAGCCCACCAGTTTCATCATTTCACTGCCATCCATATGCTGCGCGGAGAAAGGAATACTGAGCAATCCCAAACTGACCTGCACCACTAACAACATCAAAATCAAAATATCGACTGGGGTACTGGTCGCCCTGATTCGTGGGTTGGTTAACCTGCGGCGCAGCAACAT
This sequence comes from Yersinia rohdei ATCC 43380, assembly GCF_000173775.1. Lineage (GTDB taxonomy): Bacteria > Pseudomonadota > Gammaproteobacteria > Enterobacterales > Enterobacteriaceae > Yersinia > Yersinia rohdei. The sequence goes on from NZ_ACCD01000043.1 coordinate 245, forward strand.
AACCCCGCCCACCAGCATCATGACACCACAAGCGCCACCGGCAAACATCGCCATTTTCTGTTTTGTGGCTATCGGCAGGAAGGATTCATACATCCAATGTGGCGTCAGCATGCCCAGGACATGGCCGAAGAATATTCCCAGAATACCAATATGGAATAAATTCGATGCCAGCCGGACACCTTTCTTATCTAACATCTGACTGGAACCTGCCCGCCAACTATATTGCCCATAGTCATAGCGCAGCCAACTTCCCAGTAAGAATATCGTCAGCGCCAGATAAGGATAAATATCAAAAAAGAATTTATTCAGGAAGATCATAAACTGACTCCTTTGCTATCCACTGCGGTGGGGGATAAAACGGCTTTCTTGGCCTCTGATGCAGATTGGATACTCAGATATTGGGGAAAGACCGCGCCAGAGGCGCGTTTTTGCTGCATATTTTGTTGGGCAGAGGAGCACCCCTCTGCACCAAGGAACTTCACCTGCTCCTCTTCCCATACCGCATCCAGAGCTTTTGGGGTGTCATCGCGCGTTTCACCCGCCACTTTGGTGCCAAGATTCTCACAGCGGATCTCACTGCCTGACAGAATTAATAACAAATCAAATAATTGCGCATATTGGCTATCGCGCTGCTGCAAACGCGCGCCCAAGAGAGCCAGAATTGGGGCAATATCCTGTAACCCGGCTCGACTTTCTTGTTGCGGTTGATTAGCCAGATACTCAAGATAAAGCGGTAGGAAATCGGGCAACTCTTTGCAATTCAGTACCAATCCGGCCCGTTGATATTGCGCCATTAAGTCCACCATCGCCTGGCCGCGATCCCGTGACTCGCCATGTACATGCTCAAATAACAGCAGTGAGGTAGCTCGGCCGCGATCAAATAAACCGCAATAGCTGGCCTGACAATCAAGCAGCTCGCTACCACACAATGTCTTGATAAATTGCCGCACCGACTGGCGTTGCTCCGTGGTCAATTCAGCGGCCTCATTGAGGGCATCACACAGTTCTTGCTGATATCGCCACAAATCCGCATCCGGATATTCCAGTAAGCGTGAAATTATTCTCAAACTAATCATTGGCAACCCCCTGATCAGTCTTACGAGTCACATCCACAGCATCAATGCGGCGGCTATTAAACAAATTGAAACGAGTATCACTGCCGTGGCAACCATCACCAAAACTAAAACCACAGCCTTTGCTTTCTGGGAAAGCATCACGGGCGATTTCGCGGTGGCTGGAGGGGATAACAAAGCGATCTTCATAGTTGGCAATAGCTAAATAGCGATACATTTCCTTCGCTTGCGCTTCGGTTAGCCCGACCGCCTCCAGCGCACTGAGGTCAATTTTGCCGTCAACGGTTTCGGCCCGCTTATAGTGCCGCATCGCCAACATCCGTTTTAATGCCACCAATACCGGCTGGATATCTCCTGCGGTCAATAAATTGGCCAGATATTGCACCGGGATCCGCAAGCTTTCTACATCGGGCAGCACGCCATTGTGGGGCAATGCGCCTGAATCCGCCGCTGACTGAATGGGTGACAATGGCGGCACATACCAGACCATGGGCAAAGTGCGGTATTCCGGATGCAGTGGCAATGCCAACTTCCATTCCACCGCCATTTTATATACCGGCGAGCGCTGGGCGGCCTCAATCACACTTAATGGAATGCCATCTTGTGCCGCCTGCGCAATCACCGCGGGATCGTGAGGGTCAAGGAAAATAGCCAATTGCCGCTGATACAGATTTTGTTCATCTTCAACCGACGCCGCCTGCTCAATGGCATCGGCGTCATACAGCAGCACTCCCAGATAGCGAATGCGGCCAACACAGGTTTCAGAGCACACCGTCGGCTCACCAGATTCAATCCGTGGGTAACAGAAAATACATTTTTCTGATTTGCCACTCTTCCAGTTGAAATAGATTTTTTTATACGGACAGCCGGTCAAACACATCCGCCAGCCACGGCATTTATCCTGATCAATCAGCACAATACCGTCTTCGGCGCGTTTATATATCGCCCCACTGGGGCACGTCGCCACACAAGCGGGGTTGAGGCAATGCTCGCATAAACGCGGCAAATACATCATGAAAGTATGTTCAAATTGCCCATACATTTCTTTCTGGATATGGGCAAAATTCTGGTCTTTAGAGCGCTTTGAAAACTCCCCACCCAGAATTTCCTCCCAGTTCGGGCCATTTTCGATTTTTTGCATCCGCTGACCGGTTATCAGTGAACGCGGGCGCGCCACCGGCTGATGCTTACCGGCGGGGGCGTTATGCAAATGCTGATAATCGAAATCAAAAGGCTCGTAGTAATCATCTAACGCGGGCACATCCGGGTTGGCAAAAATCTTGGACAGCACACCAACCCGGCCCCCCATGCGGGGGGTTAATTTGCCATTAATCTTGCGGATCCAGCCGCCTTTCCACTTAGCCTGATTTTCCCAATCATGGGGGTAACCCAAGCCGGGCTTGCTCTCGACATTATTAAACCAGGCATATTCCATACCTTCACGGCTCGTCCAAACATTTTTGCAGGTCACCGAACAGGTATGACAACCAATACATTTATCCAGATTCAGCACCATGCCAACTTGTGAACGGATTTTCATTTTTTGCCCCCGGCATTGCCCGCATTCTGCTGTTCGTCATCCAGCCAATCGATATTATTCATCTTACGCACCACCACGAATTCATCGCGATTAGAACCTACCGTGCCGTAATAGTTAAAGCCGTACGCCAATTGCGCGTAACCGCCAATCATATGGGTTGGTTTCGGGCTAATGCGGGTGACGGAGTTATGGATCCCGCCGCGCTGACCGGTAATTTCAGAACCGGGGATATTAATAATCCGCTCCTGGGCGTGATACATCATGGTCATCCCCGACGGAATTCGCTGGCTAACTACCGCCCGAGCCGTTAATGCACCATTGCTGTTAAAGGCCTCAATCCAGTCGTTATCTTCAATGGTCAACTCCTTAGCATCCTCTTCACTCAGCCATACTATCGGCCCCCCGCGAGAAAGGGTCAGCATCAGCAAATTGTCACTGTAAGTGGAGTGAATTCCCCACTTCTGATGCGGCGTCAGGAAGTTAAGTGCCTTTTCCGGATGGCCGTTGGGCTGCCTATTGAGCAACGGCTGTGCGGCACGGGTATCAATCGGCGGGCGATAACACAGCAAACTTTCGCCAAAAGCACGCATCCATTCATGATCCTGATAAAGTTGCTGACGGCCTGAGAGGGTGCGCCAAGGGATCAGCTCATGAACATTGGTGTAACAGGCATTGTAAGAAACATGTTCATCTTCCAGACCTGACCACGTCGGGCTGGAAATAATCTTGCGCGGCTGGGCCTGAATATCACGGAAACGAATTTTTTCATCTTCTTTATTCAAGGCCAAATGGGCATGTTCTCGCCCGGTCAACTGCTCCAGCGCGCGCCAGGCTTTGACGGCAACCTGCCCATTGGTTTCAGGGGCCAATGATAAAATCACTTCTGCGGCATCAATGGCGCTGTCAATGATGGGACGCCCTGCGGCTGGCCCGTCACTGCGGGTATGATTGAGTTTTTTGAGGAAATCGATTTCGGTTTGGGTATTCCAGTTAATGCCTTTGCCGCCGTTACCCAACTGGTCCAACAGTGGCCCCAGGGCGGTAAAACGCGCATAAGTGGCGGGATAATCGCGCTCGACCACCATAATATGCGGTGCAGTCTGGCCCGGAATCAGCTCACATTCGCCTTTTTTCCAATCTTTTACCCCGTAAGGTTGCGCCAATTCGCCCGGCGAATCATGCTGGATAGGCAAAGTCACCACGTCGGTTTCTTGCCCTAAATGCCCAACACAGACACGGGAGAAAGTGTCGGCGATACCTTTATAAATATCCCAGTCACTTTTAGATTCCCATGCGGGGTCTACCGCCGCCGACAACGGGTGAATAAACGGATGCATATCCGAAGTATTCATATCGTCTTTTTCATACCAGGTGGCGGTGGGCAAAATAATATCGGAATAAAGGCAGGTACTGGACATGCGGAAATCCAATGTCACCACCAAATCCAACTTACCTTCGCCGCCCTGATCTTGCCATTCGACCTCCTGGGGCATCACTCCGCCCTGCTGCCCCAGATCCTGGCCCTGAATACCATTTTCAGTTCCCAACAAATATTTGAGCATATACTCATGCCCTTTGCCGGAAGACCCTAACAAGTTAGAGCGCCAGACAAACAGGTTGCGAGGGAAATTCTCTGGGGAATCCGGCTGCTCAGCGGCAAATCTCAATGCCCCATTTTTCAGACTCTCCACCGTGTATTCCACCGGTGTTTGCCCCGCCTGCTGCGCGCGGGCGGCAATGGTCAAAGGGTTACAATTGAGTTGCGGGGCTGAAGGTAACCACCCCATGCGCTCAGCGCGCACATTCAGGTCAATCAGACTTGGGCTAAAGCGAGTGCTGTCGGCAAGTGGCGATAACAACTGGGTGGTGCTGACGGTTTCATAGCGCCACTGGCTAGAATGATTGTAAAAAAATGAGGTGCCATTCATATGGCGCGGTGGGCGCTGCCAATCCAGACCAAATGCCAAAGGTAACCAACCGGTTTGCGGGCGCAATTTTTCCTGCCCAACATAATGCGCCCAGCCCCCGCCACTTTGCCCGACACAACCGCAGAAAATAAGCATATTAATCAGGGCGCGGTAGGTCATATCCATGTGATACCAGTGGTTGATACCGGCTCCCACGATAATCATTGAGCGGCCATGAGTTTTCTCGGCATTCTCGGCAAATTCGCGGGCAATGCGGATAATATCCTGACGTGCTACACCGGTAATTTTCTCCGCCCAAGCCGGGGTATAGGCTTTAATATCATCATAACTGCTGGCGGTATTTTCATCGTGTAAACCACGATCCAGACCATAGTTGGCCATCATCAGGTCATAAACGCTGGTCACCAGTGCAGTAGTGCCATCGGCCAATGGCAGCCGTTTTACCGGCAGCTGATGTTGCAGCACTTCTTCCAAGGCCACACTTTGGAAATTCTCACTGATTTCGCCGCCAAAATAAGGGAAACCGACACTCGCGAGCTCATCGTGCTGCCCCAGCAAACTCAGTTGCAGCAAGACTTCCTGCTGTGATTTCCCGGCGCGCTGCTCAAGATTCCATTTGCCCTTTTCGCCCCAGCGATAACCAATAGATCCTTGCGGAGCCACTAACTGCCCGCTGATGCTATCTATTGCAATGGTTTTCCATTCAGGGTTATTGGCCTCGCCGAGGTTATCCACCAAATCAGCAGCGCGCAGCAACCGCCCGGCCGCGTAGCCCCCCTCAGCACGGGGTTCCAGTAACACCAGCATCGGCATATCGGTGTACTGGCGCATATACTCCACAAAATAATGGCTTTGTCGCTGAAGATGAAATTCATTCAAAATGACATGGCCCATCGCCATCGCCATCGCACTATCCGTGCCCTGCTTAGGATTCAGCCACTGGTCACATAGCTTTGCCACTTCCGCGTAATCGGGGGTGACGGCAACCGTTTTGGTGCCTTTGTAACGAACTTCCGTAAAGAAGTGCGCATCCGGTGTCCGGGTCTGTGGCACATTAGACCCCCAGGCAATAATATAAGACGAATTATACCAATCAGCAGATTCCGGCACGTCGGTTTGTTCACCCCACGTCATCGGCGATGCCGGGGGCAAATCACAATACCAATCATAAAAACTAAGACAAACCCCGCCAATCAGCGAAAGATAACGCGCGCCCGCGGCATAGGACACCATCGACATCGCCGGAATAGGCGAAAAGCCAATAATCCTGTCGGGGCCATATTGCTTCGCGGTATACACATTCGCCGCCGCAATCAGTTCATTGACTTCTTGCCAGCTGGAGCGAACAAATCCCCCCCGTCCCCGTGCTTGTTTATAGCTTTTGGTCTGTGCGCTATCGCTAACAATAGCGGCCCAAGCATCAACCGGATCACTGTGCTGCAATTTCGCCGCGCGCCACAACTGGAGCAGGGTTTTGCGCATCATCGGATATTTAAGCCGATTGGCACTGTATAAATACCAAGAATAACTGGCACCTCGTGGGCAACCGCGAGGTTCATGGTTAGGTAAATCTGGGCGAGTGCGCGGATAATCCGTTTGCTGAGTTTCCCAGGTCACCAAACCGTTTTTAACATAAATTTTCCAGCTACATGAGCCGGTGCAATTCACTCCATGAGTCGAACGCACCACTTTGTCGTGCTGCCAGCGGCTACGATAGCCGTCTTCCCAATCGCGATTGGTGTCCAGCGTTTGGCCGTGGCCCTGGGCGAAAGGCTCGGCAAGTTGTTTAAAATACCGAAACCGGTCAAGAAATTTACTCATCCGGAGATCTCCTGATTGAGGGGCCTAAGGCCCGGTTTATTTTTATAAGTGGACTCACATGGCTCTTGTTGCGAATAAATATTCCTATCCTACTGATTAACGTGGTTTTTTAGTCGCCATCCCCTTATTGAGCTTGCGGCCATACACCAACCAGGTGATCAACACGCAGACCACATAAAAAATCACGAAAAGCTTCATAGCCCCCGCCGGTGAACCGGTCAGGGCCAGTGAAGTACCAAAGGATTTGGGAATGAAGAAACCGCCGATAGCGCCAATGGCGGAGATAAAACCCAAGGCCGCAGCTGACTCACGGACAGCATCCTGCTGTGCTTGTTCATCACTGCCCCCCGCCTTCTGCACCCGGTCGATGGTCAGTTTGCGAAAAATCACGGCAATCATTTGGAAAGTCGAACCACTGCCTAATCCTGCCGTCAGGAACAGCAACATAAACACGCCAAAGAAAGCGAAGAAAGAACCGGCAGTGCCCGCAGTGGGCAAGGTCAGGAACAGTAACCCGGCAAAAATGGCCATCAGGATAAAATTGATCAAAGTGACGCGAATACCACCGAAACGGTCAGATAACGCCCCCCCCAGCGGGCGCGCTAATGCCCCCAGCAATGGGCCGAAAAAGGCATAATGCAGAATCACCACTTCTGGAAACTGCGTTTTCGCCAACATGGCAAAACCCGCCGAAAAACCGATAAACGAGCCGAAAGTTGCCAGATACAAAATGGACAAAATCCATAAATGGCCGCGTTTCAAGACCGGCAACTGGGCGGCAATAGAGGCTTTTGTCGCCGACAAATCATTCATGCCAAACCATGCCGCCGCACTAAAAATCAGCAAAAATGGGATCCAGATATAGGCCGCATTTTGCAGCCACAGCTGGCTGCCATCGGCTTGTGGATAACCACTGCCGACCCACGCGCCAAACATCCCCACCGAGATAGCAATAGGGGCAAGCAGCTGCATTACACTTACCCCAAGGTTGCCTAACCCGCCATTTAAACCCAGTGCGCCACCTTGCTTCGCTTTCGGAAAGAAGAAACTGATGTTGGCCATGCTGGAGGCAAAGTTCGCACCGGCAAAACCACATAACAACGAAATCAGCACAAAAGTTCGGTAAGACGTGCTGTTATCCTGCACCGCAAGCCCCAGCCATAAGCAGGGCACAATCAGGAATAAGGTGCTCATGGCTGTCCAGCGGCGGCCACCAAAAACCGGTATCACAAAGGAGTAAGGAACGCGCAAAATTGCACCGGATACCGACGGCAATGCCGTCAACATAAATAACTGTTCGGTGGTGAAGTTAAACCCGACTTTGTTCAGATTCACCGCCACAGCACTAAAGAGCATCCAGACACAAAAGCTCAGTAACAGTGCGGGAATGGAAATCCACAAATTCCGGCGGGCAACACGTTGCCCCACTTGTTGCCAGAATGGCGCATCCTCTGGCTGCCATTGTTGAATAGCGCGACCACCGGGTATTTTTGCCGGGATTGCCGAAGAATTGGCGCGGGTTGTTGGAGCAGAAGAGTGCGACATAAAAACCTCAGTAAAGGTGACCGCAACGGGACGTAATGCGCCACCCTAGGCACCTGAGGCCATTTCAAAGTTGATTTACATCAAGAGGAGGTGAAGTTAACTTTCAGCTAACAATAACCCTACATCATTAGTGGGTAGTACTCCGCGGTATAAAAAGCTATTAATTTTCAATATGTTGTTAGGGTGCAATTTCTATAAAAACCACACACCCGACCGGCAGACTATTAGTGGGTACTCCATATTGGTTATGGGGTAATCGACGGGGATGATGAAGAATGGTTAGCAACCATCCCATTCGGGGTATTTTCGCCCCCTTTGCTCTTCAGGAATAACCATGAGTGAACAAGAAGCCGCAACCATTCTGCTGATAGATGACCATCCGATGCTCAGACATGGCATTAAGCAATTAATCAGCATGGCACCGGGTTTATCCATCGCGGGGGAAGCCTGTAATGGCGAGCAAGGTATTATTCTGGCAACCCGTATTGACCCGGACTTAATCATGCTAGATCTGAATATGCCAGGAATGAATGGGTTGGAAACACTGGACAGATTGCGCCAACAACCGCTATCTGGGCGGGTTGTGGTCTTCACGGTGTCAGACCACCAAGATGATGTCATCAGCGCATTAAAACGCGGCGCTGATGGTTATCTGTTAAAAGATATGGATCCAGAGGATTTATTAGTTTCTCTCTATGATGCTGCTGCCGGGCAAATGGTTCTTAGCGATGCATTGATGTCGATTCTCGCCAGCAATTTACGTGAAAATCGCCCTGATACTGAACGTGATATCAACACTCTCACCCCGCGTGAGCGCGATATCCTAAAGCTTATTGCCAAAGGATTGCCAAACAAAACCATCGCCAAGAAATTGTTAATTGCTGAAAGCACAGTGAAAGTTCATGTCAAACATCTGCTGAAAAAAATGAAACTGAAATCACGGGTTGAAGCCGCTGTTTGGGTCGTCCAAGATAAAGTGCTGTAGTTCACTGCGCCAGTTTAGTGAGTAGAAAATTGCGCAATACCACCGCCTGATTCTGTTCAACATCACGGCTGCCATATAACAAGGTCATTATGATCTTAACGACTGGCATCCGGATGCTGAGTTTTTTAAAAATAAACGCTAAGATATTGACTATCAGATGGTTATCTTCGATCTTTAACAGAAGGAAATATAATGAGCGTTAAAATCATTGCCGTAGATATGGATGGAACCTTTCTCAACGATCAGATGAACTTTGATAGGCCGCGTTTTAGCGCCCAATATTCTCAACTAAAAAAAGAAGGGATAAAATTTGTGGTTGCTAGCGGTAATCAGTATTACCAGTTAATCTCATTCTTTCCAGACATTGCCCACGAAATTGCATTTGTTGCCGAAAATGGTGCTTATGTCAGCAATGAAAATACTGAAATTTTTTGCGGTAAAATATCAGACGAAGAGACTAATAAAGTTCTAAACACCTTATTGCCTATTCCCTACCTCGATATAATGGTTTGTGGCAAAAATAGCGCTTATATGTTGAGCTCTTCAACCCCTGATTTTTTTACTACCATGAGCAAATATTACTATCGTCTTAAAGTTATTGATAATTTCAATCAGGTCGATGAACCAGCATTCAAATTTGCCATCAGCTTACCCAATGAAAAATTAGCTGATTTTATGACATTTATTGAAGCGGAGCTCACTGGCATTGTCACCCCGGTGTCCAGTGGACATGGCTCTGTTGACCTGATAATCCCCGGTGTGCACAAAGCGAATGGCATCAAACTGCTGCAAAAAATATGGGGGGTCAAAGATGAGGAAGTAGTGACCTTTGGCGATGGGGGAAATGATGTTGAAATGTTGGAATATGCCGGTTTTGGCTATGCTATGTCGAATGCGTCAGAAAAGATTAAAAAAATAGCTAACTATCAGACGGATTCAAATAATAACGCCGGGGTACTCAATATAATCGATAAAGTTTTAAATAAAGAAACCCCTTTCGCATAAGTATAAATAGGGGGGAACCCTCAATGCCCCCTTTCCGCTCATTAGCGATAACGTCGCCCCCAAGTATCCGGGGAGCAATACATCTATTTCATCTTAATTAGAATGGTGCGGTGCTGATTTCCTATGCTACTGATTACAATACATTCTGATACACTGGAATACCGCTTAATACAAAATAATATCATTTGATGATACATAGCTTTACTGCATTTAATATTGGTTGTTATTTAATATTAAAATTAATTTTTATATATTTATTATTCATATAACTAATTTCACGCTATAAAATATAAATACAATTAAAATTCAGCCACATAATTATGTGGGTGGAAAATAATCATAATATCAACATGCGAATTCATCATTAGTGGCTATATTAATATAACTGCACCACTTAATTTTATAAATAATAACGGGAAATATATTTTAACCTCCACGTATTAATTTATTTGTAATGAATGCATTTTTCACACTAAACCCATGAATAAAATAAATTTATAGGTTGCGGAGAGATATTATGATTGAAACAAAAGAACCTATCGCCATCATCGGCATTGGATGCCGCATGCCCGGAAATGCTTTCAGCCCAAATGATTTATGGAATATATTATTTGCCGGGATAGATGGTATTACCGAGGTACCTGATGACCGTTGGAATAACGCGGAGTATTACGATCCAGACCCGAATAAAGCGGGAAAAGCGAGAGTGTCAAAAGGTGGGTTTATTAACGAAATGGATCAGTTTGATAATGAATTTTTTAATATATACCCCTCAGAAGCTGACAGTATCGACCCCCAACAACGCTTGTTATTACAAACCACATTTGAAGCCTTAGAAGACTCAGGCGACATTCTGGCAAGATTCCGAGGTTCACAAACGGCTGTCTATATTGGAACCTCTGGTAATGACTATCAGGATATTCAGGCCAGCCCCGATAACCGCTATCGCATCAGCCCGCAATCAAGTATGGGCAGTGTGCAGACTTCATTAGCTAATCGGATTTCATATTTGTATAACCTGAAAGGCCCGAGCATTACATTAGATACCGCCTGCTCAGCATCGTTGGTTGCCGTGCATTTAGCGTGTCAAAGTATCTGGCATAGGGAAGCTGCCCAAGCCATTGCGGGCGGCGTAAATATCATGATTAATCCCGCGACAACAATCATGTTGTCCAAAGGCAATTTCCTCAGCCCTGACGGCGCATGTAAATCCTTTGATGAAAGTGGTAATGGTTACGTCCGCAGTGAAGGGGTGGGTTTGGTTTATCTTAAGCCTCTCACTCAAGCATTAGCCGATTGTAATAAAATATATGGGCTGATCCGCGGTTCGGCCTGTAACTCCGACGGTTTCACCGCCATTGGATTTACCACACCAAACCCTACCGCCCAAACCGCTATGCTGCAGGATGCCTACCAGGATGCTGGAATCAATGTGAATCGGGTGCAGTTTATTGAAGCACACGGTACCGGTACCTCAGTAGGTGATCCACTTGAAACTAAAGCTTTTTCCAATATCTTTGGCGATCGCCCAGCAGATAAGCCACTGCTTATAGGCTCAATAAAAAGTAATATTGGCCATTTAGAATGGGGCGGCAGGTATCGCCGGTTTAATCAAGCTAGTCCTGTGTCTTCATCATAAACAGATCCCCGCAAACCTACATTTCAATCATGGAAATCCAAAAATTAATTTCGATAACTGGCACCTAAAAGTGGTTGATAAAAACCAAGAATGGCCGGCAACTATCGATAATTTACCCCGTTTGGGTGGAGTTAATTCCTTTGGCGCTGGAGGCACTAATGCTCATGTGGTGATAGAGGAATACGTTCCTGATACTGAAATTATTGTGGGTCTGCAAGAAGCTGAAGATATCCAGCCAGAAGTTAATTTATTTACTTGTAGCGCAGCAACTGAAGAAGCTTTAAAGGCGCAACTAACGGCTTACCGGAATTATCTTTCAAATACCGAACTTTCATTAAATGACTTATGTTTCAATGCGGGCCAACATCGCTCGTCATTACTTTACCGTATTGCCATTGCCTGTCGCAGTTTGGTTGACCTACAACAAAAAATTGATTCGTACTTAAATGGTGAGCAACTCATTGGGGTCGAGATAGGCCAAGAAAGCACGAAGAAACCTCGGCTGGCATTCATATTTACCGGCCAAGGGCCGCAGTGGTATGCCATGGGCCGCCAGTTAATCGAAACTGAACCTGTTTTTCGTCACGTGGTTGAGAAAATTGGCTCCCTTTTCCAAAAAATAGCCGGCTGGTCACTATTAGAGGAGATGGAACGGCCCGAATCCGATTCTCGTATTAATGATACGCGAATTGCTCAACCCGCCATCATGGCACTCCAAATAGCATTGGTCGAATTATGGAAACACAATGGAGTCAAACCTGATGGGGTTATTGGGCATTCCATTGGGGAAATTGCAGCAGCATACACTGCTGGAGCACTCACTCTAGAACAAGCAGTACAGGTGGTATATCACCGCAGTAGAGGCCAACATACAGCAGCAAATCTGGGGGCCATGTTGGCGATTGGTCTTAGCCAGACCGCGGCAGAAAGCTTAATTGCAGAGGCTACAGACCACATCTCTATCGCTGCAGTTAATGGGCCGGAAAGCATCACACTAACCGGTGATAAAGAACCCTTAGACGCTATTGCCCGGCAGTTAGAAACACAAGAGATTTTTCATCGTTTTTTGAAAGTGGATGTGCCTTTCCACTCCTATCATATGGAGCCACTGAAAGATGAATTAATCAACTCACTCAGTGAGTTAACCCCCTCACCCTCTCAGATTCCCCTGTACTCCACCGTCACAGGGAACCAAGAAGACGGCCGCCATTTAGTGGCCGCCTATTGGTACCATAACGTTCGAGACCCGGTATATTTCGCCCCTGGATTAGCCAAAATGCTGGAAGATGGGTTTGATACCTTTATTGAAATTGGCCCCCATCCGGCGCTGAGCAGCGATGCCCAAGAACTGTTCACCAAAATGAATATCGAGGCATATATATTCCCCTCAATACGCCGTAAAGAAGATGAGCCATTACGGTTAAAGCAAACCCTTGCCGCCTTGCAGATTGCGGGTTACCCCATGGATTGGCATAAGGTTTGCCCCGGAGCCCTTCGGCGCTTTGATTTACCCCGCTACGTTTGGCAACAAAAACACTTTTGGCATGAAAGCCTTGCTCAGCAGCAAAGACGCCTCCAGTTACGCCTTCATCCTCATATTACTCTGCATCAAGACTCCGGAATAAGTGCAGAAAAACACACCTTTAGCCTTTTCCTCGATCCACTGGCAGAGCCCTATTTAAGTGATCATCGGGTGACCGATATGATTGTTTTCCCAGGTGCCGGGCATATGGAGGTTGCTACCGCTGCGGCTCAGAAAGCCTTTGGTGATGCCTTTAGTGGATTGACCGATATTCATTTTGACATTGCACTGTTTTTACCGGAAGACGGAGAAATGCCAGAAATCATGCTGGAAGTTTATTCGCAGGAATGTCGTTTTCAGATAATGAGTCGGGAGCGAGGAAAGGCGGATGCTGCATGGGTTCAGAACTCGAAGGGTTTTATGAATTGTCTGGATGAGAAACCCGCACCGCCGGTCATTGCGTTAGCGGATATACAACGGGAGGTAAATGAACCACTATCACCACAACCTATGTACACAGCCGTAAAACGTGCAGGCCTGGCCTATGGCCCGATGTTTAAGATTATTCAAAATTTTTGGACCGCGCCTAATAAATTGCTGGCTAAAATTGTGCGGTCAGAAAATTTGCAATATGGTATTGAGCACTTCCTGCTTCACCCCACACTGTTTGATGCCTGTATCCATTCTCTTTATGCGACGCGCCGGTTGGATGCTAATGAAGAGTTAGGGCTTTATTTACCTATCTACGTTAAACGCTATAACTTCTTCCAGCGCCCTCAGGGTTCCGTACTGTGGTGTTACCTCAACATCTATAAAGCCAGCGATCAGGTATTACACAGTGATGCCATTGTGATGGATGACAGCGGCACTGTGGTAGCGCAAATGATTGGCGTACAACTTAAGTATATTGCTGGTTCGCGGGAACACGACGAGAATACGGCCTACAGTGGCTGTTATGAATATGAGTGGCAACCGCTAAACGAGCCGATACTGAGCCCGCAGCTGGGGACGGATATACTACTGGTTACCGATAACAGCAGTGAAAATAACCGCCTGATTCAGGCATTGCTAGAAACTGGGGCCAATGTCATCACCTTAGGGGAAGCCCAGGGTGCTGACTGGCAGATTGATTTACAAGACCGCAAGGCCGTGCTCACCGCCATAAGCGAGATAAAAAACCGCTACCCAACCCTGAGCAGAATTGTGAATGCTCTGCCCTGGAGACAAACCGGGGATGAAAATCTGTCTTCACGTATCGAAACGCTGATTTGGCAAAGTGTGAATCTTAACCATGCCATTATCGAAAATGAACTCCTTGCCGTCGTCTGGACACTGAATTGTGGTTCCGATTTAGTGATACCGGATGATAAACAGCTTAATCTGGTGCAGGCTCCGCTCTACGGTTTAAGCCGAACCATGAACAACGAATACCCCTTTGCTCGCTGTAAAATCATTGATTTAGGTGATGGCGGAGAACAAGAGCTCGCTGTCGCCGCAGCATTGATGGCATCCATTGATAGTGGCGGAAATGAAACTGAGATTGCCCTGCGTGATGGTCAGCTATTTGTTCATCGGTTGAATAAGGTTATCCCTCTGCGGGCCCAGCAAGCAGCGGCCAAAGCGCTGACCGGTTGTGGTAGCTATTATCAAGCTCGCTTAGCCGAACCCATGAACCTAAATTCTGTTGAGTTTAACCAGTTTGCCCCCCCGCGATTGGCCGCTAATGAAGTTGAAATAGCGGTAAAGGCCGCCGCATTGGCAGCAAAAGACCCGTTGGCAGAGGAAATGAGCCAAGAGTGCGCGGGAGTGATTACGCGGATAGGCTCCGCAGTCAGTCATTTTAACGTCGGTGATGAAGTTATCGCTATCACCGGCAAGGGTATCGCGGGTATGGCGGTCGCGGCAGAACATTGCCTGGTACATAAACCGGCACAGCTCTCATTTGAGCAAGGTGCGATTCTGCCGCTAGATTATTTAACCGCCTACTATGGTTTATACACATTAGCGCATATGCAATCTGGGGATAAAGTATTAATTCACTGCGCGACTCAAGGCATTGGCATTGCCGCTATACATTTGGCACGACGATCTGGCGCTGAAATTTTCGCCACCACCGATAGCGAAGCTAAACGTGTTTTTCTCTGGGCAATGGGTGTTCCCCATGTTTACGACAGCAATAAACTCAATTTCCATCAACAGATACTTACTGATACTACCGGAGAAGGGGTTGATATTGTCCTAAACAGCCTCGGCGGTAAGAGTGTGGTGCAAAGCCTAAAATCATTACGCCCATTTGGTCGATTTATTGAAATCAATCCCGGCAATATTGCTGAAAACGACTTTTTCCTCACCAAATTGCTCGAGAAAAACCTGAGTTACTCAGTGGTTGATATTAATACCCTTATGCACCAACGACCGCTAGCCGCCACCGAACTCTTTTCTAACGTTATTGCTTTATTCAACAATGACCGCCCCTTGCAATCACACCCCTTTACCGTATTTCCCGTACCTGAATTACAGGCGGCATTGGCTTATAGGGCTAAAGAGCTTCAGGTTGGTAAGGTGGTAATCAACATGGACGGCTACAGCGTTAATGCATTGCCAGCGCTGTCTTTACATCTCAAGGCAAACAAAATCTATCTCATTACCGCCGGTGCCAGTGGGCTGGGCATTGAGCTGGCGAAATGGTTGGTGGACAAAGGGGCGAGAAAGTTGGCTCTGGCCAGCCGTTCAGGGCCAAAAAACGATTATGACCGCCACACTATTGCCCAATTACAGCAACAAGGGGTGGAGATTTTTCTGCCGGAAGTCGATGTCAATTCAGCAACCGCAGTCAGTAATATGGTAGCGCAGCTTAAAACTACAGCACCGATAGGCGGCGTTATTCATGCCGCGGCATTGATGCAAACCGCACTCATCAAGAATATGGAACGCGCTGACCTGCTTCCTGCCATCTCGGCAAAAGCTTTTGGTGCCTGGAATTTGCATCAAGCTTTACGCCACGACCCTCTCGATTTCTTCCTCTCGATATCTTCCATCGCATCAGTTTTTGGATTGGCGGGGCAAAGCAGCTACGCCGCCGCAAATAATTTCCTCGATAAACTGACACGCTATCGCCAGCTGCAAGGGCTAACTGCACAATCGGTTAATCTCGGATTACTGGGCACTTTTGCTGGCATATCCAAAAATTCAGCGGGGTTGGTGAGCTCGTCAGAAAATCAAGGCTGGATTTCAATGAGCCAGAAACAGGTCACCGCCAAGCTTGAGCGCATCATTTTGGATGGCGGTGTTGTACGAATGGCCGCGAATGTCGACTGGGTTCGTTTCCGGGATAATTTTGACCATTTACGCACCGATCTGCGCTTTGCCCACCTGTTGTCCGACGAATCCCTCAATATCAAAAGTAAAGCGGGAAGTGATGACAGCCTGCGGGAGAAAATTCAGTTACTGAATACTGAAGATGCAGTGCAAACCATCAAGCAATACCTGATTGATGCGTTGGCCCGTATTTTGGGCAATACCGCGGATAAGATTGATGCTGAAAAATCTTTGTCCGCGATGGGGCTGGATTCTCTAATGATGAATCAGTTGCGCCACTGGATCCAACTAAAACTAGAGATAAATTACCCACTGATGCGCATGGTTAAAGGGCCAAGTTTATCCGAACTGGCAGCACAACTTCAGCAGGAATTGGTCAACACCAAAACACCGCAGGTGCTGGCCGGCGATACCTCAGGTATTACCACGGAAGATGATATTGAAGTTCTCCATAAATGGTTTGTCCGTCGCAAGAGAGCTGAAGGAGAAAAGCCGAAAAAAATCAAACTATTCATGATGCCATCTATGGGCGCAGGTGCCTCAATGTTTGCCCATTTTCTGTATCACCCCCCCGGTGATTGTGAGGTATATGCCATTCAATCACCGGGACGGGAAAACCGGATAGATGAACCAAACTATACCCAGATTCCTCCCTTATTGGCCGACCTTGAAAGTGCGCTGGATAAGTTATTAGCCGAAGAAAAACAACAATATGGCTGGGACGGCGAGCGGGTATTTTATGGGCACAGTTACGGCGGCATTATCATGTTTGAACTCTATCGTTCATTACGGGCAAAAAAACAGCAATTACCCATTCACTTCTTTGTTTCAGCAACTATGGCCCCACAACTCACAGGAACATGGAGAGAAGTTGATGTAATGCGTGCAAGTGCTGACTCATCCGCCTCTGAGCAAAAAATACTCGGTTTAATGCGCTATATCGATGATGTGGAGTTTGTTAAACAGATTTTACCGGGGATACGCCGCGATATGCCATTACTCTTAAGTTATGAATATCAAGATGAGGAGCCATTATCTTGCCCTATTACCGTATTTTCGGCCATTGAAGATGATGTCACTCGGGTTGATGAGATGGCGCAATGGAAATCACAAACCACAGCCTCATTTAAACAATACCTGGTACATGGAGACCACTGGTTTGTCAGTCGAAATAAGGAATTCATCGCTAAGGAAATAGCGGAAAACCTGGGTGAACAGTGAAAATAATATTGCCCACATAAACCTGGGCAATGAAATCCTATTCCGCAGTAAAGAATAGCGCGACCTGTTTATTACACCGACTCAAATATTATGATGAGGTCTTATGTCTAATACCAGCACCATCAAAGCCGAAATTTTTACCATCGTCCAGGCACTGCTGGAGCAAAAGGCGCAACAAATTACAGATAATACGCCACTGATCGGCAGTGACAGTCTATTAGATTCTATGAAATTGGTTGAGCTGTGCCTTATTTTGGAAGACAAAGCTTCGCGGTTAGGCTTTGAGTTCGATTGGACATCTGATGCCGCTATGTCGCAGTCTCGTAGCATGTTCAGATCTGTCGGGTCATTGACCACTGAGTTTATCAATCAGATGGAGTCTAAAAAATGATTGTCATTACTGGAGCAAGTAAGGGATTAGGCAGAGCCATTTGTAACAGATTGATATCGAAAGGTATTAATGTATTTGGGTTGGCCAGAAACGTAGATAATATCCCTTTTACCTCAATGCGTTGCGATGTGTCCTCTTACGACGATATTAAAAACGTCGTACGCAAACTTAAAACGGATGGTGTTAAGGTCATCGGGCTGGTTAATGCAGCGGGCATTGCTGCAATGAATCTCGCGGTGACGACGCCAGCAAGTGTGTCACAACATATTATTCAAACTAATTTATTGGGCACTATATATTGCTGTCAGCAAATAGCGCCATTAATGCTGAGAAATAAAACAGGTTCAATAATTAATTTTTCAACTATTGCAGTTGCTCTCGGGTTGAAAGGAGAATCTATCTATGCCGCATCTAAGGCCGGGGTCGAAGGATTTACCCGCGCCTTTGCCAGAGAAATGGCGGACTTTAATATAAAGGTAAACTGCATTGCGCCTGGCCCGATAAATACTCACCTATTAAACGGAATTACCACAGAACAGATTGAAAAAATCGTCTCTCAACAAATCATCCCCAAACAGTTTACCCCTGAAGCGGTAAGTGACTTAATTGAGATATTATTTGATGCGCGCAGCAGTTCCCTTTCTGGCCAAATTTTACATATTGGTGGTGTATAAAAGCCATGAAGTTGCTTGCAAAACTTGCTGGGATTTGGAACGGCGTTGACCATCCCTTTATTATTCACAGCAACCATACGTTAAAATTCTCGCAAATAACTGCTCAACATACTGTTGACTTGTCCCTTATAAAAACAGGTGATGTGGTGGCGCTTATTGGCGACTTTAATCCACCCTCGATCCTCACGCTCCTGCATCTTATAGACCTGGGTGCTATCATTGTTCCTCTAACCAATGAAACCACTCACCAACATACCTATTTCTTTGAATCGGCATTAGTCGATATATTGATTAAAGATGGCCGAGTTACCCGAATATACCATCATCAAAAAAACAGCCTTATAAATGCACTTAGAGCAAAACATCATGCTGGTCTGATTCTTTTTTCTTCCGGGACTACCGGCCGTCCTAAAGCAATTCTGCACGACTTGTCCCTATTTCTTCAGCGATTTGATACCCCTCGACCAGCGCATATAACCATTAACTTTCTGCTCTTTGATCACATCGGAGGTATTAATACGTTATTTCACACCCTCTTCAATAAAGGCGTTATCGTGGTGCCAGAGGCAAGAAAAATCGACTCAGTTTTGGCAGTCTGCAAGAAATATGCGGTTGAAGTTCTCCCTACTACACCTACCTTTCTAAGGCTAATGCTGATAAGCGGAGCCATCCCCGGCAAGATACCGGCCTCTCTCAAAATAATAACATACGGCACTGAGCGTATGGACCAACCCACTCTTGATGAACTGTGTCAACTGCTGCCTTTAGTGGACTTTCGTCAAACTTTTGGCAAACTTTTGGCATGTCTGAGCTTGGCATTGTTCGAACCAAGTCTGAACGCCGAGACAGTCTTTTCATTAAAATTGGTGGCGAAGGTGTAGAAACAAAAGTTGTTGGCAACGTTTTGCAAATACGCTCGCAATCGAGAATGCTTGGATACCTGAATGCCCCCAACCCCTTTGATGACCAAGGCTGGTATGACACTAAAGATGTCGTGGAAATAAAAGATCAATACTACAAAGTGACAGGCCGCATAAGCGAAGTTATTAACGTGGGGGGGTTAAAATTTATGGCTTCTGAGGTTGAGCGAGTAGCACTTAATTATCC
The DNA here is from genome assembly GCF_000173775.1 of Yersinia rohdei ATCC 43380. GTDB lineage: Bacteria > Pseudomonadota > Gammaproteobacteria > Enterobacterales > Enterobacteriaceae > Yersinia > Yersinia rohdei. The sequence goes on from NZ_ACCD01000043.1 coordinate 20,014, forward strand.
GAATGTAGCACTTGTAAAGGCTTATCCTCAACAAAACCCCATTACCGGACAACATGTTGAATTATTGGTACAACCGATAAGCGAAGGTGAGATAAACAAAAATTCACTTATGGCATTCTTAAAAGAAAAATTACCACCCCATATGGTGCCCATGCGTATTCATTTCGATAAAATCAATATTGGACACAGATTTAAAAAATAATTCATATTTTAATTTTATAAACTCAATATATTTCACTTCAACATCACTACACACCAAAGATAGCGCAATTATCAGTCAAGCAGAATATTTAAATCGGCAATCCAGGCCACTGCTGGTGCTTATGTTTAGTGCTTAACTAACGGGTTCAACCGGCGCAAGTGCGGGATACTGACCAAACTCTATGACTTCGATGGGTATCCCTGCCCCATCAAATTCCATCCCACCAACCCAACCCCACTCATAAAAAGTTAACGGGCATTAAGCCCGGTTTGGTATTTACCTTTTAGCTCTAACTGTCTCAGGTAATCCATTACGCGCGTAAGCGCTAAGACTTTCATAATATGTCATCCAGCCATGGTCACATATATGTCACTACAAAAAGACAACGAATAAATAACAATATGATTTACATAGTAAATGTCGTGATCTAAATAATGATTTGACTTAAGTCGCAACTTTGTAATAGTTTACATCTAACTTAAGAATTATCTTAAAGATTCCCTGGTGTTAGCCTATTGGCATCCCTTATCAAACATACGGAGATAAGGGATTTTTTTATGCCAATATTCTGCCGAACATTACATCATAGCGCTATAATAGCTGACCCACGGGCAGGGGCGATTGAGCCAACAATCGTTGTTAAACCAACTATTACAGTAGGATTAAGTCTAGGCTCAAAGATGTAAATCAGTGTTTTTTTACTGTGAAAAATCGGTAAATAAATAGTAAGCAAATGATAAATCCCCCCCACCATCCAATACCAGAATGATAACCATCGCCTAAGTGCCCCTTGAGATTATGCTGTGGTGGGGAATTCGCCGACCTCGTTTCACTGATATTTCACTTTCATCCCCGCACATTGGCACCTGCATTCACCACATTCGGCTGAGCGCTGTCTCACAACGACTGATTAACCCAATCCAGTACCCATGCGATTGCAGAAAACAAAAATGCCGCCAAATTAGTGGCCTTAAAAGTCGCTTGTTAATATTTTTCATGCATTTGCTACATACCACTATATTTAATGGGGAAACCAATAGGTTCCATATACCACAGCCTTAACTTAATATTTTTTATGTATAACTATGTGATAAATACGATGCCAATAAAGGAGAATTCATATGGCAACTTGGTTATCAACGTTGGCAGGTAGCTTTTGGTCATATTTAGGTCAATATCAAAAACTATTTTTACGCTGCCTGCACCTAACTCTTGCTGCGCTCATCATTGTGCAGATACTTAACAGCAACGGCATGGGGTTCACTTCAGCTCAACAAATTCAACCGGATATCACCACGGAACTATTCACTTGGATGCACATATCCATCGGCATCACACTATTGTGCCTATGCGTTGTATTTGTTATTTATTGTTTATCGACCAGAGGAGTTCGCTATTTTTATCCCTATCTCTGGGGTGATTTCACTCAGATAGTCCGTGATCTAAACACACTCATTCGTTTCAAATTACCTGAGAGCGAACCTAGAGGCTTGGCAACATCCGTGCAAGGTTTAGGAATTGGCGCTCTTTCGCTTGTCGTTCTCTCAGGTTTTACATGGTTTATTTTATGGCAGTCAGGTTCAGCCTGGGCTGCAGATATGAAAAGTATCCATAAGACACTGACAGGCCTTATTGAGGTCTACATCATTGCTCATGGTGGTATGGGATTGATTCATTTCATACAGTGGCGCTATAACAAGCAATAAAATGGAGAAGGCCCAGCGATTAACTGAGCCTTCTAATTTTGTGGTCAAGCTGGTTTTATGAGCACTATTTCAGCGAAATCTTGCTTAGAAACTGTATTTAACACCTAACATAACGTTAGTTTCGCTATAGCCTTTATCGCCAATTTGTTGACCAACATTACCCCAAGCATTCAGTTGCTGATTGATATTCCCTTCAACACCGAGTTTCAGCTCAGCAATATTTTTCGCGCCAGCTTGTTCAATGGTCGCGCCATTCATGGTCACGCCAAACTCATTGGTATTATAGAGCCAATTGGCTTCGGCAAAAGGTTCAAAGCGTTGTCCTTTGCCATTGTCGCTCTTCATAAAGGCACGTATACCTAAGCGAGTTTGCACATTATTATCACCTTCGCCCTTAACCTGAGTGCCGTTTGTTTCGCGATGGTCATCTGCTTTTACCCCCATCCAGACGGCTTGTGCTTGCGGTTGAATAAAGTAGCTATGGGACTTATCTGCGCCCACTTTGAAAGTGTATCCCCCTTCCAGTGAGGCGCTAGCCCCCTTGGAGTCATACTCTTCGCGGGCTAAACCTTCGCCATCCACACTGTTATTAAACCAGCTATATTGCACCCAGCTGTCTGCATAAGGGCCCGTCTGTTCTGCCAGGTTAGCAAACCAGGTGCCATAGATACCCACGCTGTAACCATCGACTTTACTTTTTGCATTATAGCCGCGAGCATTGGAGGTTGTTGTGCTGCGACTGTTACCGTAGCCCGCCATCAAACCTACGCGCCACAAGTCTTGGTCATTGCTATTCCAGCGCAATACATCGCCCCCTAACTGTACGACATAGCGATTTGCCTGCGTCTTCAGTTGGCCACTGGTATCATGTGAGCGGTTATGCCCACCTTCATTACGCAGCCACATACTGGTCATTTTCCTCTCACCACTCAGTGGATCGAAATATTCCATTTCTGCCTGACGATCACTGAGCCGGTTGATAAACATATTATTAGCCGCTGCCAGGTTAGCAATATAGCTTCCTGCCTCTGGGCGTTTTATATGTTGCTCAAGGCGAGGTGGCGTAGTGCTATCACCTGAATCTTCATCAGCTATATTTGATGACAGATAATAATACATTGGATCCGCTGCACTTCTGGTTGTGCCATCAGTTGTGCCATGACGATGACTTTTTAACTCATAATCATAAGCGCCAGCGACAATACGCCCTGCTTGAGTAAAAGTACCGTCAATATTGCCATCCACTTTAATTAACGGAATACCGTGGAGGGTTTTAGCACCAGCACCGCCAGCTTCATGAACATAAACGGTGGTATTACCTTTCACATCGCCAGTTATCCACAGTTGGTCTTTTTCTGAATCGTCATCACTGTTTAACTTTGTATGGAAATGCAGTGCACCATCAAGGCTTGAATAATCGCCCTCTAGTTTTAGCCGATGGTGACCCTCTTCTCTATGTTCAGGGTCCGTCGAGTCATCAATATAGAGGGAGCCATTATTGTGTACGTTTGCTTTCAAATAGCCGGTAGCGGCTAAATAAGTCTGTGTATTGGGTTTATCTTTGTTACCAATATAAATATTTTTACTTTGAATAATAGGGTTGTTTTCAGCCCCACCCTGCAAAATAAGCCCGCCAGAATTAATGTAAGTGTCGCCTTGATAGATATTATTGCCCGATAATACAATATGACCGGAGCCTTGCTTGGTTAATGTACCACTGCCCGCGATAACGCCAGAAAAGTTAGTATTACTTTGCTCATTACCAATAACAAAATTGTTATTGCCAAGTTTAATCGTACCATCCCCCTCAATTAAGCCAGCATGGACATAATTATTACCTTCTCTGCCTGATGTGTCAGAGAAGTCAAAGGTGCCAGAGCCCATCAGTGTTGCGTTATCAGCATCTGCTTGAGATTTAAATGTAACCAGACCATCTGAATCGATAATTGCACTCCCTGCAGAGCTATTACCAAAGAATTCTGCCTTAGCCCCTGTAGCGAGAGAAAGCGTGGCGTTACCTGCGGAGCTATTATGATAAAACCTAACAAAACTATCAGCATTAAAATTCAATGTAGCGTTACCTGCAGAGCTATTATCATTGAATACAGCATAAGCACGTTCATCGAGAGAAAGCTTAGCGTTCCCTGCGGAGCTACTACCATAAAACCACACTGAATTATAATAATTAAGATTCAATTTGGCGTTCCCTGCGGAACTACTATCATAAAACCACACTGAACTATCTTCATTAAAATTCAATGTGGCGTTCCCTGCGGAACTACTATCATGAAACCGCACTGAACTATGATTAT
>NZ_ACCD01000042.1 GCF_000173775.1 Yersinia rohdei ATCC 43380
ATGAGGAACATGTCAAAGAGGAAACAGTAAATTTAGATTGTTTGCCTACACTTTGTGCAACTTATTGAGAATTTTGGTTTTTAGCTTAATATTTACGCGATAAATAAGTGGGTATCCGCTAAAACGGCGAGCAGCAGTGCATCTTTACTGCTCGCCGGGGTGTTTATTGTGGCGTATCAGCCAGGACAAACATGCCATAAGGGTGAATTTGCAGATAATAGCTATCACCCGGCGCGGGTTGTAGCTGTGTGGCATTCACTTGGAGCAACAATGATTGCCCCTGCCAATCCACCAGAACTTCATATTGCGGCCCCATATAAGCCACTTTATTTATGGTGCAGCGTTGGCTCGGTTCCCCTTGTTGACTTAGGGTAATGGCCTCTGGCCGCACGCCAACCGTCGATTGTTGCAGTCCTGCGGCAAAACCCTGTGGTCGCGGGATGCGATAACCCAAGATTTCAACATGGTCACTGTTGATTTGCGCGGGGAATACGTTGGCATCTCCCATAAAACTGGCCATAAAGTGAGAAGCGGGCTGGCGGTATAATTCTTGTGGCGCGCCAATCTGCATTATTTTGCCTTTATTCATGACCAGGACAGTATCAGAGACAGCAAAGGCTTCACTTTGGTCATGGGTAACATACAGTGAGGTGATATTAAATTGCTGCTGCAGTTCACGAATTTTATCCCGCATACTGCGGCGCAAGTTGGCATCCAGATTACTGAGCGGCTCATCAAACAGCAGCACTTTGGGTTTTAGAATGAGCGCCCTGGCTAATGCCACTCGCTGCTGTTGCCCCCCCGAGATTTGATCGACAAAGCGGTCTGCAAACCCGTCTAAATCCACTAGCGCCAGGGCTTCCTGCACGCGTTCACGAATTTCTGCCTTCGGGCGACCCAGCATTTTCAAACCATAGCCAATATTTTCGCCGAGCGACATATGTGGGAAGAGGGCATAGGACTGAAACACCATACAAATATCGCGCTGTTGGATAGATCTGTCCGTTACATCCTCGCCGTCGATAAATATTTGCCCGCCGCTGGGTTTTTCTAACCCGGCCACCAGCCGCAACACCGTGGTTTTGCCACAACCGGATGGCCCCAGCAAGGTCACCATTTCTCCTTTAGGGATTGCCAAATTTAAGTCGTCAATCACAGTATTGGTGCCAAAGCGCTTAGTCACATGCTTGAGTTCAACAAAATGTTTTTTATCAGACCCAAGGTTTTCATTAGCCACAAGGTTTTCATTAGCCACAAGGTTTTTATTAGACACAAGGTTTTTATTAGACATAGTATTTAGCCTTATCAGTGCGCCATTATTGGGCATTACTGGATTTCGAGCGGGCAATACGCGCTTCGCCAACCAGATAATCAAACAGGAAGATGATGGCGAGCATCACCACAATCAGAATTGACCCATAAGCAATCGCGATGCCGTATTCGCCATCTTCCACCCGATTAAGGATGTAAGAGGTCGCGACGCGGGTGTCAGGTGTGACCAAGAAGACAATGGCACTGACGGTGGTCATGGCGCGCACAAAACTGTAGATAAGAGCCGACAAAATCGCAGGGCGCAGTAATGGCAGTAAAATGTAAATCACGGTGCGCAAAGACCCAGCCCGCAAGCTCAGTGAGGCCTCATCCAGTGATTTATCTAACTGCCCCAGCCCCGCAATCCCGGCGCGTATCCCAACGGGCACATTGCGCATCACCATCGAGATAATAACGATGGCCGCCGTCCCGGTCAGGTACACCGGCGCACTGTTAAATGCCAAAATATAAGAGACACCGGCTACGGTACCGGGCACGGCGAAGCACAGCATGGTGCTGAATTCGATGGTTTTTTTACCTCTAAATTGCTGGCGTACCACGATATAGGCAATCAGCAAACCAAAGGCTGCGGTGATGGGTGCGGCAATACCGGCATACAACAGGGTATCGAGCAGCGAAGGCCAGGCACCGTCACTGAAACCTTGGCCAAATAACTGGTTAAAGTTATTCAATGTCAGGGTGTAGTCGACGCCCCAGTTGACGGTGAAGCTGCCGTAGAAAATGCTGCCGTAGAGCAACAGGTTAAACGCAATCCACACATACAACATGGCCGTGGTGCCCCATACCAGTGAAACCGGTAATGGCTGGACATCACCCCGGGTGGATTTCCCAGAGATGGTGACGTAGGAGCGTTTGCCTATCCACATATATTGAATACAGAAGATAAACAGCGAGAACATGAGCAAGATAACACCCAGTGTCGAGGCTGCCGGGTAATCAAGCTGTGCGCCAGTAATATAGAAGTAAATTTGTGTGGCAAGCACGTCAAAGTTGCCGCCCAATACCAGTGGATTACTGAAATCGGCCAGCGATTGCACTATGACTATCAAAAATGAGTTAGCCAGCGCCGGTTTTAGCAATGGCAGGAAGACTTGCATGAAGGTCTGCCAGCGGCTGGCACGTAAGGTGTAAGAGGCTTCTTCCAGCGACGGGTGAATGGTTTTTATTGCGCCGTCGAGGATCATAAATGACATTGGCGTAAAGGCCAAAACCTGCGCCAGCCAAATACCGGTAAAGCCATATAGCCAGTTAGTGTTGGTTAACCCAAACCAGGTGACCATTAACTCGGTTACATAACCGGAGCGGCCCATCATCAAGGTGACACCCAACCCAACAACAAAAGGCGGGGTGACGATAGGTAAGATGGAGAAAATCCGGCCCAATAATGCCGAACGTTTGGCAATCCGCGTGGTGTAAATCGCCAGTACCATGCCGAAGAAAGTACAACCAATCCCGACCGCCACCGACAACAAGAATGAATTCCAGATAACTTGCAGGATATGCGCCTGCCCGAGGATCGCCATAAATTGCCACGGCGCAAAACCGCCATGCTCATCGGTAAATACCGGAATAAAAATAGCGATGCTGGGGAACAAGATGAAAACGGTGATCAGGGCAATAATGGTGACCAGCGAACCGAGAACAAAACGGTCGCCACCCAGCCATTCAAGGCGTGCTAGTGCCAGTGTGATGATGGCGCCCAAGGCAATAAATAGCCCGATGGTGGCAAATCCCAAGCCATGCTGTAGCCAGGCTGAGCTTATTACTACAAACAGGGCGCAGAACAGGGCGTAACCGGCATCAAATAAATGGCGGGCACGATGCTCACGCCCCTGGGGAGTGAGCGGGCGAAACAGCAACACTAATGGCAAGGCAAACCATAAGGTACTGATATTCAGGTCAGACCAACCATAGGCAGCCAGCAGCTCAGAACGACTCGCTTCAAGTAGGCCGTAATCCAGGCTGAACGCGGGTAATAAGGCAAAAGCAGCCACGGCAAATGCCAACCAATAAAAAATGGCATCCCGTGTCTGCGGGAGCCGCAGAGTTTGTGTCATGGTGTTCCCTAGATACCCGGTGCCCTTGGTATTGCAGCCATGTCAGCGGCAACACCAAGGATTTTAGGTATAGAAATAATAGAAAAGTTTTAGTCGTTATACTGGGTTTTTATTGACCCATTTTGACGTCATTAACCCACTTGGTTATCAGCTTTTTACGCATTTCGGTGGCACCGTAAGTGTCCATGTCGTAATTAATCAGCTTCAGCTCATCAAGCTTGAGTGAGTTAGGCGAGGTTGCCGCGGTGGTATTGGTCAGGATCTGGTAGGACTGGCCTTTCTGCCATGCCAGTTCTTGCGCGTCTTTTGACAGCACCCAGTCAACGAATAATTTGGCATTATCCAGATTGCGGGCACCTTTCAGGATGCTGACACCGCCAATTTCATAGCCAGAACCTTCACAAGGTGAAATCAGTTTTAGTGGCGCGCCTTTCTCTTTTTCCAGCGAATAGTCGTGCAGGAAGCCAATGCCGATGGTGGTTTCGCCACGGGCGGCGTTACGGGCTGGGGCGATGCCGGATTTGGTGTATTGCGACACGTTGGCATTCAGTTTTTTCAGGTAATCGAAGGCGGCATCCTCTCCCCACAATTGTGAGAAAGTCGCCAGCGCGGTATAAGCAGTGCCAGAGCTTTGCGGATCGGCAATCTGGATTTCACCTTTGTAAACGGGGTCGGTCAGGTCTTTCCAGCATTTGGGTTCTGGCAGGCCTTTTTCTTTCAGGCGATCAGTATTGACCCCTATGCCCAAAATGCCGATATATACCGCAGATGAATAGTTACCTTTGCGTTTTGCCGGGTCACGGAATTGCGGCATGATTTGGTCTAAATTAGGTGACTGATAAGCATAAAGTAAGTCCATTTCGCCGGCCTGAGACTGCGGATCCAGTGTGCCGCCATACCAGACATCCGCCTGCGGGTTCTTTTTCTCTGCATCCACTTTAGCCAGTGTGCTGCCGGAGCCATTACGGATAAAGCTGGTTTTCACATCGTATTTTTCACCGAAGGCTTTGGCTTCCTCTTCACACATCGCATTGGTGGCGCTGCAATAAATCACCAATCGGCCTTCCGCTTTGGCGACAGTGGTGAAGGCGCTCAGTGCGAGGCCCGCGGCAATCAGTACAGAGAGTGGTGCAAGTTTCATAACATTATCCTTTTTATGCTTTGTGTTACCCGAATTGGGGGTAAACAGAGCTGTAGTTTTATGACGATAATTGTAGGAGAGAGGTATTACTTACTTTACTTGCCGAACACGTCAGGTCTTACTTTGGTCGGTAGGGATAAATCGCTTCCCCACAGATTCAAACCCTAATCTATTGACGCCAGTCATCAGTAGCGGCATCAACAGTAATCCTATACAGGCCGCAGCCAGTGTGAGCAGGGCAAAAAAACCTTGCCAGCCATAATGTTGCAACACTTGCGCCAGTGGCCATCCGGCAAGTGCGGCACCCAGATAGGCAAATAATCCGAGAAACCCGGTCACCGTACCCGCGGCATCTTTATGGGTATATTCGGTCGCCGCCAGGCCAATAAGCATCTGTGGGCCGAAGATAAAAAAACCGATACTGAAAAAGGTCACTGATAGCAGCGGATAGTTATGTACCGGTGCCAACCACAGGGCGGTCATGCTCAAAAATAGCCCCAGTGCGAATAACAAAATCATGGGGGCGCGTTGCCCGCGAAACAGTAAATCAGAGCCCCAACCGGCAAATAACGCGCCAAATAATCCCCCTAATTCAAACAGCGATAAGGTGGCATTGGCACTAAACAAATTGACGCCGTGGCTCTCTGCCAGCCAAATATTGCCCCAATCGTTGAGGGCGATGCGGATCAAATACACCAGCACATAAGAAACCCCCAGCAGCCAGATGGTGCGGTTGCGCAAAATAGCATCGCGAAAAATACGCCCCATCGGCATTGGCGGGCTTTGCTGCTCCTGCCATTTATCTTGTGGGTCGCGCCGCCATTGGCCAATGGTGGGTAGCCCTTGCTCTTGCGGTTTGTCGCATAATTGCCAGCATAACCAAATACCTAAAATGATACCGATGGCACCCGGAACCAGCAGGGCGGCCTGCCAACCATAGTGTGAGGCCAGAAATGCTGACAACAGTGGAACCGCCGCACCACCAATGCTGATAGAAATATTCCAGCAGCCCCACCAACTGCCGCGTTCATTGCGTGAATACCAAGTCGTGAGCAATTTGGCACAAGGTGGCCAGCCCCATCCCTGAAAGAAACCATTCAGTGTCCAGACCACCAATAAGGCGGGCAGGGAGTGACACAGGGTAAACACCACATTGAGCACCCCGGTCATCATCAAACCGATGCCCATTATCCAGCGGGCTTGTGTGCGGTCACTGACAATGCCGGAAACAAATTTAGAGCCGCCGTAGGCCAGATAAAACAAGGTGCCCAATAAGCCGATATCGCCTTTATCTAAACCCAGTTCCAGTTGCAACACTGGCATGGCGTAATTGACACTTTTGCGTGTCAGATAAAAGGCGGCGTAGCCCACCACCATGGCCACCATCAGGCGCGGTCGCCAGTAGCGATAGCGCGCATTCACCTGTTCTGGCGTCAAAGTCTCTGGCGGTAACGTCCTCGACGACAGGGGCGATGCAGGCATAAATTCCTCCGGTAATAGAATCGAGTGTATGGAAGATAAAGGGAAAAGAGATGAGATAAGGTTGTAGATGCTTAGGAAAAACTCCTAATTATGAGGCCTTTTGATCCTATTCTGTGGGCAGGTTCACAGAGTCGCTGGTGCGAACATGGGTGGGCAGATTGACCACCACGCGTGTCCCTAGGCGGCGTTGCAATAACCAATCACCACCCAGCGCGCGCACCCGTTCTTCAATGCCCCGCAGGCCCATACCACCCGTGGGTTGCGCGGGGATCCCCATGCCGTCATCGCGCACCTCCAACGTGATGATATTGTCAGTTAGATGCAGGCTGACCTGGATATTGCGGGCGTTGGCATGCTTATTAATGTTATTGAGCAACTCCTGTACCAGCCGGTAGAGGGTAAATATCACCACATCCTCACCGGGGGTGGGTGGCAAGGTGTAATCCAGTTGGAAGTGAATCCCTTGCTCGGCAAAAGCAAACTCTTCGGCCAGGTGCTGCAGCGCTTGGTCCAAGGGCATTTCGTCCAACACGGGCGGGCGCAATTGGCGTAATAACTGGCGAGTGGTTTGGTGAATGCGTTGTGACAAACTGCTTATCTGATTGGCTGCGGATTGCGCGGCGGGTGATGGCGCACTGCGGTTCACCAGCATCGCCTGAATTTGAATGGCAGTGATATTTTGACCAATTTCATCATGCAGTTCGCGGGCAATGTCTTTGCGGACATCTTCCTCGGTGTGCACTAACCGTTTCATTAGCTTGCGGCGGGTTTGCAGCTCTTGCTCTAACTGATTGCGATAGCGGTGCAGGTGCTGCGCCAGTTGTTGCTGGCGACTAATGGCAATTCCCAAAGTCAGGCCCAGTAAGGCTTGAGTAGAAAGAAACAGCTCTAATTCGGCCAGATCATGAAAGGCACCACTGGCTTGACGGGTTACCGTTATCATCAGGCTCCCGAGTACTGCCGCCAGCACCCCGCCTTGCCAACCAAATTTGTAGGCCATAAAGACATTGGGCAGGAAGACAAAAATCAGCAACAGCCGCTCCATATTGGGGGCAATCGCAACTTGTATACAAACGCCAATAGCAAAAATCAGGGCGCACCAAATCAATAGCGAAGTGCGCAGCGGCGGGTCTGGCATCTGTTGAGAAAATAAATTGCGGATATGCTGCTGTTTTAAATATTCATAAATCAGATAAGTAAACGGCACCAACAAAATACCGCCGGTAAAGGTGGCAAGCAGAGTGTGGGTTATTGGCAGGGGCAGCCAGTAGCCCAGCAGCAGCCCGTGTAGCACGCTGTTGCCAGTGACGGCGGTAAGCAGTAATAACAGCCGTTGCCAGTATAGGGTGTAATTATGCCAATAGCGCTGGGCCAGCCAGGCGATGAGTAAACTCAATAAAGGAGAGAACAGAATCAAAGCGTTGGGTTGCAACTCTTCGCTGTGCAGCCACCACAAAGCGGCACATTCTGTCAGCAATAAGATGGGCCAATAGCGCCGGGGCAGCAAAATCATCAACGCCAGTCGCAAACCTTGGGGCAATAGCAACACGGCGTGCAGCCCATCATCACTTAGGTAAAAACTGATAGTCCAGAGTGCGAGCCAACTCAAAGCAAAGAAAATAGTCAGAAACAGTGACAGCCCAATGGCGCGCGGTTGCCACATCAGTTACCTGCCAGCAACTGATGCTGTAGGGCAAAATGCACCAGCTCGACGGTGGTTTCGCAATGCAGTTTGCTCAGAATATTGGCCCGATGCACATGCACGGTTTTATGGCTGAGAAACAATTGCTCGGCAATGGATTTCACACTTATTCCATTGATAAGTAATTGGAAAACCTCTTTTTCTCGTGGTGTCAGTACCGCCAATTGTTGCGGTTGCTGTGGCATATGGCGCAGTGCGCGCAGGGCATCGGCACACAGATAAAGGCCGCCACCACTGACGGTGCGCAGCGCTTGTACTAATTCCTCCGGGCCACAGCGTTTAGTCAGGTAGCCACTGGCGCCGGCATCCATCGCGCTTTGCACAAACGCCGTGGTGTCATAAATACTCAGAATAATGGCGCGGAAGTTTGGCGATTTTTGGCGCAGGCGCTTTAGCAGACTTAATCCACTTTCATCTGGCATTGAGATGTCCATGACGGCGACATCTACCTCAATATTGGGCAGATTAGCCCAGGCCTCTGCCGCCGAGCCATATTCGCCAATAATAGTAATATCTTTTTCCAGTGATAACAGCTGTGCAAAACCAGAGCGGACGACAATATGGTCATCTATCAATGCAACGTTAATCATGATTTTTCATTATCGCGAAACCCAGATATGCATGATGCGCATCAATCATTAGCGTGGCAATAATTGTTATCAGAAATGTTATAGGCTTAACATAGAGAGGAAACTTTCGCCTAAGAAATAGGCAGTTGTTACTGCCACAGCCTGCGCCACACTGGGTGGCAGTGGCGCAGAAAAGTGAGTGTTGGTGGTGACTACGGCATTTTTTTGCTGCGATAAATACGTTGCGGCCGCCCGACTTTGCCATAAATAATTTCTGCTTGTAAGGCGTGACTGGCCGCGCAGAATTCTAAATAACGCCGTGCCGTGGTGCGGCTTAACCCCAGCACTTGGGCGACAGTCTCGGCGGTGTACTGATCGGCATTGCCACTGAATAATGTTTGGATTTTATCCAGTGTCATTTGGTCAATTCCCAGCGGCAGGGTCAGTTTCTGCTCGCCCCGGGCATAAGTATTATACATTTCATCTATTTGGCGCTGACTCACCTTGGTGGCATCTTGCAAGACTTGATGGCGATGGCTATAGCGAGCCAATGACTGCTCCAGCCGCTCATAAGCGACAGGTTTTATCAGGTAATCAAACACCCCATAACGGATAGCTTCTGATACGGTTTCACTGTCGCTGGCGGCGGTGACAAAAATAATCCCCCCAGAAAACCCCTGTAAGGTAATTTCTCGTAATAATTCCAACCCACTGCCATCGGGCAGATAGTTATCCAGCAAGATGACATCCGGGTGAAAGCGCGCCACCATACTGCGGGCTTGTTGTAAATTACCTGCCAGCCAGACTTCCTGGCAATAACGACTTTGTTTGATAAATTCGGCATGCATTTCTGCCAGTGGTGTTTCGTCTTCTACCACTAAAATATTAAGCCATTCCATGGGATCTCTCCGTCTTCGGAATAAAAACTGTAAACAAGGTGCCGCGCGGCGGATTATTTTCTACCGTAATGGTGCCGCCACTTTGCTGAACATAGGTTGCGACCAGATACAGGCCGATACCGTGTTCATCGGAATTTTTGGAACTGACCCCGCGCTCGAACATATTGTCTTGATATTGTGGGTCAATCCCGCAGCCGTGGTCGGCGACCTCTAAAATCACATTATCGCCTTCATCCGACAGGTAAATTTCAATCTGCTTATTGCTGTCTGGATTTTTCAAACTGGCTTCAAAGGCATTATCCAGCAAGTTGCCGATAATGGCCGCCAGTTCATTTTCGCCAATATTGGCGGGTAAATGGGCTAACTGACATCCGGGGACAAAGGCCAAATTCAGTCCCAACTCACGGGCGCGATGGTATTTGCCAAATAGTAACGCCGCAATTTGCCGGTTATTAAATGCGGTACGCAGCATATCTATTAGCGCCTGATGGGAAGAGGACTCGGTTTTTACCATCTCCAGTGCCCGGTCAAACTCTTTCATCTGCAACAACCCGCTCATCGTTGACATCCAATTCAGATGCTCATGACGCACCGTGCGCAGGTTTTCGACATATTGCTTAATCTGACTGAGTTGGGCGCTGAGAGTATGAATATCATCCTGACTGCGAAAACTCACCACCCAACCTTGAAATACATTATCTTCCGACCAGATACCAGCACGATTAGCAATGGCATTCAGGCCATTAAAGGTGCAAAGCTCATCCTGGCGGTTATCACCGGTGTTATCGATAAAGAAATGGTCAGGAGAAACCACCTCACTGACTTTTCGGCCAATCAACTGCTGGGGTGTCGCGGATATATGCAACATTTTACGCGCATTTTGATTGATTGCAGTGATCTTTCCCTCAGGATCGACGGCAAGTAGCCCCTCAAATACTGCGCCAAACAGCGCTTCTTGCTGGCGCAATACTCGGGCAATCTCTTTGGGTTCCATCCCCATCATTTGGCGGCGAATATGATGGGCAAACAGCCATGACAGCAACAGCAATACGCCGAGCACCATAATAAACGAGTGGGTGAGGGGAAGAAGGTAAATTAGCCGCCAATGGTCGATTTTGCTAATAAGGTAACCCAGAGAAACCACCCCGATAATATTTCCTTGTTCATCGCGGATGGGGGTTTTGGCGCGCATGGCCTCACCTATTGACCCTTTACCAAAGATAATATAGCTCTCGCCTTTTTCCAGTGCGCCGGGTTTAGTCCATTGCATTGGCTGGCCAATCATTTTCGGGTTCGGGTGATACAGGCGAATTGACTGTGTGTCGCCTATTACCAGGTAGTCAAGATCGGACGAATTACCCAGCCGGCCGACAATGTGTGCCAATTGGGCTTTATCACGATGTTTCACGGCATTTACCACCGAGTCCATTGACGCGATAATTTTGGCCTGATTCATGGCAGTTTTACTGACCTGATCCAGTAAATATTGCTCAAAGTTATGGCTTAAGAAGCGATCCAGCGCACCAATCAATAAAATTGAGACGGTTAAAAGCAGGAGAAATATGCGCAGCGGAAAGGCCATATTTTGCAATCGATGCCAAATTTGGCCGCGCCATTTTATTTTGTCTGATGCGCAAGAACTCGACACGCTACTCACCTTAATCTGGGATAGTAGAAACATAAGCGTTAACATAAGTTAATTTAAGTAATAATTAAATAGCTAAGCGAAATAAAAATATATATTAATAATTAAAGTAATTAAAACCATTAAATAAATTACATTTACTCTCTTATATGTGAAATAGGTCAATTAATCTCGCTATTTTTATGTTTAGCATGTGCTCATTAAATAATTAAAAATAAAACAAAGCTATTTATGACTTATTTTATAGCTTTGTTTTCAATGATTATTTTTATTTAAAGTTAAAATAACATTTATTGTTTTTTTATTACACCCCGTTTGTTCTTTATTTGTTATGTAAACGTTATGGCAGAGAGTGAATTATGGATGCGGTATTTAATAGGGTTAATCGTTCAGACCATCAGAAGATTGCAGAAATAACCGGTTTCTTGCGGGAGAATGATCTGAATATAGATACCACCGTCGAGGTGTTTATTACCGTAAACCTTAATGAGAAGCTCGTGGCCTGTGGTGGCATTGCTGGCAATATTATCAAATGTGTGGCGATAAGTGAGCAAGTTAGGGGGGAAGGGCTTGCTCTAATATTGGCAACGGAGTTGGTTAATTTGGCTTATGAGCGGCATCACAGCCATCTGTTTATTTATACCAAGACAAAAAATGAGAATTTATTTAAAGCCTGTGGCTTTTATCCGATAGCCAGTGTCCCCGGTATTGTGGTGCTAATGGAAAACAGTGACTGCCGCTTGCAGCGCTATGCCAAACAATTGAGCCAATTACGTCAACCAGGGGAAAAAATTGGCAGCATCATAATGAATGCCAACCCTTTTACCCGTGGACACCAATATTTAGTGCGACAAGCTGCGGCGCAGTGCGATTGGTTACATCTGTTTTTAGTGAAAGAAGATAATTCACGTTTTCCTTATGAAGACCGGCTGCAATTAGTTCTCGATGGCACAAAAGACATTACTAATCTCAAGGTGCATCCCGGTTCGGAATATATGATTTCTCGCGCCACTTTCCCCTGTTATTTCATTAAAGATCAGGGCGTGGCAGATGACTGCTATACCGAAATCGACCTGAAAATATTCCGCCAATATCTGGCCCCGGCACTGGGCGTCACTCACCGTTTTGTCGGTACCGAGCCATTTTGTGCTGTGACTGCCAAATATAACCACGACATGAGTTTCTGGCTGGAAACACCCTCATTGCCATATCCCGCTATTTCGCTGGTGGAAATCGAGCGCCTTAAATATCACGGCACCGCCATTTCTGCCTCTTGGGTACGCAAATTATTGGTGCAAGGAGAGGGTGAAACTCTGCGCAAATTAGTCCCGACCGCGACCTACCACTATCTACAGCGGTTGCTCGCCCAACGTGCACCCAAAGCGGCGAGTGCAGAGAAAAATGTGATTTCAGCAAAGAGTTCAGCCCTGCTTTAGTTGATTAACCTCAGCCGATAAAGCCGGGCGCAAGAGAGGACTGACGCCTATGTCCGCGACCACGAATTTGAAGACAAGTTAATCAGGTGAAACATGAAAATTATGAGAGAGGCCGTCGCCGGAACATTGGAGTCGAGCGATGTCATGGTGCGAATTGCGCCATTAAACCCACCGGAAATAGACCTGCAAATTCATAGCAGTGTGGATAAGCAGTTTGGTGAGGCGATTCGTTACAGCGTCTTGGCATTGCTGGAGCAGTACCGGGTCACTGGGGTGCAACTGATTATTGACGATAAAGGCGCACTGGATTGCGTGTTACAGGCTCGGTTGGAAACCGCGCTACTCAGGGCCTGTGATGAAAAAATTCTGCCATGGAGAGCTATGTTGTGAAACCCGAAATGAAAAACAGAATGCGCCGCAGCATGTTGTTTGTTCCCGGTGCCAATGCCGCAATGCTCAGCAATGCTTTTATTTATCAGGCCGATGCGTTGATGTTTGACCTAGAGGACTCGGTCATCCTGCGCGAGAAAGACGCCGCGCGCCGCTTGGTCTATCACGCCTTACAACATCCGCTTTATCAGGAAGTGGAAACCATCGTGCGCGTCAATGCATTGGATTCTGCTTATGGCTTGGCGGATTTGGACGCGGTGGTGCGCGGCGGGGCCGATATTGTTCGCTTACCCAAAACCGATAGCGCGAAAGATGTCACTGATATGGCACGAGAAATCAGCCGAATTGAGTCGGAATGTGGCCGTGAAGTGGGGAGCACCGGCTTGTTAGCAGCAATTGAGTCGGCGCAGGGAATTACACAAGCGCTGGCCATTGCACAAGCATCTCCGCGTTTAATGGGGATGGCGCTGGGAGCGGAGGATTATGTCCGCAACTTGCGCACCGAGCGCTCACCCGAGGGCATTGAGCTGCTGTATGCGCGCTGTGCAATTTTGCAAGCCGCCCGTGCGGTGGGCATTCAAGCCTTCGACACCGTGTACTCCGATGCCAATAACGAAGCCGGTTTTTTGCAAGAGGCCGCCCTGATTAAACAGTTGGGTTTTGATGGCAAATCCTTAATCAATCCGCGCCAAATCGAACTGCTGCACAACCTTTATGCCCCGACCCAAAAAGAAGTTCGCCATGCTCAAGCCGTGGTGGACGCCGCCGCAGCGGCAGAGGCCGAAGGGCGAGGGGTGGTTTCCCTGAACGGTAAAATGGTGGACAGCCCGGTTATTGAGCGGGCGCGGTTGGTTTTACAACGTGCGGCCAGTGGCTTGCGTGAGGAATAAAAAATGAATAGGCAACAACGCGTCGCCAGCTTAACTCGGAGTCAGGATAACAACCCGGCTTATCAGCTGTATCAAAACACCTCGAAAGCAAATTTACAGGCGCAGAAGCCCCGTAACATCAAAATTTGTGATTCTTTGGAAAGTGTTATCCGCCGGTCTGGGTTGCAAGACGGCATGACAATCTCCTTCCACCATGCTTTTCGTGCCGGGGATTTAACCCTGAATCTGGTGATGAATTGCATTGCGGCTATGGGGTTCAAAAATCTGCGTTTGGCTTCCAGCTCTCTTAGCGACTGCCACGCGCCGCTGGTTGAGCATATCCGCAATGGGGTAGTGAGCGAAATTTACACCTCCGGGCTGCGTGGGCCACTGGCCGAGGAAGTGTCGCGCGGGTTACTGGCCAAGCCGGTTCAGGTTCATTCCCACGGTGGCCGCGTTAATTTAATTGAATCCGGCGAGCTGACTATTGATGTCGCCTTTATTGGCGTGCCGGCCTGTGATGCGTTCGGCAATGCCAATGGTTTCAGTGGCAATGCGTGCTGTGGTTCGCTGGGATATGCCCGAGTGGATGCCGAATATGCCCATACGGTGGTGCTGCTGACCGAAGCGCTGGTTACTTACCCGCACCACCCCGCCAGCATTACTCAGGATCAGGTGGACTGGATTGTTCAGGTTGAACATGTGGGCGATGCCGACAAGATTGGCGCAGATACCACCCGTATGACTACCAATCCCCGCGAGTTGCTCATAGCGCGCCGAGCAGCAGATGTGATTGCTGGCTCTGGCTATTTTGTCGATGGGTTTTCTTTACAGACCGGAACCGGCGGGGCGTCGCTGGCCGTGACCCGTTTCCTGGAGGACAAAATGTTACGGCGCAATATCACCGCCGCATTTGCCCTTGGTGGTATTACCTCGACGATGGTGGAGCTGCATGAAAAAGGGCTGATAACCAAGCTGCTGGATG
This sequence comes from Yersinia rohdei ATCC 43380, assembly GCF_000173775.1. Taxonomy (GTDB): domain Bacteria; phylum Pseudomonadota; class Gammaproteobacteria; order Enterobacterales; family Enterobacteriaceae; genus Yersinia; species Yersinia rohdei. The sequence continues at coordinate 14,508 of NZ_ACCD01000042.1, forward strand.
TGCAAAGTTTTGACCGACAGGCGGCTTCCTCGTTGGCGCGTAACCCGGCTCACATTGAAATCAGTGCTAATCAATATGCCAATTTCAGCTCGAAAGGCGCATCAGTTGAATGGTTGGATGTGGTGGTGCTCAGTGCATTGGAAATTGACACCGATTTTAACGTCAATGTCCTGACGGGCTCGGATGGCGTATTGCGCGGCGCGTCAGGTGGCCATTGCGACACCGCTGTTGCGGCGCGGTTGTCGATTATTGTCGCACCATTGGTTCGGGGGCGGATCCCCACTTTGGTCAGGGAAGTGACAACCTGTGTCACGCCGGGTTCCAGTGTGGACATTTTAGTGACCGATCACGGCATTGCCGTCAACCCAGCACGACCAGAACTGGCAGAACGTTTGCAGCAAGCAGGGTTATCGGTGGTGACCATTGATTGGCTCTATCAGCGGGCGCTGATATTAACCGGCGAGCCCAAACCCATCACATTTACTGACCGCGTGGTGGCGGTGGTGCGTTACCGCGACGGTTCGGTCATTGATGTTGTTCATCAGATACAGGAGTAGCAGATGAATAGCTTCTCCCCCGCATTGGCAGCTAACCGGCCCATCAGTTTGCCGGAATTGCTGACCAGCCGTGAATCTCGTCAGAGCCGGCAACACCTTTGGCTAGCGCGCCACCAAGTCACATTAATCTCACTGACGTTGGTGACGCCGGGTGCAGTGAAAGATAACCCATTGACTCGTAAATTGTTTGCATTGGCGTGGCAGGCGATTGCCGAACTTTGCCTGCAACATCATTGGCCGGTGTTGCAGCAAGAAGCTTTCCCTCTCCCGACCGGTTGTGAAGGGCTAATTGCCCTCGACCGGCCAGCAGAACAAGTAAAGGATGCCGCGCTGTTGCTGGAGCTAAAGCACCCGCAGGGCCGGTTATGGGATATCGATGTGCTGGATGTTTCGGGGCGAATCTTATCGCGCCGCGATGTAGGGCTGGCACCCCGTCGTTGTTTATTGTGCCACCGCCCGGCCAATGTCTGCGCCCGGGCGCAAACCCACAGTATTGACGAATTATTGGCTCAAATGGAGTTGATGCTCAATGCCACAACTGCAACGCACTGATTTTTCGCCACTGTCAGACTTTGCCCAATGCTATGGCGCATTGGCTTACCGGGCGATGCTGGCGGAAGTCAACTTGACCCCGAAACCCGGCTTGGTGGACTGCGCTAACTGTGGCGCACATCAGGATATGACACTGGGCGATTTTTACCATAGCGCCGAGGCGATTGCGCCCTGGTTACCTCGGTTTATTGCCCACGGCACCCAGCATAGCCATCTAGCGGGGCAGGCGGCACTCAACTGCTTGCGACCGCTAGGGCTGGCGTGTGAAAACAGCATGTTTAATGCCACCGGCGGCGTAAACACCCATAAAGGCAGCGTTTTTTCTTTGGGATTGCTGTGCTGTGCTCTCGGGCGTTTACACGCTCGTGCCGAGCCTATCAGTGCTCAGGGCGTTTGTCAGGAGGTGGCCAGTTTATGTTGCGGTCTGACTGAACGCGAACTGCGCCAATCCAATCAGCAACAAACTGCCGGCCAGCGATTGTTCTCTCAGCATGGCCTGACCGGAGCCAGAGGTGAGGCGGAATCGGGGTTTGCTACTGTGCTGAACCATGCTTTACCCGCGTACCAGCGCTTATTAGCTGATGGCGCGCAACCTGACCACGCCTTATTACAAACCTTGCTGATTTTGATGTCCGTCAACCGAGATACCAATGTGGTTTCCCGTGGCGGTATGGCGGGGCTGCAATGGTTACAACAACAGGCGTCAGAGATTCTGGCTTCACTCCCAGCGGCGGGGATGCGAGAGCCTCTTAGCCAGTGGCGGGTGCGAGTGTTTGACAGCCAATGTATCGCCCGCAACCTTAGCCCAGGCGGCAGTGCTGACCTGCTGATCCTCACCTGGTTTCTGGCACATTTTCCTCATCCTCTACCTCACCCAATGCCATCAATCTGCCATGTGCAGCCTATTGGGTTTCCAGGAGTCACATTATGTTGAAGTCGCAAGAGAAATTATGGAAAGCACTCGCGCCTTTTGTGGTGTTGGTTGTGTTGCTGTTGATCCCAACCCCAGAAGGAATGCCACCTCAAGCCTGGCGCTATTTTGCGATTTTCGTCGCCATGATTGTCGGGATGATTTTGGAACCCATTCCCGCCACGGCGATAAGCTTTATCGCCGTAACCATCTGTGTGCTGAGTTCTGACTGGGTGCTATTTAGTGCCGCCGAAGTGGCCGATGCCAGCTTTAATGGCAGCAAAGAGTCGCTCAAATGGGGGCTGGCAGGATTCTCCAGTACGACTGTTTGGCTGGTTTTCGGGGTCTTTATCTTCGCGCTGGGCTATGAGGCCACCGGGCTGGGGCGACGTATTGCCCTGTTCATGGTGAAGTTCATGGGAAAAAGCACTCTGATGCTGGGTTATGCCATTGTTATTATTGATATTATGCTGGCACCTTTTACCCCCTCAAATACTGCCCGCACCGGCGGCACGGTATTCCCGGTGGTGAAAAATCTACCGCCGCTGTTTGATTCATATCCCAATGACCCTTCGTCACGGCGCATTGGCGGTTATCTGATGTGGATGATGGTGATTGGCACCAGTATCAGTTCCTCAATGTTTGTTACCGGCGCGGCTCCCAATGTGCTCGGTATTGAGTTTGTGAATAAAATCGCTGGGGTTAATATCGGCTGGATGCAGTGGTTCATGGCATTCTTGCCGGTGGGTTTAATCTTACTGATTGTCGCGCCTTGGCTTTCTTATGTGCTGTATAAACCCGGCGTGACCAAAAGTGATGAAGTGTCGGCGTGGGCGCAAACAGCACTGTCTGAAATGGGCGCGCTGACACGTAAAGAAACCACTCTAATTGGCTTAGTATTGCTGAGTTTGTGCCTGTGGGTATTTGGTGGCAAATTTATTGATGCCACCGCCGTGGGATTGCTGGCAGTTTCTCTGATGTTGGCGCTGCACGTGGTGTCATGGAGAGATATCACCAAATATTCCAGCGCCTGGAACACGTTAGTCAATCTGGCCACGTTAGTTGTGATGGCCAATGGTCTGACTCGCTCCGGTTTTATTGATTGGTTTGCCAACACCATGAGCACCCACCTTGATGGTTTTTCACCGAATATGACCGTGGTGGCATTGGTGCTGGTCTTTTATTTTTCTCACTATTTGTTCGCTAGCTTGTCGGCCCATACCGCGACCATGCTGCCAGTCATATTGGCGGTAGGTAAGGGGTTGAGTGGCGTACCTATGGAACATTTATCCATGCTGCTGGTGTTGTCCATTGGGATTATGGGGGTTTTGACCCCTTATGCCACCGGCCCTGGGGTGATTATCTATGGCTGCGGTTATGTGAAATCGAAAGATTATTGGCGGCTGGGCGGCATTATGGGGGTGTTTTACATTAGTATGCTATTGCTGGTGGGGTGGCCAATTATGAGCCTATGGTATTGATTTATATTCTTTAACTTTATTTGCGTCGGGCCAGCAGCAGCCCGACGCAGTAAGGTAAAATAATTAACCGTTATAAACGCCAAATAACCTCGGCAACCACAGAGAAATCTCTGGTATATAAGTTACCAACATTAATACCAGTAATAGCGCGCCGTAGAAGGGCAGCATGGCTTTCACCACCTGCTCAATTTTCTGTTTACTCACCGCACTGGCAACAAACAACACTGAACCCACCGGCGGCGTAATCAGCCCAATACCGAGGTTAATCAACATAATCATGCCGAAATGCACCGGATCAATCCCGAGTGAATTAGTGACCGGCATCAGAACCGGGGTCAGGATCAAAATCAGCGGGGCCATGTCCATCAAGGTGCCAACCAGCAGCAGCATGATATTAATGCACATCAAAATGACGTATTTGTTATCAGAAACAGAGGTAAAGAACTCAGTGATACGTTCTGGTAATTGCATATAGGTCATGATGGCACCGAAACTGGCTGCAAAACCGATTAAAATCATAACGATAGTGACGGTTTTTACCGTGCGGTACATCAACTTGGGTAATTCTGACCATTTATAATCACGATAAATAAACATAGTGACAAAAAACGACCATAAACAGGCAATAGCAGCGGATTCAGTGGCAGTAAATATCCCGGAAAGGATCCCGCCCATGATGATGACCACCGTCATCAGCCCCCACAGAGTATCGAGAAAGATTTTAAGTGCCTGGCGGAATGGCACTCGTTCACCTTTCGGATAACCGCGTTTATAGGCAAAGCCGACACACATTAACATCAAGGTAAAACTGAGCAGTAAACCCGGCAAAATCCCGGCAATAAACAGAGCCGCTATTGAAACCGTGCCGCCCGTTGCCAGTGAGTAAATCACCGAATTATGGCTAGGTGGCGTCAATATCGCCTGCACTGAACCACTGGCGGTCACTGCTGCGGCAAAGTCACGTGGATAGCCCTTTTTATCCATTTCCGGGATCATCACCGAACCAATAGAAGCGGTATCTGCTACTGATGAACCTGAAATTGCACCAAAGAAGGTTGAGGCGACAATATTGACCAGTGACAATCCGCCGCGAATAAAGCCGACGAAGATATAGGCAAAATTAACCAGCCGCCGCGCAATACCCCCTTCGGCCATAATGGCTCCGGCGAGAATAAAGAACGGAATAGCCAACAGCGAAAATTTATTTACGCCGCTGGTGATTTGAATCATCACGGCTTCCAGTGGTAAATCAATCCAAAATGCGCCGGCAATGGCACTTAAACCCACCGCATAAGCAACCGGCACGCCAATAGCCAACAAAATTGCCAGGGTAAAAACTAAAATAAATGCGTCCATAAGGCAAAGTTCCCCAAATTATGAATTGCCGATCATTACTACCGGGCGGTGGGTCTGTGGGCCAAAAAATAAGCGCTCGATAATAAAACACAAGGTAATCGCAGAGCCGATAGGCAGAGGAATATAAGTTTGTCCGGCTGTCAGTAATGGGAACTCAGCCACCGGTTGTGACCAAAGTTCGCTGCACAAAATGTAGCTATAAACCAAGATAAATAGGCTTATTACTATCATTAGCAAATCAACCAAGAAGAGGCAGACTTTTTGTCCAGCAGGAGATAAACGGTCGGTAACCATGCTGACCGCAATATGTGAACCGGAGCGAAAACTGGCCGCCGCGCCTACAAAGGTAAAAGTTACCATACATAAAATAGCGACAGGTTCGGGCCAGGATAAACCGTCGTTTTGAACATAACGGGCAAATATTCCAATAGGGATAACTGCAACCATAATCATTAAAGCAATACCAGCTACCCAGATTGACAGGCGATATAATGCATCCATCGTCGATAGATAAAAGCGAGCCATAGTGGAAACCTCAGTTTACCCTTTGTCCTTGGTGTTGCAGCGGTTTAATTGTTTTGCTGCAACATCAAAGAAGTTGAGTATCGATATTCGCGGTATTAAAAAATTAACACCGTCAGAAGAGTATTATTGGACAGCGCTAATCCGCTCAATAAGGTCTTTATAGTCTTTACCAAACTCATCGCGTACTGGTTGAGTCGCTTTGTAATAATAATCATGGTCAATCTCATGATATTGCACGCCACCGGCTTTCATTTTGTCATGTGATTGCTGCACATAGGCTTGCCATAATACGCGTTGCTCTGCTTGTGCTTCTTTAGCCAGCTTGAGAATAGTTTGTTGATCCTCTGGCGTTAATTTATCCCACTTAGCTTTAGAATAAAGGAACAGTTCGGGAATAATAAAATGCCCACTCAAGGTATAGTTTTTAACCACCGGGAGATAATTATGGGCCACAAAAGTTGGTTCGTTATTTTCGGTACCGTCAATAACCCCAGTTTGCATGCCGCTGAATACTTCACTTACCCCCATACTCAGTGAATTAGCCCCCATGGCTTTTAGCGTAGCCAGTGCAATTGGGCTGCCCTGAACACGGATTTTCATTCCTTGAAGGTCTTCTGATTTAACCACCGGCTGTTTGGTTATCAGATTTCGGGTTCCGGCATCCATCCAGCCAAGGAATACTAATTTTGAATCTTTATTGTTAGTGATTTTATCCCCGATTTCTTTACCAATTTGGCCATCAATGACTTTATGTAAGTGATCTTCATCACGGAACATATAAGGCAGGGTAAAGACACTGATTTCCGGCAGAATAGAGGCAACGGGTGTCATAGAGACACGAATAATATCAATAGCTCCCATTTGAGCCTGTTCTATCATTTGTTTTTCATCACCCAACACCCCACCTGGGAAAGTTTTAATTTCCAGACGGCCATCAGTAACAGTCTTGAGTTTGTCGCCCATGTTTTTAACAGCAACAACATTGGGGTAATCTTTGGGATGAACATCGGCGGCTTTAATTTGTTGTGCTGATGCTATTTGGCTAAATAAGATGGCAGAAATAGCCAGGCATAATGTTGGCAAAGGCTTAGGGAATGTCATTTAGTTATCTCCAGAGGTCACTATACCTTTGTTAATTAAAATTGCTTTATTGTTAGGTGCTTACCTGCAATTTTAGTTACCGTTGGCATGAAAAATAGATAAAAAGGCATCATTTCTAATAGTAAAATCGTTATATCAACATATATAAAAGGGGCATTTCCTTATCCCCAGCGCATTCAAACTAGCGGTTTATAATTGCTATTAAATTGACCATTATCACAGAAAAAGAAATGTCAGGAACTGCGTTTCAATAATTGTGAAGTCACATTTCATTGTTAGTGTGATAGGGCACAGAATTACAATTAATTGCGAACTTCTACGAATATGCAATGTGAAATAACGAGAGGTTGATAACTTTTACGGGCAAAAATGAGGGGGTTAACATTGTCGGGTGGCGAGTTAACAACTACTATAACAGCCTACGAATCAATATGATTAGGATAGCGCGTGACGTCGGTATTTATCCGTAACTTTACCTTTGCTGCATTACCCGCCAGCGGGTTGAATGAGCAGCCACTGTTTCATGGGCTTTTGGCTAAATGTGATTTTGATGTCAATGAATATCGGGATGAGCTATTTGCTGTTTACGGCATTGCGTTTCCCGGTAGTTTACATAAAGCGGTTGCTAAACGGCGTGCTGAATATCTGGCGGGGCGCTTTGTTGCCCGACAAGTACTGAATATGCTGGAGGTACGTGATTACCCATTAATTAGTGGTATAGACCGCGCACCACAGTGGCCAACCGGATTAATCGGCAGCATTAGCCATAATAACCAACGGGCTTTATGTACCGCGCAAAGAGTAACACCGGTAATGGAATCTTCAGAGGCGAACTACGGCACTCATGGAGTTGGTCTGGATATCGAAAGCCTTATTTCGGTTGAAAGAGCCAAAAATCTGTGGCCGGGTATTCTCACTGAAGAGGAATATCACTCTTTTCAAGATGGCCAATTACCTTTTAACCAATTGTTAACCTTGGCTTTTTCGGCTAAAGAAAGCTTGTTTAAAGCCGTGTTTCCACAATTGGGCCGCTATTTTGATTTTCTTGAGGCCCGTTTGTTGAGCTATTCGTTGGATACGGGCTATTTTGAATTAATGTTATTGCGAGAATTAAGTGAGCATTTCCCTAAGGGCCGCTGTTTTACGGGGAGCTTCACACTTAACGACAGTGATGTTCAAACTTTTATAGCCTACTAATCTTGATGTAATCAGTCCAAGTAATAAGTTTTCATCGTTTTAAATTGGAAAAATTGATTGGGATAGACTAAATATTTAGCTACCAGTCATATTTATTGATAGGACATCATGAAATATATAGTGCTATTGGTTTTTATCTTGTGCATAGCCTATGTACATTTTCGCGGTAAAGTTCGTTATAAGTTCTGGCGTCAACTCTCAGATCATTCAACATTTGTTTCACCAATAAATGTTTTCATGTACATATTTTCCCGTGTACCAACAACGCCTTATCTCAAGCAAGACCTTTTCCCTGAACTGACTGTTTTGCGTGATAATTGGTTAAAAATCAGGGAGGAAGGAAAGGCGTTAATGGATATCCAGCAAATAAAAGCCTCGGATAAATACAATGACGCTGGTTTTAATTCTTTCTTTAAAACGGGTTGGAAGCGTTTTTATTTGAAATGGTATGAAGACAGCCATCCATCTGCAATGACATTGTGCCCCTATACCACCTCATTATTACGGGAGTTGCCTTCGGTAAAGGCTGCTATGTTTGCCGAATTACCGGACGGTAGCCGTTTACCTCGCCACCGAGACCCTTATGCGGGTTCTCTGCGTTATCACTTGGGTTTAATTACCCCGAATGACGATCGCTGTTTTATAGATGTTGATGGCACTCCTTATAGCTGGCGCGATGGTGAAGGAATATTGTTTGATGAAACCTATATTCACTATGCGGAAAACCAAAGTGGGCAGAACCGGCTTATTTTATTTTGCGATATTGAGCGACCAATGCGCTCTCGTTGGGCGCAGTGGGTTAACCATTGGTTAGGCCGCAACCTGATGACCGCCGCCACGGCCCCGAATGAAGAAGGTGACAGAACAGGGGGGGTGAATAGGATATTTAAATATATCTATGCGGTGCGCAAAATAGGGAAGCGGCTGAAAGCCTGGAACCGACGAATTTATTATCTAATCAAGTGGCTATTATTTGGTGGTATTGCTGCTTTGATTTTTTATGCGCTGTAATTTGTCCAACTTAAGATACGAAATAATCAAATAGCAAAAAGCCCGCTTAGTTTCTTAAGCGGTCTTCTTTAAATTGGCTTCTCTGATTACACTGCTCAGTGCCAAAGGCGGGTGTTGAATGAATAAGTTAGCGTCATTAGCATTTAAAAATAATGGTTTTTATATTTTTTTAAATTTCTTACCGTTAAATCTAACCTTATCAGGATAAAGAAAGTTAATTAAATCAATTAATTAGTGTTGTGACTTTAGTTGTCGGGCTCTATAACTATTGATATTTTTCTTACTTCTAGCGATTGGTTTATTTTATTTATTCTATTCTGATTGTAGGCCGTAATACTAACCGAGAAAATAAGTTGGTATTTAAATTTATATCTGTCAAATGTTGTTAACAGTCATCATAATTATTGGCATTTAAGTCTGCTCAAACGCGGTGTTGTTGACAGATTTGTGCGAGAATGACCCTGCCCTGGTAGCTGGTGCAGAATAGGTTTATTGAACGTTTTAATAGGATGCTGGAGCAATGAATATAACCGCGAGCACCCATCTGAATCGCTGAATAACCTGACACCGAAAGCATACCGGTTGATTGCTGAACCCCCCGGAATCTTAAAAAGTGCGTGGAACTAAAACTGAGATGCCTACACAGGTATTGATACTAGCGAGTCAATATTTGAGCCAGTTTCTTTATACCTTCAACGATCTCTAATGGAGAGTGTGCGGCAAAACCTAACAAGATGGCCCCATTTGTTGGTTTTATTTGGCAGTATCGTGAAAGGGGTTGGGCACCTAAACCCGCTTTACGACATTGCTCAATAATAAAAGATTCCTGAATTTTTTCCGATAACCAACAAACAATGTGAATACCTGAATCTGAAGGTTCTGCGAGAATAATTTCTGGGAGATATATTTGTATGGCTTCAATCATAACCTGCTGGCGTTCATGGCATGCTTTTCTGACACGCCTGACGTGACGCGCATAATGCCCCTCAGCAATGAATGTGGCAAGTATCGTTTGTTCTAAATAAGATGTACGCGTATCTGCATAATATTTGGCAATTTTAAACGACTCTACGAGACTTTCGGGAATGACGAGAAAACCTAAATGAAATCCAGGGAACATCATTTTAGAGAATGAACCAGCATATATAACTCGCTGTTGTTTATCTAATCCTTGCAGCGCTTGTATCGGCTGGGCTTTATATCTAAATTCACTATTATAATCATCTTCGAAAATCCACATTTTATTTTCAGATGCCCAGTCAAGTAGCGCAATTCTTCTGGATAAACTTAATGTACCGCCAAGAGGAAATTGATGTGATGGTGAAGTGAAAATCATTTTCGCATGGGGCCAGTGCTTAATAGCATAGGAAATATCCATCCCATTTTCATCACTGATGACGGGGCAGATTTTGGCTCCCATGGCAGTAAATGCACCTAAAGCGCCATCATATCCCGGTTCATCTAACCAAACTTCATCTCCTTTTTGCAACAGAACTTGCGCGGCAAGATTTATTGCTTGTTGGGTTCCATTGACAATAAGTATCTGTTCATCAGTGCAATTTAAACCGCGTGTGGTGCGAACATATTCACTAATGGCCACCCTTAATGGTTTATATCCCAAAGGTTCATTGAGATTCCAGTCTTGGTGGCGAAACTGACGCCAGACTCGCCCTAACAGTCGCCCCCAGAGTTCATGTGGGAATAAGTCTATACAACCGATCCCAATATTAAATTTCATATTATTTCCGGAGTATGGCGAGGTCATATCCCATATTTTTTTTATCACCTTCATATGAGGGTTAATATTTGGGGCACCATTTTCATTACTAATTTTTTTGTAAGGTGATATAGATTTAATTTGAATCACTTCATCAGGGATGGTTGAGGTGACATAAGTTCCGGAGCCTTTTTTTGTGATGAGATAACCTTCATCACTGAGGCGTTCTAAACCAGATAAAATAGAGTTTCTCGAAATAGACATCATTTCAGAAAGTGTTCTGCTGGAGGGGAGTTTTCTACCTGCTTTAAGCTGACCATTCAGTATCAGTTCTTTTATAGCCAAATAAAACTGCTCTTTAATTTTCCCTTTTTTAAGCAATAAGCTTGGGAAGCTGGCGACGTTTTTTTTCATTATTAAAGTGGACCCATGAAAAACTTAAAAAGCGTACCTTATATGATACCACTACAAGGGTTACTCTTTCGTCTCCAAATTTGTGAAATTCTAATAAGGTGATTGATATGATGGATGAAGATTTAAAAATCTCAGTGGTGCCGGTACAAGAAGAGGATTACTCCAAATGGTTACCTTATTGGTTGAATTATCAGCATTTCTATGAAGTTGAGTTGTCTGAAGAGACGACAATTGAAACATGGAAGCGTTTTTTAAATACAGATAGCGACATGTATTGTGCCGTAGCCAAAAAAGGGCAGGTAATTCTCGGGTTCGTTCACTATGTTTTTCATGGTTCAACTTGGTCTGTAAATGATTTTTGCTATTTAGAGGATCTGTTTGTTGCCCAAAATAGCCGAGGTAAAAATATAGGAAAACATCTGATTGAGTATGTTCAACAAAAGGCCAATGAGCGCCAATGTGGGCGATTATACTGGCATACGCAGGAAAAAAATTTAACAGCGCAGCGACTTTATGACTGGATAGCAGAGAAGCCAGGTGTCATAGAATATAGATTAGCTCTCTAAGCTTCATTTCCTGAGTATCTTTTCAACGAGTTATTAATGTAAATATACCAACGCAGGGGCGGGATACTTTTCGGTTGCAAAATAGAAAAGCCCACGCAGGTAAACCTGAGT
>NZ_ACCD01000041.1 GCF_000173775.1 Yersinia rohdei ATCC 43380
CGGTTCAGGATATTGTCTGACTCGACAAAAGCCCCTTCCGCTGTTTTCAGCATAGATTTAGTGTCTGAAATATTACGCATTGCCACATTCATGCCGCGAACCTGGCTGTTCAGACGGGAAGCAATCTGCATACCCGCTGCATCGTCAGATGCAGAATTGATGCGCTTGCCTGTGGTCATACGCATTGCAGAAACAGTCTGTGATGCATTAGCACGGTTCATTGAGTTGATTGCTGACATGCTTGAAGCATTGGTAAAAATGGACATGGCCATGAGAGTATTTTCCTCTGTTCGGGGCTAACCATTAGCGCCCGTGGTACTGAGGAAAAGCGGCCCATAACAAGACAAAATTAAATAAGTGCCATAAAATTATTAACTAACCCATTTTTCACAATATAAAGAAGAACTTTATCTTTAACCTTATAAAAGCTAAAAACGTATAAAATTAATATTCGATTTTCATGCTTAATTATTCATTACAATAAAACAATAACCTTCATTGTTTTTTTCTTGCAAATAGAGAAACAAGACACTTATTACTCTAATAGCAATTAAAAAATCATACAAATCATGGCAATAAAAATACCCAATGATTTAGTTGATTATTTTATCCAACTTGAATCATAATATTTATGTGGTGAAAGTCGGATTTTAAAATAAATTCATCTCGAATGAGTTAAGAACCGTTTCTATTCAGGCGGGTTATCCTGCAAAGTTTTACACTTAGCATAAATACTTAAATTCTTTTTTACCGACTCAGGCGATATGTTGTCATCGTGTATTTTCTTCGACATTTTCCTGTGTTAACACTTGGATAGCAATACGGCTATCGTCACTTACAACTACTTGCACATAAAAATGATAAGAAAAAAATATGTCGTTAATGACTACGCAATCAACCTGATTTCGGGATTTATTACCCATAGAAAGACAGGGGAAACAAAGCGCCTTGGCGAATATCAATTAAAATTAATCACTGTGCTGCTGGAACACGTAGGTGAAATATTATCCCGCGATGAGATAACAGATTTAGTGTGGCACCGCCGTGTTATTGGCAATAACAGTTTACCGAATGCAATTCATACTCTGCGTGTCGCACTGGGTGACGAAAACAAACAACAGCGCATTATTCAGACTATCCCAAAATTGGGTTATTTACTGGACCCTGCCTTTTGCGAAATAATTGAAGAAGAAGAGGAGGAAGAAGAACAATCAGCAGAACCACCAGAAGAACACTCAGTCATTCCTCAGACCGAGCATCTTGCTGATAATCTTACCGAATCTGAAAATGACAAGAGCAAAATTCACAGCTTGTCATCTATTTCAGCTGACGAGTCGCCATTAGAGAAATCTTCAGAAACCACGGTTATTGTTGATCCGCGCGTCAATGAGGAAACTGCGTTTCCCCCTGCCACTACAGCGGTTACAGCCCAGTTACAGGGAGCAAAAAAACATTATGCTCTGAATCGTTGGGTGGTTATTTTGTTGGTATTGCTGCTCATCATTATGGGGGCCGGTAGTAGCTATTTCTTCTATAAGGAGACCACAGAACCCAACTATCAGGCGGTAGAACAAGACCAAGGGATGTACAGCAACATCCGTATTTTCCAGTTGGTTGACTCACAGTTATCATCACAAGATAAAGAAAATCTTAACCGGCGCTTAAAAGAAACTTTTTACGTTATAAATAAGCAATTAAAACCGATAAATATGCATATTACTGTTTATTATTTCGTGTCACTAAGGCGTTTAGATGTTAATTTTTCGATAGAAAGCACCTGTGAAAATAAGCAACTGGCTATGACTATCTACCATTGGCGTCAAAGCGAACAGTCGCTCAATAATTTGATTTACCAAGAGATGGGGAGAAAAATCAATGAAATGGCTCACTGTTAAAAACGGCATAATGCTGACGACTCTAGTGCTATTTCTTTCATTAGCGGCCCGGGTCTCTTCTGAAATTAGTCCGCAACAACCTTTCCAGGCCCAACTGCAAATAGGCTTCTATGATTTGTTGTCGCAACAAAAAGAGATATATGACGCCCGAATTACAACAACACAAAGTGGCGTGATCAGTACAATTACTAGTCCTAATGATAATCGTTTTATTTTTAAGGGTAAATTTACCGTGAACGATGCCTCAAACGGCCAGCTCAGTTTTGGTTACAGCCCAATATTTTTTAATAACCCAACATCCGGTCGTATGATTGATGGCTTTTTAGATTATTTAGTCCATAACACCGTGTATATGACACCAATGGTCATTGATGGGCAATCATTGTTATTTGGCCAAAGTGGTATTGTGTTAGGAGACAAAAAAAAGGGAGGATAATTATCCCCCCTTTTATTCAATCTATTATGCTAAGTGGAGTTAACCCAAAAGTTAACTTCCTAGTAAATTTCTTACTGTTGAGTTGTGTATATTTCCTTGTCCATGTAGTGCCTGTAACAACAGGTTATAGTGCGTTTTCCCCTCAGCTAATTTACCTGCCAATGACTCTGCCATTAACTGTACTGAACGTGATGAAGAGAAGTTACCCATACTTTCAATGCTTCTGTGTACCTTTTGCTTATGTTCATTAAGCTCCCGCATTTGCCCAGTCATTTGAGTTAATGCCTGTTGCATACTGCCCAAATGCTTTTTAGCCTCCAGGGGCTGCTCGGTAATATGGCGAACCTCATCAACTAACGCAGTCTCAGCCGTCAGCATTAACGGTTGCATATCACTGGAACCAAAACGATGCCCCTCACCACGAACATGCAGTTGATTAATTCCCTGCCAATCTTGTTCGTCAATACTAAATCTAACCTGCCCATGTGGGGTCAGTTCGCCGTGAATACCTAAACGCCCCAGCCCTTTATTCAATGCCAATAAATTCTGGCGAATATTACCCTCGGCAGGAAAACGAATAGCAACGACTTTAGTTTCAGCACCTTGAGAAGAAAAAAGTAAAGTTTCTTCCTGTGATGTTTGCAATACACGATTAGCATCCTGCCAACTAAAATTAACTTTTACTGTTTGCTCCAGCGCGATATTTAATTGCCGATCAACTGTATTGGCCGAAGTTAATACCCGACGCTGCAACCAATCAACTGTTTTCTCGGCTAATTGCTGAACTTCAGTGCTGCCTTTCCCCTGTTGTACTGCATTATGCAATTGCGCAATTTGCCGCTCAGCCTCATGCAAATACCGGTCAGCTTGCTGTAAAGAGGTCAACTGCTGATTAAGCTGCACGTTATAACGTAATGGCTGGCTGGATATAAATGGCGAGTCTGGGAAGTTCGCTTTTACTTTACTCTGCTTATCACCATTAACAGCTTGATGTTGATGAACAGCCAGCGGGTGACTGGATGCTTTGTTTCCACGAAGCCCTTGAGTGGTATTAAATCCTACCTGCATATCAATTATTCAGCTTATATAAAGTTAAAAAGGGAAAGTTTGTTAATCTCGGCATATATTTGAAAAGTGTGTTGTAAAGCAACTCGCTGATTGATTAATTCATTATTCTTTTCCATAATTTGAGACATATTTAACCCAACCAACTCACTAGCAATAATACTATTGGCCTCTGTATTTTCTGTATGGGTATGCGAAAGTAACTCAATACGATTTTGGCGACTCCCTAATTCTGTTTCTGTAGCGGCCAGATAGTTGGTGGCATCATCAACCAAACCGAGAGCATCTTGTAACTTACTGGAATAAGTGGATTTATCTGAACCATTTTTCATTTCCTCACACAAGGCTTTAAGCTGAGTCAGTGTGTTCTGCCCCCCCACAGATTGCAAACCAAAGGCTTCATGTATGTGGGTATTTTCACGAACACTTATCCCATTTGCCGTCGTCGTTTCGCGGTAATCACTATTCCCAGCATAGCTATACTCGCTAGTAGTCGCATCATAACTAACAGGTGAAGTATCTGTATTGGTGCCAGAGAAAATATAGCGACCTTCACCACTTTTACTGTTTAAGAATGTCACAATAGTTTCTAAACGAGCACCGATAGAATTACCGTAACTTGCCATATCTAAACTCCCACGGCTATCACTCGCAGCCGACAGTAGTTCATCTTTAATATCTGTTAATTCATTTTTTAATGCAGTGACACTTTTTTCCTGCTTGGACAAACTGTTATTTAACCGGGTTATATTTTGTTGATATTGTTCGATCGCCGATTGTTCTTGCTCTAATTGTGCCATCCATGTGCTGGCAATGGGGTCGTCAGAGGGCACAATAACTTTACGATGGCTATTTATCTGCCTTGATAGCTTCTCTTGCGCTGCGTTACTATTACTAGCCGACTGCTGCACGGCTGTCGCCATCATTGAAGTAGTTATTCTCATTGAAACATCCTTATTCTTTATTTATTTTCAAAATAGGGCTAATAGATCACGGAATAATTGATCGCCGGTGGAGACAACTTTAATATTAGATTGATAAACACGTTGATATTCCATCAAGTTTATGGCTTCTTCGTCTTTATCAACGCTACTAACACTGTCGCGCTCACGAATCGCCTGATTTAATACATCTCTTGCGGCTGTTAACTCGGTTTTATTACGGCCACTCGCCACACCAACATCACTTAATAACCCAAAAGCAGCATCACTTAGTTTTGTATTCTGGATACCATTGAAAGTGATTGGTTTATCTTTAATCGCAATTAGTTCGTGTAAGTTGGTGTTATCGCCAGGCCCATTACCGCTGCCAGCCAATGCCAATTGTTTTAAGCTGATAGCATTAACTTGTAATATTCCTTTGGGATTGGTTGATTGAAAATCAAATAGCTCAACCCCCGTATTACCTTCTAAATCTGTCCCCAACAATAATTGCCTGTTAAATTCTGTTGCCAAGTGATTGGCAATATTTTGAATAGTCTCTTGCACCGAGTTCAATATGCCGGTTTCATAATCATGTAAAGAGCCAAGTTGGCCACCGCATGACATATCTATGAGTGATTGGGTGCCAACGAAATTCAGATTAAGGCCTGGCCTCCCCACATTAGCTGTTATAGATGCCGCAGTAGATCCACTAACCAGTGGCTGACCATTTTTTAGGGAAAGACTCAAACTCCCGTCTTTCGCCTGAATAGAGCGAGTTTCAATCAAGGTGCTTAATTCATTTATTTTCTTATCACGATTATCTATTAATGCGTTGCTGTTGGTACCGATTGAATCTAAATGCACAATTTTCTTGTTATAATCAGCAATCGCACTGGTCAGCACATTAATTTGATCAATACAACTTGCTCGCTGGTTGGCAATTGACTGTTTTTGTTCAGAAAGAGTCATATTGGTATTATTAATACGTAAGGCAAGGGCATCTGCCCTATTGATAATATTTTGGCGCTGCGGCAATGAATCAGGAATTAATGTGGCACCATCCAAGGCAGCATAGAATTCATTTAACCCTTTAGATAAGCTTGTGCTCTCAGTCGATACCACAGACTCCAACTTATCTAAATAACGTTGCTTACCATTGAAATACGCACTCTGGCTATTAGCCTGCCACTCTTGTTTGACCAAATAGTGATCCGAAATACGTTTAATGCCGTCAACATTGACGCCATTGCCTGCATATGCCCCCACACCAGAGGCTCCTAGCGCACTTTGTTCTGCCCGCTGACGCGAGTAACCTGGAGTCTTCATGTTCGCCACATTCATGGCTGTGGCATCAAGGTGAGCCTGAGCTGCTTTTGTTCCACTAAGTGCAGTTTTGATGAAATTCATGCTGTTCCCTATTGTGATAATTTTTCAGTTATTACCTGTTTTGCTGTTAAAAACGGCTATTTTGGCTCCATCCTTAAATAGCCGGCACGGGAAAGCTATTTAGAACCCAACTGTTGAATCAGCAAATGCGCAATGCCGCTGCTGCGCTGCGAGGCCAAAGTAGAAGCCAGTTTGTCATCGTAAAAATCCCGCATCATGCGCTGCTGCTTACTGTTAAAGGGGTCATCATCGGCGGCCAGGGCCTCTGCGGCTTTGCGCATCTGTGTCAGTAAGGTGCGCATAAACAGCGCCTCAAATTGCACCGCCGCCTGTTCTAAGTTTTCGGGCCGTAAATCGCCGGAAATACTCCCCGGCATCACCGGGGCTGATTTATTAATTGCTTCAATCATATATGTCCCCCAAAGAGGTTGAGCTAAGATTAGCGGCGACTGAATAATCAAAAATAATTGATATAATTCAATTTGTTGGATTGGTTATCAGCCAACCGCTACACCTTGTAAGATGCAAGGGATGCTTTAAATCACCACCAGTTCAGCATCTAATGCACCGGCTTCATGCAGGGCTTGCAGTATCGCCATGATGTCATCGGGAGAAGCACCTAAGCTATTGATAGTATTTACAATAGTGCGCAACCTCGTGCCATTGGGTACTATTACCATCTGATTGCGGCCTTTAGTGACTTCGATATCACTCTCCGGCGTGGTAGTGGTTTTACCTTGGCTTAGTGGATTAGGTTGACTGACGTTTTTCTTCTCGCGAATACTGACCGTCAGATTGCCGTGAGATACAGCAGCAGAACGCACGGTGACACCTTCGCCAATCACTACCGTGCCGGTACGTGCATTAAACACCACACGCGGTGATTGCTTGCCGGCATTGATTTGTACATCTTCCAGCAGTGACATAAAGGAGACGCGGGCACCGGGATCCTGCGGCGCATTCACCATCACATTGGTGGCACTTTGCGCCACTGCCGTATTGGAGCCAAAGGCCCGGTTTAATGCTAATGCCACATTGTTAGCCGATTTAAAACTAGGCCGTTTTAGGTTAAGTACCACCTGGCTGTTGCTTTGAAAATCACTCGGGACCTCGCGCTCAACACTGCCGCCGTTGGGAATACGCCCCACCGTTGCCGTGTTCACCGTTACGCTGGAACCACTGTTGCCTTCGGCTTTGATGCCGCCAACAATCACATTGCCCTGCGCCAAGGCATACACTTCACCATCGGCACCGCGCAGTTGGGTTAGTAATAATGTGCCGCCGCGCAAGCTTTTGGCATCACCAATGGAAGACACAGTAATATCAATGGATTGGCCACGAGCATAACCCGGTGGCAGGGTGGCGCTGATAGCCACTGCCGCCACATTCTTCACCTTGGGGTCCATTTTCTCTGGCAACTGCACACCAAACTGGCGCAGCATGTTCGCCATCGACTGGCCGGTAAATTTCACCTGATTTTTATCACCGGAACCATCAAGACCCACCACCAGGCTGTAACCCACCAGCTGGTTGCCACGAACCCCTTGAATATCGACTAAGGTTCCCAGCGGTTGGGCTATCGCCACTGGCAGAGCAAACCACAGCCCCACCAGTACAAAATAACGTCGTAACATGTTGGCTCCTGCTTAGATTGGGAACAATGGGTGGTTAAAGAAGCGCGTCAACCAACCGGCTGAGTTAGCATCACTAAGCGCACCACGACCCGCGTAGGAAATACGCGCATTGGCGATACGCTGAGAAGACACTGAATTATCCCGCTCAACATCATCGGCCCGGACTAAACCAGTAACCCGCATATACTCATCCCCTTGGTTAAGGGTCAGCCATTTTTCTCCTCGGATGACCAGCACCCCATTGGGTAATACCTGATGTACCGCAACAGTAATGGAACCCCGCAGCATATTTTGCTGTGCCGAGGTCGCGCTGCCGTCAAAATCTCGTTTTCCGGAAATAGAGCCACCAAGTTTGTTCAGTTTTTTCCCCAGAATTTCTGGAATACCCAGGCTCATTTCATTCTTTTTGCCAAAGTTGGTTTTCGCCTGTTTACTCGACTGGGTGGACTCATCCAATTTGACGGTCAAAATATCACCCACTCGGTACGCGCGTCGGTCTTGCAACAGTGACCAGTTATAAGCGGGCTGAAACAGCCCGCCTCCTTCTTTGACCGTAGTCTGTTGCACCAGATTGGCCGGTGGTGCAAAGGCAGCATCGTCTTTATGCACCTGCAACACCGGGGTTTCACAACCACTGAGCACCAGCATTAACGGTATAAATAGTAAAAACCTTTTCATTCATCATTCACTTTTCAACTGGGATGCTGGCGGTTAGAGTTTTTGTGTCACAAACTTCAGCATATCGTCGGCGGCGGAAACCATTTTGGCGTTCATCTCATAAGCACGCTGTACGGTTATCATGTCGACCATCTCTTCAACCACTTGCACATTGGAACCTTCCAGTGAACCGTGTTCCAATTGACCGAAAGCTTCCTCCCCCGGCACACCTTCAACTGCGGTGCCACTGGCCACAGTTTCTTTATACATATTGCCGCCAACCGCTTCTAAACCGGCCGGATTCACAAAGTCGACCAGTGTTATCTGCCCCAACTCGGCGGGCTCTGACTCACCACCGACCTGCGCGGTCACCGTGCCGTCTTTGCCGATGGCTAAATTGCTGGAACCTGCTGGCAACTCAATTTGCGGGATCAACGGCATCCCTTGTGCATTAACCAGCACGCCATCAGCATTAATCGCTAAATTGCCGGCACGGGTATAAGCCAGGCCGCCGTCACTGGTTTCAATCTGGAAGAAGCCCTTGCCAGCAATAGCCACATCAAGCTCGCCTTTGGTGACCTTAATATTGCCGACGGTAAATTGCTTTTGTGTCCCCACCACTTTGACGCCACTGCCAAGCTGAATGCCATTTGGCGTCGCATTGTTTTGATCCAGTGGTGTACCGGGGGTGCGTTGGTTTTGATAGAACAAATCTTCAAATACCACGCGGTCGCGCTTAAAGCCGTCAGTATTGACGTTCGCCAGGTTGTTCGAAATGGCGTTCATCTTGGCATCTTGTGCTGCCAAGCCGGTTTTACTGACCCATAAAGCAGGATTCATAAGTACAATTCCCTAGTGTAACTATCCATTAAATAAGCATGTATTGATGCGGGCATTAGCTGCCGCGAATCATTCGGTTACCGTTTTGTGCCAACTCTTCGGCCACTTTCATCATTTTGATTTGCGCTTCAAATTGGCGACTGAGGGAAATACTGGCGGTCATTTCGCTGATGGCGGAAATATTGCTGCTTTCCAGATGTTTACTCACCACCTGAACATTTTCATCACGTGGCGCTGCACCACGGCCGGCCACTAATAGCCCAAGGTTATTTTTGCTGAGCTGATTAACCGGAATATCCACCAGTTTGATGCGGTCAACATCTGCGGGCATTTTGATGCCGCCATCTTGTGGAATAATGGCGATGGTGCCGTCATCAGCAACCGAGACACTGGAATAAGGCGGCAAGACAATCGGGCCGCCATCTCCCAACACGGCTAAGCCATTGATGGTCAAATCACCGTCAGGGCCGACATCCATTTGGCCATTACGGGTATAAGCCTCGCGGCCACCACTGAGCACCGCAATCAGCCCACGGTCTTTCAGCGCGATATCCAGTTCCCGGCCGGTTTCTTGCAAACTCCCTGCGGTCATATCGACGCCGCCATTTTGGCTAAGTACCGCCACGCGACTGTTGTAGCCGCCGCCCGGTACCTGAGTCGCCGTGGCGCGTTCTAAATCAGCACGAAAGCCCTGAGTGTTGACGTTAGCCAGGTTATTGGCATGGATTTTTTGCTGCGTCAGGCTGCGGTTAGCCCCGCTGACGGCGGTATAAAGGAGCTTATCCATTACAGCACCTGGAACAGCGCGTTCATCATGCTGTCATTGGTGCTGATGATTTTGGTGTTCGCCTGGTAATTTCGTTGCGCCGTCATCAGGCCAACCAATTCTGCGGTTAAATCGACGTTAGAGGCTTCTAATGCGCCCGCTTCAATGCTGCCTAACATGCCCGAACCCGCTTCGCCTAATAATGCTGCGCCCGATTTACTGGTTGCACTCCAGGTGGTGCCATTTTGAGCCGCTAAACCATTAGGATTGGCAAAATTGGCTAATACCAGCCTGCCTTGCAGCATCCGCTCACCATTACTAAATGTGGCATAGACCGAACCATCATTTTCAATGCGCTCACCATTTTTACTCCCAGAGGTATAGCCATCGCTTTTATTGGTGGTAGGAAGAAAATTAGAGTCGAACTGCGTGGTGCCAGCATAGTCAACATCAATAGAGTAAGGGGCGGCACCTGGTGAGCCGTACCCCCCACTGATAGCCATGTTGTTACCTAAGGTCAGAACCCCTGAAACATCAAAGACAAGGGTATGTGACGGGTTATTGGCAGGAATAACACCATCAATGGCGGTATAAACTGTCCACTCACTGACAATTGGAGCAGGAGGGGCGAGGGGGCCAGGGGGTGGTGGTGGTGCATTCTTAACAAAATATTGTGCCACCGCATGTTCACGGCCTAATGAGTCATACACCGTCGACATAGACATATTGTTATAGCTGTCTGGATTACTTTTATCAAAAGCAGCAAGGGGGACGGCTGCACCGGCGGGCAAATTCGCCATAAAGTCTATTTGGGTGGAAGCTTTTGCTGGCAAGCCAGCGGTGCTTACCTTCAGATCACTGATAATACCAGTCTGTATATTGCCAGCAGCATCAACCGGATAGCCTTGTAATTTCATGCCACTGCCATTGACCAACATGCCACTTTTATCACTGGTGAACATCCCGGCACGGGTATAGGCCTCGTCACCGTTACTGTTTTTCACCACAAAAAAACCATTGCCGGCAATGGCTAAATCCATCGCATTACCGGTTCGGTCAATCGAGCCGTCTTTATTAATACTTTGTGAAACGCCACTGACAGCAACACCCAAAGGCTGTGATTGGGCATACATTGAAGCAAACTCAGTCCGGCTAGCTTTAAAACCTTTGGTGGCGGAGTTGGCAATATTGTTACTGATAGTGCTCAACTGCTCAGTTACAGCACTCAGACCGGTATTGGCAATACTAAAACTCATACAATTTTCTCTTATAAAATAATAGGTTATTTTTATTGGCTTACCGATATGACATTAAAAATGCCAATACTGGGTTAAATACCAAACTGTTTGATTTTGCGGTATGGCACCTCGCCAATACCGG
This sequence comes from Yersinia rohdei ATCC 43380, assembly GCF_000173775.1. Taxonomy (GTDB): domain Bacteria; phylum Pseudomonadota; class Gammaproteobacteria; order Enterobacterales; family Enterobacteriaceae; genus Yersinia; species Yersinia rohdei. The sequence continues at coordinate 10,983 of NZ_ACCD01000041.1, forward strand.
CGACATTCAACTGCGCCGCCCCGCCTTGTGATGGAATGCGCACCGAGTTGACCGCACCGGCTAATTCCACCGGAATTAAATCTTCCCCAGAGCTACTCACGGCACTGAGTTGGTATTTGCCCGGTTTAAGTTTGTGTTGCGAGGGATCAAGGGTGAAATTCACACTGCCAGCGGATTGCTCGCCCAAATTGATCGGATGTTCGCGCCCAGCGGTATCAGTCAGATACACCACTACGTCCGATGCGGCTTGCTGCAAGGTAAGACGCCCACTTTGCTTCTTGTTATCTAACTCAATAGTGCCGCTCTCAACCATCACGTTTTGCCCAACCAGATTGGCCGTGGCCATGGCTTGCATTTTTTCCATCTGCACAGTGTTACTTTTCAGCAGTTTGGCCATATTTTCAGTGGATTGAACCTGTGATAACTGCGCCATCTGGCTGACAAACTCGGTGCCATCTGTTGGGTTCAGTGGGTCTTGATTCTGAATTTGCGCCACCAGCAAGGTCATAAACTGGTTATTAAGCTGATCACCGGTGATGGTATCCCCTGCAGGTAGGAGAGAATTTCCAGAATTACCTGATAAGCTTTTGTTTTCATTAATATTCATAATTATCGTTCTCCAAGCCTCAACACGCTTTGCTGCATGCTTTTCACACTGTTAAGAACTTCAACATTGGTTTCAAAACTACGTGAAGCCGACATCATGTCTGCCATTTCCGAAACCACATTAACCTGCGGATAAAAGACATAACCCTGCGGGTTAGCCAGCGGATGATTGGGTTCATAACGCTGTACTGACCCGCCAGTTTCCACTACATCCAACACCTGCACCTGCGCCCCACCAACACCACCAGGTGCCGCAGCACTGCGGGGGGAATACACCGCAGAAAATACCGGGCTGCGCGCTTTGTATACCGTGGCCTCTGACGCGGCTGGCGACTCAGCATTAGCCAGGTTACTGGCGATGGTGTTCAGCCTGATGGTTTGGGCCGTCATCGCGGAGCCTGATATGCGATAAATATTGTTAAATGACATCCCTATTTCCCTTCAATCGCATGCTTCAATCCCGATAATTTCATATTGAGGAATGACAAACTGGTTTGATAATCGAGGGCATTTTGTGAAAAATTTGCCTGCTCGACATTCAATGCCACGGTGTTGCCATCCTGTGAGGGTTGATAAGGCAACCGGTATTTCATTTGCGGTGATGTCATCCCAACCCCACCTCGTTTTGCCCGTTGCATTTCAGCGGCAAAATCAATATCTTTAGCCTGGAAATTTGGCGTATTCACATTGGCCAGGTTGGCGGATAGCAGCTCTGCTCTGGTAAGTCGAAGCTGCATCGCCGCAGGGTGAACCCCTAATGCTTTCTGAAAATCAATGCCCACAAAATACGTCCTAATTTGATGTTTAAAGGCTGTTGTTGCACGAACTCACACCCAATAATGCAAACAACGTGCCAGGTTTATAACATCATGATTAGAAACGTTTTATCGAAATTTAACCGCCATAAAGGGAAGCAATTTTTCCCCTCAGCAATGACTTTTTTCATCCGCCGTTACTGCCGGGGTGTCTGTCTCTTTATTTGTCTTATCCCCCTGTGGGCGAGCACTGCACACAGCGCTCCGACCAACACCCGAAAACAGGTGTATGCGCAGGCCTTGCAAGCAGCCAGCGCCGACCTTAGCCAAACAGCCAAAAATAAAAATTGGCAGGGCTACACCGTAAAAATGAATATTTTTATTCCTACCGAAGTCAGCCGCTATAAGCTGTGCCAGAGTGCGCTTCGCGTAGCCGCCCCTCTCAATGGGCAACGTGATTTGTCGCGTTTACGCTATGACATCAGCTGCGGTGATGGTCAGGGCTGGGAAGTGGCCGTCACAGTAAAACCGGATATCTATCTGCCGGTTTGGGTGGCAAAAAACACCCTTGAGCGCGGTAAAGTGGTGGCCCCAAGTGACATTGAATTAAAGAAGAAAAATATTTCGGCAGCACAAGGCAGCTACATTACTAACCCGGATGAGATAGTGGGATTCACTGTCAAACGGCGGATCCGTAACCTGCAAATAGTGACATCGGCACAGTTGGAACAACCGGTTTTAGTCACCCGAGGTCAGCATGTGGTGATGATTGCGGAACAAGATGGCATTGAAGCCCGCATGCTAGGTGAAGCTCTGAAAAATGGCCGTAAAGGGGAGCTTATCAAAGTGAAAAACCTGAGCAGCAAACGCACGATTAGCGCCATTGTTGAGGATATCGGCAAAGTGAGAATGCTAGGGATTACGAATAGTTAACCCTTGGGCATGAAGAGTTAACCCCTGGGGGCATGAAGAATTAAGTTTTAGCCGGGCTGTGACGCTATACCCAAGTAACTGAGTTGCAACCGACAGCGGCGCAACTTCAAGAAACAAGGGTATATTTACCACAAAACAGCAGCGCTAAGCTCACCGTTCGGCAACTGACTATAAGGTGATTTTATATGGAAATTAATACACACAAACAACAAATGATGTCGGCTACATCCGTCGCAAAAAATGAAAATGCCCCAGTAATTCAAGCGATAGCCCCCATTAAAGCCATTGCTGACACCACGCAACATACTGCGTCCACAGCTGACCTGCACAAGCAATTGCAGGCAATGCCAGAAATAGACGGCGAGCGAATTGCAGCGGCTAAAGCAGAGATTCAAGCGGGCCAAATTCAGCTTAATAGCGCAGATATTGCTAAAGCGATGATCAACTTCCACAGGAACTGACCCAACAATGGAATCTGAATCGGTAAAAAAACAGCATAATATTAAGCAGTTATTGGTTTCCATTCAGGAAGATCGCAAACGTTATATTGCCCTGGAAAAGTTACTGGTTAAGCAGCGGGAATTAATGGTTAAACATGATTCTGAAGGATTGAAATTACTGAATCCAAAGTTAATGGAACTGTATAATACTATTGATAAAACAGCCACTGAGCGCCGGTTACTCATGCAAGAATTACAGTTGCCGACCCATAAAGCGGGTATCCATTTATTGATATCTCGCTTGCCGGCACATTATCGTGAGCATTCCTATGCTTTATGGGCTGATTTACGTTTGCGGGCCGATGCTTGCCGCCAGCAAAATCACCATAATGGTGTACTGCTCAATATGCAGATGGATATCCTATCTACATTGACAGAAACAAAATCAGATTTTCTGTATGCGGGTTGATGCTCTAAATAGCCTTTATCCACCCATTTTTATCACATTGATATTATGGGATATTCCCCCTAATAAATCATCGCCATAGTGTATTAACCGCTATGGCGATTTTTTTATCGCCTGTCATCTTCCACTCAAATTATTATAAAAAAGCACTCCAATTGAGTGCGCCAGATTGATGACAATATTTGGCTGATAACAATATTTGGCTGAAAACAATGTTTGATTGAAAACAATGTTTGACTGAAAACAATATTTGACTGAAAAAAATGTTGATTAGCGGGAAATAGGCCAAATGGGTTGATGCGGCGCGAAGAATGTCAGCGGGTCATCAAACAGGTAAGGTAAGAACAGGCCGCCCGCGCAAAGCGGGGGATTAACGAGCAACCTCAAGCACTCAAATTGAATGCTTGAGGTTGCCGGTCATCTTATTATGCAGTGCGGCGCAGCCAAGTTTGCACCGCCTGAGCATCCGTGGCTTTCTGCTCACTGCGCCCTTTGGCCAACTGACGCAATTCTTGTTGTTGCTCCAATACTACCGCCACGGTTTTTTCCTGCAGGGCTTGCTGTTGCAACTGAAGCTGCAACTTAGAGGCCTCAATCTTTGCCAGGATATGTTCCTGCTCTTGCCAGTCAATCACTCGCTGAATATGGCTTTTATAGCGAGCATTATTAACCATTTGTGACGCCGCCACTTTGGTTGCGCCGTCCTTGGTCAGGGTTAATGATAAATGCGCCAAGGAGATAAGCGCATTAATATTATTTTGATAGCGCTGGCACAGCTGCTTTTGTTGTGCCAATTGGCTACTCGATTGATTTAATGCCTGTTTCCGTAGCTGCTGCAATTGTTGCAGTGTTTTGATCATATTCATTTAGCATACCACTCTGATTTTAACTTGCTGATGATGGATAGAGAGTATTTAGATGCTCTAAGGTTGCCGCCAGTGTGGCGGGTTGGCTTACTTCCTGGCGCAGAAAATCAATAATCGCTGGGTGGTACTGCACCGCCTGATCCACTCGGGGATCCGCCCCCGCAACATATCCTCCCAAAGGAATCAATGGTTTGATTTCCATATAGTCGGCATAGCATTGCTTTAAAAATCGCGCCGAGAGGATCTGGTTATCCGGCGATATTTGATTCATACAGCGGCTGATTGACTGGCTGATATCAATGGCTGGATAGTGCCCGGCCTCGGCCAGTTTTCGCGTCAATACAATGTGCCCATCCAATACGGCTCTGGCGCAATCGACAATGGGATCCTGCTGATCATCGCCCTCCGCCAGGACGGTATAAATGGCGGTCATGGTGCCGCTACCGCTGCTGTTACCCGCACTTTCGGCCAGACGAGGAATAATGCTAAAGGCGGAAGGTGGATAACCTTTTGTTGCCGGTGGCTCCCCCAAAGACAGCGCAATTTCCCGCTGTGCCATGGCATAGCGAGTCAGAGAATCCACCAGCAACAACACATCTTTGCCCTTATCACGATAATAAGTGGCGATGGAATGACACAGCTCAGTGGCCTTAATGCGCATTAGCGGAGATTCATCGGCGGGGGCGGCAATCACTACCGACTTTGCCATACCGCTGGCTTGCAATGAATGCTCGATAAACTCTTTAACTTCCCGGCCGCGTTCGCCAATCAACCCCACCACCACCACATCCGCTTGGGTATAGCGGGTCATCATGCCGAGCAGCATACTTTTGCCCACGCCGCTGCCCGCCATCAATCCAACCCGCTGCCCTTTGCCAATGGTGAGCAGGCCATTAATGGCTTTTACGCCAACATCCAGCGGCGCACTGACGGGCTGGCGTTGCAAAGGGTGAATTTGCGGCAGTTGCTGTTGCAAGGGCGTATCGCCACTCAATGGCCCTTTATCATCAATAGGTTCGCCCAGGCCATTGACGACACGCCCGAGCCAGCTGTCACCTATCATTAACTCGCCGTCCAGATAACTTGGGAAGACCCGCGCGCCCCCTATCAAGCCATCGGGTTGTTTGAAAGGCATCAGGTAAGTCACCTCCCTATCAAACCCGACAACTTGTGCATCAATAAATGTGGCCGCCGCACTTTCAATGCGACAGCGCTGACCAATAGCCAAGCGGCAGCCCACACTTTCCAGCAAAATGCCGTTAACCCGCACTAACCGGCCAGCAACTCTGGCCAGATTAATGTTATCGATAGATTTCAGCGCATCATCCAGTGACGCCAACTCACTCATGGTCTTGATCCGGCAATAAGCTGCTCTTCAGTGCATCAACACATTGGTCTAAACGATGCTGACAACCCACATCAATTTCCGTGGTGTCCGTGACCACACGGCACTCGCCGCTGACCATATCAGCATCGGCAACCAAGCCCCACTGTTGAACTTTCTCTGGCGCAACATCCTTGATGCGGCCCAGCTCTGTCGGGTTCAAATACACTTTCAACTGTGTTGGTGCGGCGGGCTGCGCCGCTAAAGCTTCTTCGACTAACGCCAGTAATTGTGCGGGCTGCAACGCCAATTCACACCGAATAACCTGACGGGTGACTTTCTCGACCAATTGCAGCAATTCATCACGACGGCGGGTTTCATAGTTGCGAAAATAGTCATGCATTTTCGCAATATAGCCGGTGAAAGGTTCGATGGCGTCATTAAAGCGGCCACTTTCTGCCTCGCGTCCTTCCACCCGCCCTTGCGCCACGCCGTCTTCATGACCTTGGCGAATACCTGCCTGATATCCTTCTTCTTTTCCCTCTGCCAGGCCCTTACTAAAGCCCTGGCTAACCCCTTCCTGAAACCCCTCCATTAACTGTTTTTGGTATTCCACCGGATCCATTGCCAGCTCGCCCTCCGATTGGCGATTCTGGCGGTTTTGGCGCAGTGGTGGGAACTGATGGACGCGCACATTCATTTCGCCGGAGCGTCGGCCGTTTTTTGTCAACATTACCTTACTCCATCGTCTGTTCAGCGAACAATTGCACTTGGATATCGCCCGATTCTGCCAACAGGCGAACTTGTGCCATTATCTCTTTGCGCACATGTTCGACACGACTAACCGGTACTGCCCCCATACGATTGGTGGCATTTTGCAGTTGTTGTATCTGGCGTTTTGGCAGCACATCATAGATGGCTTGGCGCAGCACCGGCTCGGTGCCTTTTAGCGCAATCGCCCAGTCACTCATCGGGATATCATCCATCAGGCGCTGCAATGTCGCCTCACTTTGACGACTAAGGATAAAGAATTCATACATTTCATCCTTAAGGTCATTCAAGACAGTTTCATCGCGCTCACCCAATTGTTCCAGCAACTGCTGCTGATTACCGGGAATGCGATTGACGATATTTGCCGCCTGCTTAATCCCTATCACTTTAGAGCCATGCTCTGACAGCACCGCGACGCCGCGTTCAATTAGACGGTCCAGCTCATCGACAACATCGCGGTTCACATCATCAAGCTTGGCAATGCGGTACAGCACATCGTCCTGACGGCCTTTCTCCAGATAGGACAATACTTCTGCCGCCACATCTGGGGGTAAAAAGGCCAGAAACACGGCCTGTAATTGCAAATGTTCTTGCTCAATCAGCGCCACCAACTGAGGGGTGCCAACCCACTGTAACCGCGTCATACGATGGCGAATTTCATCGCCATAAATGCCATTAATAACACTTTTGGCGATATCGCTGCCTAAGGCCTTATTTAAAATTCCCTGAAGATAGCTGCGAGATGCCCCATTAATCCCACTTTGTTCCCGATAATCGACGAAGAAATCATCCAAGGCCTGCCGCGCATGGTTCAACTTAACACCATGCAGGCGAGACATCATTTGGCTGATGCATATCACCTCTTCACGACTCAGTTTCTGCATCACCTTGGCCGCAGCTTCTTCACCAATACTCAGTAATAAAATGCCGGCCTGCTCCAGGCGGCTGCGAATAGGCGCAGCTGCTGGGGCAATATCACTGACGATCGCATCATCATTCTGATTGGGGTTTAGTTCGTTCATTATTATTAATCCATTGTTTAATGACTTCGGCGACGCGTTCAGTTTCTGACTGAGCCAGTTTTTGCAAGTGGCTGATTTTTGTTTCTAAACCAGAACCTTGCGGCGGCAAATTATCACTTTCCTGGAATGAGGAACCCGACAACGTCTGCTCCAATGACGTGCTGCTGTCAGTGGCGGTCTCAATAATCCCAGCATTCTCACTCTCTTCTGCCGACGCGCTATTCACCAGTTGCTGATCCCGACGCGCCAACCGTTTCATCAATGGTCGAACACCGAATAGCAAGAACAATAGTGACAATAACCCAATGCCGATAATTTCAGCCCAGCGGAAGGTCGTTGGGTCTTGCCACCACGGAATAACAGATTCTTCCATCACCGTCGGGGCAGTAAATGCCAGCATATTCAAGGTCAATGAGTCGCCACGTTTCACATCAATACCGGCGGCATCCTCAATTAAACGCTTTAATTCTGCCAATTGTTCCGGTGCCCAATTTTCCAGCGCGGGGGCCGATTTATTCAAGATAACGGCAACCGTCATCTTATCGAGCTTAAATCCGGGGTGGCGTACATGGCGGATATCGCGGTCATAGGTATATTTGCGCTGTGCCTGACTGCGGCTAACCGCTGTCGGTGCGGTCATATTTCCGGGCTGAGCAACAGGCTGATTACTTAAAGAGCCAGGGACTCCCATTGCCATGTCATCGTTGTTATTTTCCTGCTGAATATTTTCATCGCTAATACGTGGCTCCGGGCCATAGCGCTCCAATGTTTCTTCAATGCGGCTTAAATCCAGCTGCGTTGCTACACTGATGCGATAATTATTGGCCCCCACTACCGAGCTCAACAGATTGGCAATACTTTTCTCCGTGGTGCTCTGCAAATAATGGGCTAAATCAGCCCCACTTTTCACACTCGGCATCCCGCTACTGTTGGCCTGATAAGCTTCTGACAGCAATTCTCCGTGTTGATCAACAACACGAACATTGGCGGCTTTGATACCGGGCATGCTGCCCGCCACCAATTGGACAATCGCGCCCACTTGTTCCGGTTTTAGAGCCTGACCATACTTGAGCCGCAACACCACGGAAGCACTACTTTCAGCACGATTACTAATGGCAAAAGAGCTGGCTTCACTCATCCCCAAATGAACTCGGGCATAATCCACGGCAGTTAATGCCATGATGCTTTGCGCCAATTCCCCTTCCAGACTGCGTTTGTAACGAACACTCTGGATAAACTGGCTGCTGCCCAGCATAGTTTCTTTATCCATAAGTTCGTAACCCACTGGCAAGGTTGCAGTTATCCCTTTTGCTGCCAGTAAAATACGGGCTTTGCCTAACTGATTTTCAGCTACCAAAACCTGGCCATTATCAGGATTAATACGATAAGCAATGGCCTCTTGGTCGAGTACCTCAACCATTTGCGCTACTGGAATATTCTCCTGTGAGCCAAAAAGTGCGGTATAGCCCTGCGAACTGCGCCAAAGGCTGAAAATAATCGCGCCAGTAACCAAAATCGCGGCAGCGCCCATAAGAAGATTTTTTTGATTATTATCCATCTTGGTAGAGGATAATTTTTGTTTGATTTTCTCTAACACCGATTTGCCCTACAACGCAGTATTCATGACTTCATCCAGTGCAGTGGTAAGTTTATTACGCACCTGCACCATCGCGGAGAAAGCCACACTGGCTTTCTGACTTGCTAGCATCGTGCCGGTTAAATCATCACTAATGCCCATATCCATGGCGGTCTGCTTATTGCTGGCCACATGTTGTAAGTTATCCACACTGTTAATTGCGCCCTTGAATACCTGGGAAAAAGCAGGCGAATTCCCCTCCTTTCCCTGAGCGAATATGTTATTCCCCGCAGGCTCAGGGGACGCAGCATCGAACTGAATGCTGCTGCCGGCCATTGCCGCCATTTGTTGCATTTCCAACATCACGGGTAATTGCAGGCGAGGCATATTGATAGCTCCGACTTTATCCATCTTTTTTCCTCTTATGAGTAACACTCAATGTCGATACCATCTTCACGCATATTGGCCAGTCGATATCGTAATGCTCGGGGGGTAATACCTAAAAATGCGGCAGTCTTGGATTTATTTCCCTGGTGTCGTTGTAGTAAATCCACGATATATTGATATTGGGCTAATCGCCCACGCAATTTAATATTGCTTTCATTATCAACAGGCTGAAAATTTGCCGCCGAAGGTGTCAGATGATGACTTACCGACTCACTTGTTTTTGATACAAAATCATTTGCCACAGACAGGCCTAAATGTGGAACATCTATCAGGCCGTTATTACTCATAATAATCCCTCGCTGAATGACATTTTCTAACTCACGCACATTACCCGGCCAAGGGTATGCCTGTAACTCATGTTGAGCCTGTGGCGTAATATTTATTTTTACGTCCAGGAAGTTCCTATATTTATTAAAAAATGCCTTTACCAACGGCATAATGTCTTCTGGTCTTTCACGTAAAGGTGAGATATGAATAGGCACCACCGACAGGCGATAATAAAGATCCTGACGAAAACGCCCTTCAGCGATTTCAACACTTAACTCTTTATTGGTTGAAGCAATAATCCGGATATCGAGAGGAATACGTTTATGGCTCCCTAAACGTTCAACTTCTTGCTCTTGTAATACGCGCAATAACTTAACTTGCAGGGCTAATGGCATATCACCAATTTCATCCAGTAATAGCGTCCCGCCATTAGCTTGTTCAAATTTACCTGCAACACTGGTGACAGCCCCGGTAAAAGCACCTTTTTCATAGCCGAATAATATGGCCTCCAGCATATTCTCAGGAATAGCGGCACAGTTTACCGCGACATAGGGAGAATTCTCCCCCATCGCTTTCTGATGAATATATTTGGCAACACACTCTTTCCCTGTCCCTGTCTCCCCGGTAATTAATACCGGAACATTAAATTCAGCTACCCGACGAGCAAGGGAAAATACACTCACACTGGAGGGCGCATTAGCGACAAAACCATGTTCACTCTTAGACGACATATCCACAGTCATATTCATCATAATGTAATTACTCCCCAGTGAAGCTAATGAAATGCGTTCAACAAATAATAAAACGACACAAAAACAGCATTCTTAATACTCTTAGAAAGAAAAAAGCAACTGCCCAGACGCATTACTAAAAAACGTATTAAGAAAAGATATAAAACATTGCGTCAAACTATAAGCATTCTGTTGAAAATCAAGTAATTAAATAAAAATTAAATAAATTAATCTAGTGAAAACAACAACTTATAAATAAGTTATTAATTTGGCAATAAAAAACAAATAAATTAATAAAGTAATTAGCATTGTACTTAATTGTAATCTCAGGTTTAATTTACTCCTTGATAAATTCAAGTCATAAATGAATTACCCGGATGCGTAAGAGTATAAAACGTCCTTTATCCTAATAAAATTTAGTGGATAAGATACTTATCACTCTGTAATAGATATGACTTACTAGCATTGATATTTCTTATTCGTTACGTGCATTTTTGTACAGCTAAAAGAATATTAACCTGACTTTGATTTTGGATAAACCATGCAGCAAAACAAAGCTAAATTAAGGGTTCATAACAGTGATTCCCTACCCAAAGTAATGACACTTGATGTTAGTAAGTTAGGTCGTCCTTATCATAAGATACCTAAAATAGTGGGTGACTACTTTGCTGCTATTGAAAGTAACATTAGCCTCTATTTTTTAAAAAAATATCGTATCAATGTTGCCTTAACGGATATTACATTCGAAACAGACTGTAGCTATAAAAATGCCAAAACACTTTGTAGCCAAATTGGTAATGTTGCATTTGATATTGATCGGACACTGCTGCTGAATCTCCTCAATGATTACTATGGTTTGACCAAAGAAAAAAATATCATTTCTGACGTAGAAAACTTACCCATAACCCAAACAGAAGAGAGACTGAAAAATAAACTCAGCCTTGATATAACTGACCTGATTTTGAATCAACCCGAATTCGGTGAATTACTGGATATAAAAAACAATAACTCTCCACCGATAGCCAATTGGTCATATCGTATGGATTTCTGGTTAAAGGGTTATGAAAAATGTGCTTTCACATTGCTGATTGACCTTCCCCATGTAGATAGATTCCTCAGCAAGTTAAATAACGAGCACCAATCTGAAAAGAAGAAAAATCAAACATTTTCAATAAAACAATTTGATCAACTGGTAAAAAAACTGCCTATTCGGCTCACCAGTAAATTAAGTTGCAGCGAACTGACATTCTCTGATCTGATGAAACTAAAAGAAGGAGATATTATTCCTGCCACACTACCTGAGCATTTCCCGGTATTTATTGGCAAAGAATCCTTATTTAGTGCCGTGGTAAGTGAGAGTCGCGGCAAGCTATTTTTATCTGAATTTAATGACAAAACTAATGAGATAAACCATGACTGATCAATCCCTTGAACTCGGCAATGACCTGGATTTTAATTTTTCAATGGAAGAGAGCCAAATAAGTACGCCACTTCCTGTCGAACCTATTGAAGCGCCTTCAGTAAATGACAGCCTGCATGAACAACAGCGCAAAATATCGCTGTTCAGCCGCATTCCGGTCACCCTAACCCTGGAAGTTGCCTCGGTAGATATCCCACTTTCCGAGTTAATGACAGTAAACAGTGATTCAGTGATTGAGCTGGACAAACTGGCGGGTGAACCACTGGATATCAAGGTCAATGGCATCATGTTTGGCCAGGCTGAAGTGGTGGTCATCAACGAAAAATATGGCCTGCGCATTGTCAGTTTCAACAGCCAGGGCTTGGGTGAGCTGGCTCTATGATGTTAAAGCGCCGACCGACTATGACTGCCATCATTTTGAGTGGCGGCTTATTTATCAGTGGCTTACTGTATTCCCCTCTTCTCTTGGCACAAGAGGGGGGCATTACCTTATTCAGCACTGTTCCCACCGCGGCCGGTAAGGATTTTAATGTCAAAATTGAAATCTTGATCCTGATGACGCTACTCGGGCTGCTGCCCATCATGATGCTGATGATGACCTGTTTCACCCGCTTTATCATCGTCTTAGCGATATTACGTCAGGCTCTGGGATTACAGCAAAGCCCGCCGAATAAAGTGCTGACAGGTATTGCACTGGCCTTAACTCTCTTAGTAATGCGCCCAGTTTGGACCAAAATTCATGAGGATGCCGTCATTCCTTTCCAGAATGATGAAATCACCTTGCCACAAGCATTACGTCGGGCAGAAATCCCGCTGAAGAATTATATGCTGGCACAAACCAGCACTAAATCGCTGGAACAAATGATGGATATCGCCCAAGTCACTGGCGAACCACAGCAACAAGACCTTACCGTGGTCACACCAGCATATGTTCTCAGTGAGCTGAAAACAGCCTTCCAAATTGGCTTTATGATTTACATTCCGTTTTTGGTTATTGACCTGATTGTCGCGAGTATTTTGATGGCGATGGGGATGATGATGCTGTCACCACTCATTGTCTCTTTGCCCTTTAAATTAATGCTGTTTGTCTTATGCGATGGCTGGACATTAATTGTTGGCACTCTAACTGCCAGCGTACAGGGGCTATAGCATGATGACCGCAGATATTGCCGGGGACATTATTGCGGCTGGATTGCATTTGGTCTTGATCATTTCCGTGGTCGCTATTATTCCCAGCTTATTAACGGGACTGCTGGTCAGTATATTTCAGGCCACCACACAGATTAATGAGCAAACCCTCAGCTTCCTGCCACGGTTGGTCATGACCATGTTGGTATTAATATTTGCTGGCAAATGGATGCTCACCAAGTTGAGTGATTTCACCATTAATATTTTCCATCAAGCTGCACAGTTGGTTGGATAAATGCCGATGGGAATTGATATTCAAACACTGACAACGCCGTTATTTGCACTCTGGCTGCCTTTTGTTCGGATTTTGTCATTCTTACATTTTTGCCCGGTTATTCAACATCGGGCCTTTACCCGTAAAGCGAAAATTGGCACGGCTTTACTGCTCGCGGTTCTGATTACCCCAATGCTTAAGCAGCCGGTAATTATCAGCGAATTATGGTCAATGCATTCGCTATTACTGGCAGGGGAACAAATTCTGTGGGGCTGGCTATTCGGCTCAATATTGCAATTGGTTTTTGCTGCATTACAGGCGGCGGGGCAAATTTTATCTATGAATATGGGTTTAGGCATGGCTGTGATGAATGATCCAGCCAGTGGCTCCTCTACTACTGTGATTTCGCAGATTATTTTTGTTTTCAGTGCGCTGATATTTTTTACCCTGGATGGACATTTGCTGTTTGTCACCATCCTGCACAAAAGTTTCGACAGTTGGCCAATGGGCGAGGCAATTAATGACTTTTCGCTGCGCTCGCTAGCATTAAGTCTTGGCTGGATCATGTCATCCGCCACACTACTGGCCCTGCCAACGACATTTATTATGCTGATTGTGCAGGGGTCTTTTGGCTTACTGAACCGTATATCGCCAACCTTAAATCTGTTCTCACTAGGTTTCCCAATAGGGATGCTGTTCGGCTTGCTATGCCTGTTGTTACTGGCAATTAATGTGCCGGATCATTATCTCAATTTAACCAATGAGATCCTGACTCAACTCGAAAGAATGAAGGTGCGCTGATGTCGGCCAGTACCGGAGAAAAAAGTGAAAAACCCACCACCGGCAAACTGACAAAAGCCAGAAAGAAGGGGGATATCCCGCGGTCGAAAGATGTCACCATGGCCGCCGGGCTAGTGGCATCACTGATAACACTGACCTTATTTATGCCCTATTACAAAGAGCTGATTAAAGAGTCATTTCTGGCGGTGAGTCGTATGGCAAGCCGGATGGACGATCCCACTGCATTGGAGCAATTATTGCGGATCAATTTGTTTATTTTTGGCAAATTTTTAATCACATTAATCCCAATTCCACTGGCCAGTATTGTAGCAACGCTAATTCCTGGCGGCTGGAATTTCACCCCTGTAAAATTAATACCTGACCTTAAAAAACTCAGCCCTATAGCGGGTATTAAAAAAATATTCTCTGCCAGTAATGGGACTGAAGTGCTGAAGATGTTGGCTAAATGCAGCATTGTGCTTTACACCCTGTATATCATGGTCAACAACTCGCTAGCTGATTTATTGCGCTTACAGGCATTGCCCTTACTAGAGGCAATTACTGAAGGCTTCAGTTTGTATCACGGCATTTTAGTGTATTTCATCACTATTATTGTGATCTTTGCTGTAATAGATATTCCGCTGAGCACTTATCTGTTCAAAAAGAAAATGAAAATGACCAAACAGGAGGTCAAACAAGAGCACAAAAGTAATGATGGTAATCCAGAAATTAAAGCCAGAGTTCGTCAATTACAACGACAATTCTCAATGGGACAAATTAATAAATCCGTACCAAATGCTGACGTTATCATTACCAACCCAACACATTTTTCCGTAGCATTAAAATATTCCCCAGAGAAGGCCAGCGCTCCCTATATTGTCGCAAAAGGTAAAGATGACATTGCTTTATATATTCGAAGTGTTGCTGAAAAAAATAATATTGAAATTGTTGAGTTCCCGCCTTTAGCACGTGCTATTTATCATACAACCAAGGTCAACCAACAGGTGCCAGCTCAGCTGTACCGCGCCATCGCTCAGGTACTCACCTATGTTATGCAGGTCAAGTCCTGGCGCTCCGGGCTGGCCAATAAACCGGTATTAAATACCCACCTTGGGATCCCTAAAGAGATGCAGAAATACCATGATGAAAAATAAATTTAATAACCTTGCACATATATTAAAAGAAATACACATTACAGTTCCAATACTAATACTTTGTGTACTGGCAATGGTTATTTTGCCACTGTCGCCAATCGTATTGGATATCTTATTCACCTTTAATATTGTTTTGGCTGTATTGGTTTTATTGGTCAGTGTAAACAGTAAACGGCCGCTCGATTTTGCAATATTCCCAACCATATTGCTAATTGCTACCTTAATGCGCTTAACATTGAATGTAGCATCAACCCGAGTGGTATTACTTGATGGCCATGAAGGGCCTGGAGCTGCTGGTAAAGTTATTGAAGCTTTTGGTCAGGTGGTGATTGGCGGCAATTTTGTTGTTGGCTTTGTCGTATTTATCATTCTAATGATCATCAACTTTGTGGTGGTGACTAAAGGTGCGGAGCGAATTTCTGAAGTTTCCGCGCGCTTTACACTGGATGCACTGCCAGGCAAACAGATGGCTATTGATGCCGACCTCAATGCGGGATTAATCAACCAAGAACAAGCACGTTTGCGTCGTAAAGAAGTGGCGAGTGAAGCTGATTTCTATGGCGCAATGGACGGGGCATCCAAATTTGTTCGTGGTGATGCCATTGCCGGTATTATGATCTTGGTGATTAACGTCATCGGCGGTATTTGTATCGGTATTTTTAAATACGATCTCAGTGCCAGCCAGTCATTCCAGCAATATGTTTTACTGACCATCGGTGATGGCCTGGTCGCCCAGATCCCTTCATTATTATTAGCAACCGCAGCGGCAATTATTGTCACCCGAGTGAGTGACGGCGGTGATATGACTGATGAAATTAAAGATCAGTTACTGGCGAAACCGACCATTTTATATGCTGCGGCATTTGTGATGTTCATTCTCGCCATTGTGCCGGGGATGCCCCATCTTGCCTTTCTCAGCTTCACCGGATTACTCCTCTTCGCCGCTAGGCAGCAAAGTAAAAAAATTCAGCAAGCAGATGTTGAGCCCGATCTTACGGCCCTCAACCAAGCAATATCTGATGATAACTCGTTAAATATCAACTGGGATAATATCCCGGTGGTCGAACCTATTGGCCTAACCCTGGGTTATAAACTGGTTACATTGGTCGATGAATTAAAAGGCCGCCCCCTGACCCAGCGCCTGCGTGGTGTGCGACAAATTATCTCGGAGACCTGCGGAGTTTTATTACCTGAAATTAAAGTGCGGGAAAATTTTCGTTTAAAACCCTCGCAATACACTATCAATATTAATGGAATAAAAGTGGCAGGTGGTGAAGTCCATATTGATAAGTTGATGGCAATTCCAACTTCAGAACAATATGGAGAAGTAGACGGCATTCTGGCAATAGACCCAACTTACGGATTAGCCGTGGTGTGGATAGAGCCACAGGATAAAACCAACGCCTTGAATTTCGGTTATCAAATCGTAGATTGTGCCAGTGTGGTAGCAACTCACGTTAATAAGGTTGTACGGGATAATTTACCGGTACTGTTTAACTACGATGACATAACGCAATTACACCAACGACTTGAGTCATTATCGCCACGACTGGCTGAAGACTTGACCACGGCACTTAATTTTAGCCAATTGTTGAAAGTGTATCGCCAGTTATTAACTGACAATGTTTCACTAAAAGACATTGTGACTATCGCAACCGCATTACTAGACAGTGCAACTATTACCAAAGATTCGCTGTTATTGACCTCTGATGTGCGCTACGCATTGCGCACTGGAATTGTCAATAACATCAATGGTGACGATAAAAACTTGGCGGTTTATACCATTAATAATGAATTAGAGAATATGTTACTTGGCTCTTTAAATCAGGCTCAACAAGCAGGAAAAGTAGTGTTAGATAATTTCCCTGTTGATCCGAATATCTTGACCCAATTACAACAAAATATGCCAATCATTAAAGAGCAGATGAAAGCGGAAAATCACCAACCTATTTTGTTGGTAACCCCTCAGCTGCGGCCATTGATAGCACGCTACGCTCGGTTATTCTGTAGTGGATTAAATGTATTGTCTTATAACGAAGTGCCTGATGATATGGCACTGAATGTGATTGGTACTTTGGAATAAATCTTGCCCATCCGAA
>NZ_ACCD01000040.1 GCF_000173775.1 Yersinia rohdei ATCC 43380
CAAGATATCTTAATACTTGCATATCTCTAACAGCAAACGCATGCGCTTAATGACTACGCTGGTCATCGCCTTTAATGAAATATCTACGCCCCAAAATCCTGTTCTAACCGCGAGCAACATATCCGGCGTGGGTTATCGGGGAACAGGTCAGCGGAAACGGCTGAAATTATCCCGCATTACGCTGGCGCCAGCTTAGCACTGGCCACCAGCCTGAAGGGGGCTTCAGTTATTGGTTTCTGAAGAAAGCAGTCCTTGCAAGGGTCATTTGCGTCTGGCAGTCGACCATTTTCTTGACTTCAGAATCTGTTCCCTGCATTGAAACTTTGCCGCACATGGCATCCTTAGTTTTGATCCACTGGCGCTGAGAAGGCAGTAACTCTTTTCTCTTCACCGGCGTTAACGTGCTCCAGGCGGTATTCAAATCAGAGTCGGCATTCGCAAACGCCATTCGGGACTGATCAAGACTGCCAGCTTTTTGCTGCTGAGGCTGCTGGGAGGATTGTTGTGGAATCGTTTGCTGAACCTGCTGCTCAGCCTTTTCTTGCGCCTGAAGCTGTGTCTGCCTCTCAATTTGCTGATCCGCCTCATACTTAGCCTGTTGCTGCGCCCTGAGTTGTGCCTGTTGTTCTGCTTCAATTTGACTCTGCTGGGCATCCTTAGCCTGCTGGATTTTCTGCTGCTCAACGATCGGGTTGATGATGGAAAGCGATGTCAGTGCAGCGGCACCCACTGATATCGGATTATCAGTGGAGGCTTTTACAAAAATGTTTTTCTGATCGTCGGTCGCCTGCGCGGTATAGGAGATGCGTTTTGAAAAGGCGTTTGCGTTGTTATCCAAAGACAGGCTTTCCATTTGCTTGTCGAGATTACGGTTAAAGTTCTTTCTGTAAGCATCAGAAAGCTGGGCGTACTCGTTCGCAGGTAGGGTCATCGTCACGGTCCCTTCACAGGTTTTCATTGTGCTGCCCGTGTCACTTGAGGTTGTGGAGATTTCAGAGATGGCCAGTTTGATCTTGTCCAAAGCGCTTCGTTTGGTCTGATTAGTGACGTCAGGGTATTTGTCGACCTGTTCAGAGAGTCCTTCATAAGCAGATTTTTTTAATAAATCCATGAGAGCTGACTGGGTCATTTCAGAGGAACAACCGATCACGTCTTTTTTGTTATCACAACCTGTAATAGCAACGGCGAGTAAGAGTGCTGCGTATTTTAATCTCATGAGTTCCCTTTAGAGTAAGGATTGGCTTTTAAGAGGCGGTCTGTGATCAGTCCGGAGGGCTACAGCAAAGAGCGCTGAACGCATCACAAGCAAGAACCAAGGTGATATCGGCAAAGGCTGTGAAATCTTTAATTCAGCTGATGAGAACGCTATGCGTAGGGTACTGTAACGATGATCCCGAAGCCGGAAACCTGCAAGGCAAGTTCTCGCTGCTGAACTTAATAAAGGGCAGGGTAAAGCCGGTGCTGGCGCACCGTTTATGACCTTTCACCTGCGCTAATCCACACAGACGTTCAGACCAGTGGTTTCTTCGCTGGTATATTTGTTATGGCGAGTCTCATTTGACCTGATTCTTCTTATCACCTCTGTTAAAAAAGGGGGGATTACCCTACCACCGCGGTACCCGATAAGAACTTCATCGAAAGCCGTTCTTGGCTCATATGACCTGCTCCCTTTCAAATTAATGCAGACCGAACTTAGAAAGTTCCGCTTTTGGCACACAGCAGACAAACACGTAACGCTGAAGGTCTGCTGAGAGCGATCAGCGGACATTGCTAACAGCATTCTGTGTGAATCAACAGGGAGCAGGTCAATTCTGGCACGTGAGAAAAGAAATCGAAGCGGCGCGAGTCATCATCCAGATTGGTACGGGGATCCGGTTTGAACGCATGCACCATGTCCGGGAACTTTATGGCATCGCGAATAAAGAAAGTGGGGAAATTATTGCCAACCAGATCCCAGTTGCCTTCGGTGGTATAGAACTTGGTGGCGAACCCGCGCGGATCGCGCAGCGTTTCCGGCGAGTGGTTGCCGTGCACCACGCTGGAGAAACGGACAAATACCGGGGTTTTGCTGCCAGCAGTAAACACTTTCGCCACAGTCAAGTCGGAAATATCCGCCGTGGCGGTGAACTCGCCGTGCGCCCCTGTACCGCGCGCGTGCACCACTCGTTCAGGGATACGTTCGCGATCAAAGCGCTGTAGCTTTTGCAAGAGTTGCACATCCTGCAAAAGCACCGGGCCGCTGGTACCGGCAGTTTGCGAGTTCTGGTTATCACCCACCGGTGCACCATTATCACGGGTTAAGGTCTCTGCCAACGTCATCGGGCTGATGGCCAGTGAAGTTAAAACAACCAGCAGTTTTTTCCGAGTGATGAAACCGCCGGTGATACGATTATTGCTCATAACGCTATCCTAATCGGTTATTGTGGTAAAACGCATTGCCGCTTATGTCAGCAGCCTGTTTTTTTACGGCGCAAAGACAGAGGATTAGCGAAGCCGTCCGTTGGTTCATGGTTTCCTAGCGACCGGTGTCATTCGCTAAAAAACGTAAAGAGCATTCCTGCGTTGGAGGATGCAGACCATCTGCCTAACACCGCAGACATCGTACATGGCATTACACTTATTGGTGAGCCAACGACCACTATCGAATTAATAGACTGAACTAATTGGCGGGCGAACAATTGCGAGTCTGGCATCAGCAATAGCTCGTGAGCGCAAAGGTGGGCGGCCGACAAAATAATGCCCGTAAAATGGCGACTAGCAATGGCATCAATGGGACGAGCAGGGACAAAAATCTGCACGTTATGTCAGGAACTGGGGATGGGCGGCAATGCGCTAGCGGTGAATGCTACCGTCACATTGAACCCAATCCCCGTTGACTTAACTGTTGGCTGATACTGCGCGAAAGAATAAAGCGGATACGACCCAATTGACTGTCAGTGCAAAACTTAAAAATACATCAGAGCCGGCACCCAATACGAAAATAACCTTCATCAAGGCTATTTTTTGCAGCCAATTGTATATCCGTGAGTTAAGCCGTTCTTTTTTCAGTTAATTGTGACCGCCGACAGCCGATACCAGCCGTCAGCCTGCTTACCTTCATTGGCTAACTGGATACGCGCCTTTCCATTTTCGTCCAGTAATGCCACGTCCAGATAATAACGGCCTGCGGCCAATTTATTCGGCATTACCAATTGAAATTCTGTATGGAACTTACCCGGTAGCCATTGACGAATATCATCCCCAGCAATACCTTGTGCTTTAGTATTTCCCATCGCATCCTGCAACCGCCAAGCCAGCTTGTAATGCAGATATATCGGCGCCACACCGTCATTTGACCAGTCACTTTTGATAGTAAGCGCTTGCCCTGCATGGCGGGTCGCGTCATGACTTAGCGAAAGTACCCGAAAGCGGTATCCCATTTTCGCTAGCGCATTGTCGACAATATCGCGGTACTCCTGCGGCACTTCCCGAGACTTCAGATTGATAGTGCTGGCATGTTGCGCCAACGCCCAGTCAAAAGTGGCCTGTACCTCTTCACGCGTATAATGTTGTACGTTCAGCCAGTCCGCCATATAGCCACAGATCTCCAGACTGACGGGCGCTTTTTGCCACCCTTGGCTAAATCCAGTCCAGGCGGATTTTGCAGCATCAAGACGTGGCGGATAATCATCGCGCATGTGGCTCCAGGTGGGACTAAAATTTCGCCAGTCGCCCCAACAATCAGCACGCCAGCCAGCCCCTTTCTTCGCCGCATAAACCAAAGAGTCACCACCGCTGATTAACATAATTTTAGGCGTGTTAGGAAACGCGGTGAAATGCATATCGACGTAGCGGTTAAGCAGCTCAGGTGGGTAGCGCTCCTGCAAGGGTTTAAGGGTCGGAAAATTGCTGTTATGCCACTCTCCCCACGAGCCCACCATACCAATATCGAGAAAAGCCAATTCCGGGTTGCCATCATAACGCTGGCCAAATGCCTTGAGCAGGCGCTGAGCGTAGTCAAGAAAGATGGGATCGTCTAAATCTGGCACGAAGGTTTTACCGTCTGGCGTCCAGTTGCCTTTGATACCTTTATTGATAAGCCAGTCTGGAATTTTTGAACCTGACTCCGGCCCATCAAGCGCCATAAAGCGCAGGCCAATATTCATCGCCGGTTGATGCTGAGCCGCCACGGCAAGCGCCTCATCGACGAGAGCAAAATTATATTTCCCTTCCTGCGGCTCCAGTTCATTCCAATAGAAGCGCTGATATTCAATCCCAGTATCTGGATATTGTGCTTTACTTAGGCGCATGCCGTAGCCGTCGTGAAAATTAGCAACGCCATTACCAGGATTAGTCAGCGGGCCTCGGATGGCGGTTGGGTTGACGGTTGTTAATTGTGCTGCACCGCTCGCCGCCACATAAGTGAGCAATGAAAAGGTGAAACTAACCATTAAGACCCGCAAAGTTAAATTTTTAAACTGCTGATAATTCAATCGCATTGAATACCCTTTTTACACAAACGGATGGTTTCAGCAGAGCCACGGATAAAGAACACTATATTGGCAACCAGTACATTTAATTATCCGCATGCGAGCAACTTATTTTTATATTTTCGGAGAGTTAAATTAGGATAAAATTCAATAACATATCCTTAAAAACAATCCGGATGGCAATACCATCAAGCTAACTATAGCTGGTTAGCTTGATGGTAGAGTACGTTTTTTAATGGCCCGTTACATAATAAAAAAATACAGGGGAAAACAGACAAAAAAACTCAACAGCACAGAGAGGTTTATGTCTGCTTTTTGTAAAAAATGCGTTAGATTTACGTAATAGTTCTATTATTTGTGTACCATTAGATTTCAGGTTATTCTGCATGTGAACAACAGATTCACTACCGTTTACGAAAGCAATGATAAAAATCAGTCCCTAACCAATGAAGCAGATAGATACAGCGTCTAAGATTTAGTTGCTGTAACTCACTTTATTGAAAGGTAATATCAATGCTAGGCGGACGAGCAAACTAACTCGCATTCTTCAAAAGTAGAATTCACTATATAAACACACAGCTATCAGGTATTAGTTTTCCTGTGACTTTATTAAAATTTATTCATGAGTAACATGATAAAATGCTAAATAAAATAAATATAACTATCAAGAACTTGTTCTACCATGAGACATGGAACACCATGGTAATAAAAAACAAAGGTGAACACATCTTCCCTGAGAATACACTGGAAATCCTCAGTAATACCAAAGCACAGCCGTTAAATAAAAAATACACCTTTCAGGCAGATCCTTTTATTATTGATAAAGATAATCATCTCTACATTTTTTATGAAGCTTTTAGCTTTCGTAACTCGAAAGGGATACTGCGATGCCGTATTCTAAATAGCGACATGCTTGAAATTAGTGATGTTAAGCTCAAAGGATTTGATGACTTACACTGTCATCTCTCTTTCCCTTTTCTGTTTCATCTCGATGGGAAGTTATTCATGATCCCAGAATCGTCAGAAAGAAAAGAAATTATCTTATTTCAATCTGTCGATTTCCCAGCTCGTTGGGAGAAAGTTAAAGTATTAGTCTCTGACATGGCGGTAACTGATAATGTTATCTTTGAATTAGAGGGTATTTATTATCTTGTTTCCACCACCATGGACTATGAGATGACCATCCATACCGCTGATAACATCTTTGGCGAGTGGAAAATGATATCCCCCACATTAGATGTCTGTAACTATCATCATCGCAGTGCTGGCACCCCCTACTCCATTAATAATAAAACGTACATATTCACACAGGAGTGCAATCCAAATGAATATGGAAAATCTATATATATCAAAGAACTAATAAAACTAACATCGCAAGATTATGAAGAAAAATTAATCGGTAAAATAAATCCTAATATCAACAACAGTGATGGTATTCACACTATTAATTTCACAGACAATTATATTGTTTATGATACAAAGCGGGTTATATTTAGTTTGTTATCTCCGCTTAAAAAGCTGTCTTACAAAATTATGGTTAAATACAGAAATCGCCGTTTTACCTAATCTAAAATATAAAGTAAATAATTCGCATTACAGAATGTAATGCCGCTGGCCGGATAAAATCACAGCCAACGTACATGCAACCAAAATTGTGATAAGTACAAATATTGACTCCGCACTACAGGGCTAATATGTCCCGGTGCAAGGATGACTCATTGGTTTGTGATATTTATCGGAGATATATTATGGCAATCTTTGTTACTGGCGGCGCAGGCTATATCGGCTCGCATACTGTTCAGGCATTACTGGAAAGAGGTGATGACGTCGTCGTCATTGATAATCTCTCTAATTCCTCAAAAGAATCATTAAATCGAGTAGCTGAATTAGCGGGAAAGGCACCTATCGTCTATATCGCGGATATTCTCGATTCTGAAACCCTAAAGACCATTTTCGCTAAACACACCATCACAGATGTGATTCATTTTGCTGGCCTAAAATCTGTCTCCGAGTCGATTAATATGCCATTGGAATATTATGAGAATAATGTCGTTGGAACTATGGTCTTGCTTAATGAAATGCGTAAGGCGGGTATTCACAGCCTTATTTTCAGCTCATCAGCAACGGTGTATGGCAACCCAGAAAATGTCCCGTTGAATGAACAATCCAAGACAGGTGGCACGACTAATCCATACGGCACTTCAAAATTTATGGTTGAACAAATATTGCGCGATTTCTCTCACGCACATTCGGAATTCCATATTACCTGCCTGCGCTATTTTAATCCCGTCGGCGCACATCCGTCAGGGAGAATAGGGGAAGACCCAAATGGTATCCCTAATAATCTGGTGCCCTATATAGCTCAGGTCGCCATTGGAAAGCTGGAATGCCTGTCTGTCTATGGCAATGATTATCCTACACCGGACGGTACTGGCGTTCGTGATTATATCCATGTAATGGACCTTGCCAGCGGCCATTTAGCGGCGCTGGATCATAAGGCTGACGGGCCTGCTTTCAAGGCAATTAACCTCGGTACCGGCATCGGCTATTCTGTGCTCGATCTGATTCACGCTTTTGAAAAAACCACTCAGACAAAAATTAATTATAAGATTGTCGACAGGCGACCGGGAGATATTGCCGAGTGTTGGTCAGATTCATCACTGGCACAGAAACAACTGGGATGGCGGGCGACCAGAAATTTAGATGAGATGGTGCGCGATAGCTGGAACTGGCAGAAAAATAACCCTCGCGGCTATCGCACTTAATACCATAGAGAAAAGCCAGGCGTCTATGATACAGGCGCTTTTGGCTAATGGTTTTTGAGACTTAGCCACCAGTCCCAAATGCCAACATGGAAGTTTTGAAAGACATCAATACCCAAGAATGACTTAATCATATATAGCGTCAGCAGTACGCAAAACGTACAAAATAACGCGATAAATAGAATGAGAAATGTCACCATAATACGGGTCAGCTTAGAGGCCGGGCGCGACTTTTTACGCAAATCCCAGCCGAGTAAAAATACCAAATAAAAGTGCTTACCAAAGAATGGGAAACTTTTTCGAATATCGACACCGTGCTTTGACGCAAGAGTAATCGCGATTATCGCTTTCTCAATTTCCTGCTTTTGCTCGGGCGTCAGTTGTTCATTGGTGTTCTCATCAAGCGCCTTATAAAAACGCTCGATGAAAGCGGGATTTCTCTGTTTGTTGGTCAAAGTTAACCTATTGATTTATCTAAATGATGGTAGACGCTTACAGTTTGCTTGGCAATTTTACGCCAGTCATAACGCTGCAAATATTCACTATAGTCAACATGGGATAGCGCCACACTGCTGATCATTTTTTCTGCTAAATCAGGTACGTCACCAACTTTAAAATAGGTACCCGACGGCAGGCCGACTTCCAGATTGGCTGGAATATCGCTCACCACAACCGGGAGAGAAAATGACATCGCCTCTAGCAGCGCAATAGGTAATCCTTCGTGATACGACGGCATAACAAAGAGTGATGCCTGCGAAAATACCGCCTGCAAAGCCTCGCCTTTTAAAAAACCAGTCAACACGACATTAGGTGTTTCCGCCGCTAAAGCCTTCAACCGCGTACTGTATTCTGTGGGATGATCGGCATCCCCCACCAACACTAGCGGCAGCAAGATTCCTGACTGTCGATAGGCTTGGATAGCATCATGCATCCCCTTCTCTTCAACAAAGCGACCCACCATCACAATATAATTTCCCGGCTGTAGTTCGAACCGGGCAAGCGTCTGGCTCACTGTCTCAGCATCTGATGGAACCGGCGCATTGACCCCGTTGTAAATCAAATGTGCATCGCGCCGGTCATATTTCTTTTGGATCAGTTGATTAATCACTTCAGAAATAACAATCACTTCATTGGCATACTTCACCGCCGCCCATTCACCAAGCAACAGGATTTTTTTAGCCGCCAGCCCCCACTTTTGCCGGTCGTAATCTGGGCCATGGTGGGTAAATACCACACGTTTGCCCAGCAACCGTAAGAGCGGAACCACCAGCCCAGGGCCAATTGAGTGAACATGTACAATATTAGAGTGGTCTACGCACGTCCGAAATGCCGCAAGAATAGAATGAATAATGGCTTCATAACTGCGATTTTTTGGCGCCCACACCGCAACAGTTTCGACATCTTTATAACGTGACCGGCGATAAGTGACATAGGGTGAGCGCGCGATGACGCAAATATCGACATCAAATTGTTGTTTGATAGCGGGATAGAGATTCTGGCAATGTGTTTCCACCCCACCCAGCACGTCAGGAATACCACGCGTACCTAACACTGTTATTTTTTGAGTCATTTTATGACCTGCTGAGTAATTCGGTATACAGCGCCTGTAATGTCGCCATATGCTTTCGTAGCGAATATTTCTGGCTTAACCGTTCGCGGGCATTCAGCCCCATTTCACGGGCTTTTTCCGGATTTTCCACTAGGGTATCCAATGAATCGGCCAGGTTCTGGACATTGCCCGGTTCAAACAGCAATCCTTCCACACCATCACGTATTTGCTCAGGAATTCCACCAATGCGCGAACCAACAACAGGCCGGGAAAATGACATTGCTTCCAGCACTGACATTGAGCAGTTTTCATAACATTCAGATGGCAGAACCACCGCATAGGCATTCTTAATCAAATTATCGAGCGCTTCGCCTTGCTGCACATACCCTAGAAACTCAGCGTTAGGGTATTGCACTACCAGTGAGTCAAAAAGCGGCCCATTACCAACAACTTTTAATGGGATTTTATTGCGCATTTTCTGATGCGCCTGAGCTAACGTCGGCACCCCTTTTTCGCGGCTAAGGCGGCCAACATACAGCAGATAACCCTCACCGGCGTTGTTATCCGGTGGCAGGCTATCGTCAATACCATTCACAATCACATCAATGCGAGAATCCGGCAGAGTGCGTTTTAGTTCACGCCGCAAAAATTCGCTAGGCGAAACAATCACATCCAGTGCCTGATAATTTTTGGCAATATATTGCCAACCGGCCTCGAGGGACAACAGCAAACTCTTTGATGCAGACCCCTCCTGGCACCGGTAGCGGAAAGCATTAAAAACTGTTCCGGTGATGCAGGCATCACACACCTTACCCTCGCGCAGCATGGAGTATGACGGGCACACTATTTTATAGTCATGCGCAGTCAGGACTGTTTTACAGCCAAAATCACGCGCAACCTTAATCAGTGCGGGAGTCAGTTGGTGATAAATATTATGAAAATGGACAATATCTGGGCGTTCTTTACGTAATAACGCCTGCATCTTTTTGCAGGCCTCACTATTATGGATAAACCTTATCGCTGTTTTCACACCGGCCAGCAGGCCGCTCTCTTCATGATAATCGACATTGCTCGCGAAATAATCAGCATATTCAGAAGGAAAATTATTCTTATGCTGCATGGAGAAATCAATGACATCAATTCCGGCTTGTTTCAGCATATTGCGTTCCTGAAAATAAACCGTTTCTGCGCCACCCTTAATAAAGAAAAATTTATTCACCAGTAAAACTTTCATCACACCCACCTATTCATGAATGACTTTATTATTGGGGGGGATCATGGGATCTCGCATCGGGCGAATAAGCCCTTTGATGAGTCCAACAGAAAGTACAGTTAAGTTAACTACACTGTGTAGCCCATCCTTAACTGATCTGTTTTTAATCGATTTTAGCGCGGTAAATGCCAGCAAAGGCAGAATTGCGATGTCAAAAATAGCTACATTAAACGCAAAGATCGCAATAAGGACGACCAGCAGATAAGTCGCGAAGATTGCCTCATTTTTAACCATTTTAAGCGCAACGAAGAAATAGGGTTTTCCCCAGGCACTGCGTAACAGTTCGCCGGGAGCTTGATGAAAACCACTGCGCCAGCGGTATTTCAGCATTTTGAATGTCGGCATGGTATATGACGTATGACGAAAATAAGGTATATCTAAACGGTGGAGTTTATAACCCGCATTCAATAAACGAATACCCAATTCCGCCTCTTCATAGGCGTGAAGATTACGGTTAGTCAAATAGCCGATATCCTCAATTGCCGAGCGGCGATATAATCCTCCGCCCCCTAAATGGTCACAATCGCCGATGGGATAGATTTTATTAATTCGCTGCTTGCGCGACTTAAATTCATAATTTTCCGCATCGTCCATCACCACCGTCCCTGCCACACCGGCATATTCAGGATTTTCTTTGAGGAAGGCGACTGCCAAATCAATAAATCCAGGTTCCAGCTCCATATCGCCATCCATCAGCAATATGTACTCACCTTCACTATAAAGGTAGCCAAGCTGGTGCCCAACACCACAGCTGCGATCGGCAGGTTCAGTTAAAGAGACAACTGTCACCCCTTTATCACTGGCAAGTTGTTGGGTGTTATCCGTCGACAGGCTGTCCGCAACTATAATTTTATGTGGGTAATCAACAATTTGTTGGCGAATGCTATCAATTGTTTTCTCAATACATTCGGCTTCATTGAAGGTTTTAATACTGACTGAAATAAAAGGTTTATTAGGCATATTATAGCTCCGCATAGCGACGGACGGTTCGGCGGATCACCAGACTTGAACCTAATGATAAATAGAACAGAAATTGTAGCATCGGGACAATCATAAGTATCTGACTGTACGGCAAGCTGAGTAAACAGCAGATTGCAAATACATTAAAAGCCGGTGCAAAACTCAGTAGTTGCAGATCTTCTTTATCTAATTGTTCGAGCGATAATAACGGCTTAGGCTGCACCACTTTGAGAATATAAATAAACAGGCCAATAAACAGCAGTGTGCCCACAACCCCCACTTCCCATAGCAGCATACTCAGAGCCGTTGCATCGAGTATCAAATTATAAGTAAGATTCAAGAATCCAGGTGATACCGCGCTGCCGCTGTTAGTTGCATTCAGGCCATAGCCGAATAGCGTACCTGAAAGCCCTCCAAGGTCGTTATTTTTTAGCCAGAACATAAACGTGGTAAAACGACCAAGTTCACCCGTGGACATGATGTAATTCGGGTCGAAAATATAGTTCATTGAATCAAGGAATATACTGAATGAGCTTTGAGTTGGATCACTGCCAAATGCCGAAGAATAGCCATAGGCCAAGATAATGATAGCCAACCCAATTAACAGCACCATGCCTGCAAAAATTACCAGCAGCGATTTTATGTTCACTTTATTAAAGTCTTTGACATAAGACGGCATGATCCACACCCATGCCAGTAATAAAGGTGACAGCAGGATAACAAATTTAACTTCGCCGATAATGCACAGGGCAAAACCCAGAATAATATGCCATGCCATTGATTTAAAGCTGGTCAGTCCATGCTTAAATTCGGAGACTTTCAGCAGCATAATCAACATGCAAAATAGCCCCATCGCGGCCGTGTTGCCGCCCCCCATGGGATCGCCCCCGAACGTCCCCACCACCGAGTCCCATTTTTCATCTTCGCCGTGCAATGCCACACGCTGCGGCAGCACAAATAAAACCTGATATATCGCGATGGGAACCTGTAAATAAAATATCCAGTACAGTCCGCGAGTTACATGATAAATCTGTGACTCTCGGCAGAATCCTAATAGCAGACAAAGCATGATTAGCGACAGAGCAATTTCATTTTTAAAGCCAACAATGGCAATAATAATGCCCCCCTGGAATAGGGTAGATACACCCGCCAGAACCAGGAAAGAGAAATACAGTGCCAGAATAATTATCTCTTGGCTGTCTAGTCTCAGCGCTTCATAGCGAGTCTGCATCAGTAGAAACACTACCATCAGCAGAGTCAGAAAAAAGGGCAACCACAACACCGCCTGTACACCTGTGAAATATTGCACTAATCCACAGAACACCAGGGTAACAAAGGTAAACGTCTGTAAGTAATGCCTGGTATTTAGATTCATGATACAACCGACCCATTCTTCAAAAGATTGGCCCGTTTATTTACCTTCAGGTAGATAAACCCGTAACGAATAAATGTCAGAATCGAAAACAAAATTAAGGATGTCGCGTAGTCATTGTAAAAATAAGGCACGGCGACAAAAGAAAAGGCCACAATTGCCAGCTGTTCCAGCTGAATTCGTAGAAAATATTGTTGAGACCCAAAGATAAGTTCAATTACCGTCAGCGGACAGACAGCCAGTGCCGGGAACAGATACGGCAGCATATAGCGCGAAGTGGGAATAGAGTTTATCCAGTCCTCACTAAAAGCAAGATGCATAACAATGGGGTAAAAAATAAATACACCAAGGGTGCAGATAATCCCCAACATTAGCAGCAACATGCGAACTTTCGTGTATTCCTGGTAGTTAAAGACGTTATTTCTTAAATCTATCGACCATTTTGAAAATATGGCATTGCGCACCGCATTGCCGATAATCACCACCGGCGCGAGGCAAAAACGGCTAACCACTGAGAAATACCCCGCCGTTAAGGCAGAGAACCAGAAGTTGATCAGCATAACTGGCAGGTTGCTGTTGGCCATCGCCAGCACTTCGGCACTTCCCACCTTGGTCACGTGATGCCGATGTTTCTTTAAGAAAGCCAAATTACTTTGCAACCGCAGATGATTCCGCGTGACGGTGCGAATATCAAAGGCACGCAGAATGCAGACGACAGTCAGCAACATCATTGCGCACGCCCATGCCCAATAAAATGCCTGTATCTGGGTGGTGAGCAGCACAGCAAGCACGACCACCACTGATACAGAAATACGCTGGACAACCAAAAACCGAAAATTGGCCGTGCGCAGCGACAGATTTTCTGCAATTAAAACCCACGCATTGGCGAGCGTGAGCAGGTAGAGAAACAACACATTCTGATGAAACAGCCAGGCCGTCAGCACAGCATACGGCAGCGCGATGATCAGGCTTTGTAGGAGACAAAATACAACATTTTGCGCCAGTTCATCATCCTGCTGCCGGGGAATTAAAAGCTGCGAGGCAAAGGTGCAAACCTGTGCCCCAATCAATGCAATGCTGTAGTTAAGCGCGTAAAGACCCACTTCCCCCAGACTATATCTATGCGAAATCAACCAGATCGACAGTGCGCCAATCAACTGTGATATGACTGATGACCCCGCAATTGTGGAAGCGCTCTTCAGTAAACTCATATACGGCCTGTGGTATTCATCAATTCATTAGTATGGTAGTTGAGTGAATGTAATCCCTCTTTGGTTTCCAGATTTTTATCAAGAACCTGATTGAGAACCCCGCCAATCACGATACTGCGATCCGTTGCCACTTTTTCTATCGCATTCGCAGCCTTGTCCGCAGGCACCGCACCGGCCTTCAGCACAAAGATAAAACCATCAATAAACGGGCTAATCAGTTGTACATCTTGGCTCTGACTCACCGCCGCCGCATCAATAATAATCCGCTGATAACGGGTGCGCAGTGTCTCGATTAGTGGTTGTAGCTTGTCTGATGAGAGCATCAACAGCGAAGAAACCGTAATATTGCCACGCGGTAAAAAGTCGAGCTTATCATTGAGGCGAATCACTACCTCTTCAGCGGCCGTTTCTCCACGCAGGACTTCAGCTACGCCTTTCGCCTTCGGTGAGCCCAGTTCCCCCGATAACCCCTCGCTGTTAAAGAAATCCATATCAATAAGCAGCGTTTTTTGATCGAAGCTAAAGGAGCTTGCCAGCAAGTTCGCCAACAGAGAACGCCCTTCACCGTGATCTGTTGAGGTGGTAGCAATCACCTGAAGCGGATTCTTATTCAGCATGATAAGCGTACGAATGCTGTGAATAATGTCGGCATTCATCGGATCGTTAATGATGAGGTCACGCAGCTTGCCACGGCTTCCCACTCCGGTGAAGCGGCGAATTTCGCCAAGTGGCTCTAAACTCAGGCGTCTTTGTAACTGGCTAAGACTGTTAACCGAGTTGTCCATCGCCGCTTTCACGATGATGTACAGAACGTAAAACACCACCACCAGCATCACTATCATCATCATCAGCAGCGGTTTATTCGGTTTGGAGGGACGAGCGGGGGGAACAGCAGGGTCATATAATACGGCGTCGGCATCGGTATAAGTTCCCGATAGCGCCAGCTCCTGAGCTCGTTGATAAACCACTTTATACAGCTCTTCCGTCTTATCGAGCTGTAACCTGAGGTCGTTATAGCCATCACGCTTCGAGGCCACCTTCTGGAATATCTCTTTCTGTTGGTCCAGTTGTTTCTGATAATTTTTTTCGTCTGCCAGCGCGGCCTGATATTGCTGGCGCAATCCGTTTTCCAGTTCTCGTAATGCCAGAGATGTTTGATCCTGAATCGCCTGAACCTGCCCCTGTGCTTCTAAGATTTTCGCGTGCTTTGGCCCGTATAATTTTTGCAGCTCATACAGGGAGCGCTTCGCCTGAATCAGCGCAATCCGTAAGTCCTGAATCTGTGCATGGTTGGAAATACTTGGAAGAGAAATAATGTCGCCCAAGGTATGTCCTTGCCCTTGTCGCACTTCGTTATACAAAGACTCAGCCGCGACCCGGCGCTGAATAGCATCGGCTAAGCGGTTGGTAACTATCCCTAATTGCTCGGTTTCAAACCCGTCAACACCACGAAACGTCAATAACCCCTGTTGGGTCAGATAATTTTCAATGGCGGTTTTTTGTTTGTTCATTTGCTGCTGGAGTTCCGCCAACCGGCGCTGGTTTTCCTCTCTTGCTTTCAGAGTATTGATGCGCTTTTGTTCTATAGTGTAGTTGATAAACGCTTGCGCTACCCCGTTAGCTATCTCCGCAGCTTGCTGTGGAGAGGTCGATTCGTAAGAAACAGTGGCCAGATGTGTATTGCGCACACTGTTGAAAGTGAGATTTTTCAGCATTGTTTTCAACGCTTGATCAACCCGCTGCTGGGCATTGTCCCCATCCTCTGACTTGTCGCCATTGAATTTCGGGTCTTGATCCAGTTTCAACGCGCGCACCGCTCGCTCCAGCACAACATGCGACTGCATCAGCGCATACTGTGTTTCGTAGTAACCGTTACGGGTTGAGTCATATCCCTCCACCTGTGGAAACGGAGAGACATTATCAGGTTGTGCTTTTATCAGTACCGTCGCCGTCGAAACATATTTCGATGACATCATGCTAATTAGTGGATACGCAACCACTCCTGCAATGACACCAGCAAGAATGATTTTCCAGATGTTCTTTTTAATTTCATTGGCAAATCTAGAGATGTCGATAACGCTTTCTCGTTGCTTGCCATTTTCCACTATAGATAGTTTCATAATCAAAAGAACCCCATGCCAATAATGACGATATCACCAGGGTGAACGGAGTGTCTTACATCGACATTTGACAGTAATTCGTTAGAACCCGACAACCGGATACTAATATCTTTACGGTCAGCACGATCGGTAAACCCCCCACCTAACGCAATGGCTTTTTCCACCGTCATACCCGGCTCATAGGCATAACCATTGGGATTTTTCACTTCACCGGAAAGATAAAATTTACGGAATTCAGCAACGCTGACGGTCACCATCGGATTTTGCAGATATTCTCCACGCAGGCGAGTGGTTAATTCGCTGCTGACCTGCTCAGGCGTTTTTCCTTTCAACTCCAGCCGTCCAATATAAGGAAAGTTAATTGTCCCGCTTTTATCGAGGACAACTTTCATGGTCATCTCTGGCTCGCCATACACCACGATATTCACGGCATCACCCGCGCCGAGTAAATATCCCTCGGATTGAACATTAGGATCGTCCATTAATGGTTTTGCTGGCGTGGTGCAACCTGCCAGTAAAACACTAAAGAACAAAAATATGCACAGTCTCATTATTTTCATTTTAAATCTGCACCTTAGCTGTAAGCATAATTAGCGAATTGTCATAGCCTAACGTTCTAAGAACTTCCCGATCATCATTCGGCCCTATATAGAATGAGTCAGTATCTTTATTAGACTTAAGTGTATCCATTTGATATTTAACACCAAAATTAACAGATGGTGTGAGGTCATAACCTACAGCGAAGGTAAATACACCATTCTTGTCATGACGATCTTTATTCTGTTTTTTATAGTCTTCTGTGCTGTACGTGTAATCCAATAAAGTAGAAAAACGATCATCCAACCAGAAATGCTTATACGAAATACCGTATTCCGATACTAAAATATATCCTCCCGCCTCAGAGGGATCTTTAATTCGTTGTGAGGTATGAGCTGTAAAAACAGCCTGTTTGATAGGTTTCCACTCCCCCAGAATATCCCAATTTAACCCATTAAAATCCTGCGAATTCGGGTTGTTTTCAAATGTCTTATAAAGCCACGCCAGGTTTATATCAACGTTCGTTTTACCGGTGAGCTGGGATTTTACGCCATAACGTAAATAATATTCGTTGGTGTCCTTATCTGAGCTGTAATCATAGTGGCGCTGGTTGGTAATAAAGCTATAGCGAAAACGTGTCCGGGAGGTGTATTGATCAAAAACTTCAGCAACCAAGGTATTTTCGTACCAATCCTGCTCACGAATGTAATTGTAAAAATCCTCATCCGTACTCTTCGAGTCTTGTGTATTCCCAAAGTGCAGTTTTTTATATATCAGTGCAACCTCGGCCTTCCCTCGCCCCTCAGGTGCGCCGTAACTGTAACGCAATTCGCCATTGAGTAAATTAGTACTTAATGGCGAATTGATTCCAAACTGCCTGAACTGACTGGGCAGAAAGCCTTCTGTAATTCCAAGTCCCCGGTTTTCATGTCCGATCGAATCTTCAATATTGAACGTCAAACCGTGCATCTGCCCATAGCGCCAGGCACTGTTTAAACGGAAAAAGTGATCGTCATAGTTATCCGAAGAACTGTTGTTATATTGCCGATAATCACCAGAGTACATCAATAAATACTTATCCTGATACCGCTCCCCGCTCAGGGTCAATACAGGTGTTAAACTCTGGAAACTGGAACTAATAGCATCACTGTTATGTGGCTGATGAGTCACATTATCGTCATACCCGAAATCCGCACCGACGATGCCCTGAAAATCGATACCAGCAAAGCCAATATGTGATTTAGGTGTTAATTCCGCCCATGCCGCTGGGGACAAAAAAATAGCGGCAAAAATAATATATTTAGTATGCATTTTTGCCGACAAATCCTTTAAAAATGGTTTTAATAATAATTTTTATATCCAACCATAATGACCAGTTTTGAATATATTCAATGTCGTACTGAACCCGCTTCTCTAGTTTATAGAGCGTATCAATTTCGCCCCGATAACCATTAATTTGCGCCAGTCCGGTGATCCCTGGTTTCACTTTATGTCGAATCATGTAGTTTTCAACTTGTTTGCGATACAGCTCATTATGCGTTACCGCATGTGGCCGGGGGCCCACAATAGACATGCTCCCCTGCAACACGTTAATAAACTGTGGGAGTTCATCCAAAGACGTACGACGTAAAAATGATCCAAAACGAGTGACCCTTGGGTCGTTCTTTGTCGCTTGTATTACTGTGTCGGTATTTTCCATAACCCGCATGGTGCGGAACTTCCAAACTTTAATTCTCTGCCCGCTCAAGCCATAGCGATCTTGTTTAAAAAGTATCGGGCCAGATGATGTGAGTTTCACACCAATGCCTATAGCGAACAGCACTGGTGAAATCATTAGCATAATGATGCTACCCAACACCAAATCTTCGGTACGTTTAATAAACGAACCCATCCCCTGAAACGGGGAAGTGAAAATGCCAATTGTTTGCAGATTATGAATGGTACGTAATTGCGACATGTTGGTGCTGTAGGCATAGAAGTCCGGCACGATATAAGTATTCA
The DNA here is from genome assembly GCF_000173775.1 of Yersinia rohdei ATCC 43380. Taxonomy (GTDB): domain Bacteria; phylum Pseudomonadota; class Gammaproteobacteria; order Enterobacterales; family Enterobacteriaceae; genus Yersinia; species Yersinia rohdei. Next base: position 18,255 of record NZ_ACCD01000040.1, read on the forward strand.
CCGTCGTGTCCGACATCATGGTTAGAAAGTGGCGTATTCGCTCTAATGCCACCAACGGCAATGCAATATAGATCTCATCTATTCTGCCCGCTTTGGCTTCCTCGACCAGATTCATCACCGGCCCGTTAAATGGGCTCGTGATTTTGTCAGCCAGATCACCAAACCGGGAAGGGAGACGTTCGTCATAAAAGGCCAAATCCAGCAGAGTATCGGAATACTCTTCGCGCAGTGCTTGTTCCACCGCCACTCCATTGTCAGTAATACCAATAATGGCCACTCTAATAACTTTTTTAGCTGAATATTTGAAGATAATCAGACGAATAATATAAATAAAGGCTAATGGAATAGCATACCAGAATAAAGTTGCTGAAATAAAACGAGTATCTAAAACACTTAGATAGCCTAATGAATGAAACCCGAGCACTGAAACTCGGATAATTTCAATAAAAAGTAGCGCCCAAAAAGCCGTAGCAAACAGTCTCAACTGGCTACGTAACTTTTTGTTTTTAATCCTATATTGGTAAAAACGCGTGTATTCACCCAAAAGTAAAAAAGAAGTTGAAAACAATAAACTGAGAGAAATAACTGTATTGAAAGGTTCCATTTTCAATAGCCAACCACTCAATATTAAAATTAAGTTAATTGAGAGAAAATCAACTAATTTAATAAATACTGAATATCCTCCATGGGCAATATTTTGCGAATTTATCAGCATTTAAAAGCCTACTTTTAATTGAATTTTTATCATTGTTATTGTTGTGGTAACTCTACCAGCTCAACTAATTATATCATAAAATGTAAAAACGCAAGTTTTCATTGTTCAGAAATGTTACATACCAGACAGTTCCCCCGGTATCAGGGGGCTCTCTACTTACTGCCATGCAGGATCAGATTGAAAAACCTCAAACTAATACGTCTAAGAAAATCTTATCAACACCATTACAGCTATGTGCTTTTCAATAAAATTGCTGTGCTGGTTCAATAAAATCGGACTCTTTATTAAAATAATAATAAATAATGTAACTAAGATAAAATGCAAAGAAAATCTTTACCCACGGGTTAAAACTATAACCTGTCTATCTGGTTTTTCAGCATCACGATTTTATTTAACTCACTGTTCAAAAAACGAGCACGTCATTTTTAACTCTATACCCGGGTGAGAAGAATACCCGGATGAAGTTCAACGTAACACCGCAGCTATTCGCTATCTTGGCTATTAAATGCTGCGCGTATCACAATGCTTAAGGTTTTAACCACTTTGTCCATATAAAGACGTAAAACCGTTTAATTGTTCGCGGTGAACATTAGTCATCCAGATTATTAATAGTCATACTTGCGTTTAAAATTAATGGCTTAGCCATTTCTTGTCGTAATTGCATTAAAGCCAGAAAAATCAGATCCGTAAGTGTATTTTGAGCCGTCCGTGAAGATATTGATGAACTTCGCCACTCATTTTCATCCGAAACACTTTCAAGGACATAATCTGCAATTTTAGCCAAAGGAGAAACTTTGCTACCCGTAATTGCTATTACAGTTGCTCCCTGTGCTTTGGCCACTGTTGCAGCAATTCTCATATCCTTTCTTCTGCCAGTAAAAGAAAGAACAATCTGTACATCTTTGGGAGTTAATGTAAGTGCTGCCGCAATCTGTACATGAAGGTCTGCTTCAACCAAAGTGACGATACCTATTTTCTGTAATTTATAACTCAAGTCTTTAGCAGTAAGTCCTGACCCCCAGATCCCGACTATTTGCACTCGTGAAGCAGTATTAATAAGAGACACAATATGCTGGAAAACTGAAAAATTTATTTTCCTCGTTGTTTCCATTATTGATGCTGTTTTCTCATGCGCTAGTTTTTGTGCCATTACCATCAATGAATCTTCTGATGATATAGAATTATGTAAAGCTTTATGCGGATAAGATTTAAATAAGTTACTTCTGCTTAATTCCTCACTAATAGCCAATTTTAATGCAGGAAAACCTTTCATTCCTATCTTTTGACTGAATTTTACGATTGCAGATTGGCTGACGCCCGCATCTTCTGCAAACTGGGAGGAAGATATGCTGAGTATAGATTCCGGATTATCCAGAATGTAGTTCGCTATTTTCTGCTGGTTTTCTGCCAGTTCTGGCAGCAACCACGTTATTTCATTTAAAATCGACATCAAAAAACCTCCGTTAAAGATGATAGATTATTCCGGCATCAACACCTTTATTACTCTACGTAACTGTATAAATACCATAATAATTATCTTTTTTTTGTTATTTTTTATCGGCGTTTATTCCTTAAGACACCCGTCCTTAGAATATATTTTACCGTGATAAACATCACGTTTAATAAATAAATAACTCCTTAACATCGCCGATAGCTTAAATAAAAGGAAGTCCCAATGAAGATTAATCTCAGCTCAATGGTTACGGAAAGTCGCAACCCCGCCAGTTCTCAAATTGATACCCTTTCAATATTGGATATGCTCAAGGTTATTAATAATGAGGATAAGAAAGTCCCTTTAGCGGTGGAGGAACAACTTCCCGAAATAGCCAAGGCAGTCTCTTTTATCGCAGAGGCTTTTGCCAATGAGGGCCGATTAATTTATTGCGGTGCGGGTACCTCTGGGCGATTAGGGATTTTGGATGCCAGTGAATGTCCCCCCACTTATGGTACACCACGAGAAATGGTCGTCGGCCTAATCGCTGGAGGAAATACCGCCATTTTACAAGCGGTTGAAAATGCTGAAGACAGTCGTGAAATGGGTGAGCAAGATCTTCGTAATCTTAATTTTAATGCCCGTGATGTCTTAGTGGGTATTGCCGCGAGTGGGCGCACGCCTTATGTCCTCGGGGCAATGGCCTATGCTCGAGGGGTTGGAGCCACCGTGGTTGCTATTTCCTGCAATCAAAATAGCGCAATGAGCCAAGCGGCGGATATTGCTATTGAACCGCTGGTCGGCCCGGAAGTTATTACCGGATCATCACGAATGAAAGCGGGCACCGCGCAGAAATTGATTCTGAATATGCTGACAACCGCAGCCATGATCCGCAGCGGCAAGGTTTATAGCAATTTGATGGTGGATGTCGAGGCGACAAATGCCAAGTTAGTACAACGCCAAATAGATATTGTTGTCCAGGCAACAGAATGCTCCGTTAATGAGGCGCAAGAGGCCCTCGATGAATGCAATCGCCACTGTAAAACAGCCATTATGATGATATTAAGTGGTATGTCTGCCAAGGACGCGAGTGCTGTCCTTAATAAAAATAAAGGATTTATCCGCAAAGCACTGCAGGAGATTAAAGTATAACTATGGCGAAAATAACCGGCGCTACGATAGAACAAATTTTACTCTGCATTGGCGGGAGTCAAAATATCACCGTCTGTGGCAATTGCATGACAAGGCTACGTCTCACATTAAAAGATCGTCAGCTTATCCAACATGACAATCTGAAGAAAATCCCAGGTGTTATGGGAGTGGTGAATGGCGACGATCAGTTACAAATCATTCTCGGCCCTGGCAAAGCCCAGACTGCCAGTGAGATGATGAATAAGGTTTTGAGTGCTGAGCCACAACCGACAAATGGAAGTGCTGACGATATTAACCTGCAAGTGTTGGCAAGTCAGACCAAGCAACAAATGAAAGCAAAACAGAAAAGCGCAGTTCATAATTTTCTGACCAAATTTGCGACTATATTTACCCCATTAATTCCAGGTTTTATTGCCGCTGGATTGCTGCTGGGAATAGCTACATTACTGCAACAAACACTGGTATTAGAAGGTGTTACCCCATCCTCATGGTTGGTGGCGCTCATTGCTTACATGAAAGTATTCAGCATCGGTTTATTTACTTTCCTGAGTATCCTAATTGGTTTTAATACCCAGAAAGCCTTTGGCGGGACGGGGGTCAACGGCGCGATTATCGCTTCGCTATTTATTTTGCGCTATGTGCCAGAAGGGACTGTCGGCTATTACGCCGGAATGGAAAACTTCTTCGGTCTGGTGATTGATCCGCGCGGCAATATTATTGGCGTATTACTGGCCTGTATGGCTGGTGCTTGGATTGAGCGGCAGGTGCGTCGTTTTATTCCTGATAACCTGGATATGATCCTAACATCGACCATCACTTTGTTAATTACCGGCGCGCTCACCTTTGTGATTATTATGCCTTTGGGTGGCGAGCTGTTTAAAGGCATGTCGTGGCTGTTTATGCATTTGAATGGCAATCCATTCGGCACTGCAATTCTGGCCGGGTTATTCCTGATTGCTGTCGTTTTTGGTATTCATCAAGGGTTTGTTCCGGTCTATTTCGCATTAATGGATGCGCAAGGTTTTAACTCATTATTCCCTATTCTGGCGATGGCGGGTGCCGGTCAAGTGGGCGCAGCGCTAGCACTTTATGCTCGCTCGTCAAAAGGTTCTGTGCTGCGCACACAGATTAAAGGCGCTATCTTCCCCGGTCTTTTGGGGATTGGCGAACCGCTTATTTATGGTGTGACGTTACCGCGTTTGAAACCTTTTATTACGGCTTGTATCGGGGGAGCGGTCGGGGGATTCTTTATTGGTCTTGTCGCCTGGATGGGGCTACCCGTTGGCCTGAACACGGTATTTGGCCCCTCGGGTCTGGTATCGATTCCTTTGATGACCTCAACACAGGGGATCTTCGCCGGGATGTTAGTTTATATCGCCGGTCTGCTGATTTCGTATTTTGCTGGATTTATTCTGACCTGGTTTTTCGGGTATAAGAATATCGATTTAAGCTGATGTGACAATAATCAAATAAGTTATATATGAGTTTGATGGCAAATCGCCATTATCAGTGTCGAATCAGTCGGGGCGACTGCACCAATGGGCGCTCCGGCCGCTTACACGGCGACCTCCCATTCGCACATTTCCCCTCCCATCGATTTTGTCAGCAGTCTGATATGGCCCTGTCTGACAGGGCCATTTTATTTCTGATTAACGACTTTTATACAGGTTGTAGCCCAATTGTTGGGCGATGGAAGCCACCATCTTTTGCCCACGGACGCTATTTCCTGCCGGGTCTAATGGCGGTGAAAATGCTGCAATCCCCATCACACCGGGCACGACGGCTAAAATACCACCGCCGACGCCGCTTTTTCCAGGTAATCCGACGGTATAGGCCCAGTCACCTGAGCTGCCATACATTCCTTCCATGGTCATTTCGGCCAGTATAAACGGGGTGTTTGAGGCCGTCAGCACCGATTTTTTCGTCACCGGATTTACGCCATTCGCTGCAAAAGTTGCCCCCATCGTTGCCAGTTCAATAGTATTAAATAATGTTGAACACTGACGGGTATAGACGTCACAAGCTTCCATTGGATCGCAATACATCGTTTGGGCCGAATAAAGCAGCCAGGCGATGGCGCGATTATGAAAATTGGTGGTTTGCTCTGAATTATTCACTTCATCCGAAAGTGAAATCGGTGCACCGGCCAATTGCTGTTGCATCTCCAGAATACGCGCCCAGCGATTTTCACGGCTGCTGGCTTTAATCAGACTCACCGTGGACATCGCGCCTGCATTTACTAGCGGCGACAATGGCTTACCTTGATGCAGTTCCAACGCAATAACCGAGTTAAAAGGTAAGCCGGTCGGATCAGCACCAATCTTGTCTTGTACTTCCTGTGGGCCAACATCTTCTAAAGCCAAGGCAAGAGAACAAACTTTCGAAATAGACTCTAAGGCAAAGCGAAAATCAGCATCACCTTGCGAGATAATATCGCCATCAACAGTCACGATGGCAACCGCAGCAAGTTGGCTGGGAACACTGGCTAAATAAGGAATATAGCTGGCATTCTCCCCTCCAGCGAGGGTCGAATATTGCGAATAAGCTTTCTTAGCCGCTTGATTTAGATGAGCTAGGTCAATAGCCATAAATCTGACTCCAACGCGTAATGTCATTGAGCAGGGGGCCGAAGCCGCCCTGCTGATAGAGAGGAAGGAAATTAACTTTTTGGTGTGTCTGTCGCCGGCGTCGCGGCTGCCGCTGACGCCGTCACATCATTGGTATGGGTTGCCGATAAACTCGGGATCCCAGGATGCCCATTTTCAGCTTGCCAGGTAAATGGCGCAAAATCGCTGTTGGCAGCACGCCAATGAGGTTTGCGAACGTAGTAAATCAAGAATGGCAACATAACAAAGAATATTGTGGAGGCAATTAAGATACTCACATATTCCGTTGGACTGCCCACCGAGATTTGGCTAGGTGGAATAAAGCTGAAGACGAAAGCCAGAATTGAGCCCAGCAGACCCGCACCGCCAATAATCCACATCCCGACAGACCCACCAGGAATATGATATGGCCGTGGCCGGTTCGGTTGGCTATAGCGTAAATAAATCGCGGCACTGAACATTAGCATGTACATGATAAGATACAAGATAACGGTCATTTGGCTCATTATTTGATACGCGGCCTGTACCGAAGGCAGTACCACAAACAAGATGGCCAAGAAGGACACTAATAATGCCTGTAACAGCAGAATATGTGTCGCCATGCCATTCTTATTGGTATGTTGCCACCAGAGCGGCAAGTAACCCGCTTTAGCCACCACCAGTAAACCCGAAGACGGGCCTGCAACCCAGGTCACGACACCCGCCAATACCCCAATTGCTAATGCAAAGGCAACAACTGGCCCCAGCCATTCCACACCAGCCCACTTAAACATATTGTCATAAGCGACCAATAAACTTTGCGTCAGGCTAATGTCAGATTGCGGAATAACAAAGGCGATAGCCAGTGTACCCAAGACGAAAATAAGCACCGTCCCCACGGCGGATAACATAATAGCAATGGGGTAGTTTCTATTGGGATTTTCCACGTCTTTAACGTGGATGGCGTTCATCTCCATACCGGCATAGAACAAGAAAATACTGGCAGCCAATACTATGTTATTAAAGTTGCTAAAGTCAGGAATGACATCACCCCAAGCAACTTCAATTTGGGGAGCGCCACCCCAAAACAAGTAAGAAAAACCTAAAACAATCAAAATAATAGCAGGAATAATAGTGCCGATGATCCCGCCCCATTTTGATACCTTGGCGAAGGTATCAACCCCTTTAAAGGCAATAAAGGTGGCGAGCCAATATATAAATAGCACTATTCCCAAGACAAAGAATTTATTGGCAGATAGGGCCTCGTCCCAGCGCTGTTCTGGGCCAATAAAGGCCAGTGATACCGCCGCAAATGTCAGTGCTGTGGGAAACCAGACAGTAACCTCAACCCACAGCATAAACATGGCAAGAAAAGCTAAACGGGGGCCAAATGCCTCGCCAACCCAGCGAAATACCCCCCCTTTCTCAGGCCAGCCGGTGGCTAATTCAGCCGCGACCAGTGATACCGGAATTAAGAAAAATACGGCGGCAAAGAGATAATAAAAAATTGAACTCAGACCATATTCAGCTTCAGCAGGTAATCCCCGGAGGCTAACTACGGCAACAATATTCATAATCGCCAGTGTCGCGATACCCAGTTTTTTCACCGGGACCGCTGACTTGGTAGTGCTGGAGACAGTATTTGACATAATTTATCCATCCTAATCATTGGCATGACGCCACCTAGGTTTAAAAGTTCAAATCAAAATAAGAACAACCTGGTGTTAGGTATGACTAAAACTATTCTGACTTGCCTCGCCGCCAAGGGATGGATGTTCACTCAGGTATTTCAGTGAAGATTTAAAATCATCTAGCAGTAATCCTGCAAAATCCATTTCGAATCCGCGACGACACATAATGCGCATAACCACCACATCAGACATTCCGCCACTCAATGCAAATGCGGGGACTTGCCAGCCACGAAGTCTTAAACGCTCGGAAAGGTCATACAGGGTGTAGCCTGGGTTTGCCCCTTCTTTGACACGGAAACAGATAGCGGGAATACCTTCCTCTGGGCCGCCACTGCAATAGAATTCGTAAGGCCCGAGCGGTGCAATTTCTTTTGCCAGGAATTCTGCCACCTGATAACAGGCGCTTTGTACCTTGGTATAACCTTCACGCCCCAAACGTATAAATTCATAGTATTGGGAAATAACCTGCCCTGCCGGACGTGAGAAGTTGATAGCAAAGGTGCCAACCTGGCCGCCAAGATAATCAACATTAAAAATAAGTTCTTCAGGTAAGGCCGCAGCATCACGCCAAATAACCCAACCACAACCCAAGGGAGCCAGGCCGAATTTATGACCAGACGAACTGATCGATTTCACCCGTGGCAGACGGAAATCCCACTCAATATCAGGGGCAACAAAGGGGGCTAAGAAACCGCCACTCGCCGCATCGATATGCATATCAATATCGAGGCCTTTTTCTTTTTGTAGCTTATCTAATGCATCATGCAGCGGCTTAGGAAATTCATAGTTACCGGTATAAGTCACACCGAAAGTCGGCACCACACCGATGGTATTTTCATCACAGGCTTCCACCATACGTTGTGGATCCATGAATAATTGTCCTGGAGCCATTGGAATTTCCCGCATTTCCACATCCCAATAGCGGGCAAATTTATGCCAACAAACTTGTACCGGCCCACACACAAAATTAGGTTTATTGGTTGGTTTTCCTGCCGCTTCCATTTTTTTGCGCCAGCGCCATTTCATCGCCATGCCACCCAACATGCACGCTTCTGATGAACCAATGGTATTAGTCCCGACCCCTTGCCCATCCTTTGATTTAGGTGCATTCCATAAATCAGCCATCATATTTACACAGCGCATGTCTATCGCTGCTGACTGTGGATATTCTTCTTTATCAATCCAGTTTTTATTTATCGAAAGGTCCATAAGTTTATGGACATTCTCGTCATCCCACGTCTGGCAAAATGTCGCGAGATTTTGTCGCGCATTACCATCGAGAAATAGCTCATCACTAATAATTTGAAAAGCAATATCTTCGCGCATTTCTTCTTTAGGAAAATGTTTATCTTCCGTCATATTGCGAATTGCTTCAGAGCCAAAGCGAGAGTCCAATAACGTCGAACGATATTCATCCAGAGATTTTCTAGTCATTTCCTACCCCTATCTTAATTTAGATAAAATCATTTAAAAATCACATGATTACAAAAAAAACTAGCTTGTTGTTAAATATACTCTGCCATTTGAAAAATCTTGATGTGAAATTATTATGATTTCACTTGATGCTAAAAAGTTAGCACCGATAAAAAAATGTGCCACCCAAAAGCTAAATATTATTTGTTTTTTTTAAAAAAAATTTTCATTTGATTTTAATCATATATCTATAATTATTCAGCACTGTATAATTTGTATTCGTTTATAAATTAACACCATTAGCCGCCTACATGGCTGTTCACTAAGAGTTGTGAATAAATAGAACAATTCGATCTCTAAATAATGAATATTATTCATTATTTTTCTATGCAGCTTTACCTCGGATATAGAGTGAAAATCACACAGCCTAATTAGTTGAATATGATAAATTTTATTTATATATTTATTGTTCGACCTATACTAATGAGAGTTATAGATAACTGAGCTCAGACTAAACAGGAGTCATCGTCATGCTGAATATAGATCGGAAATATCTTATGGGACTTGGGGAAGGAACCCTGAAAAAACAACGGATTATCATGCGAGTTATTGCCGTTCTACTGCTGTTAGGCGGGATTTTTTGCCTTATTAACCCATTAGCATCAGGTGCGGCACTAAGCACTATCATTGGCATCTTACTGTTATTGAGCGGTATTGCGCTGATAGTGGGGATGATAAGCAATCGCACTCATAACCTCTGGCCGATGGTGACCGGTATTTTGCTGGGCATAGCATATATAGTTATGGGCTATGTATTCATTACTAACCCGGCAGTTGGAATGATAAGCCTGGCTATAGTACTCGGGGTGCTGTTTGCCTTTGGTGGGGTAATGCGGCTGATAACCGGCTATAAAACCTGGGGATTACCTGGCGCGTGGCTGCAAATCTTATTGGGTGTGCTTGACTTGATAATTACCTACCTGCTGGTGAGCGCCGGGCCATTAATGTCAATCACCATGGTAACGACCTTAGTCGGGATTGAAATGCTGTTCAGTTCATTTAGCTGTTTTATGGTCGCGAGTTTATTTAAACGTGCGCCATAACCCCCTTCCGACCAAGGCGATCTGACTGATAAGCGAAGGGAATATGCTCTGCATGCATGCTCCCTTCGTTCAATACTGCAACTTATCCCAATGTCATATTCATGACGGCTATCACAATCAGCAAATTGTAATTTCCCAAGCTGCACAGCACCGTCTAAATTTGAATAAAAATCTCATCCGACCACTTGGCTAATCCCCACAGGACGGCAGAGAAATAACAATATTGGAGACTGCAATGCTAGCTTACCCTCACCTGCTCGCCCCCCTTGATCTTGGCTTTACCACCCTGAAAAACCGCGTATTAATGGGGTCAATGCACACCGGGCTGGAGGAGCTACCTGATGGCCCACAGCGCCTGGCGGCTTTCTATGCCGAGCGCGCCGCCGGCGGTGTCGGGCTGATAGTCACGGGGGGTATTGCCCCCAATAAAAAGGGGGTGGTCTACCAAGGCGCATCAGTGCTAAACGATGTGGCGCAAATACCGCATCATCAGGTTGTCACTGATGCCGTACATCGCGCGGGCGGCAAAATCGCACTACAAATTCTCCATGCGGGTCGTTACAGTTATCAGAAGCAACCGGTCGCCCCTTCGGCTTTACAAGCCCCCATTAACCCCTTCGCGCCACTGGCATTAAGCGGCGATGAAGTGCTGCAAACTATTGCCGACTTTGCCCACTGCGCCCAGTTGGCCCAACAAGCTGGCTATGATGGTGTTGAGGTGATGGGCTCCGAGGGCTACCTGATTAATCAATTTCTGGCAGCAAGAACCAATCACCGAGATGATGAATGGGGTGGTGATTTTACTCAGCGCATGCGTTTTGCAGTAGAAATTGTTCGGGCCGTTCGCCAAGCTACCGGGCCAGATTTTATCCTGATTTATCGCCTTTCTATGCTTGATCTGGTGGAAGAAGGCTCCAATTGGGATGAAATTGAACAGTTAGCACTGGCAATCGAGCACGCGGGGGCCACGCTAATTAACACCGGCATTGGCTGGCATGAGGCGAGAATCCCCACTATCGCCACTATGGTGCCCCGCGCCGGATTCAGTTGGGTAACACGCAAATTAATGGGGAAAGTTACCATTCCGCTCATCACTACCAACCGGATAAATGACCCCGCAGTGGCCGAGCAAGTTTTGGCTGATGGCTGTGCAGACATGGTGTCAATGGCGCGCCCGTTTCTTGCCGATGCCGCTTTGGTACAAAAAGCCGCGCAGAATCGAGCCGATGAAATCAACACCTGCATTGGCTGCAATCAGGCCTGTTTGGACCAAATTTTTGACGGAAAACTGACGTCGTGTTTGGTTAACCCTCGCGCCTGCCATGAAACTGAAATGCCGATAATCCCAGCCGAAACACCAAAACGATTAGCCGTAGTGGGTTCTGGGCCAGCCGGACTGGCATTTGCGGTGATGGCCGCCAGTCGCGGTCATCAGGTCACACTCTTTGACGCCGCTGCCGATATTGGTGGCCAATTTAATATCGCCAAGCAAATCCCCGGCAAAGAAGAGTTCTACGAAACACTGCGCTATTTTCGCCGTCAGTTGGTATTGCATGGTGTGACTCAACGGCTAAATACCCAAGTCAACCCACAGCAATTGACTGATTTTGATGAAGTCATACTCGCCTGTGGTATCCAGCCGCGCTTGCCCGCCATTCAAGGAATTGATCATCCGAAAGTGCTAACTTATCTGGATGTATTACGCGATAAAAAGCCTGTTGGTGAATGTGTGGCGATTATTGGTGCCGGTGGCATTGGGTTCGATACTGCTGAATATCTCAGTCAACCCGACGATGCCAGCAGCCTTGATAGCCGTGAATTCAACCGAGAATGGGGCATTGACCAGGACTTAACCCAGCGCGGAGGCTTATCTCCAGAGGGGCCTAAAGTACCAGCATCGCCACGGCAAATTTTTCTATTACAACGAAAAAACAGTAAAGTCGGCGAGGGGTTGGGAAAAACTACTGGCTGGATCCACCGCACAAGTTTGTCCCTGCGCGGGGTGAAAATGCTCAACAGTGTCAGCTATGACAGTATTGATGATAATGGCTTACATATCACTCGAGCAGAGCAAGCCAGTTGCCTGCCAGTAGATACCATTATTATCTGTGCGGGTCAGGAGCCACGCAGGGAACTGCATCAGCCATTACTGGCGATGGGAAAAACAGTGCATTTGATTGGTGGGGCTGATGTTGCAGCCGAGTTGGATGCTCGCCGAGCAATTGATCAAGGAACTCGTCTGGCGTTAGCCATATAAGCAGAGAATATAATAAGCAGGGAGTGGCAGGCACCACGCCCTGTTTTCATTGTCGCTATGCACCCACCACCTCTGATTTATCCAATGTCATTGGGGTGGCAACAAGGCGGCCAGTGAACACATCCCGA
>NZ_ACCD01000039.1 GCF_000173775.1 Yersinia rohdei ATCC 43380
CCTGCGTGTTGCTGCTCTGGCCGTTTACCTGTGCGGTGATAGTAAAGCTGCCGGCCTGTGTACTGGTCAGGTTGGTGGAAGCCACACCATTGGCATCGGTCGTCGCGCTGGCGGTGACCACGGTGACGCCATTACTGCTGGCACTGAAATTGACTATTGCATCAGGGACGGGTTTGCCGAACGCATTGGTTACCGTCGCTTGTACTTCATTGGTTGCTGTGCCGTCAGCCGCGGCATCATTAATTAGGGTGATAACAGCACCGTTGGCAAGTATGGCTGTTTCACCAAGTATCGCGGTGGCGGAGGTTGTTTTTACATTCTGGATCTCTGGCGTCAGAATAAATACGCCCGTCTGCATACCCGCCGTTAATGTTGCCAGGTAATAGCCCGGCCGTGCAGGATCAGCTGTAAATTTGCTGACTGTCACATCTGGCTGAGTGCGAGCAGATTGAGTGATGTTCATGGTGATGTCATTAGCAACGCCAATAACTGGCTGGCCTTTGTTATCGCGTAGAACAAGGGTTAACTGTTCGGTGCTCTGTCCATCATTGGCTAGAACAATTTCAGTAGGTGTGAATTCGCTGTGAGTTGTACTGACCGCCGACGCCGTCACCACCACGGTAGTGCTCGCTTGCTGTGATGCATTACCAGAGTTGTCATAGGCAGTCGCATTGACGATGTACTGGTTCGCTGCACCAACACCGTACTGGAACTCAGGGACAATCACGCTGTAGAGACCTGGCCCTTCTTGAATAATTTGTCCGCCGTTGCTCAACAGTTCCGGGGCATCCCAGTCAATACGCTCCAGCCCATTGCTGCTGTTTACTGAGACTTCCAGTGATTTACGTTCACCGGTATAACCACTCACTTGCTGGGCGAGTTTCAGGCTGAGGGTATTTTTCTTACGATATTCCAGAACAATATTGTTATTACGATCGACAAAATCATAGCGATTTGCGATAAGACTGCGGCTGGCTATCAGTTGGTTGCGGTCAAGTTGATGTGACAATGGCGTGCCAAGGGTGTAATTAAGGTCAATGCCAAATCGGGTATCATTTTGGCCACCTTTACCCTGGCGCTGATCGACACTGAATTTCAGCAATGGGAACGGTGAATAGTTTCCACCAAAAGTAATCGCATGAGGATTTTTCTGCTGATTATCTTTACCAAATAGCCCGACATTATCGCCATAGTATTGTTCGTAGGCCAGTTTAGCGCCAAGGCCGGGGTAAGATGGTAAGTAACCTTCTGCACGAATATCCCAGCCATTGGCCGGGCGCTCTTCATAATTGTCAAAGTCAGGAGAGTCTTTCCAATTCGACAGGCGTAAATAGCCATTCGTCGCCAGCTTAAAGAAGTTGCGCTGATATTCAGCACCCAGCCCCAGGCGCGAGTGACTGCGCGACCAGTCGTGGTCATAGAATGTATTTGCACCCAGCGCATAGCTATCGGCAAAATAGCGATAACCCAGGCCGAGATTCGACTGGGTACGGTCGTCCGTGCGATGAACTGAACCCTGAGAGAAAATCATATGTGATTCACTTTCCCAGAGAGGCACGAGCAGATCTAGCTGTGAATTTTTTACTGAGAAGTCCCGATCAGCATCCAACTTAACACGGACTTTTCCTTTACCATTAAGCCAATCAGATATTTCTTGACCCGCTTTGGCGTTGGCGGCGCTTAACGCACTGGATCGCGCCAGATCATTCAGCGCTTCACTGTTTGGGTTGTTTTGCAGAGTATTTCCTACCTGACTAGCGCTTTGCGCCAATAGCGAGTCATTTGGGCTGCTGGTGCTATGCGGCAAACTCTGGGTAGTAAAATTGTTTCCTATAAGAGGAATGTCAATTTCATCACCGGTCGTTAGTGCTTCAAACGGCTTTGAGAATTTACGTAACTGATTTAGTTTTTTTAGTTCAGCTACGGTCAGTCCATTTTTTTCCGCAACACTTTGCACCGTATCGCCAGGTAGAAAGACGTAGACTTCTGTCGCTATGACTTGAACGTTAGTCGCTGCATGAGCCATCATCGCCGGAGTAAAGGCCAGGCTGAGTGGGAAGACAATCTGGATACTAATATTTAATATGGCAATGGGCTTCGCATATCGAGCTATTAACCCGTTCTGATTTGTTGCTAATACTGGTTGAGTCATAAGTGACCTTGCTAGGATAATAAAAAATAGGGTGCAAGAACGCCAAGTTCTAATGGTTTTAACCATGAACTTATTGAGTTCTTTTGTTTCGATAGACTATCGATTGTTTTTCTATTAACAGTTGTAAGTTTAATGACGTCACATCATCAAAACTGTTTCATACCCATGAAATAGGGTTGGATGCTTTTTGTTGTAATATTTAAACGCCAATAAATAACTCTCTGTAAAGAGTGATTGTGTTGACGTGTTAAATGAGAAATTCCAATTTAACTTAATAAAAACAGTAGATTACAAAATAAAATCAATTTTAATTTATTATTTTGTAGTTTTATTTCATCCTGCCTGTAATATTTAGTTTCGTAAGTTATTATTTGCATAATTCCAATCTAGGCATAGTGTGATAATAAACCTACTTTCTCCCATGCTGACAAGATGTGAGGGAATATCGGTTACTTTCCTTTATCTGACTTTATTAAAAACACAGCCATCTTCCCCTCCATGACAATATTTATCAGGGAGAATTAAAATGGCATGTCTATATATACCTGGATATTTTGCCGAGGTGATTATATGCGATATTTAAACTCGTTAAATAAGATTGATTTAGATCAAGTGACTTTAAACAAGGCATTTTCTTGGAGTTAAAACCTTAATTTTGATTAAATTAAGGTTTGTTATACTTAAATATAAAAAATATTTAGAATAAATGTTGTTTTATTTTTGTTTTTTCAGTGAAATATACATATTTAGTCAAGGAGATATTTAAGTACTTCCCTACATATTGGGTTTGGCATGCCTACAATCAATGTAGTCTTTCGCCCATAAAAAAGGACTAGCTACAAATGGGTAGGTAAGGAATCTAGTTTGAGTTTTTGGTAGCCGACGAGTCTGCAGCCGCCTTTCGCCAAGATTCGTTCCACCTTGACCCATGACAAGGTAGCTTGGGTATGAGCCACTTTATAATCAGGCCCGTTTTTCTTCTTACTGGTGTGAAGCATGGCTTATCAACTTAATCTTAACTGGCCCGAATTTTTAGAAAAATACTGGCAGAAAAAACCTGTGGTATTAAAGAACGCCTTCCCGAATTTTGTCGATCCTATTACGCCGGATGAGCTGGCAGGGCTGGCAATGGAGGCGGAAGTTGATAGCCGTTTGGTCAGTCATACCAATGGCGAGTGGCAGGCCAGTAATGGGCCGTTTGAGCATTTTGATCATTTGGGCGAAACGGGCTGGTCGTTATTGGCACAGGCCGTTAACCACTGGCATGCCCCGTCAGCCGAACTGGTGCGCCCATTTCGCGTGCTGCCAGACTGGCGTTTAGACGACTTAATGATTTCTTTTTCTGTTCCCGGCGGCGGTGTCGGGCCACATATTGATCAGTATGACGTCTTTATTATCCAAGGGATGGGGCGTCGGCGCTGGCGAGTGGGTGATAAGTTGCCGCTGAAGCAGTTTTGCCCACATCCAGCACTGTTGCACGTTGAACCCTTCACCCCGATCATTGATGAAGATTTGTCTCCGGGCGACATTTTATATATTCCGCCGGGCTTCCCACACGACGGTTTTACCCATGAAACCGCCTTTAACTATTCAGTGGGTTTTCGTGGGCCAAATGGCCGGGATTTAATCAGCAGCTTTGCTGATTACGCGCTGGAAAATGATCTTGGCGGCGAGCACTATAGCGACCCCGATTTAACCTGCCGGGAGCACCCGGGGCGAGTGGAGGACTATGAGCTCGACCGCTTACGCGCCATGATGATCGACATGATTAATCAGCCGGAAGAATTTAAACAGTGGTTTGGGCGCTTTGCGACAACGCCACGCCACGAGCTGGATATCGCCCCGGCAGAACCGCCTTACCAACCCGAAGAGATTGTCGATGCACTGATGGCCGGTGAAGTATTGACGCGCCTGAGTGGGTTACGGGTTCTGCGTGTCGGTGACAGTTTCTTCGTCAATAATGAATGTTTGGCAACGACTGACCTTAACGCCGCCGATGCACTGTGTCGTTACACCATTATTGGAAAAACAGAGTTGGGCGAGGCATTAAACAACCCAGATTTTGTTATCGAGTTAACCGAGCTTATTAATCAGGGCTATTGGTTCCTCGACGAAGAGTAATACGGTAAATCATCATTGTGGCTTGCAGGCGTGTAGATTGTTATGTGGCCTGCAAACCATCGCCGTAAACTTTCTGTTTACGCCATATATTTGACTTGATTTCTTAGTGTCTGCCGCAGGGTTAACTGTAGCTATGGGCAATCGACTGGTTTTGGGAATATCATCGCGCGTCACACCACCATAAAAGCAGTTTCAATTGCGCCGAGCGGTGAGAATGGTGACATCTTACTGTTAGGTTCTTAATCTATATTAAGAAGTAAGATTTATGAGTTGGTGTATTGATGAGCGGCTCCGCCCTGTGGCAAGTTATTCTTGCTCTACGGATGGAGCCGTAATTATGGATGATTTTTTCCGACGGTGCCCTGGTGAGGCGATATCAGCATTTGCAGATAGAGCTGGAAAAACAGATGACATTTATAAAATATGCTGGTGTCTTTTAGCTCAGTCACACTAAATATAAACGCTTAATTTGATAACCGGAACGGGTGAAAACCACCCTTGTAACACTTTAAGGAAAATGATATTACAATCAGTTCGGGTTAACAAAGTGACCATGACTTAAAGTGTCACTCTAGGCAGAAAGGTATGTTGCTAAAATGAAGATAAATGTTACGGATACACCAAACCCACAAGACGAAGAGTTCGTAATTGATAGTCTTTGGGCGCACAATAATAAAACAGAAGTTGTCGATATTCACCCACTGTTTCTTACCATTACTGATGAACAGGGCAAAATTGTGGCGGGATTGGTGGCCAGAACTTGGTGGGGCGGGCTTGAAGTTCAGTATTTGTGGGTCAGTGACGAACACCGTAACAGCGGTTATGGTCGCCAGTTAATGGAACAAGCAGAAGCAGAGGCTCTTCAGCGTGGGTGTCATATGGCTTATGTAGACACTTTCGATTTTCAGGCCAGGGGTTTTTATGAAAAACTAGGTTATCGTATATATGGTAATTTAGGCGGATATGCTAAAAAGCATACACGACATTATCTGGCAAAAGAAATTTAACTCATTTTTGATCGGCGAGGTAGTAATGGATTTGCCCGATAAAAATAATGAAATTTATTTCAAGGGCCTTATTGCCATGATGGAGCACTTAAGTGAGCCATGGGGTATTAAAGATCTTAACTCCCGCCATGTCTATATGAATAGGGCCGCTTATTTCTATACCAATACACCCTTGAGTTTTGATATAGAAGGGAGGTTGGACGAGGAATTTCCTGCCTATTGGGCTGAGTTTTCTCCCGAGTTTATTGAACATGATAAAATGACCGAAGTGTCTCAAGATCGCGTCACCGTGATTGAAACACATTATTGGTGTGGCAAAGATGTATTAACGCCTTTTATTAGTGAAAAACTGCCTATTTATAACGACAAAAAAGAAATTATCGGTATTATGTGGAATGCTAAACCCCTTAATACGTTATCCCCGCTGAAATATATAAATCAACAAAAGCCCAGTGTTCTGACAACTGAAATTAATAATAGTATATTCACTCGTGCTGAGCTTGACGTTATATTTTTAATGTTGCAAAGATTCTCTGTAAAAGAGATTGCCAAAATATATAACATCAGTGCTAAGACGATAGAAAATAGAATATATACTATTTATCAAAAAGCTGATGTCCACACGTTGCAACAATTTGAAGAGTTTTGCAAATTGGCAAATTTGGATAATTATATTCCTGATCGACTGGTAGCAAAAGGTATCCAGTTTATCTGACAACAAAGGTACACCTTATCGTGATCAAGATTGAAGATTATCCATTGAGCCGAGTGCCACAGGATAAAAGGGTTTCATTTTTAAGTGTTGCCATTGTGCATATGGGGATGCTGACCGCGCTGGATCAATTTATGCTCGGCGCAGTGCTCGGTAATTCCATGACACTGGTTGATGCATTCACTGCCATCCTTATAGGTAGCATCATCTTTGGCGTGGTGACTTACGGTCTTGGCCTGGCGGGAATGCGTGAGGGGATTTCCGGCAGTTTACTGGCTCGTTGGTGTGGTTTTGGTCGCTTAGGCTCGGCACTTATTGGGATTGTGGTGGCCGTGAGTTTGCTGGGGTGGTTCGGCATTCAAAATGCTATTTTTGCCAAATCACTGGATTTTGCTCTGGGCCATAAACTGGGGTTTGGGTTTGCTGCGGCCTTATCGGGCAGCTTGCTGACTATCTTGGTGGCTTTTGGTTTTAAGGCATTGCGTATTGCTGCGCGTGTTGCTGTGCCAATGTTTATTTTGCTAGTGGCTTTTATCTCTATTGCCTCATTATCAGGTCATAATCTGCATGAAATCATTCAGTTAGTACCACAGGGTGACCCGCTGACTATCAGCGCCGGTATCACTATTGTGGTCGGCGGGGCCATTGTGGCGAGCCTGATGACCCCTGATCTGACGCGCTATTCCAAAAATGGTAAACATGTGCTTGGTGTTACTATTTTCACTATTGTTGCAGGGGAATTTATCGTCAATGGTTTGGCTATCCTGATTGCTAAAACCCTCGGGACGGCGGACGTGGTGACTATTATGTCCCAAGCTGCGGGTGGCGTGGGTCTGTTGGTCGTGGTGTTCTCCACCTTAAGGGTGAATGACCTCAATTTATATTCTTCGTCACTGGGTATTGTTAATGCCGTCGAAGGTTTGACCGGTAAAAAGCTGAAATACACTCTAACGACGTTAGTTATTGGTGTATTGGGCACCACATTATCGGTGCTGGGAATATTAGACCGGTTTGTGGATTTCCTGACTATACTGGGCGTCGTTTTCCCACCAATCATCGGTATTATGCTGGTGGATTATTATATCTTGCGCTCTCACCGCAAAATTCTGGATAAAAGCCGGTTGGAAGGGAAATTACCTGATGATAATGAAACCCCACTAATAGGTTGGGTGGCTATTATTGCCAGTATCGTCGGCAGTATTGTGGGGCTGGTGACTGAGTGGGGTATTCCAACGATTAATTCACTGGTTGCCGCCAGCCTTCTTTACTGGGTATTTAAAGTGGCCGTCAACCGTAATCAAAATCCTATTGAATCGGAAAAAGCGATTTAACGCTAGGTAAATAAGACGAATAGCTCCCCAAATAGCGGGGGGCTATTAGATTAATATTTAATAGTTTATTAGTGGTTAGATATCATCGCTGTGCCATGTATTAAGTGCGACATGGGTAATGACTCACGGCGTGGCCGGATTATGCGCTGATATCCTGAAAATATCCCAAAACAGACTCTTTCCGAGTTATAAATTTACCTTTTTCCGGCGACACCTGGCATAGTTAACGCATTCAATAAAACGACTCATTAATTTTGGATGGCGATACATGGCGGCGGCAAATCACTGGACACGGGATCAGTTGTTAGTGGCATTTACGCTATATAGTCAAATCCCCTTTGGAAAGCTACATTCCAAGAACCCCGATATTATCCATTACGCTGCTTTAATTGGCCGAACACCTTCGGCATTGGCAATGAAGTTGGTTAATTTTGCCAGTCTAGACCCTTTTATTACTGACTCTGGCCGTAAGGGGCTGAGTGGGGCTTCTAATGCTGATCGTGCTCTGTGGCGAGAAATGAATGAGCATGCTGACGTGCTTGAGCAACAATGTCAGCAGGCAATGAGTCAGTTAGAAAAACCTATTACCAAGCTATTTGATAGTGGCACGAAAGACTTTAGTGGTAAGGAAAGAACCACAATAATTAAGGCGCGGATTGGTCAGCAGTTATTCCGTAAAAATGTGTTATATGTTTATGAAAACCGCTGCTGTATTACTGAATTAGAAGAGCCTAAATTATTAGTCGCCAGCCATATTCGCCCTTGGAGTCATGGGGCTGAACACCGGCTTAACCCCAGCAATGGCCTGTGTCTTTCCAGCTTGCACGATCGTGCTTTTGACCAAGGGTTCATTACCTTTAATGAACATCTGGAAATGGTGTTATCCCCTCAGATAAAAAAACTTAAAAGCGGTATGAGTGAAGATAATTTCACTAAATATGAAGGACGAAAGCTACGGTTACCTGTTCAATTTTTCCCTGATGAGGGCCAGTTGGCTTATCATCGGCAGAATATTTTCTTAAGCTAAAAATAATTATCTGCTAATAAGAAAGCGCAACCTCAGGCTGCGCTCTGTTATTTCTTGCGCCATTATTTCAACAAGAATGACTGGCCCTGTTTCAATACCAAATCACAGGCTTTAGTTTTAATTTTTTCCGTGATTTGCTCGCTACCAAGGTCGTTCAAATTCAGGCTTTTTCCCTCACCGGTTTTCAGTAATCCGCCCAAACCTTCCTGATAATCTTGGCTTTTGGCATTTTCAGTGCTGGTTATCCCCAATTTGCTCATCAATTGATCTTTAATTTCAGACGTTCCATTAGCCGACAACACATTATTTTGCACACAATATTGCAATATACCGGCGGCATTGGTCATGGTGCTGGCACTGAGGCCTTTATCGCCACCATTGAGTAACCCTGTCAGTGATGACAGCGAGGATGAGCTATCGCCTGATTTGCTGTATTGGTCTGCGGCACTTTTTACGGAGTCCAGTAAGCTGTTTGCGTTAGCAGAACCGGCTAGCAGTAAGGTGGATAAAGCCAAAGCCAGCAGGGGACGAGTCGTCTTCATAAAAACTCCTGTTTTACAGTGGAGAGCACAGCATATAAGGCGAGATACCGCCAGAAAGGCCGCTAATCATTATTTTAGGTGCTAAGAATAACTCACGGGATTCATTTTGCTGATAGGTGTTGTCTGATAACGCGTTTGAATACCAGAAGATTATATTGCAGAGGGAAACGTCCAAACAAAAGGATTGCGGCAAAAAATAAATTGGGCAGCATGGGGAATATGCTGCCCGTATCGGCTAAGGCATCAGGCCGATAAAGACGGTTTTCTTACGTGGGCCGGTCATTAGCCCTTCCAGCTCTTCAACACATTTTAAGTAATGCGGCGTTTTTTTATGGGCTGCGACTGCATTTTCATCCGTATAAGCTTCATAGATATAAAAGCGGGTCGGGATATTTTCATCCCGCAACACATCAAAGCGAACATTCCCCGGTTCCCGGATTGACCCTAAATGGTTGGCACGGAAAACCTCAATAAACTGCTCAACTTTGTCATCTTTTACATTAATCTCTACCAAGGTGACATGCATAACTTTCTCCTTGTCATCGCTTGCCAGTCAAGGGCTGGCAGCTATTTGGATTTAACCTTTTTCATGCAGGAATAACTGATAAGCTGTTTCCGCATTCTCATTTTTATGCACCACGGCATGCACCGCTTTCAGCATGGCAATGGGGGCTTCTGACTGGAAGATATTGCGACCCATATCCACACCAGATGCACCCTGGTCAATAGCCCGATAGCACATTTCCAGTGCATCCCGCTCCGGCAATTTCTTACCGCCAGCAATAACAATCGGCACCGGACAACCCGCGGCAATGCGCTCAAAGCCGGTGTCGACATAATAGGTTTTGATCACTTGCGCGCCCATTTCGGCGGCGATACGGGTCGCTAATGAGAAATAGCGCTGGTCACGGGCCATATCTTTACCGACACCGGTCACTGCCATCGTTGGCATACCGTAGCGCAAACCTTGGTCAACCAGCTGGATGATATTCTTAATTGACTGATGTTCGTGCTCGGTGCCGATATAAACCTGGGCGGCCACGGCGCAAGAGTTGAGCCGTAGGGCATCTTCCATCGCCACCGCCACGGCTTCGTTGGATAAATCGGTCAGAATTGAGTTAGCACCAGAGGCGCGCAGTACGATGGGGCGATTGGCCGCCGCTGGAACAATACTGCGCAAAATACCCCGGGTGCACATCAAGACGTCGGCATAGTCAAACAGCGGGGCGATATTGATATCAATCCGCTCCAGACCTGTGGTCGGCCCCTGAAAATAGCCGTGATCAAATGCCAGCATCACCGTGCGGTTAGTTTTCGGATTAAAAATTCGCGCCAGACGAGATTGCATTCCCCAGTCGAGCGAGCCGCACCCTTTTAGTGTAAATGCAGGGTTTTGCTGCGCCACACCAATACCGAAATCTTTTCCGTCTTTGATATCGTCTAAATCAGCCATCTGTAATTACTCCAACTGGAGGTGAAAGATAGAGTTGGCCCGCCGCGAGAATGCTGCGGGCCATTGTGCTTAGAAATCGTATTTGTCGATGTTCTCTTTGGTGAAAATGACCCGCTGCGGCAGTAACACGATGCCGTTGCCTTTGGCCTCATGGTCATAGCCCTGGACACTGTTCGGCACGACTTCGACTATGCCAATGTTCGGGATCTCCAATTTATCGCCCACATTCAGTTCACCTTTTTTCAGCATCTCATTGGCGACATAAACCGAGATTTTTCCTTGGTTAACCACATCCCATAGGCCGAATTCTTTGACGGTGCCGCGTTCCACATAAGGGCGCATTACATTCGGGGTGCTGAAGCCGACAATTGCCACATTGTCGCGTTTCAGGTTTTCTGCCGCCTGTGCGGCAGCGGGCAGGGCGTTAGCATCTGGGGCAATAATCGCATCAAGGTCGCCATAAGCTTTCAAAATGCCCTCGGCGGTTTGCAGTGATTTGGTGGCGTCGTTATAGCCAAACTGTGTGGTCACAACCTCCCAGCCGGGGTGCTCTTGCTCGATTTTTTTCTTCGCTTCATTCACCCATTGGTTTTGGTCGGTTACGGTTGGGCTGGAATAGAAAAACGCCACTTTCGCTTTGTCTTTTTTCACCTGATTGGCGGCCATATCCACTAACATTGACCCTAATTGATTCGGCGTGCCCTGGTTGATATACACCGAGCGACATTCAGGTTTGGTATCTGAGTCCCAAGTCAGGATTTTGACCCCGCGCTGCATGGCGCGTTTTAATGCCGGACACAGGCCGTCTGGCGATACCGCCGAAACCACAATGGCGTTGTAGCCCTGATTGACGAAGTTATTGATTAACTGCACTTGGCCGGAAACACTCGGCTCGGTCGGGCCATCATAGGTTACCTCCACGCCCAGCTCTTTACCGGCCTCCACGGCACCTTTACCGCCGCTGGTAAAGAAGCCCACCCCGACGAGTTTCGGGATAAATGCGATGCGCTCCGCAGCTTGGGCGGAAGTGATAGCACCAAAAGTCATATAGGCAAATCCGAGGGCACAAACCAGCGCCAGCTTTTTCAGTTTTGGGTTTTTCATTGTTATCTCCAATGGCTTTGGGTATAGAGGTGTTGGCATTTAGCTACAATAATTTCTATATAAATGAAAATGTTAACTTAGGGTGTGTCTGCTGCGACGGCGTTGCAGCCATTCATAAATCAGATGCCGATGCAGGCTGATGGAGCGCCCAACCACGACCAGAATCAACAATGCACCGGAGAGTGCGCTGGAGATCTGATTTGGCGTGCCAATCATTTGCAGACCTTGTTGCAAGTAACCCACCAGTAATACCGCCAGTGCCGTACCAATAATTGAACCAGAACCGCCATAAATATTGGCACCGCCCAACACCACGGCAGTGATAGCCGGCATCAGGAAGGATGCCCCTAAATCCGAGCGCGCAGAGCCAAAGTAAGAAACCAGCAGAACCGCGGCAATGGCGGATGCCATGCCTGTCAGGGCATAAAGAATGCATAAAGTCCGCGCGACGGGCAGGGCGCTGTAGCGAGCGACTCGGCTGTTTTGCCCAATCAGGAAAACGTTGCGGCCACTGTGAGTGCGGTGCATCAGCAGCCAAAACAGCACCACGCAGACGATAAAGATAACCAGCGGTATTGGCAGGCCGAAGAAGGTTTGGTTAGCAAAATCAGTAAAAGCGGTAGGGAAACCGCCAATCCCTTCATAGCCCGTGGCCCCAGACATACCGGAGAGCAGCAGAGCACTGCCGCCAAACAGGTACATGGTGCCAAGAGTAATAACCAGCGGATTGACACCGGTGTAGAGAATCAGCCCGGCATTAATCAAACCGCATAGCGCGCCGACCAGCACGGTCAGCGGGATAGCGATGCTCATTGGGACACCGGCTTGGAACATCACGCCCAAAGATATTGAGCACAATCCGATAATTGAGCCGAATGAGATATCAATGCCGCCGCTGACAATCACCATCGTCAGGGGGAGGGCAACTATCCCGATGCAGATAAAATCACTGGTACTGAACAGCAGCACATTGATATCCAACATGCGCGAGTTCGATAAACCAAACAGCAGGATTTCCAGTACCAATAAGGTAGCCAGAGCCAGTTCCCATCCGTAGCGTCGGTGAAAGCTCGTGTAAAGACTCATCGTGCCACCTCTTTTTTGATTTTGTTAAAGGGCTTGCTGTTATTAACCGGTTTATCACTCGACGATGTATTACTGATGTTTTTCTTCTTATTATCCTTAACGGGACGAGTCGCGAACCTGGCGTATTTTTGTTGGCGGATATTGCGCTCCACCGCACAGCGCAGGCGGCCATCAAACACCAGCACACCGAGTAACACTAAGCCGGCAATAAAGTCATTCCACCAGGCGGGCAGGCGCAGCAGCACCAACACGCTGTCGATTTGAGTCAGAAGATAAGCCCCGAGAATTGCGCCAATAATGGTGCCGGTGCCACCCAGCAGGCTGATGCCACCGAGCACACAGGCGGCAATGGCTTTCATTTCCAGGCCGCTGCCGGTCTGATTAGGGATAAAACCAATTTGCGAAGCAAAGACGATGCCCGCCAGCGCCGCCATCACGCCATTCATGGAAAAAGCAAAAATGCGGATGCTGTCGGTGCGGATCCCCAGCTGGCGCGCGCCTTGTAAGTTATCGCCGGTGGCATAGAAACTGCGGCCAAAACTAGTTTTCCCCAGTAACAGCGCCATCGCCACAATCAGCAACATAATCAGCCAGCCGATAGGAGAGATAGAAAACAGAATTGGCGTTGATAAACTTTTTAAATCCGCCGGTAACCCTTCAATCCATTTCCCGCCGGTCAGCAATAGCATCAGGCCGCGATATAACCCCAGAGTCCCCAGGGTGGCGACAATCGCCGGGATGCGCAGCCAGGTCACTAAAATGCCATTAAAGAAGCCGGTCATCATGCCGACCAGCAGTGCAAACAGGCAAGATAGCGCCAGGCCAAAGCCCGCATTCAGCGCCATCCCGACAGTGACCGCACATAGGCCGGTAATTGAGCCGACCGACACATCAATATTGCGGGTTAGCATCACCATAGTGGCGCCGATCGCCAGCAGGATAAGGATCTGCGCGCTGCTGAAGATCATGGTGAACGTCTGCATGCTGAAGTAGTTACTGTCGATCACGCCAAGCAGGGCAAATAAGGCGAGAATGGCCAGCAGTGCCGTCGCTTCACGATTATTTTGAATAAATTTCAACATGATGCGCCCTCGTTTTCAGCAGTCTTATCGGCGTCGGTATGATGTTCACCGAAGGCCAAATGCATAATGGTATCGACATTCATGGCACTGCGATCGAGCGCGCCACTTATCTCCCCCTGATGCATCACCAACACGCTGTCTGCCATCTGCACCACCTCTTCCAGATCAGATGAGATGAAAATGATCGCCACATGTTGATCCGCAATACTGCGGATCAGTTGATAGATATCACTGCGGGCTGATACATCCACGCCACGAGTGGGTTCATCAATAATCAGTAATAACGGGTTAGCTTCCAAACACTTAGCAATCAGCAGTTTTTGCTGGTTACCGCCGGATAAAGTGCGCACCGGCTGTTCGAGGTGACTAAATTTGATGTTTAGCGCCCGACGATAGCGCTCCAGAATCGCCGCTTCCTGCGCCGGATGAGTCCATAGCCCCTGATTACCCTGGGTCAGTGAGCAGACATTCCAGCTCAGCGGGGCATCCAGATAAAGGCCAGAGGCCTGCCGGTCTTCCGGCAGATAAACCAGGCCGGTTGCCAGACGATTGACGGTTTTCATGTTGGTGATGTCGATATCTTCTAGCTCAACACGGCCCCCACTGGCAGGCCGCAAGCCATATAGAGTTTCTGCCAATTCGGTTCTACCGGCCCCCACGACCCCCGCCAGCCCAAGAATTTCACCGGCGCGAACCTCGAAAGAAATATGAGCAAAACCTTCGCCGCTCAAATCGGTCACCCGTATAACCGGTTGATTAGATTGAGAACGAGCTTGAGAACGGCGGTTGCCGGGCAGCTCCAGCCATAATTTTTGGGTGTCTGATAACTCGCTATTTTTGGCTTGTGGAGTAATCGCCTGAATAATGGTGTCGGTTGAGAAATCGCCAGTGGCACCGCTTAGGGCGATGCCCCCATCGCGCATCACACTGACCCAATCGGCCAGTTGACGAATTTCCGGCAGTTTGTGGGAGATAAAAACCACGCCGACCCCTTGTTGCAATAACATGCTTATTTGGTTGAATAAACGATTGGTTTCTGCTGGCGTGAGTGAGGCGGTGGGCTCGTCAAGAATCAAAATTCGCGAGTCGCGCATCAGGCCGCGCATGATCTCCACTAATTGCTGGTCAGCCACATCCAGTGAACCGGCGCTGACGGCAAGATCCAGATGGCAACCCAAACTTTGCAGCAACTGCGCCATTTTCTTTTTGTCAGCTTGATGTTTTGGCAACCGGAACAGAATATTTTCCTGCACCG
Organism: Yersinia rohdei ATCC 43380; assembly: GCF_000173775.1. Taxonomy (GTDB): domain Bacteria; phylum Pseudomonadota; class Gammaproteobacteria; order Enterobacterales; family Enterobacteriaceae; genus Yersinia; species Yersinia rohdei. The sequence goes on from NZ_ACCD01000039.1 coordinate 14,873, forward strand.
ACAGATTGGCAAACAGCATTGGCTCTTGCGGCACCAGATAAATACCCAACTGATGGGCTTTGGCTGGGGTGAGGTTAAGGCAGGGCTGGCCATTTATCTCAATGGTGCCGCTATCCGGTGGCAGCACACCGGCGATAATTTTCATCAGTGTTGATTTACCCGCCCCATTCCCCCCGAGCAGGGCATGTACCTGGCCGGGTTGCAAAGTAAAATCGATGCTTTTCAGTACCACAACACCGGAAAACTGTTTGCTGATACCACGAACCTGGAGCAGCGGTGGCAGCTGGGGAATAGTATTCGACATCGCGACTCCAATTGAACAAAAATAATTTAAAATTAAAAGTGTTCAAAAAAGATAGCGGGATAATGCCATTATTGGCGTAATCAAGATCACATTTCTGTGAATAAAAAAATTTAAATTAAAATGTGTTCAAATATGTTGTTTAAGCTGTTAGCGTGGTTATCAGTTGAGATTTAACATTTAGGATTATGATGTCATCGCGAAAATCGATGTGTCATGTGAGTTGCCAAGACGTAGAAGAGAATCACCCGCAATGATGAAAGAAAAGCCAGTAATAAAAGAAAAACCCATGTCGTCCAATGATGAATACAAATATCCGGGTAATAGCATGAGTGAAGAGGAACTGCTCGCTCGCATTGCGTGGTTTTATTATCACGATGGCTTAACACAAGGGGATATTGGTGAGCTGCTGGGGCTGACCAGACTGAAAGTGTCCAGATTACTGGAGAAAGGCCGTCAGTCTGGGGTAATCCGGGTACAGATTAATTCGCGTTATGAAGGCTGTCTGGAACTGGAAAACCAACTGCAACAGCATTTTGACCTGAAACATATCCGCATTCTGCCTTCTTTGGCTGAACTTAGCATCAGTAGCCGGTTGGGAATTGGTGCCGCACACTTATTGATGGCATTGATACAACCCCAGCAATTGCTGGCGGTGGGATTTGGCGAAACCACCATGTGCGCGCTACAGCATTTGAGCGGTTTTATCGCCTCTCAACAGATTCGTTTGGTGACACTTTCTGGTGGGGTCGGCTCTTATATGACCGGGATTGGGCAGTTAGATGCGGCCTGCCAGGTCAGTATTATTCCAGCACCTTTACGGGCTTCCAGTGCCAAAGTGGCTGAAACCTTCCGCCAGGAAAACAGTGTTCGTGATGTGATGCTGGCAGCCTGTGCCGCTGATGTGGCGGTGGTGGGTATTGGCTCGGTGAATCAGCAAAAAGAAGCCACTATTTTGCGCTCCGGTTATATCAGCGAAGGTGAACAGCTGATGTTCAGCCGCAAAGGCGCGGTCGGCGATATTCTCGGCTACTTTATGCAAGCCGATGGTGCATTGGCGGCAGATATGCAAATTCACCAAGAATTGATTGGCATTTCTCTGGCTGATCTCACCAATATCCCGACGGTTATTGGTGTGGCGGGGGGGGTGGAGAAAGCAGAAGCGATTGTGGCGGCCTTGCAAGGCAAGTATGTGAATGCATTAGTCACTGACGAATTGACAGCACGGTCTATTATTAAATTGATTTGATTGGCTTTTTTACGGGTCATATTGAGATTGGGCCATACTCAATCTGGCTGTGACAATGACGCCAACAGTTTTCGATTATTTTTTAGCAGATTTAATTAAAGGCAGTAGAGGACAGATTTATTCATAAATTCATATAAAACAGAGGATAGCGTAATGAGTCAATTCTCTACGACCACCACATCGGGTGAATATCTGATGGCTTTGGATGCAGGCACCGGTAGTGTCCGGGCGGTGATATTTGATCTGAATGGAAATCAGATTTCAGCCGGGCAGGCTGAATGGCTACATCTGCCAGTACCCGATGTCCCTGGGTCGATGGAGTTTGACTTAACCACTAACTGGAAGTTGACCTGCCAGTGCATCCAACAGGCATTGCATCAGGCCAAAATACCGGCCAGTGCCATTCGGGCGGTGGCGGCTTGCTCAATGCGCGAGGGCATTGTGCTGTATGACCGCAACGGCAAACCTATCTGGGCTTGTGCCAATGTGGATGCCCGCGCTAGCCGCGAAGTCAGCGAGCTAAAAGAACTGCATCATCATGGATTTGAAAATGAAGTCTATCAGTGTTCCGGCCAAACATTGGCACTGAGTGCCATGCCCCGGCTGTTGTGGTTAGCGCATTACCGGCCAGATATTTATCGTCAGGCGGGCACTCTCACCATGATAAGTGACTGGTTGGCGAATATGCTCAGTGGCGAACTGGCGGTAGACCCTTCCAATGCTGGCACCACGGGAATGTTGGATTTAGTTACCCGAAACTGGCAGCCCAATTTGCTGGAAATGGCAGGGTTACGGGCCGATATTTTATCACCAGTGAAAGAAACCGGCACTTTGCTTGGGCATGTCACGGCGCAAGCCGCGCAAGAATGTGGCTTATTGGCGGGAACACCCGTGGTGATGGGCGGCGGAGATGTGCAGCTCGGTTGCTTAGGGCTAGGGGTGGTACAGCCGGGCCAAACTGCGGTACTGGGCGGCACTTTCTGGCAGCAAGTGGTGAATTTACCCAAGCCGATTACTGACCCCAATATGAATACGCGCATTAACCCACATGTTATTCCCGGCATGGTGCAAGCCGAATCTATCAGTTTCTTTACCGGCCTGACTATGCGCTGGTTCCGTGATGCATTTTGTGCCGAAGAAAAATTACTGGCGCAGCGGCTGGGCATTGATACTTACAGCTTGCTGGAAGATATGGCGGCGCGAGTTCCCGCCGGTGCTTACGGAGTGATGCCTATTTTTTCCGATGTCATGCGCTTTAAATCTTGGTATCACGCCGCACCTTCCTTTATCAACTTGTCACTCGATCCTGAAAAATGCAACAAAGCCACTTTATTCCGCGCCCTGGAAGAGAACGCCGCCATTGTTTCGGCTTGTAATCTGGCACAAATTGCTGAATTTTCAGGGGTTAAAGCCTCCTCTGTGGTCTTCGCTGGTGGCGGTTCAAAAGGCAAACTCTGGAGCCAAATTCTGGCCGATGTCACCGGGATCCCAGTTCGAGTGCCGGTGGTCAAAGAAGCCACTGCACTGGGATGCGCCATTGCCGCCGGGGTGGGGGTCGGGTTGTATGACGCGCTGGATAAAACCGGCGAGCGGCTGGTGCGTTGGGAGCGAGAATTCACCCCCAACACCGAGCATCAAGCACTCTATCAAGCGGCCAAAACTAACTGGCAGGCGGTGTATACCGACCAACTGACATTGGTGGATAGTGGGCTGACGACCTCCCTGTGGAAGGCCCCGGGGCTTTGACTCTCTTGTTGGCCATGTTGAACGCGGGCAGTGCTCGCCGCGTCCAAACTGCCTGCACCGATGACGTCAATTGATTAAGTTGAATAGATGGAAAACACAAATATAAAACGACGGGGAAGCGCGCCGTTGGAGTGGTAGCGGCGTGAGCCGCCGAAGTGCCGCTAGGTGCGTTAAAACCGTCGCCCACTGTTACGCAATGGCGAGTAAGATAGCCAATTATAGTTGCCATGCAGTAGACACTTGGATAGCATAATTGCCCCTCTTCGTTGCCGATGATTGCGCATCCTAATGATGAATACATCAAATAAGACAGAATCACCTGCCGGGCAACTTTCTGCTCCTGTTACCACTCCCCAACAGCGGGCATCTAACCTGCCGGATATCTTGCGGGAGAAAGAGAGTGTTCAGCGCATTTTGGTCATTAAATTACGCCATTTTGGCGATGTTCTCCTCACAACCCCCTTACTGAGCACACTTAAAGCCAATTATCCGCAGGCCAAAATTGACGTGCTACTGTATGGTGGAACACAAGAAATACTGCGGGAAAACCACAGTGTCAATCACGCCTTTATTGTGGATCGCGGCCTTAAACACGCGGGCTTAACAGCACAAATCAGTGGCGAAAAAGCACTATTTAATGCTTTGAAAGAACAGCATTATGACCTGATCCTTAATTTATCTGACCAATGGCGGGCTGCGGCTTATTGCCGCTTACTAAAACCGGGCTTCAGCATTGGTTTTCATTATCCAAAGCGCGACACCTGGCTCTGGCGCTACTGCCACTCTACTTTGGTGGATATTCCCAATGTGGGCGAACGGCACACGGTGCTCAATAATCTGGACATCCTCGCGCCCTTGCAATTGAGCAATATTAATACCGACGTCACTATGTCTTATGGCGCGCATGATGTTGAGCGAGTAAAACAACTGCGCCAGCAATACCTTATTGATGATGAACACATTGAGAGTTACATCGTGATTCAGCCTTCTGCCCGCTGGAAGTTTAAAACTTGGGCCAGTGAATCATTCAGCCAACTGATAAACCACCTCACAGAACAAGGTGAAACCGTGCTGCTGACGGGCGGTAAAGACCAAGCGGAATTGGAGTATATTGCTGAAATTATGGTGAGCTGTACGCAACCAGAAAAAGTTATCAATTTATCTGGTCAGTTGGCGCTGCCGGAACTGGCAGTATTGATCGATAACGCTAAGCTATTTATTGGTGTTGATTCAGTTGCAATGCATATGGCTGCGGCGCTACAAACCCCAGCGGTGGTACTGTTTGGCCCGAGCAATCTCAACCAATGGCACCCGTGGCAAGCCCCGCACACCCTATTATGGGCGGGTCACTATCGCACTTTGCCACATCCTAATGAGATAGATACCGACACCAACGATCGTTATTTGAATGCTATTCCGGTGAATGATGTCATCGATGCTGTTGACGCCTGGCGTGCTCAACGTCAGTAAAATATCAATATTGGGTATAGGTCAGTCACCTTACTGTCTTCCAACTAGCTTAAGCTAAGAGAATTATGATAATCCCATCGACTTCTTCGCCGGTCACTGCGCCAGCTAACCGTCGTAGCGACATGCTGAATGGCGTTACGGCATTGCTGCTAGGTATTTCTTTACCCTCATCCAGCTCCCTAATCAATATATCGCTGGTTTTAGTCCTAATTTGTCTGGTTATTAATCGTAAGTCACTGCAATTTAAACCTTTATTGACGAATCCATTAGTTTATCTTCCGGCTGTTATGTTTGCGCTATTGGCGCTTTCATTGTTATACCACCACAACAGTTATGGCCCGGAAATGGTGGGGAAGGATAAGAAATTCCTCTATATTCTGCCACTCGCGCTGTTCTTTATTAACCAACCACGATTGATAAAACTGTTTTGTCTGGGGTTCCTGGCCGCCAATGCCGTGGCATTGATTGGCACATTGGCGGTCGGGGTGTTACATATCCCGATTAATGGTGTTGATCCTGCTAACCCCACTATATTTAAACTGCAAATTACCCAAAACTTCTTTATGGCCTTAGCGGCGGTGTTGTGGTTGGCACTGGCGGTCAAAAGTCAGGGCTGGAAACGCTGGGGTTATGGCCTGCTGGTGGTGGCAGCCAGTTACAGTATTTTGTTCCTGGTGCTGGGGCGAACCGGTTATGTTGCATTAGTTGTCGGGCTTGGTGTGTGGCTGTTCTTCTCGCTGGGTCATCGCCAACGCGGGTTATTGGTGGTGCTGGGAATAATGGCATTTGCTGCACTGCTGCTTATTCCCAATAAAGCGACACAGCGTATTAGCCAGGGCGTTGATGAGATAAAAGTCTGCCTGGCGGCCCCCTCAGATAATGTTGATGCTGTTTGCAGTACCTCAATGGGGCAACGTTCAATATTTGCCATCGAGGCGGTACGATTAATTAAAGAGTCACCGATTCTTGGTCACGGTGCTGGTGGCTTCTATTATGAAAATCCGGCCATAAACTACAAAATCAATAATCCGCATAACCAATATTTGCTGGAAACTATCCAATCCGGGGTGGTCGGTTTGATTGTCTTCCTAACATGGATTGTCTGCTGTTATCGGGTTATCTGGCAGCAAACACCGGCTCTGCGCAATATATTACTGGCGGTGTTGACCAGCTATATGGCGTGTAATTTCTTTAATTCCTTCCTGTTGGACTCGTCAGAAGGCCACCTATTTATGATCTTGGTGGCTATTTTGGCGGGGTATGCTGTGGTGGATAATCAGCAGAAAGCGGATAAACGGCTAACATAAATCTTGATTGGTCATAAAAGCTAACGGCTCCTGATGGGGCCGTTTTTCGTTATCACTTGTTGGGTAACAAAAAATAAAAAATCCAGAATTAAAACGGTGCGTGGTACAAAACAGCCAATATGACTATTTGAACGAAAACCTTTACCAGGATGAAAGTCTAACAGATTAGTCCAACAATTTTATTTACGTTGATTCCGATTGGAAATAGAAGTAAGTAAGTTTTATAGGAATATTCCTACAATATTTTATCGGCATGGTCTGAGGTCTTATAGGCAAGTTCAGCAATAAACATCAATCTCTCTAATGCTAATATGAGTTTGTAGTGCTTTTCTTTTATTTAAAGTTGTTTTTTATTTCGGTGTTTTATGCTTCAGTTATTTGATTTTTTAAAACAAAATACCAACCTCTTATCGAGGGGCTGATATTAGGTGATCCAGATAAAGAAATAGATAAATTTTATAAGAAATGGACTATTTTTATCAGCCAAAGGTGTTTTTTTTAACATATTGAATTTAATGGATTATTATGTTTAATTTTTTACGAGTTAACTGTTAAATTTAGACCATGTAATGCAGCGCTGCAAGCTGGGGGCTGTTCTTATTTATATCTGTATTTTTTTAGCAGGATATATACAGTAATTGCTGCACATTGCATATTGGGAAAAACAGATTTACATGCTGCGGAATTGGCCATTATATAGTTAATTAAACTGGCTATTTATTGGTGCTATATGCGAAAAGATGAAGTTGATCACTATTTCAAAATTCTGATGTGTGTGATAATTATTTTCAATTAATTACCTATTTTAAAAATTGTGTTGTTTTTCAAACATGATGCAAGAGTTTTAAAGAAAGCTATTATTACTGTGTATTCATATCGATAAGTGGCTCCACGTGAATCTGTTTTTGGGATAAGCAGAAATTACATTCAACTTAATTTATCCGAGGTCATTGAGACCATCATGGCTAATTCATCTACGAATAAATTATCTTTACCGGCCCTAACTTCTTTAGTGGTTGGTTCAATGATCGGGGCCGGTATATTCTCCTTACCAGCGACTTTCGGGCGGGCAACAGGCGGATTTGGTGCCCTGATTGCCTGGTGTATTGCTGGGGGGGGGATGTTAATGCTGGCTTTTGTTTTTCAAACATTAGCGCAGCGGAAACCCAATCTCGATTCCGGTGTATTCATTTATGCAAAAGAAGGATTCGGGGATTATCTTGGTTTTGCTTCAGCACTGGGGTTTTGGGCCGGTACTTGTATTGGTAATGTTTCTTACTTTGTTCTTATCAAATCCACATTAGGGGCGTTCTTCCCCATATTTGGTGATGGTAATACCATTCCTGCCGTATTAGTGGCCTCCGTGATTTTATGGGGATTCCATATCCTGATATTGCGCGGGGTTAAAGAAGCTGCGGCGATTAATACCATAGCCACTTTTGCAAAAATCATTCCCATTTTCATTTTCGTCATAGTGCTTATCTTTGCTTTTAAAGGTGATGTATTTGCGCTGAACTTCTGGGGTACGCCAGATGTGATTAAAGGTGCTGATTTATCTCACCTTGATGATTATGGCTACGTCGGCCATGCGGCTGCAATAATGGCACCGGCGGTTGAACCAGAATCTTTATTCTCTCAAGTTCGCAGCACAATGTTGGTGACTGTATTTGTGTTCTTAGGTATTGAGGGGGCGAGTGTTTATTCGCGCTATGCGAAAGAACGTAGCCATGTTGGTATCGCGACCGTGCTGGGCTTTATTGGTGTTTTATGTTTGTTGGTGCTAATCACCATGCTGTCTTATGGCGTGTTGCTTCGTCCTGACTTGGCGGCATTACGCCAGCCTTCAATGGCCGGTGTATTGGAAGCTATTGTGGGGCGCTGGGGCGCTATATTCATCAGTGTGGGTTTAATTATCTCGGTATTGGGTGCTTATTTATCTTGGTCACTGTTGGCGGCAGAGGTGCTTTTTTCAGCGGCTCAGAGTAAAAGCGTGCCAAAAGTATTTGCGACTGAAAACAGCAATGCTGTGCCTTCCGCCGCGGTATGGCTGACCAATATTTTTATTCAAGTATTCTTAATTCTGACTCTCTTTACTGACTATGCTTTCCAATTGGCATTGGAATTAACCAGTTCATTAACTCTAATCCCTTATTTATTGGTTGGGGCTTATGGATTAAAACTGGCATGGACGGGTGAAACTTACGAAACAAATGCCCGTGGCCATAGAAAAGATCTCATTTTTGCTCTCATTGCGACTTTCTATTCGGCATTAATGATATATGCCGGCGGACTGAAATACTTGCTGCTGTCGGCCATTATTTACGGCCCCGGCACTATTTTGTACTTGATTGCCAAACGTGAACAGCATCAAAAAGCCTTTAATTCCTACGAAAGAATCCTGTTTATTGTTCTGATTATTGCTGCGGTTGTTGCGCTTTACAGCATCTTCACCGGAATTATCACCATCTAATTTATTGGAGTTCTTATGTCAGATAAAGCTAAGAAAACTCACGCCAAGACAAAATTTGGTGTTCACTCTGAAGTTGGAAAATTGCATAAAGTGATGGTTTGCGCACCAGGACGCGCCCATAACCGCCTGACTCCCAGTAATTGTGATGAATTATTATTTGATGATGTTTTGTGGGTAGAAAGAGCCAAACGCGACCATTTTGATTTTATGACCAAAATGCGCGAACGCGGTGTTGATGTGGTTGAGATGCATAATTTGCTGGCTGAAACCGTGGCTATTCCGGCGGCGAAAAAGTGGATTCTGGATCAGCAAATTGTACCTAATGAAGTGTCTCTGGGTATTTTGCACGAAACCCGCAGTTATTTGGAAAGTCTGGAGCCACGAGTATTAGCCGAGGTTTTAATTGGCGGTTTATCTACCACTGAACTGCATAACGATGGCAAATGTGACAAAGAAGAACTGAAGCTTATCCGCGAGGCGGTGGGTATCACAGAATACCTGTTGCCACCGCTGCCAAATACCCTTTATACCCGTGATACCACCTGCTGGATTTATGGTGGTGTGACCCTAAATCCACTCTATTGGCCAGCACGCCATGAAGAAACCATCCTGACGACGGCTATCTATAAATTCCATCCTGACTTTGGTGAGGCGAATGTGAAAGTCTGGTGGGGTGACCCAACTCAGCATCACGGAACCGCTACATTGGAAGGCGGTGACGTCATGCCGATTGGCAACAAAACCGTGTTGATTGGTATGAGTGAGCGCACCTCTCATCAGGCAATTACTCAGCTGGCTCAATCGCTGTTTAAACATAGCGAAGGGCAAGTTGAGCGCGTGATGATAGCGGCGATGCCAAAATTGCGTGCTGCCATGCACCTGGATACCGTATTTACTTTCTGTGACCGTGATGTCGTCACCCTCTATCCTGCCATCGTTAATCAGATTCAAACCTTCTCGCTGCGCCCAGATAATGGCCCAACTGGCATTAAGTTAAGCCGCGATAAAGGCACCTTTATTGAAGCCGTAGCCGGGGCGTTGAACCTGAAAAAATTGCGTGTAGTTGAGACGGAAGGTAATGATTACGACACCGAACGCCAGCAGTGGGACAGTGGTAATAACATGGTCGCCCTGTCTCCTGGGGTCGTGTTGGCCTATGATCGCAATACCAAAACTAACACCCAATTACGCAAAGAAGGGGTGGAAGTCATTGAGATAGTCGGCAGTGAGTTGGGCCGTGGACGTGGGGGCGGTCACTGTATGACGTGCCCGATTTCACGTGATGCCGTCGATTATTAATTTATCCTTGGTATTTAATGCCGCAGGAGATGGCTGCGGTAGCTCTTAAAAAAATAGCCGATGAGTGAATAGCAAAGTAGCGCTATTGACTGTCGGCTATATTTATTTCATTGGCAATTGATGCTGTGGGGCGGCAAAAAACGTTAATTCGTCATAGTGATGTGGTGAGCATATCTTTAGTTTTCACACAAATAACACTACCCATTTGGATACGAATTGTGCTGATCTATTTTTAGAAATGTTTACCGGGGGATTATTAGTCACGCTGATGTGCCAAATGTCACAGAAAGCTCTGTGACAGAAAACGTTGTTATAGAAAACAATGGCGCAGAACACGGATAAAAGTGTGGGTAACTAATCTGCAATAATTTTGAAAATCTGACTCAACGAGATCTTATAGTGAAGATAAAAATAGTAGTCACTCTGGTATTAACGTTTCTTCTCGCAGCTTGCGACAGAACGCCCCCTGAAGTCGTAGAAAGTGTGCGTCCGGTAAAAATCTTTACTGTCGAAGACAGTGGACAAAATGGGACTCGCTATTTCCCGGCCCGGTTACAAGCTGGCGATGAAACACAACTTTCCTTTAAACGCAGCGGACAACTCCAACAATTATTGGTTCGTGAAGGCGAGCAAGTAAAAAAAGGCCAGACAATTGCTGTGCTTAATGACACTGACCTGAACTTGCGTGTCCGGGATCGTCAGTCAACCTTTAACCTGGCACGAGATCAATTTAACCGTTTCAATACGTTGCAAGGGCAAAGGGCGGTTTCACGTGCCGAGTTAGACGTGCGCCGTGCCGAGATGGAATCTGCCCGTGCAGCATTGGAAATTGCACAAAAAGAACTTAGTGATGCCACCATTACCGCGCCTTTCGATGGTGTTATTGCCAATGTGAATGTGCGAAATCATCAGGTAATGGCTCCCGGTCAGCCCGTCGCGACCTTAAGCGCGTTGGATTCCCTGGATGTGATATTCAGTGTGCCAGAGCGCCTGTTTACCACGCTGGACATCAGCAATCGTAGCTACAAACCCACGGTTTTGCTTAACCACCTGCCGGGGCGCGAATTTACTGCCGAATATAAAGAACATACCACCTCAACCAGCTCAGCTTCTCAGACTTTCCAAGTGACTCTGACCATGAAACGCCCGGCGGATATGCCGTTACTTTCGGGTATCAGTGGCCGAGTAAGAATCAATTCCGGCAGTCTGTCTGGCACCGACCACCCCACCATTGTTATCCCAGCAGAGGCGGTATTCAATCCTGACAGTGCCCAACTTAATGATGCACGGGTCTGGGTTATCAAAAATGATGACGGCCAGATGCGAGTAGAAGAGCGCAAAGTGCAAGTGGGGCAACTGACAGCAAACGGCATTCAAATTACTTCTGGGCTGACTGATGGCGAGCATATCGTCGCCGCAGGCACCGGTGAGCTTCGCCCAAATCAGGTTGTCCGGGCTTGGGTACGTGAGCGGGGTCTCTAATGAAGCTGACTGATAATTTCATCAATAATAATACCCGTATCTGGCTAACGATTCTGTTGCTGGGTATTGGTGGCGTTATTGCCTATCTCAATATAGGCAGGCTGGAAGACCCGGCTTTTACCATCAAAACGGCGGTGGTGGTTACCCGCTATGATGGCGCTTCGGCGCAGCAGGTTGAGGAGGAAGTAACATTACCGCTGGAGAATGCCATTCAGGAACTCTCTTATGTTGATGATGTGAGTTCAATTTCTAGCGCCGGTTTATCGCAAATAACCATCAATATTCGCGCACAATATGGTGCGAATGAGTTACCGCAAATCTGGGATGAGTTGCGGCGAAAAATCAATGATAACAGTGTTCGTTTACCGCCAGGGGCCAGTGCTCCGATGGTCAACGATGACTTTGGCGACGTCTACGGCTTCTTCTTTTCCCTCACCGGTGATGGCTACAGTAATCAGGATTTACGCAATTTTGCCGAGCAACTGCGGCGAGAATTGGTACTGGTGCCTGGGGTCGGTAAAGTGGGGATCGTGGGGATTTTACCGGAAGAGGTGCAGGTAGAGATTTCTCGCGCCCAAATGACCGCGGCCGGTATCACGCCACAGCAGTTATCTGATTTATTAAGCCGCCAGAATGTGGTGTCCGATGCGGGCCAGCTAAGGGTGGGGAGTGAGTCAATTCGCCTGCATCCCACGGGTGAATTCCAAAGTGTACAAGAGCTGGGCAACTTACTGGTCAGTCAGCCCGGTAGCCCAAAAAGCGTCTATCTCCGTGATATCGCGACAGTAACACAAGGTTTTGGCCATTCACCGACCAATATTTATCGTGCTAACGGCAAACCCGCACTGGCTATAGGGATTTCATTTGCCCCGAATGTCAACGTCGTAAATGTGGGCAATGCGATTAAAGCCCGATTGGCGCAGCTTGAAGGTGAGCGCCCGTCTGGTATGCATATCAATGTGTTTTATGACCAATCCTATGAAGTTGAAGGGGCGGTAAACGGCTTTATCCTTAACTTCTTGCTGGCCTTGTTAATTGTTGTGGTCACCCTGCTGATTTTTATGGGGGTACGCAGCGGTGTGGTTATTGCCATCTCGCTGGCACTGAACGTACTCGGCACCTTGCTGATTATGTGGCTGTTTAATATCGAGCTACAGCGGGTGTCGTTAGGGGCGTTAATTATCGCGCTCAGTATGTTGGTGGACAATGCCATTGTGGTGGTGGAAGGCATTGTGGTTGGCCGCCAGCGCGGTGAAAATATCTTTACCGCAATCAGTAATGTGGTGAAGCGCTCGATGATGCCGCTCTTGGGCGCGACGATTATTGCTATTTTGGCCTTTGCACCTATTGGACTGTCCAATGATGCAACCGGTGAATATTGTAAATCGTTATTCCAGGTGCTGTTAATCTCACTGATGCTGAGTTGGTTTACGGCTCTGACGCTCACCCCGGTCTTCGCCAAGTGGGCATTCCAAAACCAGAAACCAGAGAAAGTGGATGCGGATAAGCCGGCCAAGCAACCTTATGATGGGTGGTTATTCCGTTATTATCGGGTGGTGCTGAATAAATTACTGCAACACCGCACTGTCACTCTGGTACTGCTGGCGGCCTTGCTCGCGGCATCGGTGGTCGGCTTTGGCCATGTTCGTCAAAGCTTCTTCCCACCGTCAAACACCCCGATTTTCTTTGTTGATATTTGGCTGCCTAATGGCACTGATATTAGCTATACCGAAGATGTGGCAAACAAGGTCGAGCAGTATATCAAGCAGCAAAAAGGGGTGGCTGACACCATGGCAACCATAGGTCAGGGCGCGATGCGCTTTATGCTGACCTACAATGCCCAACGTCACTATCCTAACTATGCGCAGGTGATGGTTCGAACTGAACAGCTCGACCAAATACCGGGCTTGATTGATGAAATCGAATCCTACATGCATGACGAATATCCCCAGGTTGATGCGCAGATAAAACGCATCATGTTTGGGCCGTCAAACAACAGCTCCATTGAAGCCCGCTTTATTGGCCCAGATCCAGACGTGCTGCGCAGCTTGGCGGCTCAAGCGGAAAAAGCAATTATTGCTGATCCGATGGCAGACGGTGCCCGGCATGACTGGCAGGATCGCAGCAAAATGATCCGGCCACAATTCTCCGATTATTTGGGCCGTGAGTTGGGGGTTGATAAACGCGAGGTTGATGGCACATTACGCATGAGTTTTGGCGGGCTGCCGGTTGGGTTATACCGTGATGGCACCCGGTTGATGCCGATTGTGCTGCGCACCCCGGATTCCGAGCGGCTCAATGCAGAACGGCTCAATGATGTGATGGTATGGAGTCAGGCCCGCCTTGCCTTTATTCCAATTGATAACGTCGTCACCAGTTTTGAAACCGAGTGGGAAGATCCGCTGATTATGCGACTGGATCGCAAGCGGACACTGACAGTGCAAACAGATCCGACCCAACAGGGCGGGGAAACATCTGCTGAGCTCTTGCAGCGGATCAGACCGGGGGTTGAATCTGTCCAGTTGCCACGCGGCTATGAACTTGAATGGGGCGGTGACTACGAAAGTACCAAGGAAGCCCAACGGGGTATTTTCACCAGTTTACCTATCGCGTTCTTAATCATGTTTATCGTGACGGTATTGATGTTCAGCTCAGTACGTAATGCGCTGGCTATCTGGTTGACGGTGCCGCTGGCGCTGATTGGTGTGACAGTCGGCTTCTTACTGACGGGTATTCCGTTCGGCTTTATGGCCCTGTTAGGGCTGCTAAGCTTAAGTGGGATGTTGATACGTAACGGTATTGTATTGGTAGAAGAGATAGGTTTACAGCGGAAGGAAAAACCGCTGCGCGAGGCTATCATTGATGCTTCTACCGCACGTTTACGGCCAATTATGCTGACGGCATTCACCACAGTTCTGGGGCTGGCGCCGCTGCTGAGTGACGCCTTCTTCCAGAGTATGGCGGTGGTTATTATGTTCGGTCTGGGCTTTGCCACGGTGCTGACATTACTGGTATTGCCAGTGATATATAGCAGCATGAATCCGGAACCGAAAGAAAAAGTACCTGATGAGCCGGTCAGTGAATAACTGATGCAGCATGCTGGCAAGGGGGTTGCGGCTAGCGCCCCTAAGATTCCATTATAGACTTTATCCGCGCCGTTCTTGGCGCGGATACCTTCCGGGATGAGCGCCCCTAATGGCGCTTAAGGTCATTAAACCATTCTGCGCGCCACCTCTCTTCCTGCCCAAAAATATGAGCCTATCGTTCCAATATGAAACCTCATTTGAGCTGTGGCGTTTCATATTGGAACGTTTTTAACATCAGTTTTCAGTCTATTTTTTGCGCTTATAGTGAAGCTAGTTTTATCAATTTAACCTTAAACATTATTCACCATTAGATTATCTATAACGCTATAGGAGCAAGATATGCTGAAAGTCATTCAATCTCCGTCTAAATACATCCAAGGTGCCAATGCCCTGGAATCGATTGGCGAATTCTCTAAGTTATTGGCCAGTAACTATTTTATTATTGCTGATGATTTTGTCATGAAGTTAACGGCTGAGACCGTAAGCTCCAGTCTGCAAGCCAGTGGGCTGGAAAATCACTTTAGCCGTTTTAATGGTGAATGCTCTCGTCAGGAAATTGAACGCCTGACCTTGGTGCTGAAAAAAAATAATTGTAATGGTGTGATTGGCATTGGCGGCGGGAAAACTCTCGATACAGCCAAAGCGATTGCTCACTATCAGAATATCCCCGTGGTTGTGGTGCCGACCATTGCCTCGACGGATGCGCCGACCAGTGCGCTATCTGTGATTTACACCGAAGAAGGTGAGTTTGCTGAATATCTGATTTACCCGAAAAACCCAGATATCGTGCTGATGGACAGCACCATTATTGCCAAAGCACCGGTACGTTTGCTGATCGCCGGTATGGGTGATGCGCTTTCTACTTATTTTGAAGCACAAGCTTGTTTCGATGCTAAAGCGGTCAGCATGGCGGGCGGGGCATCGACATTGGCTGCGGTCACACTGGCCCGCCTATGCTACGAAACACTGTTGGCAGAAGGTTTCAAAGCCAAATTGGCAGTAGAAGCCGGTGTTGTTACCGAAGCGGTAGAACGCATCATTGAAGCTAATACTTATCTAAGTGGTATTGGGTTTGAAAGTAGCGGTCTGGCGGCAGCCCACGCCATTCACAATGGTTTTACGGTGCTGGAGGAATGTCATCACTTGTATCACGGCGAGAAAGTGGCCTTTGGTACTCTGACACAATTAGTGTTGCAAAACAGCAGCATGGAAGAGATTGAAACCGTGCTTTCATTCTGCCAGCAATTAGGTTTACCAACGACCTTGGCTGAAATGGGGGTTTCACAGGATATCGAACGCAAAATTCGTGCTGTTGCCGAGGCCAGCTGTGCAGAAGGGGAAACCATCCACAACATGCCGTTTACCGTCACGCCAGACAATGTGTATGCGGCAATTATTGTAGCTGATGGTTTGGGTCGGGCTTTCCTTGGGTAGTTTTAATATACCAATCTAACTGGCTGAGTTTGCTGATTATTTTGTCAGCAACTCTTTTCCCAAGCATTCCCGTGCGCGGAGCATGAAATGAAAAAGTTAATTAATAGCGTCGAAACTGTGTTGCAGGAACAAATTCAAGGGCTGGTCGCAGCCCATCCTGAGCTGGAATTGCATCAAGAACCGCTTTATATCAAACGGATAGATGCTCCAGTAGCAGGTAAAGTGGCATTGATGTCGGGAGGTGGCAGTGGCCACGAACCTATGCATTGTGGCTTTATCGGCGAAGGCATGCTGGACGGCGCTTGTCCCGGTGAGATTTTTACCTCGCCAACCCCAGATCAAATGTATGAATGCGGCCAGGCTATTGATGGCGGGCAGGGGCTGTTGATGCTGATTAAGAATTACACCGGCGATATTCTTAACTTTGAAACCGCGGCAGAACTGTTACATGCCGATGGCACGGCGGTCGCCACACTGGTCATTGATGATGACGTGGCGGTCAAAGACAGCCTGTATACCGCCGGGCGGCGCGGTGTGGCTAATACCGTCATTATTGAAAAATTACTTGGTGCCGCTGCGGTTCGTGGCGATTCATTGGATGAATGTTTCACTCTTGGCCAGAAAATTAACAATCAAGGGCATTCCATCGGCATAGCTCTAGGGGCCTGTACGGTACCCGCGGCAGGAAAACCGTCATTTATACTGGCTGAAAATGAGATGGAATTTGGTGTCGGGATCCACGGTGAACCCGGCATCGAGCGGCGGCCATTTACCTCGCTAAATGACACAGTTGATGCAATGTTCCAAACATTAATTGAGCACGGAAGCTATCAGCGCACCTTGCGCCATTGGGACCGGCAAGCCGGAGATTGGAGTGAAACCCGCCAAACAAAGCAGCCGCTGGCGAAAGGAGACCGGGTTATTGTGTTGGTGAATAATCTAGGGGCAACCCCTCTTTCAGAGCTTTATGGTGTCTGGCACCGTCTGGCGGCCTGTTGTGCCGAATTTGGCTTGACCATAGAGCGCAATTTGATTGGCTCCTATTGTACCTCGTTAGATATGCAAGGCATGTCTATCACAATACTAAAAGTAGATGACGAATTGTTGTCGCTGTGGGATGCGCCGGTGAAGACTCCTGCACTGCGCTGGGGTTGTTGATATCCCCTGCGTCCTTGAAGCTGCAGGGGTGTTAGCGGCGCACACTTACCCGAATCACTTACTATA
>NZ_ACCD01000038.1 GCF_000173775.1 Yersinia rohdei ATCC 43380
TGGCAAATAGTACAGCCCGTTTTCAGGCGGCTGACCCATTCTGGTTCGAGGCGAAATACCCCGAAAGGGCCTCTGTTGGTTTAAAATAATGAGTGGCGTAAGCCGTCAGAGTACCGATCGGCCAATCAGCCCCGGCTAACTCGGCGTTGATAATGTCGGTTTATCATCACACGCAAATTGCACAGCCAGTTTGAGCAGCGTGGGTGCTGGCTTCGATGGTGTCAGATTCATTCACAGATAAATATGGTAGAAAAAAACGTTAGTAACGGTTTTTAATGCTGTTTACAACGGCCCATAGGGCGAATGACAGGAAAGCTATTCGGACACTGCCGAACATACAATAAAGCCATGATGCCATGTCAAAGTGCGATTTTTTGTTATGTCTGGAAGATAAGTGAATAATAAATAACCTCCCGCTGTGTATTTCGTCGTCAATGTTGGATAGCAATCTGACCTTTGGCGCTGTATTTTTGCGCAGAGGGCTTTTTTATGTATTCACTTAAAACAAAATACAATATGAGTATTATGATCGGTTAAACTAGCGCCAGAGCTAGTTATAATGAGTATCCAATGTCATGTCGAATCAAGGTTCTCCGCTAAAACACCTAAATACTTTCGCGCTATCAGCCTATGCGAGCAATGTAATCAGTGCCACTTCAGCTGAAGAGTTAATTAATGCATGGCGTGAGTCAGTCTCTAAGCAACAACCTGTACTTTTGCTTGGAGAAGGCAGCAATGTACTGTTTATTGAAAATTACTCAGGAACAGTGTTACTTAATCGTATTAAGGGCATTACTTTTACTGAAGATGATACTGCTTGGCATCTACATGTTGGAGCAGGAGAGAATTGGCACCAGTTAGTCTGTTTTTCATTGAAAAATAACATGCCGGGCTTAGAGAACTTAGCACTGATCCCCGGATGTGTCGGCTCTGCACCCATCCAAAATATTGGTGCTTATGGTGTTGAACTGCAACAAGTCTGTGAATATGTTGACTTGCTTGATATGGCTAGCGGCCATGTCCAGAGACTTTCTGCGCAAGATTGCCAGTTCGGTTATCGTGACAGTATTTTTAAACATCGCTATGGAAATGGTTTTGCCATCGTAGCCGTGGGCATCAAGTTAATAAAATCTTGGACTCCAACACTGGGCTATGGCGACTTAACTCGTATGGATCCGCTGACTGTCACAGCAGAAGATATTTTCAATTCAGTTTGTGCTATGCGGCGAAGCAAATTACCTGATCCAGCGGTTACTGGTAATGCAGGTAGCTTCTTTAAAAACCCAGTTGTGGATGCACACGTAGCCGAAGAGATTGTAAAACACTATCCCAATGCGCCGCATTATTCACAGCCTGATGGGTCAGTAAAGCTGGCTGCGGGTTGGTTAATTGATCAATGTGCGCTTAAGGGATATCAGATTGGTGGTGCGGCGGTGCATCGGCAACAAGCTTTGGTACTGATTAACCTGGCAGAGGCTACCGGGCAGGATGTCCTGGGCCTTGCTAGTTATATCCGCCAGCAGGTTGCAGAGAAATTTTCTATCTGGTTAGAGCCAGAGGTGCGTTTTATAGCATGTAATGGTGAAGTTAATGCTGTGGAGCATTTGTCGTGAAAGATATTAAAGTTCCCTTACGGTTAATCAGTATCCTCGCCGATGGCGCTTTCCACTCAGGCGAACAACTGGGGGAAATGTTGGGTATGAGTCGCGCCGCGATTAATAAGCACATGCAGAGGATCAGAGAATGGGGACTGGATGTCTTTACTGTTCCTGGCAAGGGTTATAGCCTGCCGGCACCGATTCAATTACTGGATGCAGATGTGATTTCCAGCTATTTACCTGAAGGTAATGTCAGGGTATTACCTGTAATAGATTCGACGAATCAATACCTGTTGGATCGCATCAGCGAACTTCAATCTGGTGATGCCTGTGTTGCAGAATATCAGCATGCTGGCCGAGGGCGACGTGGGCGTCAGTGGATATCTCCTTTTGGTTCAAATCTCTATTTATCAATGTTTTGGCGCCTTGAACAAGGCCCGGCCGCCGCGATGGGGCTTAGTTTAGTCGTTGGTATAGTTATGGCTGAGGTGCTGCATAAACTGGGTGCTGAGCAGGTACGAGTTAAGTGGCCAAATGATTTGTACCTCAATGATAAGAAACTGGCTGGCATATTGGTTGAACTTACTGGAAAAACAGGTGATGCGGCTCAGTTAGTGATTGGTGCGGGCATTAACCTGACCATGCGGGAGTCGACAACGAATGTTATTAATCAGGATTGGATTAATTTACAGGAAGCTGGCGTTATTATCGATCGTAATAAACTGACCGCAGCATTGTTATCTGAATTAAGGTTAGCCGTAGTTAAGTTCGAGAATGAGGGGTTGGCTGCCTTTATTTCTCGCTGGCGGGAAATTGATAATTATCTTGATCGTCCTGTAAAATTAATTATTGGAAACCAAGAGATATTTGGAATAGCTCGAGGTATTGATCAACAAGGCGCATTATTGTTGGAGCAAGACGGTATCGTAAAACCTTATATTGGTGGTGAGATATCGCTTCGTGGGGTTTAATTAAAAATTTAAGCGGGCAGTGATAACTACCCGCTATTTGTTATTTTCTTAGCCGCACACTCTCAACTGCATGATTGGCACTTTTTGTCATTATCAAACTTGCTCTTTCACGAGTTGGTAATATATTCTGCTTTAAATTCAGCCCATTAATCTCTTTCCATAATTGGGTTGCTATCTTGATTGCTTCTGTTTCAGGCAACTTAGCATAGTTATGGAAGTAAGAATCTGGATTAGAAAATGCCCCTTGTCGAAACTTGAGGAACCGATTGATATACCAACTTTGGAGCAGGTCTTCAGGTGCATCGACATATATAGAGAAGTCTACAAAGTCAGAAACAAATACATGGTGAGGATCATGTGGATAATCCATCCCGCTCTGTAATACATTTAATCCTTCTAATATAAGGATGTCCGGCTGGTTAATTATTTTATTACCATCTGGAACAATGTCATATATTAAATGGGAATAAACAGGTGCAGTAACATGGTTAGCCCCTGATTTTACCTCTGAGACAAACTTCACCAAGCTATGCATATCATAGGATTGTGGAAATCCTTTTTTCTTCATCAGCCCGCGCTCATTAAGCACTTTGTTGGGATAAAGAAAACCATCTGTAGTAATCAGCTCTACTTTGCGGTGTTCCGGCCAGCTACTTAGTAAGGCTTGTAGCAAACGTGCGGTAGTGCTTTTCCCTACAGCAACACTGCCTGCAATGCCGATAACATAAGGAATACGCTGCCCATCAGTGCCGAGGAATTGCTCCAGAACTGCCTGGCGACGCAAATTAGAACTGATATAAAAATTAAGTAGACGTGAAAGTGGCAAATAAATTTGTGCCACTTCATCTAATGAAAGGTCTTCGTTAATCCCTTTAAGTTTAACGATTTCTTCTTCTGTCAGTGTCAATGGTACAGAGTTGCGTAAAGCAGCCCACTGAGTACGATCGAACTGTAGATAAGGCGTCGCTAAAGATTGATCTCTTTTTATCATAAGCCAAATTCTGCCTGTTAACGCAGGTTGGGAAAGGCGCTGGACGCCAACTCCAGATAAGAAACAAGCTGCATATTATAGGCAGCTTGCTTTTTGGCGTAGACATTTTTGTACTTAGTGAGTGATTTCTTTGATGTGCGTTGCCATTCCAGCTAATTAAGACGGCCTACGGCGAGCCCTGGAATTCTTTCTCAAGGTAACTCTCGTCACTAACTGGCAATTTCAGTATGTTTTTGATGTACAGAGAATAAACGTTTGAAATAAATTGCTGTTGGGTGATAGCTGCCGTCAGGAGTACAAGCATAATCGGGAATTTCTCCCATGCGATAATAGCCCTGTGTCCGGTAAAAAGACTCGGCGGGAGAACCTGCCTGAGTATCGAGATACAGCAAACCTCGACGAAGTTGTATGGCAGTATTCTCCAGAGCAATAATTAATTTATGCCCAATCCCGCTGCGGCGGCACCGGCTATGCACTAGTAATTTCTGCACTTCAGCTCGATTTAAACCATTTGGTTTCTGGCAAAGCTCTAATTGGATGGTACCGACGATACCTGTGTCATCTCGTGCTATCCATAGCAATAATGTATTTTTTGCGATGGCTGAACCTAGCTTATGGAAATAACTCTCGGCCTCTTCTTGTGAGAGATTTCGAGTGTTAAAACCTATAGATGCACCATGGGATACAGCATCAGTCAATAAAATTGCCAGCTCACTCCGATATATAGGTAACGTTGCCGCATTAAGTAAAACTATCTTCATGATAAAACTCCTCTCCAGTCACTGGACTGCACATATACTTACCAAGCAATAAGTAAGCCAATGATGTAACCGTGTCGCTATATGTGCCGGGATGATAAGTTTTTTGCCAATATGCACTGTCTTGGAGGAATTTCACTATTTTGGGGCAGAACACTGAATTAATTTTCAGCCAATGAGCAATAAGTTTGTGCGGCAATGCGACATAGACCGGTTTTTGGGATGACTTTCATCTGTAAAGTTAGTTAGAATAACAGCGGTGCTGGATGCTAATTAAGCTAATCATGGTTAATAATGCGTCTGACTTTTAAAAAGTGGCTGTTTTATGAGCGAAAGGTCAAGATAAGCAATTTTTTTGTTGCATCATCGGCCCACTCTACCTAGAATGCGCTGCACTTGATGCCGGCATAGCTCAGTTGGTAGAGCAACTGACTTGTAATCAGTAGGTCCCGAGTTCGACTCTTGGTGCCGGCACCATTCAAGTATAAAAATTAGGTGGGGTTCCCGAGCGGCCAAAGGGAGCAGACTGTAAATCTGCCGTCATCGACTTCGAAGGTTCGAATCCTTCCCCCACCACCATATTTAACCTTGAGTCTCAGGGTGATTCAGAAGATCGAACCCCCAATACACACTCAAGGCGAGAACTAGGTTCTCGATGAAGAGTGAAGTGGCCAAGCCCTTCCTTTCAAGTTTCTGCAGATTAAGTCAGGTAGCCGAGTTCTAAGATGCGGGCATCGTATAATGGCTATTACCTCAGCCTTCCAAGCTGATGATGTGGGTTCGATTCCCACTGCCCGCTCCAAGATGTGCTGATATAGCTCAGTTGGTAGAGCGCACCCTTGGTAAGGGTGAGGTCGGCAGTTCGAATCTGCCTATCAGCACCATTTCTCATTCTCTCGTCCCCTGATTTTCTTTCTGTGTTATGGATTCATCAAGCATGCGCTTGGTTGATGTGGTGAAACCACCGATTCCGTGTCTTAGAGGGACAATCGATGTCTAAAGAAAAGTTTGAACGTACAAAACCGCACGTTAATGTGGGTACTATCGGCCACGTTGACCATGGTAAAACTACCCTAACTGCTGCGATTACCACCGTACTTGCTAAAACTTACGGCGGTAGTGCTCGTGCATTCGACCAGATCGACAACGCTCCGGAAGAGAAAGCGCGTGGTATCACCATCAACACTTCGCATGTTGAATATGACACCCCAGCACGTCACTATGCGCACGTTGACTGCCCAGGGCATGCCGACTACGTCAAAAACATGATTACCGGTGCTGCGCAGATGGATGGCGCGATCCTGGTTGTTGCTGCAACTGATGGCCCAATGCCACAGACTCGCGAGCACATCCTGTTGGGTCGTCAAGTGGGTGTTCCTTACATCTTAGTCTTCCTGAACAAGTGTGACATGGTTGACGACGAAGAGTTGCTGGAACTGGTTGAAATGGAAGTTCGTGAGCTTCTGTCTCAATACGATTTCCCTGGCGATGACACTCCGGTTATTCGTGGTTCCGCGCTGAAAGCGCTGGAAGGCGAGGCCGAGTGGGAAGCCAAAATTATTGAACTTGCTGAAGCACTGGATAGCTACATTCCACAGCCAGAGCGCGCGATTGATAAACCATTCTTGCTGCCAATCGAAGACGTATTCTCTATCTCAGGCCGTGGAACAGTTGTTACCGGGCGTGTTGAGCGCGGTATCGTCAGAGTGGGCGAAGAAGTTGAAATCGTGGGTATCATCGACACCATTAAAACCACTTGTACCGGTGTTGAAATGTTCCGCAAACTGCTGGACGAAGGCCGTGCCGGTGAGAACGTTGGTGTTCTGCTGCGCGGTACTAAACGCGATGACGTGCAACGTGGTCAAGTGTTGGCTAAACCAGGTTCTATTAAGCCGCATACCAAATTTGAGTCAGAAGTTTATATTCTGAGCAAAGATGAAGGTGGTCGTCATACTCCGTTCTTCAAAGGTTACCGTCCACAGTTCTACTTCCGTACAACTGACGTGACCGGTACCATCGAACTGCCAGACGGTGTTGAGATGGTGATGCCAGGTGATAACATTCAAATGATTGTTAACCTGATTGCGCCTATTGCAATGGATGACGGTCTACGATTTGCAATTCGTGAAGGCGGTCGCACAGTAGGTGCGGGCGTTGTTGCTAAAGTCATTGAATAAGATTTGACGCGACATGCGATAAAAGGGCATCATTTGATGCCCTTTTTCTACGTTGTCATACTAGAACCTATCTCATCAGTGGTTTTTTCATCATAATTATTGGTGAGATGGGCTCTGGAAGTACGGCGAATAGTGCTGAGTGGTGCCGATTAGAGCGTTTCTAGAGCATCCTTCGGCTTGGTTTGCTTTGCGGTGCGAAGCAAAGTTGTTTGTTCTGAATCATAGTGACAGGTTGGTTTATGAGTGCGAATACCGAGGCTCCAGGGAGCGGACGCGGCCTGGAAACGGCTAAATGGCTAATTGTTGCTGTACTTTTAGTTACAGCTATTGTTGGCAATTATTATTACCGTGATTTCAGCTTGCCGCTGCGCGCGTTGGCAGTTGTAGTAATTATCGCTGTTGCCGGTGCTGTTGCATTGATGACGGCAAAAGGCAAAGCCACTGTAGCGTTTGCTCGTGAAGCTCGCACGGAAGTGCGTAAAGTGATTTGGCCTACCCGTCAGGAAACTCTGCACACAACGTTAATCGTTGCTGCGGTAACTGCTGTAATGTCACTGATTCTATGGGGGCTAGATGGTATTCTAGTCCGCTTGGTATCATTTATTACTGGCCTGAGGTTCTAAGATGTCTGAAGCACCCAAAAAGCGTTGGTACGTCGTTCAGGCGTTTTCCGGTTTTGAAGGCCGCGTAGCTCAGTCGCTGCGTGAGCACATCAAGTTACATGACATGGAAGAGCTATTTGGCGAAGTCATGGTTCCAACGGAAGAAGTCGTCGAAATTCGCGGCGGTCAACGTCGTAAAAGTGAACGTAAATTCTTCCCAGGCTATGTACTGGTACAGATGGTGATGAACGATGCCAGCTGGCACTTAGTGCGTAGCGTTCCACGTGTAATGGGCTTTATCGGTGGTACATCCGATCGCCCGGCACCAATCAGTGATAAAGAAGTTGATGCGATAATGAATCGTCTTCAGCAAGTGGGTGATAAACCACGTCCTAAAACACTGTTTGAACCAGGTGAACTGGTACGTGTTAGTGATGGTCCATTTGCAGACTTCAACGGTGTTGTCGAAGAAGTGGATTACGAGAAGAGCCGTTTGAAAGTCTCTGTTTCCATCTTTGGTCGTGCAACTCCGGTCGAATTGGATTTCAGTCAGGTAGAAAAAGGCTGATTCATTTTTCACCATTGGTTGAAATTTGAGTCTTGTCTTAGGCGCGAAATTACAATATAATTTCGCGCCTTTTGTTTTTAAATGTCTTGCTTTTGTCATCCGTGGCAACTTATTTCATAGTAAATAATAGCGAGACAAAACACGGGGAGCCTCGAACGCGAGGCGATACTACCCAAATCGAGGAAATCGTAAATGGCTAAGAAAGTACAAGCCTATGTCAAGCTGCAAGTTGCAGCTGGTATGGCAAACCCAAGCCCACCAGTCGGTCCGGCTCTGGGTCAGCAGGGTGTTAACATCATGGAGTTCTGTAAAGCGTTCAATGCTAAGACTGAAAGCATTGAAAAAGGCCTGCCGATCCCAGTTGTTATTACTGTTTACTCTGATCGCTCTTTCACCTTCGTTACTAAAACCCCGCCAGCAGCAGTTCTGCTGAAAAAAGCGGCAGGTATTAAGTCTGGTTCCGGCAAGCCGAACAAAGACAAAGTAGGGACTGTGACCGGTGCTCAGGTCCGTGAAATCGCAGAAACCAAAGCTGCGGATATGACTGGTTCTGACGTTGACGCTATGATGCGTTCAATCGAAGGTACTGCTCGTTCCATGGGCCTGGTAGTGGAGGGTTAATAAATGGCTAAGCTGACCAAGCGCATGCGCGTGATCCGTGACAAAGTTGATGTTACTAAGCAATACGATATCAACGAAGCTGTTGCCCTGCTGAAAGAGCTGGCTACTGCTAAATTCGTAGAAAGCGTGGACGTTGCCGTTAACCTCGGTATCGATGCACGTAAATCTGACCAAAACGTTCGTGGCGCGACTGTGTTGCCACATGGTACTGGCCGTTCAGTACGCGTTGCTGTTTTCGCTCAGGGTGCAAACGCTGAAGCTGCGAAAGAAGCAGGCGCTGAATTGGTAGGTATGGACGACCTGGCTGATATGATCAAGAAAGGCGAAATGAACTTCGACGTTGTTATTGCTTCTCCAGATGCAATGCGCGTTGTTGGTCAATTGGGCCAAATCTTGGGCCCACGTGGTCTGATGCCAAACCCGAAAGTGGGTACCGTGACTCCTAACGTTGCAGAAGCAGTTAAGAATGCTAAAGCAGGTCAGGTTCGTTATCGCAACGACAAAAACGGTATTATCCACACGACCATTGGTAAAGTTGATTTCGACTCAGATAAGTTGAGAGAAAACTTAGAATCTCTGGTTGTTGCGCTGAAGCGTGCTAAACCTGCTACAGCGAAAGGCGTTTATATCAAGAAAATCAGCCTGTCCACCACCATGGGCGCCGGCGTTGCTATTGATCAAAGCGGCCTGACTGCAGTAGTGAGCTAATCACTAATTGCTTTTATCGCTTTACGTGGGCGTAAGGTTTGTCTAGAATCTTACGCCCATGCTTCTGTTGATGATGTTTTTGTTTTTAACAAATGTTCCATCAACAGAGAAACAGAATTTTTCGGTTGGAGCTTGGCCTTATCCAAGCCTCCGTCCAAGACCGCAGGTGTGTTTAGAACATTTATGTTGTAAAACACTTAATTTCCTGCGTAGACGGTGACAGAACCTGAAGACATTTTTTTTAAAATACTCTTTGCCGGATTCTGCTCACCGTGTTTCAACGCCCGCTCATTACAATTTAGTAATGTTTTGGGTGACGTGAGTTCCGGGGAATTAATCCCCGGTTAATCCAGGAGCAAGAACTAATGGCACTAAATCTTCAAGGCAAACAAGCGATTGTTGCTGAAGTTAAAGAAGTAGCCAAAGGTGCGCTGTCTGCGGTTGTTGCGGATTCTCGTGGCGTTACCGTGGATAAAATGACTGAACTGCGTAAAGCAGGTCGTGAAGCTGGCGTTCATATGCAAGTTGTTCGTAACACCTTGCTGCGTCGCATTGTTGAAGGCACTCCATTCGAATGCCTGAAAGACACGTTTGTTGGTCCAACCTTGATTGCATTCTCTTCAGAACACCCGGGCGCAGCTGCTCGTCTGTTCAAAGCATTTGCTAAAGATAATGCAAAATTCGAGGTTAAAGCAGCAGCCTTTGAAGGCGAGTTAATCCCTGCGGCTCAGATCGACCGCCTGGCAACTCTGCCGACCTACGAAGAAGCAATCGCACGTCTGATGGGAACCATGAAAGAAGCCGCTGCTGGCAAATTGGTTCGTACATTGGCTGCGCTGCGTGATCAGAAAGAAGCTGAAGCGGCTTAATCGCCCTCTGTTTTTTCCGACACTGCTTTTTACCGTATAAACTATTTCTGTATTTTAGGAACACTTGTTATGTCAACTATCACTAAAGACCAAATTCTTGAAGGCGTTGCAGCTCTGTCTGTAATGGAAATCGTTGAACTGATCTCTGCTATGGAAGAGAAATTCGGCGTTTCAGCTGCTGCTGTTGCTGCAGGTCCTGCTGCTGCTGCTGAAGCTGCAGAAGAGCAAACTGAATTCAACGTTGTTCTGGCTTCATTCGGCGAGAACAAAGTTGCAGTAATCAAAGCTGTTCGCGGCGCAACTGGCCTGGGCTTGAAAGAAGCTAAAGACCTGGTTGAATCTGCACCTGCAGTTCTGAAAGAAGGCGTGAACAAAGACGAAGCTGATTCTCTGAAAAAATCTCTGGAAGAAGCTGGTGCTTCTGTTGAGATCAAGTAAGTTAAGCTTTGAGTTTGCAGCCTAACTTATAGGCTGATGGCTGGACTTATAGGCTGATGGCTGGTGACTTTTAGTCATCAGCCTTTTTGCGCTGTAGGGCGTTAGTTGCATTTCACACTGTTTAGCGACTAACTAACCCCCAATATTCCTTTCTATTGACGACTTAATATACTGCGTTCTCAGCTACGACCCACTCGGGTAGCTCGGTAGTCAAAGTAACGCGATGAAATGGTTTAAGAGTGATAGAAAAGAGTATTTCGAGAAGTGATTCGACTTCTCACTAAACAATAGTGTTGCATGACCTGTCCTAGTTTTAGGGCGGACAGAGTGGGTCACTGATCAGCGAGCTGAGGAACCCTATGGTTTACTCCTATACCGAGAAAAAACGTATTCGTAAGGATTTTGGTAAACGTCCACAAGTTTTGGACATACCTTATCTCCTTTCTATCCAACTTGACTCGTTCCAGAAGTTTATCGAGCAAGATCCCGAAGGACAGCACGGCCTAGAAGCAGCATTCCGTTCTGTGTTTCCAATCCAGAGCTACAGCGGCAATTCGGAGCTGCAATACGTTAGCTACCGTCTTGGTGAGCCTGTATTTGACGTCAAAGAGTGCCAGATCCGTGGTGTGACTTATTCCGCACCGCTGCGCGTAAAACTACGCCTGGTAATCTATGAGCGCGAAGCTCCGGAAGGTACGGTCAAAGACATCAAAGAACAAGAAGTCTACATGGGTGAAATTCCACTCATGACCGAAAACGGTACCTTTGTCATTAACGGTACTGAGAGGGTTATCGTATCTCAGCTGCACCGTAGTCCTGGCGTATTCTTTGACAGTGATAAGGGTAAAACCCATTCATCGGGTAAAGTGCTGTACAACGCACGTATCATCCCTTACCGCGGTTCATGGTTAGATTTCGAGTTTGACCCGAAAGACAACTTGTTTGTCCGTATTGACCGTCGTCGTAAATTGCCAGCAACCATCATTCTGCGTGCATTGAATTTCACCACTACACAGATCCTGGATCTGTTCTTCGAGAAAGTGGTCTTTGAGATTCGTGATAACAAGCTGCAGATGGAATTGGTTCCAGAGCGTCTGCGCGGTGAAACGGCTTCCTTTGATATTGAAGCGAATGGCAAGGTTTACGTCGAGAAAGCGCGTCGTATTACTGCTCGTCATATTCGCCAGCTTGAAAAAGACGGCATCGATCGCATCGAAGTTCCAGTTGAATACATTGCTGGCAAAGTAGTTGCAAAAGACTACATCGATGAGAACACCGGCGAACTTATCTGTGCAGCCAACATGGAGCTGTCACTGGATCTGTTGGCTAAGCTGAGCCAGTCTGGCCACAAGCAAATCGAAACATTGTTCACCAACGACCTGGATCACGGTGCTTATATCTCCGAGACCCTGCGTGTTGACCCAACCAGCGATCGTCTGAGCGCTTTGGTTGAGATCTATCGCATGATGCGTCCTGGTGAGCCGCCAACTCGTGAAGCAGCTGAAAATCTGTTCGAGAACCTGTTCTTCTCTGAAGACCGCTATGATTTATCTGCGGTTGGCCGGATGAAGTTCAACCGTTCACTGCTGCGCGACGAGATCGAAGGTTCTGGTATCCTGAGCAAAGAAGACATCACAGAAGTGATGAAAAAGCTCATCGATATCCGTAACGGTAAAGGCGAAGTGGATGATATCGACCACTTAGGCAACCGTCGTATTCGTTCCGTTGGCGAAATGGCTGAAAACCAGTTCCGTGTAGGTCTGGTTCGTGTTGAGCGTGCGGTTAAAGAGCGTTTGTCTCTGGGCGACCTTGACACCCTGATGCCTCAGGACATGATCAACGCCAAGCCAATTTCGGCCGCGGTGAAAGAGTTCTTCGGTTCCAGCCAGTTGTCCCAATTTATGGACCAGAACAACCCGTTGTCTGAAATCACGCATAAGCGTCGTATTTCTGCATTGGGCCCGGGCGGTTTGACCCGTGAACGTGCTGGCTTTGAAGTTCGAGACGTTCACCCGACTCACTACGGTCGTGTATGTCCAATCGAAACGCCAGAAGGTCCAAACATCGGTCTGATCAACTCCTTGTCCGTGTACGCACAGACCAATGAGTATGGTTTCCTGGAAACTCCGTATCGTCGCGTACGTGACGGTGTGGTGACTGATGAAATCAACTATCTGTCTGCTATTGAAGAAGGCAACTTCGTTATCGCTCAGGCGAACTCCAACTTGGACGAAGACGGCCGCTTCATCGAAGACTTAGTCACTTGTCGTAGCAAAGGCGAATCAAGCCTGTTCAGCCGCGACCAAGTTGACTACATGGACGTTTCCACTCAACAGGTGGTGTCCGTTGGTGCTTCTCTGATTCCATTCTTGGAACACGATGACGCCAACCGCGCCTTGATGGGTGCGAACATGCAACGTCAGGCGGTTCCAACTCTGCGTGCTGATAAGCCGCTGGTAGGTACCGGTATGGAACGTGCAGTAGCGGTTGACTCAGGGGTAACCTCTGTAGCCAAACGTGGCGGTACTGTTCAGTACGTCGATGCATCCCGTATCGTGATTAAAGTCAACGAAGACGAGATGTACCCGGGCGAAGCAGGTATTGATATCTACAACCTGACCAAATACACCCGTTCTAACCAGAACACCTGTATCAACCAGATGCCGTGTGTGAATCTGGGTGAGCCAATCGAGCGCGGTGACGTGCTGGCAGATGGCCCATCAACAGACCTGGGCGAGCTGGCATTGGGTCAGAACATGCGCGTAGCCTTCATGCCTTGGAACGGTTACAACTTCGAAGACTCCATCTTAGTCTCCGAGCGTGTGGTTCAAGAAGATCGCTTCACTACTATCCACATTCAGGAATTGGCATGTGTGTCTCGTGACACCAAGTTAGGGCCTGAAGAGATAACTGCTGATATCCCGAACGTGGGTGAAGCGGCGCTCTCTAAACTGGATGAATCCGGTATCGTATATATCGGTGCTGAAGTGACTGGCGGTGACATTCTGGTTGGTAAGGTAACACCTAAAGGTGAAACCCAGCTGACCCCAGAAGAGAAGCTGTTACGTGCGATCTTCGGTGAGAAAGCGTCTGATGTTAAAGACTCTTCTCTGCGTGTACCAAACGGCGTTTCCGGTACGGTTATTGACGTGCAGGTCTTTACTCGCGACGGCGTAGAAAAAGATAAGCGTGCGTTGGAAATCGAAGAAATGCAGCTAAAGCAGGCTAAGAAAGACCTGACTGAAGAATTGCAGATTCTGGAAGCTGGCCTGTTTGCACGTATCCACGCCGTGCTGGTTTCTGGTGGTATCGAAGCTGACAAGCTGAGCAAACTGCCACGTGACCGCTGGTTGGAACTGGGCCTGACCGACGAAGACAAGCAAAACCAACTGGAACAGTTGGCAGAGCAGTACGACGAAATGAAATCCGAATTCGAGAAGAAGATGGATGCCAAGCGTCGTAAAATCACCCAAGGCGATGATCTGGCACCAGGTGTGCTGAAAATCGTTAAAGTGTATCTGGCAGTTAAACGTCAGATTCAACCGGGTGACAAGATGGCAGGTCGTCACGGTAACAAAGGTGTTATCTCCAAGATCAACCCGATCGAAGATATGCCTTACGATGAAAACGGTACGCCGGTAGACATCGTTCTGAACCCGCTGGGCGTACCATCGCGTATGAACATCGGTCAGATTTTGGAAACCCACTTAGGGATGGCAGCGAAAGGCATCGGCGAGAAAATCAACGCCATGCTGAAGAAGCAGGAAGAAGTTGCCAAACTGCGTGAGTTCATCCAGAAAGCCTACGATCTGGGCGACAACGTTTGTCAGAAAGTTGATCTGAGCACCTTCACCGATGACGAAGTACTGCGTCTGGCTGAGAACCTGAAAAAAGGTATGCCAATCGCAACACCAGTCTTCGATGGCGCGACAGAGAAAGAAATCAAGGAACTGTTACAGCTGGGTGGCCTGCCGACTTCCGGTCAGATTACCTTGTTTGACGGCCGTACCGGTGAGCAGTTCGAGCGCCAGGTTACTGTCGGCTACATGTACATGCTGAAACTGAACCACTTGGTTGATGACAAAATGCATGCGCGTTCTACCGGTTCTTATAGCTTGGTTACTCAGCAGCCGCTGGGTGGTAAAGCGCAGTTCGGTGGTCAGCGTTTCGGTGAGATGGAAGTGTGGGCGTTGGAAGCTTATGGCGCCGCGTACACCTTGCAAGAAATGCTTACCGTCAAGTCCGACGATGTAAACGGCCGTACCAAGATGTACAAGAACATCGTGGATGGCGATCACCGTATGGAACCAGGCATGCCGGAGTCCTTCAACGTATTGTTGAAAGAAATCCGCTCGCTGGGCATCAATATCGAGCTGGAAGAAGAGTAATTCTTCTCCAGACGGTAGCCTCTCATAGCCGGGAGTCTACTGGTGGTTCGCACTGGTCACAGGGGCGCTCAAACCTAGGTTTTATATTCTTAGGTTTGGGCGCCTATCAGGTCTAACTCCGACAGGAGCCAATCCGTGAAAGACTTATTAAAGTTTCTGAAAGCGCAAACTAAGACCGAAGAGTTTGATGCGATCAAAATTGCTCTGGCCTCGCCAGACATGATCCGTTCTTGGTCGTTCGGCGAAGTTAAAAAGCCGGAAACCATTAACTACCGTACGTTCAAACCAGAACGTGACGGCCTTTTCTGCGCCCGTATCTTTGGCCCAGTAAAAGATTACGAATGCCTGTGCGGTAAGTACAAGCGTTTGAAACACCGCGGTGTTATTTGTGAGAAATGCGGCGTTGAAGTGACTCAAACCAAAGTACGCCGTGAGCGTATGGGTCACATCGAACTGGCTTCTCCGACTGCGCACATCTGGTTCCTGAAATCCTTGCCTTCGCGCATCGGTTTGTTGCTGGATATGCCATTACGTGACATCGAACGTGTACTGTACTTCGAATCTTATGTTGTTATCGAAGGCGGCATGACCAACCTGGAACGTCGTCAGATCCTGACTGAAGAGCAGTATCTGGACGCGTTAGAAGAGTTTGGTGATGAGTTCGACGCGAAAATGGGCGCCGAAGCTATTCAGGCCCTGTTGAAAAACATGGATCTGGAAGCTGAGTGCGAGATCCTGCGCGAAGAATTGAACGAAACAAATTCTGAAACCAAGCGTATCAAGCTGCTGGAAGCGTTCGTACAGTCTGGCAACAAGCCAGAGTGGATGATCCTGACCGTGTTGCCTGTGTTGCCGCCAGATCTGCGTCCATTGGTTCCATTGGATGGCGGTCGTTTTGCGACTTCTGACCTGAACGATTTGTATCGTCGCGTGATCAACCGTAACAACCGTCTGAAGCGCCTGCTGGACTTGGCTGCTCCTGACATCATCGTGCGCAACGAAAAGCGTATGCTGCAAGAAGCAGTAGACGCATTGCTGGATAACGGCCGTCGCGGTCGTGCGATTACCGGCTCTAACAAGCGTCCGTTGAAGTCACTGGCTGACATGATCAAAGGTAAGCAAGGTCGTTTCCGTCAGAACTTGCTGGGTAAACGTGTTGACTACTCAGGCCGTTCGGTTATCACCGTTGGGCCATACCTGCGTCTGCATCAGTGCGGTCTGCCGAAGAAAATGGCTCTTGAGCTGTTCAAACCGTTCATCTACGGCAAGCTGGAACTGCGTGGTCTTGCTACCACCATCAAAGCTGCCAAGAAGATGGTTGAGCGCGAAGAAGCCGTTGTTTGGGATATCTTGGATGAAGTTATCCGCGAACACCCAGTACTGCTGAACCGTGCACCAACCCTTCACCGTTTGGGTATCCAGGCGTTTGAACCGGTTCTGATTGAAGGTAAAGCAATCCAGCTGCATCCGCTGGTTTGTGCGGCATATAACGCCGACTTCGATGGTGACCAAATGGCAGTCCACGTACCGCTGACACTGGAAGCTCAGTTAGAAGCGCGTGCGTTGATGATGTCTACCAACAACATCCTGTCACCTGCGAACGGCGAGCCAATCATCGTTCCTTCTCAGGACGTTGTATTGGGTCTGTATTACATGACCCGCGACTGTGTTAACGCCAAAGGCGAAGGCATGGTACTGACTGGCCCGAAAGAAGCCGAACGTATTTATCGTTCTGGCCATGCGTCACTGCATGCGCGGGTAAAAGTCCGTATTACTGAAGAAATTCGTAATATCGAAGGCGAAAGCATTACGCGTACCAGCCTCATCGATACGACTGTAGGCCGTGCTATTTTGTGGATGATCGTCCCGAAAGGCCTGCCTTACTCTATCGTGAACCAGCCGCTGGGCAAGAAAGCTATCTCCAAGATGCTGAACACTTGTTACCGCATCCTGGGCTTGAAGCCAACAGTTATCTTTGCTGACCAGATCATGTACACCGGTTTTGCTTACGCAGCCCGCTCAGGCGCCTCTGTAGGTATCGATGACATGGTTATCCCAGATGCGAAAGCAGGGATCATCGAAGAAGCTGAAACTGAAGTTGCCGAGATCCAGGAACAGTTCCAATCTGGTCTGGTAACCGCAGGCGAACGTTATAACAAAGTGATCGATATCTGGGCCGCGGCCAACGAACGTGTTGCCAAGGCGATGATGGATAACTTGTCCGTTGAAGACGTCATCAACAGTAAAGGTGAAGTGGAGCAACAAGTTTCCTTCAACAGCATCTTTATGATGGCCGACTCCGGTGCGCGTGGTTCTGCTGCACAGATTCGTCAGCTGGCAGGTATGCGTGGTCTGATGGCTAAGCCAGATGGCTCGATCATTGAAACGCCAATCACTGCGAACTTCCGTGAAGGTTTGAACGTACTTCAGTACTTCATCTCAACCC
Source organism: Yersinia rohdei ATCC 43380 (assembly GCF_000173775.1). Classification (GTDB taxonomy): domain Bacteria; phylum Pseudomonadota; class Gammaproteobacteria; order Enterobacterales; family Enterobacteriaceae; genus Yersinia; species Yersinia rohdei. The sequence goes on from NZ_ACCD01000038.1 coordinate 17,136, forward strand.
ACGGTGCTCGTAAAGGTTTGGCGGATACCGCATTGAAAACTGCGAACTCCGGTTACCTGACCCGTCGTTTAGTTGACGTGGCACAGGATCTGGTGGTGACTGAGGACGATTGTGGTACCCATAACGGTATCGTGATGACCCCGGTTATCGAAGGTGGTGATGTTAAAGAGCCACTGCGTGATCGCGTACTGGGTCGTGTGACCGCAGAAGAAGTTATCAAGCCGGGTACGGCTGATATTCTGGTTCCGCGTAACACCCTGCTGGACGAAAAATGGTGTGATCTGTTAGAAGAAAACTCCGTCGACAGCGTTAAAGTTCGCTCCGTAGTAAGCTGTGAAACTGACTTCGGTGTGTGTGCTAACTGCTATGGTCGCGACCTGGCACGTGGCCACATCATCAACAAAGGTGAAGCGGTTGGTGTTATTGCAGCACAGTCCATCGGTGAGCCGGGTACCCAGCTTACGATGTGTACGTTCCACATCGGTGGTGCGGCATCTCGTGCGGCAGCAGAATCCAGCATTCAGGTTAAGAACAAAGGTACCCTGAAGCTGAGCAACGTCAAATTCGTTACTAACGCAGCAGGTAAGCTGGTTATTACTTCTCGTAATACCGAGCTGAAACTGATTGACGAATTCGGTCGTACTAAAGAAAGCTACAAAGTGCCTTACGGTGCGGTAATGGCTAAAGGCGATGGCGCGGAAGTACAGGGCGGCGAAACCGTTGCTAACTGGGATCCGCACATCATGCCAGTTGTGACCGAAGTGAGCGGTTTCATCCGCTTTGCGGACATGGTTGACGGCCAAACCATTACCCGCCAGACCGACGAACTGACTGGTTTGTCTTCTCTGGTAGTACTGGACTCAGCAGAGCGTACCGGTAGCGGTAAAGACCTGCGTCCGGCACTGAAAATCGTTGATGCCAACGGTAATGATGTATTGATCCCAGGTACTGATATGCCTGCTCAATACTTCCTGCCAGGTAAAGCGATTGTTCAGCTGGAAGACGGCATTCAGATCGGCGCGGGTGATACCTTGGCGCGTATTCCGCAAGAATCAAGCGGTACCAAGGATATTACCGGTGGTCTGCCACGTGTTGCTGACTTGTTCGAAGCACGTCGTCCGAAAGAGCCTGCAATCTTGGCTGAAATCAGCGGGATTATCTCGTTCGGTAAAGAGACCAAAGGCAAACGTCGTCTGGTTATCTCACCGTTAGATGGTAGCGATGCATACGAAGAGATGATTCCTAAATGGCGTCAGCTCAACGTGTTCGAAGGTGAAATTGTAGAACGCGGTGACGTGGTTTCCGACGGCCCAGAATCTCCACACGATATTCTGCGTCTACGTGGCGTTCACGCCGTGACCCGTTACATCACCAACGAAGTGCAGGAAGTTTACCGTCTGCAAGGCGTTAAGATTAACGATAAACACATTGAAGTTATCGTTCGTCAGATGTTGCGTAAAGGCACCATCGTTGATGCAGGTAGCACCGACTTCCTGGAAGGCGAGCAGGCAGAAATGTCTCGCGTTAAAATCGCTAACCGTAAGCTGGCAGCTGAAGGCAAAATCGAGGCCACGTTCACACGTGACCTGCTGGGTATCACCAAGGCATCCTTGGCGACCGAGTCCTTCATCTCTGCGGCTTCGTTCCAGGAAACCACGCGCGTTCTTACTGAAGCGGCTGTTGCCGGTAAACGTGATGAACTGCGTGGCCTGAAAGAAAACGTAATCGTGGGCCGTCTGATCCCAGCCGGTACCGGTTATGCTTATCATCAGGATCGTATGCGCCGTAAAGCTCTGGGTGAAGCACCAGTGGTTCCGCAAGTTAGCGCGGACGAAGCAACTGCTAACCTGGCTGAATTGCTCAACGCCGGTTTTGGTAACAGCAAAGATTAATTTCTTTGTTGGTCACCAACGTAAAAACCGCTCCTTCGGGAGCGGTTTTTTTTTGCCGAAACTAAAGTGGGCTGCGGCCCAAATGGTTATCCCAATCTTTCCACACGGGTTGTAACCCCGCCAGTATCAGTGCCTGAGCCACCTGTTCTGGGGTACGATTATCATGAGGTGCAAACTGCTCCAGTTCTGGATGGTCATCGGCATAGCCACCCGGCTGAGTTTTTGAACCCGCACTGACATTATTAATCGCCAGCGGAATGACATTATCGCGAAAGAAAGGAGATTCACGGGTAGAGAGTGACAGTTCTACCTCAGGGGCGAAGAGGCGAAAAGCGCAAATTAACTGCAACAACTGCGGCTCACTCATGAGCGAAGCGGGCGCAATCCCCCCGGCGCAGGGCCGTAACCGTGGGAATGAAATAGAATAACGGCTTTGCCAGTAAGTTTGTTGCAGGTAAAACAAATGCTCTGCCAGCATATAACAATCAGTACGCCAACTGTTAGACAAGCCAATCAGGGCACCTAACCCTATTTTGTCTATCCCGGCTCGGCCCAATCTCTCTGGGGTTGCCAGCCGCCAGTGAAAATCCTGTTTTTGCCCGCGCAGATGATGTTGTTGATAAGTCGCCGGATGATAGGTTTCTTGATACACCATCACGCCATCTAATCCCAGAGTTTTGAGTTCCGCATACTCCTCTTCTGCTAATGGTTGAACCTCCATCATCAGCGAGCTGAATTGGCTGCGGATGATAGGTAAATGTTCTCTAAAGTAATCCATGCCCACTTTGGTCTGATGTTCGCCAGTCACCAGTAATAAGTGTGCAAAACCCAGGGCTTTAATGGCTTCACACTCACGGATAATTTCAGCCTTATTCAGGGTTTTCCGCTTGATACGATTGCTCATTGAGAAGCCGCAATAAGTACAATCATTGGCACACAGATTAGAAAGATACAGTGGCACATAAAAACTGACGGTATTACCGAAACGCTGGCGTGTCAGTTGTTGTGCTTTCTGCGCCATGGGTTCCAAATACGCCAGTGCCGCCGGTGAAAGCAATGCCATCAAGTTATCGCGCGTGGGTTTCGTGGCATTAATGGCCTGTTCAACCTCTGCGGCGGTTTTACTGTTGATGCGCAGTGAAATATCATCCCAATCCAATTGCTGCCAGCGCTGACTGAAACTTTCAGACATGATGTTGTTCCTCCAACTGGCTGAGAAAACCGGTCAGTGGGCTGGTGGCGCTGGCTTGCTGTTGGCGCGGGCCGAGCCCTGCCTGGCGCGCTAATTCACCTGATTCCACTGCCAACCGAAATGCATGGGCCATCTGTACCGGTGAGTGGGCGACAGCCATTGCGGTATTCACCAAAACAGCATCAGCGCCCAGCTCTATTGCTTCCAAAGCATGGCTTGGCGCGCCGATCCCGGCATCAATCACTACCGGGACATTTGCTTGCTCAATAATGATTTGCAGAAAATCCCGAGTTAGCAGTCCCAAATTTGAACCAATTGGCGCACCTAGCGGCATTACGGCAGCACAGCCAACTTCTTCCAGCCGTTTGCATAGCACCGGATCAGCCCCGCAGTAAGGCAAGACCACAAAACCTTCTTTCACCAGTATGGCGGCGGCTTTTAGGGTTTCTATTGGGTCTGGGAGCAAATACTTCACATCTGGGTGAATTTCCAATTTCACCCAATGGGTGCCCAGAGCCTCTCGCGCCAGACGTGCGGCGAAAACAGCTTCTTCGGCCGTTTTTGCTCCAGAAGTATTGGGCAACAGGCGAATACCCAGCTGTTGCAAGGGGGCCAAAATGGCATCGTTGCCGGTTTTTAAATCAACCCGCTTCATGGCCATCGTCACCAGTTGTGAACCGGAAGCGCGCAGAGCATCCAGCATCAGTGCTGGCGTGGAGAATTTACCGGTTCCGGTAAATAGGCGGGAAGTAAAAGTGGTATCGGCTATCTTTAGCATGTCAGCCCCCGGCAATAGCTTGGAACAGCAGAATGTTATCTCCCGCGTGTAACTGGTGTTTTTCCCAGTCAAGGCGGGGGATGATGACCTGATTCACCGCCAGAGCTGTCCCCGGCTGGTGCTGGTTTAGCTGATTGAGCAATTGCTCAGCAGTGATATTATTTGCAACCTCTAAGGGCTGGTCATTCAACCTGATGTGCATCGAGTTAGTGGTCACTTATTACCTCCACAAACCGGGCAATTTACCGCGCGCGTCAGTTGCAGAGTGCTCCAGCTTTGTTGCTTCCCATCGAATAACCGCAGTTTTCCGCTTAATGCGGCGGGAAGCCCGGACAACATTTTAATGGCTTCCAACGCCTGCAAGGTGCCGATAACCCCCACGACTGGCCCCAGTACACCCGCAGTACGGCAGTTGCGTTGCGGCAAATCTTTGTCTGGATAGAGACAGGCATAGCAACCTTGAGAGTAGGGCGGTTCCAGCACTAGCAACTGCCCACTGAAACCCACGGCGCTGCCGCTGATTAACGATTTTTGTGCTTGGATACAAGCCGCGTTCACCTGATGGCGTGTTTCCATGTTGTCACTGCAATCGAGTACCAAATCCACTTTGGCCACGGTATCCAGCAATTCTTGCCCCGCCAGTCGTGTCTCAAAGGCAATAACTTCAATCAAGGGATTGAGATTTTGCAGCTGGAGTTGCGCTAACCGGGCCTTATTTTGGCTGATATCTGTGGTGCGATATAGAATTTGGCGCTGCAAGTTGGTCAGCTCTAAGGGGTCATCGTCAGCTAATAGCAGTTGACCAACACCGGCGGCGGCCAGATAAAGTGCGGCAGGGGAGCCAAGGCCACCCAGCCCGACAATCAGCACTCGGGCATTTTTTAGCTGCAATTGACCTGCCGGGCCAATATCTTCCAGCAGCAACTGGCGGCTGTAGCGCAAAAATTCATCGTCACTCAGTTCATGCTTGTTGAGCATCAGTCCGCTCCTTGCCCTCAATCAGCTGTAATAATTGCGCAGTGGCCTGCTGCCAATCATCAGCCTGAGTGATGGCGCTCACCACCGCCACACTGCCGACGCCGGTTGCCAATACCGCCGGAACGCGCTCAAGACTGATACCACCGATAGCAACAGTGGGATATTCCGGCGTGTTGTCGACCATTTGTTTGAGGATTGCCAGCCCCTGTGGGGATGATGGCATCTGTTTGGTTTGGGTGGGGAAGATATGCCCCATTGCGATGTAAGACGGTCGAACCGCTTTGGCAATGGCCAGTTCATGCTCATCATGAGTGGAGACTCCCAGCCGCAATCCGGCCTGCTGAATGGCAGCTAAATCAGTCGTTTCCAAGTCTTCCTGCCCCAAATGCACACCATAAGCGCCATGTTTAATCGCCAGCCGCCAGTAATCATTGATGAATAAGCGCGCCTGATAACGTTTGCCCAACTCAATGGCTGCGGCAATATCTTGTTCCACCTGAGCATCATCTAAATCCTTAATACGCAGTTGGATGGTGGTCACTCCCACAGATAACAGCCGCTCAATCCACAGCAAGGAATCGACCACGGGATATAGTCCAAGATGCTGTTTTGTCTCAGGAAAACCTTTCTCAGCCGAAAATGGCGTGCGATTAGATGGGGTCATTATTTTTCTCCGTTTTCAGATTTGAGGGGCTGTGGTACAGCTCGCTGCCACGAGAGCGGAACTCCGCTGACATTTGTTCCATGCCGGATTGCTGATGTTGCCGCGCGGGTTGGATCTGGATTGACTGGGCTGATGTTGCTGCCAATTCTGGCTTTGCTGCCAGTGCTTGATTAGCAGCCAGTTCTTGATTAGCAGCATAGTCGCGCACTTCCTGCGAGATTTTCATCGAACAGAATTTCGGGCCACACATTGAGCAAAAATGAGCCACTTTGCCAGATTCCTGCGGCAGGGTTTCATCGTGATAGGCGCGGGCGGTTTCTGGATCGAGTGCCAGATTGAATTGATCTTCCCAACGGAATTCAAAACGCGCCTTGGACATGGCATTGTCGCGAATCTGCGCGCCGGGGTGGCCTTTGGCCAAATCAGCGGCATGAGCTGCAATCTTATAAGTTATAAGACCTTGTTTTACATCTTCTTTATTAGGCAGGCCCAGGTGTTCTTTGGGGGTGACGTAGCACAACATGGCGCAGCCAAACCAGCCTATCATGGCCGCACCAATACCCGAGGTGAAATGATCGTAACCCGGCGCAATATCTGTCGTCAGTGGCCCCAAGGTATAAAATGGCGCTTCGTGGCAGTGCTCCAATTCTTCGGTCATATTGCGGCGGATCATCTGCATTGGCACATGGCCCGGGCCTTCGATCATCACCTGAACATCATATTCCCAGGCTATCTTGGTCAATTCCCCCAAGGTATGCAGCTCGGCGAATTGGGCTTCATCATTGGCATCTTGAATAGAACCTGGGCGCAGGCCGTCTCCCAGTGATAATGAAACATCATAGGCGGCGCAAATTTGGCAAATTTCACGGAAATGCTGATACAAGAAATTTTCCTGATGATGAGACAAACACCATTTCGCCATAATCGAACCGCCACGGGAGACAATACCGGTCAAGCGTTTGGCGGTCATCGGCACATAGCGCAGTAGCACTCCGGCATGAATAGTGAAGTAGTCGACGCCTTGCTCTGCCTGCTCTAAGAGTGTGTCGCGGAACATTTCCCAAGTCAGGTTTTCAGCCACGCCATTCACTTTTTCCAGCGCCTGATAGATAGGTACGGTGCCAATAGGCACTGGACTATTACGTAAAATCCACTCGCGCGTTTCGTGAATATAGCGGCCAGTGGATAAATCCATCACCGTATCCGCGCCCCAGCGGGTAGACCACACCAGCTTCTCTACTTCCTCTTCAATGGAGGAAGTCACTGCGGAGTTACCTATGTTGGCATTCACCTTCACCAGAAAGTTACGACCAATAATCATTGGCTCAGATTCGGGGTGGTTAATATTGACGGGGATAATTGCTCGGCCAGCGGCCACTTCCTGACGGACAAATTCTGGCGTGATGTTTTCCGGCAGATTGGCACCAAAGGCTTGCCCAGGATGCTGGTGGCGCAACACTTCGCCGCGAATTCGCTCACGGCCCATATTTTCTCGCAAGGCGATAAATTCCATTTCTGGCGTAATCATACCGGCTCTGGCGTAATGCAATTGGGTCACGCATTTGCCAGCAATGGCTTTTTTCGGGCGGGGGAGATGCTCAAAACGCAAATGATCCAAACCTTCGTCGGCCAGACGTTGCTGAGTAAACCCCGAGCTTGAGCAGCTCAGTGCCTCAGTATCCTGACGATCACTTATCCAGCTCGCGCGCAATTTAGGTAAACCGGCATGGACATCCAACTGGGCGCTAGGATCGCCATAAGCGCCGGAAGTGTCATACACCGGGATAGCTTCGTTATCTTCATAGCGGGGATCCTCTTTACTGCCGCCGATCATTGTGGGGCTGAGTTGGATCTCGCGCATTGGCACTTGAATATCGGGCCGCGAACCTTGCAGATAAATACGTTGAGAATTTGGGAAGGTAACCCCTTGTAGGGTATCAATAAACTGTTGCGCATTTTCGCGCACTTGCTTACGTGGTATTGCATTACGCGGACGTGAAGTGGTGTGATTATTAGACATAGCAAATTCCTACCATTCTGGTTTATAGGGAAAATTGCTTGTCTGGAGCTTGGCGGGAGTAACGATGTTAGCCAGTAACCAGCAGCCACCTGTAAGAGGGCTGCCAGATCTGTAGCGATAAATTACTCTTGTTCCCTTCGCGGGTACTAACCCGATCAGGTTCCGCGGATCCCGAATTAACGGTCTCAGCCTGCGTTTGCTTTGTTAAAAAGCAATGCTAGGCACTCCGACAAGAGCTTTGAGTATATGAGGTTATTTTAAAACTACAACCCCACCTGAATGATTGGCTTATTAAGTATCACAAATGTCAATTTGTCAGGCGGCTAACAAAGTTGATTGGCGGGGAAATGTGCCGAATGGGTCGTAGCCGCGTAAGCGGCCGGAGTGCCCAGAGGTGCAGCCGCCCCGGCTGACACGGAACTGAAGGTCATCAACCTTACAAATATCAATTTGTTTTTGTTTGTAAGTCAACTTGTTGAGCGGCTTGCCATGACTCCGCAGCCCATTGAATTAATTGATCTTCTAGCTTAAAACGAGCATCAAGAGACTCGCCGATATCAGATAACGCCTGTTGGAACTCGGTGCAGTTATCGTCATCAATCTCAATGTTGGTATAAGAATCATGGAATGCCATGATAGTTTGAGTATTATTTTGTAATGCAGGATAAAATTTGGTCGTCAATGTCATTTTGGGACTAGACGCCCCTTCTACCTGTTTGATAATTCTATCGTAGATTTGGAAATGCCCAGAAGAGAGATAATCCACCAGATTATGGCAAAAGTTCTCCAGCGCTTTTCCATTAAGCGGGGTATGCTTCTCTTTTTGCGGCTTAATACCGATCACGGCGCAATATGAGACTAACAGTTCTTTGCGTGCATGAAGCCATTGATCAATTAATTCATTACTGCCGCCAACGCGTTGAGTCAGGTTTTCCAGTCGGTTGAGCATGACGACTCCATGAGTAAGAAAAAATAAAAGTGGGTTACAAAAATGTAACAAGCCGGATTCTAGATTGCCAGTGAAGTCGAGGTTGTGCAACAACGATATGGAACTACAACTAACAGGTAAAGAAAGTGGCTGGTGGATTGTCAGCCATGAAAACAAATTATGGTTACCAAACGGGGAGTTACCACAAGGTAATGCCGCCAATTGGTCATTACAGGGCGCAACGGCCAGACAAATTGGCGAATGGCAAGGACAGGCCGTGTGGCTGATTCGTCAGCTCATGAACAGCGACATGGGATCGGTGCGACAGTTGCTGGAAGTGGATCGCAGCTTATTCCAACTGGCTGGACGAGGTGTTCAACTGGCGGAATTTTATCGCTCTCATCGTTTCTGCGGTTATTGCGGCCATCAAATGCATGCCAGCCGGACTGAATGGGCTTGCTTATGCAATCATTGCCGCGAGCGCTATTACCCGCAAATTGCCCCTTGTGTAATTGTGGCTATTCGGCGCGGTGATGAGATTTTATTGGCGCAACATGTTCGTCATCGTGGCGGTATTAACACAGTGCTGGCCGGTTTTGTCGAAGTGGGCGAGACGCTGGAACAGGCGGCAGCCCGCGAAGTGATGGAAGAAAGCAATATCAGAATTAAAAATCTGCGTTATGTCACTTCTCAGCCCTGGCCGTTCCCGCATTCGTTAATGATGGCATTTATGGCGGAATATGACAGCGGCGAGCTGCGCCATGATCCAAAAGAATTGCTCAACGCCAACTGGTATCGTTACGATCAACTGCCATTATTGCCGCCGCCGGGCACTGTCGCGCGTCGATTGATTGAAGATACTGTGGCGTTGTGTCGCAGTGAACAGGACAGCTAGATTTGGCATGCTACAATGCCGCCAGCTAATTAAGGGAGCTTCATCATGAATGAGTTGAAAAACGATCGCTATCTGCGTGCCTTATTACGCCAACCGGTAGATGTCACGCCAGTGTGGATGATGCGCCAGGCAGGCCGCTATTTGCCAGAATATAAAGCCACCCGTGCCATTGCTGGGGATTTTATGTCACTGTGCAAAAATGCGGAATTGGCCTGTGAAGTGACAATGCAGCCATTGCGTCGTTATCCGCTGGATGCGGCGATTCTGTTTTCAGATATTCTGACCATTCCTGATGCCATGGGGCTGGGGCTGTATTTTGAAACCGGCGAAGGCCCACGTTTCCACTCGCCAATTACTTGCCGGGCAGATGTTGAAAAACTCCCAGTGCCCGACCCAGAACAGGAATTGGGTTATGTCATGAATGCGGTGAGAACCATTCGCCGTGAGCTAGCGGGTGCAGTGCCATTAATTGGATTCTCCGGCAGCCCTTGGACACTGGCCACCTATATGGTTGAAGGCGGCAGTAGCAAAGCGTTCACCAAGCTGAAAAAAATGATGTATGCCGAGCCACAAACTCTGCATCTGTTGCTGGATAAACTGGCTGACAGCGTTATTTTGTATCTTAATGCCCAAATCAAAGCTGGCGCGCAATCTGTCATGATTTTTGATACCTGGGGTGGGGTGTTGACTGGGCGCGATTATGCTGAGTTCTCCTTGAATTACATGCATAAAATCGTTGATGGTTTGATTCGCGAAAATGACGGTCGCCGTGTGCCAGTCACCTTGTTCACCAAAGGTGGTGGGCAATGGTTAGAGGCGATGGCCGCCACGGGTTGTGATGCATTGGGGCTGGATTGGACCACGGATATTGCAGATGCTCGCCGCCGTGTGGGTGATAAAGTCGCTCTCCAGGGCAACATGGACCCTTCGGTGCTGTATGCAGCGCCGGCGCGGATTGAGCAAGAAGTCAGCACTATTTTGGCGAGTTTTGGTCAGGGCGAAGGGCATGTATTTAATCTGGGCCACGGTATTCATCAAGATGTCCCGCCAGAAAATGCCGGTGCTTTTGTTGATGCAGTGCACCAGTTATCCAAAGCCTACCATCAATAACGAGTGGATAATCAAGCTGATGGTTGATACTAAAGCGCTACGAGCTGAACAATTGCAACGGGCATCTGAAGTCATTCTTCATGATGATATTGCTAGTGGGGCTGTGCGCTTTATTGCCGGTGCAGATGTAGGTTTTGAGCAGCAGGGGGCAATTACCCGTGCTGCTATTGCAGTTTTACGTTATCCCTCTCTCGAATTAGTCGAATATCACATTGCCCGAGTAGTAACTTCATTGCCGTATATCCCCGGTTTACTTTCTTTTCGTGAATATCCTGCATTATTAGCGGCTTGGGATAAGCTACAGCAACGGCCCGATTTGGTCTTTGTCGATGGGCAGGGTATTGCGCATCCTCGCCGTTTAGGGGTTGCCAGCCATTTTGGCTTATTGGTTGATGTGCCGACCATTGGTGTTGCCAAAAGCCGCCTGTGTGGCCATTTTCAGCCATTAGGCAATGATAATGGCGCGCTACAGCCATTGGTTGAGGGAAATGAGCAGCTTGGTTGGGTGTGGCGCAGCAAGGCCCGCTGTAATCCGCTGTTTATTTCGCCGGGTCACCGGGTAAGTGTTGGCAGTGCGTTGGAATGGGTTCAACATTGTATGGCGGGTTACCGCTTGCCAGAACCAACACGCTGGGCAGATGCTATAGCCTCAAACCGTGCGCAATTCCAGCGTTGGATAGGGAAAAATCCTGATTTACTTGGCAAGCATAGGGATATGATTTAATTTCGGGTACACTGCCGCGCAGATAATGAATAATGAGAACTCATAATGATACGTAATCCGATTCATCTACGTCTCGAAAAGCTGGAAAGCTGGCAACATCTGACTTTCATGGCCTGCCTGTGCGAGCGGATGTATCCCAATTATCAGCAATTTTGTCTGGAAACCGAATTTGGCGATCCTGCAGTTTACCGACGTATTCTGGATCTTATCTGGGAAACATTGGTGGTAAAAGACGCCAAGGTCAATTTTGATAGCCAGTTAGAGAAGCTGGAAGAAGCTATTCCTTCTGCTGATGACTATGCTATCTACGGTGTTTACCCTGCTATTGATGCGTGTATTGCCCTAAGTGAAGCGATTCATTCGCGTTTGAGTGGTGAAACACTGGAACATGCTATCGCTATCAGTGAAGCATCAATTCGCACAGTTGCGATGCTGGAAATGACATTAGCCGGCAAAGAAATGACCGATGAAGAACTGAAAATCTTGCCCGCGGTTGAAGAAGAGTGGGATATCCAATGGGAGATTTTCCGTCTATTAGCTGACTGCGAAGAGCGCGACTTAGAGCTGATCAAAGGGTTACGATCTGACCTACGAGAAGCCGCAGTGAGTAACATTGGCATAAATTTAACGCAATAACACAAGAAAACGTGATTTAACGCCTGATTTGTCACGTCTTAAGGCTTCACATCTGCCCCCTGTCTGTTCTACATTTGGGGGGCGAAAAAAAGTGGCTATCGGTGCGTGTATGCAGGAGAGTGCTGTCATTTGGCATATCCGTCGCACTCGATGCTTTGCAAACGATAAACACACTGTAAGGATAACTTATGAATAAGACTCAACTGATTGACGTAATCGCGGACAAAGCGGACCTTTCTAAAGCACAAGCAAAGGCTGCTTTGGAATCCACACTGGCTGCAATTACCGAATCTCTGAAAGACGGTGATCCAGTACAATTGGTTGGTTTCGGTACTTTTAAAGTAAACCATCGTAATGAGCGCACTGGCCGCAACCCACAGACTGGTAAAGAAATCAAAATTGCTGCAGCTAATGTGCCAGCGTTTGTTTCTGGTAAAGCACTGAAAGATTCTGTTAAATCTTAATAGTGTGTCAGTGAAAATAATAAGCAGGGGGGTGGCAAAGCCCCTTTTGTTTATGCAGCGGGTGCTGATGACCCTCGGTTTAGCCCTTGGTCTCAGCGCCTGTGGCAGCCAGTCCGACTCCCCTCAGTTCAGTGCCAGCGGATATATTGCCGATAGCGGTGTAGTTCGTTTATGGCGTCAGGATAATGCACAACAGCAGCCACAAGTGCTGATGAGCGTCTATAGCCCCTATTCCGGGGATAATACCCGTGTGACCTTCTACGAATATCAGAATGGTTTGTTACGTGAAATCCGGCGCAATGATTTGGGGCCTAACCCGCAAAGTGTCGAATTACGTTTTGATGAGCAAGGTCAGATAAGCTTTATGCAACGCCAATTGGCAACACGGCGTGAGCCACTTTCTGCGGATAATATTGCGGTTTATCAATTAGAAGCCAAGCGTATCCTGGAGCTAAGCAGCGCATTGCGCGCCGGAAACATCAAGTTAATTCAGGGGCGCTGGCAGAATGGGATAGTGACGACCTGTGCCGGGAAGACACTACGGCTGGGTGTTGATGATAATTCACAGCAGTGGTTAAGCAAGCGCGGCGCGAATAGTGCCGAACCCTTGGGGGTGGCATGGTTGGATTCATCAGAAGGACAGCAATTGCTGTTAGTGGCTAATCAGGATTTCTGCCACTGGGAGCCGACGGCGGGCAGTTTATAGCTGGGATAGTTTGTAACCGAGAATAGTTTATATCTGCGCAGCTTGGATAAAAGATAGCGGGCTGGTTGGATAAATGGGGCACAGCGAACTGCACCCCTGGTAACTCATCAGTTTTTATTTGCCACGTGCAATAGCCCGATAGCCAATGTCTTTACGGTAGAAAGCCCCTTCCCACTGAATATTCTCAGCAAGTTCATATGCACGTTGCTGTGCCTGAGCAACACTCTCCCCGAGCGCCGTGACACATAACACCCGACCCCCGCTGGTCACGACGTTATTATTGCTGTCGAGGCGAGTTCCCGCGTGGAAGACTTTTCCATCCGCCGCTTCCTGCTGCGGTAATCCATAAATAACATCGCCCTGGCGATAATCCGCCGGATAGCCGCCCGCCGCGAACACCACACCCAGAGCAGGGCGTTCATCCCAGTCAGAGGTTTTCTCATCTAATTTGCCTTGAGTACCGGCTAAACACAGCTCGACTAAATCGGAACGCAGCCGCAACATGATGGGCTGAGTCTCGGGATCACCAAAGCGGCAGTTAAATTCAATCACTTTGAGTTGCCCATCGGTAGAAATCATCAAACCGGCATACAGGAAACCGGTGTAGACATTGCCTTCCGCAGCCATGCCACGCACCGTTGGCCAGATGATTTGGTCCATTACGCGCTGGTGGATTTCATCGGTGACCACGGGTGCCGGAGAATAAGCGCCCATGCCGCCAGTATTCGGGCCGGTATCACCATCGCCGACTCGTTTATGATCCTGGCTGGTGGCCATCGGCAACACGTTTTCGCCATCCACCATCACGATAAAGCTGGCTTCTTCGCCATCAAGGAACTCTTCCACCACAATGCGGTGGCCCGCATCACCAAAGGCATTGCCCGCCAGCATGTCATGGACGGCTGTTTCTGCCTCTTCCAATGTCATGGCGACAATCACCCCTTTACCGGCGGCCAGCCCATCAGCTTTAATCACTATGGGCGCACCAATCTTGCGCACATAGGCCAGCGCGGGTTCGATTTCGGTAAAGTTCTGGTAGAAGGCGGTAGGAATATTGTGGCGAGCCAAAAAGTCTTTCGTGAAGGCTTTAGAGCCTTCCAACTGTGCGGCGGCCTGTGTGGGGCCAAAGATAGCCAGGCCCGCAGCACGGAAAGCATCAACCACGCCAATCACCAGTGGAGCTTCTGGGCCAACAATAGTCAGGCCAATATCGTGACTTTGAGCGAAGGCCAGTAAACCGGCGATGTCCATTACTCCGATATCGACATTTTCCAGCCGTGGTTCCAAGGCCGTACCGGCATTGCCCGGTGCGACATAGATTTTGTCTGCCAAAGGTGACTGCGCTGCTTTCCAGCCCAGAGCATGCTCGCGACCACCATTACCAATAATCAAAATATTCATCGGGATGACTCCGTGAAGGTGCACGCCAAAGCGCACACCTTTATAGGGTTAGAAAGACGATTAATGACGGAAATGGCGCATGTCGGTGAAAATCATCGCAATACCATGTTCATCAGCGGCAGCAATGACTTCGTCATCACGGATGGAACCGCCTGGCTGGATAACACAGGTAATTCCCACGGCCGCCGCAGCATCAATACCGTCACGGAAGGGGAAGAAGGCATCGGATGCCATCGCGGAGCCGGCAACCTGCAAACCTTCGTCGGCCGCTTTGATACCCGCAATCTTGGCGGAATACACGCGGCTCATTTGGCCGGCACCTATCCCAATGGTCATATTATCGCGGGCGTAGACGATGGCGTTAGATTTCACGAACTTCGCTACTTTCCAGCAGAACAGCGCATCACGCAGCTCTTGTGCCGTTGGCTGGCGTTGGGACACCACGCGCAGGTCGGCTTCTGTCACCATACCTAAGTCGCGATCCTGAACCAGCAATCCACCGTTAACGCGTTTGAAGTCCAGGCCGGCAGAACGTGCTTGCCACTGACCACAAGTCAGAACGCGAACATTTTGTTTGGCGGCCAATAACGCCAGTGCCTCGGCGCTGACGGCTGGGGCGATAATCACTTCGACAAACTGGCGGCTGATGATGGCTTGTGCGGTTTCGGCATCCAGCTCGCGGTTAAAGGCAATAATGCCGCCGAAAGCAGAGGTGGGGTCAGTTTTATAGGCTTTGTCGTAAGCTGCCAGCAGTGAATCAGCAATAGCCACGCCACAGGGATTGGCATGCTTGACGATAACGCAAGCGGGCTCATTGAATTCCTTCACACATTCCAGCGCGGCATCGGTGTCGGCGATATTGTTATAAGACAGTGCTTTGCCCTGTAGCTGCTGCGCAGTCGCCACTGATGCTTCTTTTACATCTTCTTCTATATAGAAGGCCGCTTGCTGGTGGCTGTTTTCACCGTAGCGCATATCTTGCTTCTTAATATAGTTAAGATTCAGCGTCCGTGGGAAGCGGCCTGCGGGTTGTTCTGTCTCGCCGTGGTAAGCCGGAACCATAGTGCCGAAGTAGTTGGCAATCATGCTGTCGTAGGCAGCGGTGTGCTCAAATGCCTTGATAGCCAGATTGAAACGGGTTGGGTAAGTCAGGGAGCCGTCATTGTTATCCAGCTCGGTGATGATTGCGGCGTAGTCGCTACTCTTGACCACGATAGCAACATCTTTATGGTTCTTGGCGGCAGAGCGCACCATAGTTGGGCCGCCGATATCGATATTCTCAACGGCATCTTCCAGTGAACAATCCGGGCGCGCGACGGTTTGGGCAAATGGATACAGATTCACGACGACCATATCGATTGGCTGAATATCATGTTCGGACATGATGCCATCGTCTTGACCGCGACGACCGAGAATACCGCCATGAATTTTTGGATGCAGGGTTTTAACACGGCCATCCATCATTTCCGGGAAACCGGTGTAATCAGAAACTTCGGTGACCGGCAAACCGGCATCAGCCAGCAGGCGTGCAGTACCGCCGGTGGAGAGTAACTCGATGCCACGCTGAGAAAGCGCTTCGGCGAATTCAATGATACCTGCTTTGTCAGACACACTAAGCAGAGCACGGCGGATTGGACGGCATTGTTGCATGGTTTTATCCCTTGGCTTTGGAATCGCAGTTTTTCATTCGCTATATAGAGCGTTACATGAATCTATACCTTGAACTTCTCTCTATATATAGAGGAACAGATTCAGATAACGTCCCAAAGGGGGCTTCCTGCCAATAATTAGTGCGCTTGCTAGCGCTGTAAACGCAATAACAGGGTTAATTTCAGTTCCATTGATACCTTTTAGCCAAAAATCGATCGGCAGAAACAGTATTTACCAAATACCGACATGCATTTTCGACGCGGGGAATTGTAGCGAAAACGATTGCGTGATGCTCGTCAATTTTCAGTTCAGATTACTTCTGTGGATAAGTTTGTGCACAACAGGGTATAAAGCGGGGTTTTGCTGTGGAATGCAGCAAACGATCATTTTAATTGAAATTAGCAGTTGCGGCCT
>NZ_ACCD01000037.1 GCF_000173775.1 Yersinia rohdei ATCC 43380
AACCTCATGCTTAAGTTGCTTGTTACGAATGAATGAAACGCTGTAGTGCCAATGAGTTACTCACTCTTGACCCTAAACACGTTATCCAAACGGCTAACACCTAATCCATTAACTTTTTTCACTTTAATCTGCACGGGGATTCGATCTTTCATTGCCTCAACATGGCTGATAACCCCTATGGTTTTGCCGGATGCATTTAGGCTATCCAGGGCATCCAGTGCGGTATCCAGTGTTTCTGCATCTAGTGTGCCAAAGCCTTCATCAAGGAATAGTGAATCAATACTGGTTTTATGGCTGACCAAATCTGATAGCGCCAAAGCCAGCGCCAAACTGACTAAAAAGCTTTCTCCACCGGACAACGTGCGGGTATCACGTATGGCGTCGGCCTGCCAGGTATCCACTACTTGTAGCTCCAGTGCATCACTGGCTTTACGTTGCAACTGATAGCGGCCGTGCAAGCGGTTAAGTTGGTTATTTGCCAGATAAACCAGGTGGTCGAGTGTCAGACCCTGTGCAAATTTGCGGAATTTATCACCCTCTTTGGAGCCTATTAAGTGATTGAGATAGCTCCAGTCATCATATTGTTGTTGGCTACGTTCAATTTCCTCAAATAATGCATGCTGGTTGCTACGACGGGCAGCATCGCTATTTAACTGATTGCGTAATTCGCCTTGTCGTAAAGCATTGTCTTTTAGTTGCGCCAATAATTGCTCTGACTGCTGCTGTAATACTGCCAAATCAGCTGTATTATCAATACCATCAGGGCAGTTTTGTCTGTGTATCTCTAGTGCTTCAAGGGCTTGTTGTAGTCGAATATTTGCTTGTTGTTGGCGTTCGCCCAAGTGCTGTTTCAATTGTTGCAAACGTTGTCTTTCTTCTTCACTCAATAATGCGGCGGTGAGTGCTTGCTCATCATCAAATTCACTGTTTGCCAGCGCCTGTTGTAGTTCCGTTTGGGCAGTGGCAGCACGCTGTTGATTTTGTTGATATTGCTGTTCTAATCCTGTCAGTTCACCTGACAGTAAATTAAGTTGAGATTGAGCCTGTTGTAGCGCTTGTGCTGCATTCTGGTGTGCTAATTCAATTTGTTGTTGTTGCTGGCGCAGTAACTGGCGAACTTCTGTAACACTGTTATCGCCAAACAATGTCCGGCGTTGCTGATTATGCTGCTGCAATAGAATTTCAGCTTGTTGGTGTTGTTGGCTAACTGCTGCCAATTGGTCGACACATTCCTGCAAGTGGCGACGTTCACTTTCAATCTGGGCTTCCAGTGCTTTTTGTCCGCTTTCCAGCTGTTGTTGCTCATGCTGATGCTGATGCCAGCGCTGGTTTTCCTCTTCGCGCAGCGCTAGCCAACTCTGCTGCTGGTCTGTTTCAGGTATTGAGAGTGACACTTCCGCCAGAGCAGCACTAAATTCTTGGCGCACTTTCATCAGCTCTTCTTGTTGGCGCTGGTATTGTGCTGATAACTGTTGATGGGATTGCTGGGTATCTTGTTGGCGTTGAATAACTAAAGCCAGCTGCTGTTGGTGTTTTTGCTGTTGCTGCTCAGCTTGGGTCAGAATATCTTTAGCTTGTTGATATTTATTATTTAATTTCTCATATTCAGTCAGTTTTTGCTGACAGGCAAGCTCTGCTTGCTCTTGCTGTTCCAGCCAATGGTCTAACGCCGCAGTTTCATTCAGTGCGAATGTTAGCGCCAATGGTGTTACCAACCTTTGCCAACGCTGTTGATAATCCACCAATTGCTGTTGGCTGTGCTGTAACTCTTGCTCACACTGTGTGATTTGCTGTAGCAAACTTTGTGTTTGGGCACTGAGTTCTGAACCTGCAGTGAATAGTTGCTCAACTTGTCGGCGTTGTTCTTCAACACGTACTGCTGTTTCAGATGGTTTTACCGCCTGATACTCAGTAATGGCGGGATGGTCCAATGCGCCACATAATGGGCAAGCCTTGCCCGATTGTAGTTTGGCTCTTTCCGCTTCTAATCGAACAATTTGTTTTTCGCGTTCGAACAAGGTTTCTAAATCCGTCAGATGCTGTTTTTGTTGTTTATATAACTGACGTTTTTCTGTTAACTGCTTTTCCAGTAATTTTAGTTGTTGCTGCTGGAGGATTAATTGCTGTTGTTGTTTGTCGTGTTGCTCTTGAATTTGCTGCGCTAGTGGCGATAAAGCCGCTAATTGTTGCCGCATTGGTCGCTGTTGCTGAAGCACCGTTAGCTGTTGGCGCAACTGTGCCAAGGGCTGTAATTGTTCTAATCTAGATAATTGTTGTTGGATACTGCTGGTTTGCGAATGGGCTTGTGCTAATGCGGTTTGCTGCTGTTTATCCTGCTCATTCAGTGTGGTCGTCTGTTGTTGTAGCTCATTGAGTAACGTGATTTGTTGTTGTAGTTGCTGCTTACTCTCAGCTGATTGCTGTTGCTGCATATGTATTTGGCGGAACTGCTCACGCCACAAAGGCAGATTTTTTTCCCAGTGCTGATGGTGGGTATGTAGGTGCGCGTACTCAGCGAGCTGTTGTAGCCGCTGGTGGGTTTGCTGCAGCTGTTGCAAATTGAGTTCAAGCTGTTGTCGGCCTTGCTGCTCTTTGCCGCGCAACTGCTGGAGTTGGGTAGCCAACTGGGCTAATAAATGCTGCTGTTGAGCAATAAGGTTATCCAGTGGCACCACTTTTTGTTCAATCAGTGTTTCTTGTTCGTGCTGTTTGGCGGCTTGTTGTTGGCGAGCTAGCTGGGCTTGTTCCAGTGCTACCGCCAGCGGGGTGAGTTGTGTTTGAAGTTGTTGCTGTTGCTGGTTTAGCGTGGCGATGCGTTGCTGTACTTGGTGCAAATCTTGTTGGCTACGCGAACACTCTTGCAACAAAGGGCGCAATTTCTCTGCGGGTTCACTGCGGGCTAACCGTTGCAATTCAGGTTGTGCCTGCTGGTATTCTTGCTCAGTAAATTTTTGTTGTTGTTGGTATTCCAGCAGATTCTTTTGTTGTAACTGCCAACCGGTTAGCCAGTTTATTTGCCTCTGATTCACCAACTGCTCTGAGGAAAGCTGTTTTTCTTGCTGGCTTAGAGCCTCTATCTGTTGTGATAGAGCTAAACGTTGTTCTTCATTGAGCAGCTCAATACCTCTGGCTTGTTGATGCAAAGCATCCAAGGATATTTTGGCTTGTTTATGTTGTTCGAACACCTGCTCAGATAGCCGGCCATAGATATCGGTGCCAGTTAATTCTTCTAATAATTCAGCACGTTTATTGGCTTCGGCATTGAGAAATGCGGCAAATTGCCCTTGTGACAGCATCATGGATTTGGTAAAACGGCCAAAGTCCAGCCCGGTTATTTCTGCAATTTTACCTAGTTTATCACCCACTTTATCTGCCAGGATTTTGCCATTCTCGCAGAGTGCCAACTCAACTTTAGGGGCTTGTAAATTACCTTCTGGGCTATTTTTAGCGCGACGTTGACTCCAAAATGCACGATAACGAACACCTTTTACCTCAAACTCAACTTCAGCCAGTGACTCCGCAGTATGGCGGGTCATTAGCTCATTCTGGCTGGAACTAATTGAATCCAAACGCGGTGTTTGGTGATACAGCGCCAAGCAGATAGCATCTAGCAACGTCGTTTTGCCAGCTCCTGTAGGGCCCGTGATGGCAAATAATCCGTTGCTGGCAAAAGGCTCTGCGGTGAAATCTATTTTCCATTCACCTTGCAGAGAATTAATATTTTTCAGGCGCAGGCTTAAAATTTTCATATTGTCTGCTCCGGTGTTAAATCTGTATTTTGTGTAATATCTTCAACAACTTGATTGAACATTTGGCGCATGCGCTGTTGGCGCGGTTCGGTTAAATCAGCTTCCAATGCAAGCCGGCGTTCAAATACGTCGGCAACACTTAGCTCATTGAGTGTTTCTTTTTCCTGCCGTTCAATGCTGTTACTGCGCTGTTCTTTACTGCGGCGCAGTAACACCACTTCAACAGGGAGTTCGGCGGTAAGGGCCTGAATTCGCCTTTGGATATCCGATAAGTAGTCTTGAGTGGCGACTTCAATATCTAACCACACCGGTAAGCCCTGATGGTGAGCAAATTCAGATAGTTGGCGCTCTATTTGCTGTAAATCACCTTTAATCAATTGCATCGGTTGAAATTGAGGAATAAACAGCGGGGTAACTGATGATAGCGACTGTTGGGAAAACTCCACCAGATAGACACTTTTCTCTTTATTCAGCTCATCAAAACTCAAGGCTATTGGTGAGCCGCTGTAGCGGATATGCTCAGTTTTAGCGACCTGCTGAGCACGGTGGATATGGCCCAAAGCAATATAATCTGCTGGCGGGAACGCCTGTGCCGGAAAAGCATCCAAGGTGCCAATATAAATATCACGAACCGAATCACTGGTGGCAACGCCGACCGTGGTCAAGTGCCCGGTAGCAATAATAGGTAAAGGCAAATCTAGCTCGGTACGCAGTTCGACAGCATGCTGATAGAGCGCTTGATAGTGAGCGGCAATAGCTTCTTGCAATGCCAGTTGCTTTTGTCCGCCAGATTCACCCGCCTGGCTGGTCACTAAATCGCGTGGGCGCAAGAAAGGGATGGCACACAGCACCGCGGCAGGTTGATGTTGACGGTCTTTCAGAATAATAACTTGCTGTTCCAATTGGCTGCTGGCACTGGAAATTACTGTAGTATTCAGACAGGAAAGTAAATCCCGTGATTCATTCAGTGTCGATACTGAGTCGTGATTCCCCCCCAAGACAACTAATTGGCAGCCAGTAGGTTGGAGTTCTACGACAAAACGGTTATATAGCTCTCGGGCATAGCTGGATGGGGAGCCAGTATCAAAGATATCACCGGCGACAATCAGCGCATCTATCTGATTTTCTTCAATCTGCTTAATGAGCCAGTGCAGAAATGCCTGATGTTCGGCCGCACGGCTTTTGGTGAAGAAGTGTTGGCCTAAATGCCAGTCAGAGGTATGAATAATGCGCATATATATCCCGCTATGGCCGGTTGTTTTTTATAGAATGGCGCTGATTATAAACGCAGTTAGCCGGATGTCGCGGCTAAAAAAAAGGTATGAGGGAAATCTCCGAGACGCTTCGCAAATTTGAATTCTGCATTTTGCAATTAACATGAAATTAATCACTATGCTTACTGCGGGTTGGAGTGTGATGTTTTTCATAAAAATGTCACAAAACTGACGCATAATGGCTTCCGAAATCAAATAGTGACCACTAACTTATTGGCAGGGTTGATGATGGCAAGACGCATACTGGTGGTGGAAGATGAAGCACCTATCCGTGAGATGGTGTGCTTTGTGTTGGAGCAAAATGGTTACCAACCGTTAGAAGCCGAAGATTATGACAGCGCAGTAACGCGTTTGTCGGAGCCTTACCCTGATTTAGTGCTGTTAGACTGGATGCTGCCCGGAGGCTCGGGTATTCAGTTTATTAAACATATGAAGCGCGAGGCACTGACTCGAGATATTCCAGTGATGATGTTAACAGCCCGTGGTGAAGAAGAAGACCGGGTGCGCGGGTTGGAAGTGGGCGCAGATGACTATATTACTAAGCCTTTTTCGCCAAAAGAGCTGGTGGCACGAATCAAGGCGGTGATGCGCCGGATATCGCCAATGGCAGTTGAGGAAGTGATCGAAATGCAGGGGTTGAGTCTTGATCCCTCTTCCCATCGCGTTATGGCCAATGAGCAAGCGCTTGATATGGGGCCAACTGAGTTTAAATTACTGCACTTCTTTATGACCCATCCAGAGCGGGTTTACAGCCGTGAGCAGTTGCTTAATTATGTCTGGGGCACTAACGTTTATGTAGAAGATCGCACTGTTGATGTGCATATTCGTCGGTTACGCAAGGCGCTTGAAGTCGATGGTCATGACAGAATGGTACAAACTGTCCGGGGAACTGGATACCGTTTCTCAACGCGCTACTGAGTTTTCAGTGCCGGAGAATTCGTTGTGTTAGAACGTTTATCTTGGAAAACGCTGGCTTTAGAGCTGGCTCTTTTTTGTTTACCTGCATTATTGTTAGGTGCCTTTATTGGGTATCTCCCTTGGTTATTACTGATTTCAGTGGTCGCGGCGCTGGTTTGGAATTTCTATAACCAACTTAAATTATCTCACTGGTTGTGGCTAGATCGCAGTATGACACCGCCTGCCGGGCGTTGGAGCTGGGAACCTTTATTTTACGGTTTGTATCAGATGCAGCTGCGGAATCGGCGGCGTAGACGGGAATTAGCCTTACTTATTAAACGGTTTCGCAGCGGTGCTGAATCATTGCCTGATGCCGTGGTGATGACCACCATTGAAGGTAATATTTTCTGGTGTAACGGCCTGGCCCAGCAATTATTGGGTTTTCGTTGGCCGGAAGATAACGGTCAGCATATTCTCAACTTATTGCGTTACCCAGAATTTAGCCAGTATCTGCAACAGCAAGAGTTTTCCCGCCCACTGACCCTGCAATTGAATAATGGCTATTATGTCGAGTTCCGCGTGATGCCATATTCAGAAGGGCAATTGCTAATGGTCGCCCGTGACGTAACCCAAATGCGTCAGTTGGAAGGTGCCCGACGTAATTTTTTCGCAAATGTCAGCCATGAGTTACGCACCCCTTTGACCGTGTTGCAAGGGTATCTGGAAATGATGCATGACCAAGAGTTAGCGGGGCCATTACGCGAAAAAGCCCTTGGGACGATGCAGGAACAAACCAAACGCATGGATGGGTTAGTAAAACAACTATTGACGTTATCACGAATTGAAGCAGCACCTAATGTGGATATGAATGAACAGGTCGATATCCCACGAATGCTGAAGATGTTACAGCTTGAGGTACAGGCGCTAAGTAATGGGCGTCACGAGATAGTTTTCCGGGTTAATGAGCAACTGAAAGTGTTCGGCAATGACGATCAACTGCGCAGCGCGGTTTCTAATCTGGTCTATAACGCGGTGAATCACACCCCGGTTGGCACCAAAATTGAGGTTTGTTGGCAGCAAACACCGCAAGGGGCACAATTTCAGGTTAGCGACAATGGGCCGGGAATTGCCCCTGAGCATGTTCCGCGGCTTACAGAGCGCTTTTATCGGGTGGATAAGGCCCGCTCAAGACAAACTGGCGGCAGTGGGCTGGGGCTGGCAATTGTGAAACACGCATTGAGCCACCACGATGCCCGTTTGGATGTTATGAGTGAAATCGGTCTGGGCACACGATTTATTTTTACCTTGCCGAATCGGTTGATTGTTCCGACGGTTTTAACTGAGAATGCAGTCAAATCCTAAGATGGCATGGATAACAAGTTGATGAGATGGGGAAAACTGGCGCTGTTGACTGTGGTGCTATGGTTCAGTTATAGCATTTTCGCGCAACCGGTGAAGGTATTGTCTGGTGGGGCGGGGCAGTCGTCCGATCGCTCTATCTTGTCGGGCAATCTTTCCAGTGTCGGGTCTGACACCTTAGCTAATCTGATGTCTCTGTGGGCGGAGGATTTCAATCATCATTACCCCGGGGTTAATCTACAGATACAGGCGGCGGGTTCCTCTACCGCCCCTGCGGCCTTAGTTGCGGGCGCGACTCAAATTGGCCCAATGAGCAGGCCAATGAAAGCGGCTGAAATCGCTGCATTTACTCAGCGTTATGGTTATCCGCCACTGGCCGTTCCGGTCGCTGTTGATGCTTTGGTGGTTTTCGTCCATCAAGATAATCCATTGGATAAAATCACTTTTTCTCAGCTTGATGCTATTTTTTCGCAAAATCCTCATTGCGGGGAACCCCACCGTATTGTGCGTTTTGGCGAGTTGGGGCTAGGCGGCGACTGGGCGGCTCGTTCTTTGCAACGTTATAGCCGAAATTCTGCCTCAGGAACCTATGGTTTCTTTAAGCATCGGGTACTGTGTGATGGTGATTTTATTAATAATGTCAATGAATTGCCTGGTTCTGCATCAGTGGTGCAAGCTGTGGCCGGTTCATTGAATGGCATTGGTTATGCCAGCATGGGTTTTCGTAATAGTGGGGTTAAAGCGTTATCTCTGGCGGCGAAAGGGCAGGATTTTGTGCTACCCACTGCCGAAAATGTCAAAAATGGCCACTATCCTTTGTCGCGCTATCTGTATCTCTATATCAATAAAGCCCCCGGTCAGCCGCTGGAACCCTTGGTGGCTGCATTTCTAGAGCGGGTTTTATCACCCGAAGGGCAAGAGCGTGTGACTCAAGATGGCTATTTACCCTTGCCTCCTGAAATGCTTAGTCAGACCCGAAAAGAACTGGGTTTTGCCCATTAAACTGTTAACTTATGGTTATAAATGATACAAATCATATGGCGTGTATTTATATAAAACTGGTGTGATTAACTGGTTTGAGTCGTTTATCTGGATGAAGACTCTGCTTTTGTGATCCAGACTTGCCTTTCTCCGCTATAAACGGTCTACTTATCACCGTTGTTGGCCTATTCCACCTGCAAATAACTTCAAAAACACTGCATACTGACGAAATAGATTGCTTATTAACCGCCGGAGTTTGCGTTTATCAGAGCTTTGTATCGTTTCGATCACGTCGGAAAGACCACAACTTAGGACTTTTTCTTTTGCTCATTTAACTAGGCAACGCACATCACTATGAGTCATCGTTTATCATCTAAAGATATTTTGGCCTTAGGTTTTATGACCTTTGCCCTATTTGTTGGAGCTGGCAACATCATATTCCCGCCGATGGTTGGTTTACAATCGGGTGAACATGTATGGTGGGCCGCTTTAGGCTTTCTGATTACTGCGGTTGGGTTACCGGTAATTACTGTTGTCGCGCTGGCGCGCGTGGGCGGTGGTATTGATGCCCTGAGTGCGCCAATTGGTCGCGGTGCAGGTTTGGTGCTGGCAACCGTCTGTTATTTAGCTGTCGGGCCGCTGTTTGCCACGCCGCGCACGGCCACGGTTTCCTTCGAAGTGGGTATTGCGCCTTTTACCGGCGACGGCCCGCTGCCACTGTTTATCTATAGCCTGGTTTATTTCGCGCTAGTTATCGGGATTTCACTGTATCCGGGGCGTTTGCTGGATACCGTTGGGCATATTCTGGCTCCGCTGAAAATTCTGGCGCTGGCAATTTTAGGTATTGCCGCCTTGATTTGGCCTGCCGGCCCGCTTATCCCGGCAACGGATGCTTACCAGCAAGTGCCGTTTTCCTCTGGTTTCGTCAATGGTTATCTAACGATGGATACCTTAGGCGCGCTGGTCTTCGGCATTGTTATTGTCAATGCTGCGCGTTCGCGTGGTGTGGTTTCCTCGGGCTTGTTGACGCGCTACACCATTTGGGCCGGTCTGATTGCCGGTATTGGCCTGACACTGGTTTACCTAAGCTTGTTTAAGTTGGGTTCCGGTAGTGGCAGCCTGACGCCTGATGCACAAAATGGTGCGGTGATTCTGCATGCTTATGTTCAGCATACTTTTGGTGGGTTGGGGAGCCTATTCCTGGCCGCCTTGATTTTCATCGCCTGTATGGTGACGGCGGTGGGCTTGACCTGCGCCTGTGCTGAGTTCTTTGCTCAATACCTGCCATTGTCATACCGGACGCTGGTCTTTATTCTCGGTATCTTCTCAATGATGGTATCGAATTTGGGGCTGAGCCATCTGATTCAGATCTCCATCCCTGTTCTGACCGCGATTTATCCTCCATGCATCGTGCTGGTGCTGATGAGCTTCACTTTGCGCTGGTGGCACCATGCTTCCCGTATTGTGGCCCCGGTGATGTTAGTCAGCTTGCTCTTCGGCATTCTTGACGCGATAAAAGCCTCCACATTTGCAGAATTTCTGCCCGCGTGGACAGAGCATCTGCCGCTGGCAGAGCAAGGTCTGGCATGGTTATCGCCTTCCCTACTGGTATTCGTCGTCGTAGGGTTGTACGATCGCCTCTGCTGTCGTCAGGAAGTTGCTGCCAAGCAATAACGACACAGCGGTAGAGTATTTTTAGCCACGGCTCATCCCCGTGGCTTTTTGCTGAAAAAAGACGGGGAAATATTCATGGAGTTACCAGTCAAAAATAAGCTGAAACGCGGCCTAACAACACGCCATATTCGCTTTATGGCATTGGGCTCAGCAATAGGTACTGGCTTATTTTATGGTTCGGCTGATGCAATAAAAATGGCGGGGCCAAGCGTATTATTGGCATATCTGATTGGTGGCGTGGTGGCATTTATCATCATGCGCGCTTTGGGTGAAATGTCGGTTAATAACCCGCAGGCCAGTTCATTTTCTCGCTATGCACAAGATTACCTTGGGCCAATGGCCGGTTATATCACCGGCTGGACGTATTGCTTTGAGATCCTCATTGTTGCTATTGCTGATGTGACCGCTTTCGGTATCTATATGGGGGTCTGGTTCCCCGATGTACCTCATTGGGTTTGGGTGCTGAGTGTGGTTCTTATCATTGGCGCTATCAATATGATGAGTGTCAAGGTCTTCGGCGAGATGGAGTTCTGGTTTTCATTCGTCAAAGTGGCAACCATTATTATCATGATTTTAGCCGGTATCGGCATCATTATCTGGGGCATTGGTAATGGTGGGCAGCCGACGGGTATCCATAATTTATGGACTAATGGCGGCTTCTTCAGTAACGGTTTTGTCGGCATGATTCTGTCATTGCAATTAGTGATATTTGCCTATGGTGGTATTGAAATTATCGGGATTACCGCCGGTGAAGCTGAGAATCCAAAAAAATCTATTCCTAAAGCAATTAACTCAGTGCCGTGGCGTATTCTGGTGTTCTATGTCGGTACGCTGTTTGTCATCATGTCTATTTATCCGTGGAACCAGGTTGGCACTAACGGCAGCCCATTTGTGCTGACCTTCCAGCACATGGGAATTACAGTTGCAGCGGGTATTTTGAATTTCGTGGTGATTACCGCGTCATTATCCGCCATTAACAGTGATGTTTTTGGTGTTGGCCGCATGTTAAATGGGATGGCAGAGCAGGGCCATGCCCCAAAAGTTTTCGCGGCAATTTCTAAAAATGGTGTGCCTTGGGTGACCGTGCTGGTGATGATGTTTGCCATGCTGATTGCAGTGTATCTGAATTACATCATGCCAGAAAATGTATTCCTGGTTATTGCTTCACTGGCGACTTTTGCGACTGTCTGGGTGTGGATTATGATCCTGTTTTCCCAGATTGGTTTTCGTCGTTCGTTAAGTAAAGAAAAGATTAAAGCGCTGGACTTCCCACTGCGCGGCGGCACTGTAACTTCAGTTCTGGCAATCATTTTCTTGGTGTTCATCATCGGTTTGATTGGTTGGTTCCCAACCACTCGCGTCTCTTTGTATGTTGGGGTGGCCTGGATTGCACTGCTGCTGGTAGGGTATTACTTCAAAGTAAATCATCAGAAGAAACAGGTGATACCGGTAAAAGAAGCGGAGTAATACTGATTTGAACTCAGTTTAAAGCCGGGAGATTTCCCGGCTTTTTCTTATCTCCGGCGGCTTGACGCCCATGAAGTCTCGCGTTTTTGTCATTGTGCTAGTCAATCTCTCTGCGCCCCCGGCCTCATCCCCGATATTTGTGTTAATAGATGAGGGGTTGCATCCTATAACGTGGCATTGTTTATCCTGGTTAATTATTTTTATGGGTGAATGTGTCGCGGCGTTAATGTCTGCACCAGATAGCCTCAACAGCCATAGTTTTGGTTAACGCAGGAGAATTTTATGCTGAGTGGTTGGCATCTACCGGTCACGCCTTTTGTCCGTCGGCGAGGCGATGCATTACATATTACTTTATGGTTGCAAGGGGATAAGTTACCCGCGCAAGTTTTCTTACGCTGTGAGCCAGATAATGAAGAATGGCTGCTCACCATGAAAGGGCAGCAACGGGAGGGATTCTGGTGTTATCGCGCCGCATTGCCACTCCATGAAGGCCAGCCAGCACGGCGTTATTGCTTCAAATTATTGTGGGATGATGACCAACAGTGGTTCGGCCCATTAGGGTTCTCTGTGGTGCCTCCGGCGCAATTGGCGCAGTTTGCCATTGAGCTACCTGACAGTGGCCCGGATTGGGTTGCCGACCAAATTTTCTATCAAATATTTCCAGACCGTTTTGCCAGTAGCCAAGGCGACCACGGGGTGCAAGGCGATAGTTACGCCCACCATGCCGCAGGTGTTTCTGTCTCGCGCCGTGAGTGGCAGCAGCCACTGGATGATATCAATGCCGCCTCGACATTCTACGGCGGTGATTTGGCGGGTATCACGCAAAAACTCCCTTATTTACAACAGCTCGGTGTGACCGCGCTATATCTGAATCCGATTTTTACAGCCCCCAGTGTCCATAAGTACGATACGCAAGATTATTATCAGGTTGATCCCTATCTCGGCGGAGAAAGCGCTTTTCTGCAATTGCGCCAGGCCACCCAGGATGCCGGTATTAAATTAGTGTTGGATGGTGTGTTTAACCACACCGGTGATTCTCACCATTGGTTTGATCGCCATCAACAAAGGGCGGATGGGGCTTGCCACCATCAAGATTCACCTTATCGGGGCTGGTTTAATTTCTTCCCCGATGGGCGGGCACTGGATTGGAAAGGCAATGCCAGCTTGCCAAAACTTAACTTCGCCCATGACGGCGTCGTCAATCAAATCTATCGCGGTGAAGATAGTGTGGTTCGTTATTGGTTAAAGCCACCTTACAGCATTGATGGTTGGCGGCTGGATGTCGTGCATATGCTGGGGGAAGAGGGCGGCGCAAAAGGTAATTTACACCATCTGGCGGGTATCTATCAGGCGGCAAAAGAAGAAAATCCGCAGGCATATATTCTGGGTGAACACTTTGGTGATGCACGTAATTGGCTGCATGCTGGGGTGGAAGATGCCTCCATGAATTACATGGGATTTGGCCTGCCAGTACGTAGTTTTTTAGCCGGGGTTGACGTCGCTTATCATCCCATAAAACTTCAAGCTGAAGATTGCGCCTATTGGATGGATGAATACCGTGCCGGATTACCTCATGGCCATCAACTCCGCTTATTTAACCAGTTAGACAGCCATGATACCGCCCGTTTCATCACGCTGCTCAATGGTGATAAGGCGCGAATGCAAATGGCGCTGGTTTGGTTGTTTAGCTGGATTGGCGTGCCTTGCCTATTTTATGGCGATGAGATTGGGCTGGATGGCGGCAATGATCCTTTCTGTCGTAAGCCTTTCCCGTGGGATGAAACTCAGTGGGAGGCTGATTTGCTAATCTTGTGCCAACGCATGGCCGCTTTGCGACACAAAAGCCTGGCGCTGCGCCGCGGTGGGTGCCAGGTTATTCATGCCGATGGTGATTCTCTGATATTTATTCGCAGCTATCAACGCGAGAGAGTCATGATAGCAATACAGCGCAATCAGGATGCTGAAATCTTATTGCCGGCATCTCCTTTGCTCAATGTTAGCCAGTGGCAATGTCTGGAAGGTGTATCCAGACTGGATGTCACTGACGTCGGCCTCAAGCTGCAATTAGCGGGTGAGAGTGTCGCCTTGTGGCGTGGAGTTGGTGAGCGCTAACTTAATAGCTTTCACATCGAGTGCGATATTCACAGCGGCCATGTGCCGCTTTTTCTTTGGTTGAGATACTATGTAAAGACTGCAACGAATTGTTGTCAGGTAACTTCACCAAAGGGAAATGATATGAACACAACTAAAAGACAGGCATTGATAATCGGCGCTTCACGGGGCTTGGGTCTGGGGTTGGTTGATGAACTTACTCGCCGTGGGTGGTCAGTTACTGCGACAACGCGCGGTGCGGCAAAAGACACCAGTGCGCATGCAGCCCACTGGCTTAAATTGGATATTAATCAACCAGATAGCATTAAGGCGTTTTTACCACAGGTACAAGGCCAGACGTTTGATTTAATCTTTGTTAATGCGGGTATCTCTGGCCCAGAGCATCAATCGGCGGTTGATGCTAAACCCGAAGAAATCCTCGAATTGTTCCAAACCAATGCGATTTCACCTATTCGTATTGCCCAGTATTTACTGCCACAGCGCAACTCAATTAACAGCGTGTTGGCCTTTATGTCTTCTCAATTGGGTAGCATTGGCCATAATGCTTCCGGACATAAACCACTGTATTCCGCCAGTAAGGCGGCTTTGAATATGATGACGCGCAATTTGGTCGCCGAGCTGGCTGACCCCTCTTTGACCGTGTTATCCATTCATCCGGGTTGGGTCAAAACCGATATGGGCGGAGATGCGGCACCACTGACGATTACCAGCAGTGTGAAAGGGGTGGTTGACCAAATTGAGCGCGCTTCAGGTAAAGGCGGGCATGGTTTTATTGATTATCAAGGGCATACATTGCCTTGGTAATGGCATCTTACTGATAAAATTCCCCCACCCTTGTAGGGATGGGGGATGAATGGCAATGTAGATTATTGCTGCATTAGTAGCCGATGGCGGCCCCGGCAGGGCGGCGGACATCATTGGCTCCGTATAAGTAACCTTCGCGTACCTTACCGGAGACAGCAGAGTCATTGCCTGAATTGGCAGGGCTTACCCCCTCAACGCCCGCTAAACCGACCAAAATCAGCTCAGCGGCTCCCCATGGATTCTGCTCAACCATTTTATATCCCATTGTTTTTAATAGGTTAAGGCTGTCTGCAGAAACGCCGCGTTGCTCATAATAAACCTCATCTGGTAGCCACTGATGATGGATTCGTGGCGCATCTACGGCTTCTTGTGGTGCCATTCCGTGGTCAATCACATTCAATGCTGTTTGCAGGGTAATAGTGATAATTCGTGAACCGCCGGGTGACCCCAAAACCATAAATGTCTTACCGTCTTTAGTCACTAAAGTTGGGCTCATAGACGATAGTGGGCGCTTACCGGGGGCGATAGAGTTAGTGGCTCCCTGAACCAAACCATACAGATTTTGCTCACCGACTTTGACGGTAAAGTCATCCATTTCATCATTCAAGAAAAAGCCGGTGCCGGGGGCAATCACCACCGCGCCAAAGCGGCCATTAACGGTATAAGTGGTGGAAACCGCATTTCCTTCATGGTCGACGATAGAATAATGTGTGGTTTCCGGTTTTTCATGCGGCTGCATACCCGGCTGCACTTCTACTGAAGGTGTCGCTTTATTGGCGACAATTTGCTTACGAATATCGGCGGCGTAACTTTTGCTCAAGAGGCGGTCTGTGGGATTTTTCACAAACGCTGGATCACCGAGGAAGGTATTGCGATCCATATAGGCATGGCGCAT
Source organism: Yersinia rohdei ATCC 43380 (assembly GCF_000173775.1). Taxonomy (GTDB): domain Bacteria; phylum Pseudomonadota; class Gammaproteobacteria; order Enterobacterales; family Enterobacteriaceae; genus Yersinia; species Yersinia rohdei. The sequence goes on from NZ_ACCD01000037.1 coordinate 15,213, forward strand.
TGCCTCTGTCAGCGTATGGATATAGGCGGCGGAATTAAAACCCATATTTTTTAGGTCGTAGCCTTCAAGGACATTTAATGTCTCGCATAATGTCACGCCACCAGAGCTGGGCGGTGGGGCAGATACGAATTTATAACCACGATAGCTACAGGTAATAGGCGCGGTTTCAGTCGTTTTATAGTTGGCAAAATCAGCTGCAGTAAGAATGCCACCGCCTTTTTTTGCTGCGGCTTCAACTGCTTGAGGAATTTTACCCTGATAAAACGCGTCCGGCCCGTTTTCTGATATCGCCGTCAGAGTCTCTGCCAGATCAGATTGAACCAGACGATCACCCGGTTGTAGTGCGTCCCCATTTTGCCGAAGAAAAATACGTGCAGATTCAGGATCCTGACGAAAGCGTTTGACGGTGGTATCCAGAATATCTGTATCGGCACGTGTTAGCACAAAGCCCTCGCGAGCCAGTTTAATGGCGGGAGCCATGACTTGCTGACGAGTCAATTTACCGTATTTACTTTGGGCATTATCCAGCCCCAAGACAGTGCCAGGAACTCCGGCGGCCAGATAGCCATACAAACTGGCATCTTTAGTGACTTTCCCCTCTTTATCCAGATACATATCGGCACTGGCTGCGGCTGGCGCTGTTTCACGGAAATTTATAAAGGTGTCAGTTCCATCCGCGAGGTGAATAGTCATAAACCCCCCGCCACCAATATTACCGCAACATGGGTTCACTACCGCCTGCGCGTAGCCCACGGCGACAGCCGCATCAACAGCATTCCCTCCCATTTTTAAAATGTCTGCTCCAACTTGTGAAGCCAGATACTGGGAGGTTACCACCATGCCATTTTTTGCTTCTACCGCTGGGGTAGAGGCCGCATGCAATGTGCCACTGACCAGCAAGGCCAATACAGCCAAGGATTTGTTCCATTTTTTCAAATGCATTCTGACTCCTGTTATTTCCTGCCGCCAGGGATTACCCGGTCATTTTTGTCTGGCAGCTTACAAGCGCTGCTTATGGAATGTGCAAAATACAGAACAGTAATAATTAATAGCATAATTAATATTATTGGCTGCTAATTAATTGGCGGCGAGAGGTGGAGGAGTCAGCTAGTTTTGGGCTGATAGGTTTGTTTTTGCTCAGTTAAAATTAAATTAAATGAAAACAACTGATTGAAAATAAAGCAATATACTTAAGGAAGATAAGATGGGAATAGAAATAATAATTCTATAGACTTTGTGGCGGGTGCTTGAAGCTGTCTGCTTTAGGTGCTTATTTCAGGTTGAGAGTAGACAGAGAAAAGCCCCGTATCAATGTTATTTAATACGAGGCTCTCTGTAATGCCGAACAACATTACGGTAGCCTTTTCCCCGCCGAAAGGCAAGGCAAGGAGGCTTGATATGTTGCCACAAAATACGCTTGTTTGGTGCCTATTGATTGTTTGTATAACAGTTCTGGCATTTACATTAATTACGCATAAGTCACTGTGTGAATTACGCCTAAAAGATGGAAACAAGGAAGTTGCGGCCATTTTAGCTTACGAATCTGAAAGGTAAGGTAACTGGGCGGGAAATCATTCTCGCCCTTTGTTGTCAGGGCAGCCATTTTATTGTTAGGTTGCAGCTTTCAAGCACCCATTTTTAATGTCTAACAACTTGAGTTATATCAAAATAAAAAAGCCAGTCAGCAAGAACTGACTGGCTTAATACCCCCGGAAAAATCAGGGGCGGCATAAACTGTTATTACAGTTTAGAGGCGTTTTCAGACAGGTATTTAGCAACGCCATCTGGAGATGCGCCCATACCTGCTTTACCTTTTTCCCACTGAGCAGGGCAAACATCGCCGTGTTCTTCGTGGAATTGCAGTGCGTCAACCATACGCAGCATTTCATCAATGTTACGGCCCAGTGGCAGGTCATTCACCACTTGGTGACGAACTACACCGTTTTTGTCGATCAGGAAAGAACCACGCAGTGCAACACCAGCATCTGGGTGTTCAATACCGTAGGCTTTCTGAATTTCACGTTTGATATCAGCAACCATTGGGTATTTAACTTCACCAATACCGCCTTTATCTACTGGGGTTTTACGCCATGCGTTGTGTACAAATTCGGAGTCGAAAGAAACACCAACAACTTCAACACCACGTTTCTGGAATTCTTCGTAACGGTGGTCGAAAGCGATCAACTCTGAAGGACAAACGAAAGTGAAGTCCATTGGCCAGAAGAACAGGACGGCAGGACGGCCGTTCAGATGTTTTTTCAGGTTGAAGTTTTCAACGATTTCGCCGCTACCAAGAACAGCAGCTGCTGTAAAATCAGGGGCTTGACGAGTTACCAGAACCATAAATTTCTCCTGTTAATAGGGATGGATTAACCAGTTGTCTTAAAAGTATTGGCACAGCATAGGTATTTAAGCTCAATGAATAAAGGGAAAAATACCAATTGCTGTGATAGCTTTTACCTATTGTTACAACGTTTTTAGTTTCGTAGTCTTGCTAAGATACCCATTCTTGCAGAAAGAGCAAGCGGCTTAGAATGACTAAACATGTAAACTGCAGTGCTTTAATCTAAATTTGCTTATTTCGAGCTTGCTGCATCATTGCGGGATAAAATTCCCAGAACAGCTGTTCTAGCGGCTGATAGTGCTGTTCTATGTCATGAAAAGACCCGGCTAATGCGGCTAATTTAGGCCGCCGATTTGCCATACCTTGTAACACATCAGCTATAAAGGGTAGTTCAGCATAGCGCTCCAGCCAACGCTCGGGCCAGAGATAAGTATTAAGATGCTGGAAACGCGCCGGTGTTTGCGATAAATGCGGTAAAATATGGCCCTGCGCATGCTCAATAAAGTCAGGCAGTGCGCAGTCGGGCGTCAGTTTATCCCAATTACGTGCAAGAAAATGATCCCAAAGCACGTCCAGAGTAATAGGGGCTACTCGGCGATAATCTGCACTGAAATAGTGGCGTGCTTCTTTAACTAACGGCAATGAATCCGTCAGCACATCCACGCGGCGATGCATCATTATGCCCGCTACTATTTCTGGTGAGTATTCACCCTGTGGATTGCCGCGAACAAAGTCGGCCAATAAATTGCCCAATAAAGAGCTGTCGGCCAATGTCGCGAGATGGAGGTGAGCAAGAAAATTCATGAACAGATTATATGCAACTCTAATCACTTTGGGTATGGCCAATAGCCGCTAATTATCCTTAATTTCTTGCAGCCTGACCTTGGGGGCTCTAGACTAGCGGCCTGTTTTTGTGAACCGGTCATCATACCTGTTGGCCGGGTCTGTCTTGATATAAAGTGGAAAGCCATGCGTGTTGCCGATTTTTCTTTTGAGCTCCCGGAATCTCTGATCGCCCATTACCCCCAGCCCCAGCGAAGCGGTTGCCGCTTATTGTCACTGGATGGCCCGACGGGAAAGTTAACGCACGGCATTTTCACCGATTTGCTGGATAAGTTAGAACCGGGTGATCTGCTGGTGTTCAATAATACTCGGGTGATTCCTGCGCGTCTGTTTGGCCGTAAAGCCAGTGGTGGCAAACTTGAGGTGTTGGTGGAACGTGTGCTGGATGATAGCCGTGTCCTGGCTCATGTAAAAGCCTCAAAAGCACCCAAACCGGGTACTGAGCTGTTGTTGGGCGATGATGAAAGCATTCGCGCCACTATGGTGGCACGCCATGACACCTTGTTTGAACTGCGTTTTGACGATGAGCGGGATGTATTTGCCATCCTGAATGCAGTCGGTCATATGCCTTTGCCTCCTTATATTGATCGCCCTGATGAAGATGCTGACCGCGAATTGTACCAAACCGTATACAGCGAGCGGCCAGGCGCGGTTGCTGCACCAACCGCTGGGTTACATTTTGATGAGCCGCTGTTAGCTGCATTGCGTGAGAAAGGCATTGAGATGGCTTTTGTCACTTTGCATGTCGGTGCGGGGACGTTCCAACCAGTGCGGGTTGATACCATTGAAGAGCATATTATGCATTCTGAATATGCAGAAGTGCCCCAAGAGGTAGTGGATGCGGTTCTGGCCTGTAAAGCCCGCGGAAAGCGTGTGGTTGCTGTTGGCACCACATCAGTTCGTTCATTGGAAAGTGCCGCTAAGGCCACCGAGAATGGCCTGATTGCCCCCTTCTTTGGTGATACCTGCATCTTTATTTATCCGGGGTATGACTATCAGGTAGTGGATGCCTTGGTGACTAATTTCCATTTACCTGAATCAACATTGATAATGCTGGTTTCTGCTTTTGCTGGTTATAAAAATACTATGAATGCATATCAGCAGGCGGTTACCGAGCAATATCGCTTTTTCAGTTACGGCGATGCGATGTTTATCAGCCGTAATTCACGGGCACCGCAAGAGACGGTTAACCCGTAACTTTTAGGTCACACTCGTTGTGTGATCAGGCAAAACAACATTGGACTGTTTTTCCGATGCTGGAGGTTATGTGAAGTACGAATTACAAAAAACTGATGGCCGCGCCCGTCGTGGTCGCCTGGTATTTGAACGCGGTGTCGTAGAAACCCCGGCATTTATGCCTGTTGGTACCTATGGCACCGTAAAAGGGATGACGCCAGAAGAAGTCAAAGAGACTGGCGCACAGATCTTATTGGGTAACACTTTCCACCTTTGGTTGCGTCCGGGGCAGGAAATTATGAAGCTGCACGGCGACTTGCATGATTTTATGCAATGGCATGGCCCGATTCTGACTGACTCCGGCGGTTTCCAAGTATTCAGCCTGGGTGCAATGCGCAAAATCAAAGAAGAAGGGGTGACTTTCCAAAACCCAATCAACGGCGATAAAGTGTTCCTTAGCCCTGAAAAATCGATGGAAATTCAAAACGACCTCGGCTCCGATATCGTGATGATTTTTGACGAATGCACCCCTTATCCAGCGGACTGGGATTACGCCAAGCGCTCGATGGAAATGTCATTGCGCTGGGCTGCCCGTAGTCGCCAACGTTTTGATGAACTGAACAATAAAAATGCATTGTTTGGTATTATTCAAGGTGGCGTTTACGAAGATTTACGTGATGTGTCGGTAAAAGGGCTGGTAGATATCGGTTTTGATGGTTACGCTGTGGGCGGCTTGGCGGTAGGTGAGCCAAAAGAGGATATGCACCGTATTTTGGAGCATGTTTGCCCACAAATTCCAGAGGATAAACCACGTTATTTAATGGGCGTGGGAAAACCTGAGGATTTGGTCGAAGGTGTACGTCGTGGCATAGACATGTTTGACTGTGTAATGCCAACCCGTAATGCCCGTAACGGTCATTTGTTTGTCACTGACGGAGTGGTAAAAATCCGTAATGCCAAGCATAAGAGTGATACCGCAACCTTAGATGAACATTGTGATTGCTACACTTGTCGCAATTATAGCCGTGCCTACTTGCATCATCTCGACCGTTGCAATGAAATTCTGGGTGCACGGCTGAATACCATTCATAACCTACGTTACTACCAACGCTTAATGGCGGGTTTACGTCAGGCTATTGAAGAGGGTAAATTAGAGAGCTTCGTCGAAGATTTCTATGGTCGGATAGGGAAACCTGTTCCGCCGCTATCTCCACAATTAAGCGTTTGATTTTAAAATTATTGTCTTTGTATTTATAGATTGAGCAGTTACGATTTACCGTCACTGATTCTATCGCACTGATTTCACACTATTGATATTGATAACAATGAGGGAATTTTAATGAGTCTTTTCATTTCCGATGCTGTCGCATCCGCTGGGGCTCCGGCTCAGAGCAGCCCGTACTCTCTGGTGATTATGCTGGTAGTATTTGGTCTGATTTTCTACTTCATGATCCTGCGTCCACAGCAAAAACGTGCCAAAGAACACAAAAAACTGATGGATTCTATTGGTAAAGGTGATGAAGTATTGACCACGGGTGGTTTGCTTGGTCGTGTAACTAAAGTTGCGGAAACGGGTTATATCGTCATCGCACTGAACGACACCACTGAAGTGATGATCAAACGTGACTTCGTTGCTGCCGTGTTACCGAAAGGTACTATGAAAGCTCTGTAATTTTCGATTTTCCCGAAGGGAATTGCCGTGTTAAACCGTTATCCTTTGTGGAAGTATCTGATGTTGATCGTGGTGATCTTCGTCGGTCTGCTATATGCACTTCCCAACCTTTATGGTGAGGATCCGGCTGTTCAAATCACTGGTGCGCGAGGAATCGCCGCCAGTGAAACAACGCTGGTCCAAGTCCGTGATGTTTTAGAAAAAGACAACATAGCGAGCAAGTCTATTGCGCTGGAAAACGGTGCAATCCTGGCTCGCTTTAGAGATCCTGACGTCCAGTTACGCGCCCGTGAGGCACTGGTAGCTGCGATGGGGGACAAATACGTCATCGCGCTGAACCTGGCTCCGGCAACGCCTTCCTGGCTTGCCAAATTGGGTGCAGAGCCGATGAAGCTAGGCCTTGACTTGCGTGGTGGTGTGCACTTCTTGATGGAAGTGGATATGGATACCGCACTTGGCAAGCTGCAAGAGCAAACGATGGATACCTTACGTACTGATTTACGTGAGAAAAATATCCCGTATGCGACTGTACGTAAACTCGATAACTACGGTGTTGAAGTGCGTTTTCGCGATGATAAAACCCGCGATGATGCAATAAGTTACCTTTCTTCTCGCCACCGCGACTTGGTGATTGGCTCCAATGGCAGCAATGCATTAAAAGCTGTGATGAGTGATGACCGTCTACGTGAAGCGCGTGAATATGCGGTTCAGCAAAACATTACGATTCTACGTAACCGGGTTAACCAGTTAGGTGTGGCCGAGCCGTTGGTTCAGCGCCAGGGTTCAGATCGTATAGTGGTTGAGTTACCGGGTATTCAGGATACAGCACGTGCGAAAGAAATTCTTGGTGCGACTGCTACGCTGGAATTCCGTCTGGTAAACAGCAATGTTGATGCCACTGTTGCTGCCTCTGGTCGTGTTCCTGGTGATTCAGAAGTCAAAAGTACCCGTGAAGGCCGCCCGGTTGTCTTGTACAAACGCGTAATCCTGACCGGTGACCATATTACCGATTCAACCTCCAGCACCGACGAATATAACCAAGCCCAGGTTAATATTTCGCTCGACAGCGCTGGTGGTTCGTTGATGTCTAACTTTACTAAAGACAATATCGGCAAGCCGATGGCGACTTTGTTTGTAGAATATAAAGACAGCGGTAAAAAAGATGCTAATGGTCGGGCGATTCTGGTTAAGCAGGAAGAAGTTATCAACGTCGCGACTATTCAGTCTCGCTTGGGTAACAGTTTCCGCATTACCGGCATTGATAACCCAGCTGAAGCTCGTCAGCTCTCCCTCTTGCTGCGTGCTGGTGCATTGATTGCACCAATCCAGATTGTTGAAGAGCGCACTATCGGGCCAACTTTGGGTTCACAGAATATTACCCAAGGTTTGGAAGCCTGCTTGTGGGGCTTGGCGGTTTCTATCCTGTTTATGGTGATTTACTACCGTAAGTTTGGTGTGATTGCCAGTACCGCGCTGTTGGCTAACTTGGTATTGATCGTGGGTGTGATGTCCCTCTTGCCGGGGGCGACATTAACCATGCCGGGTATTGCCGGGATCGTATTGACACTGGCGGTAGCAGTTGATGCTAACGTACTGATTAACGAGCGAATAAAAGAAGAGTACAGAAACGGACGGACGGTACAGCAAGCGATTCATGAAGGGTACAAAGGTGCCTTCTCGAGTATCGTCGATGCGAACGTCACGACGTTGATAACAGCGATTATTCTGTATGCTGTGGGTACTGGTTCGATTAAAGGCTTTGCTATTACGACAGCAATCGGCGTTATTACGTCCATGTTCACCGCAATAGTCGGTACTCGTGCCATCGTCAACCTGTTTTACGGCGGCAAGCGCATTAACAAGCTGTCTATTTGAGGAGTACGTTGTGGCACAGGATTATACTGTTGAACAACTGAACTATGGCCGTAGAGTCTATGACTTTATGCGCTGGGATAACGTTGCTTTCGGCATCTCACTGCTGTTGTTGGTGGCATCCATTGCCATCATATCTGTCAAAGGGTTCAACTGGGGGTTGGATTTCACCGGTGGTACGGTGATTGAAATTAACCTGGATAAACCGGCAGATCTGGATCAACTGCGTGACACACTGGAAGCGGCGGGCTTTGAGTCGCCAATCCTGCAAAACTTTGGTAGCACCCGTGATGTGATGGTTCGTATGCCACCCGCTACTGGAACTGCCGGGCAGGAATTGGGTAACAAAGTTATCTCTGTTATCAATGAATCAGTTGATAAGAATGCATCAGTAAAACGTGTTGAGTTCGTCGGGCCAAGCGTGGGCAGTGATTTAGCTCAGGCGGGTGGTATGGCGTTGCTGGTTGCGTTGCTTTGTATTCTGGTTTATGTCGGTTTCCGTTTTGAGTGGCGTCTGGCGCTGGGGGCGGTTATCGCTCTGGCACATGACGTGGTCATTACCATGGGGATCTTGTCGTTATTCCATATTGAGATTGACCTTACCATCGTCGCTTCATTGATGTCGGTTATCGGTTACTCACTTAACGACAGTATCGTGGTATCAGACCGTATTCGTGAGAACTTCCGCAAGATTCGCCGCGGAACGCCTTACGAAATCATGAACGTGTCTCTGACCCAGACTTTAAGTCGTACTATCATGACATCTGCAACTACACTGATGGTGGTATTAATGCTGTTTATCTTCGGTGGTGCGATGCTGCAAGGCTTCTCACTGACGATGTTGATCGGTGTTTCCATCGGTACGGTTTCATCTATCTATGTTGCGTCTGCGTTGGCGTTGAAACTGGGTATGAAACGTGAGCATATGTTGCAGCAGAAAGTTGAGAAAGAAGGTGCAGATCAGCCTTCAATCCTGCCGTGATAGCTTAAAACGATAAAAATGTAAGATAGGCCCTGATGTTGCTACTGCGATATCAGGGCTTTTTTATTGGTGTATTTGTGGTTTCCCCCCGTATCCTTCCTCTCAATATTTATTGAAGTTTCCTTATTATTTTCAGGTAAAAAATTCAACATATAAATGTATTCTAATCATGGATTCACCTCGTGAAATATATAAGAATAATAAATTATTAGATAGATTTATTTTAGAAGCTACAGTGTGGATTTGATAGTTACCACTTAGTATGCAGGTTATTATTTTTTCAATTGAAAATATAGATACTTTATTGTGATGGGGGAGTTTTGAAAACAAATTCAATTAATTTAAGTAATGCTGATTACATTGATAATTCAATGTTAATGGGAGGTGGGAGTGATGGTTGTGATGTATTTAATAATATTAAGATGGAGGTTTTAGAGTTGTTTGGCGAGTTAACATATGGGAAAAATTCAAAAATAAAAACACATATTAACTTGCTAAGTAATTGTTATGATTTAGATGTGTTTATAGAAAATCTCAATAGATATTTGAAAGAAAACGAACATAGTAATAAGCAAGAGAAATTCATTAAATTAGTAACAGGCGCACCAAATTTGGTTATTAATAAATATTATAATTTAAATGAGGTCGATGGGAGGTTTCATATTTTTACTTCAAGGAAATATGAAAATGAATGCGGCTCTTCATCAGGTTATGATGAAGGAGTTATAAATGATGGGGTAAGATGTAAAGCCCTTTATGCAGATGATGTCTCTAAACAAGATAAGGCCAAGAAAAAGGCAATAGATGATATAACCAATGTGATTGATTCATTTTTAGTGAAACTTTTTAAAGTGGAAATGAAATTTAACTTTGCATTGGAATTGGCGAGTTTCTATGACGGTACAATTTATGAAACAGATCAAATCTTGGATCAAGATATGGCTAGGTTAAAGCACCTAAGAGTAGGTATGATTAAATCCAATAATCTGAGTTATCTTGAAGAGTATTTGGCTCAGATAAAGGAATGTAGCGAAAAATATGATAATGAATATTATTCCTACGCTGGTTTATTACCCAACATTTATGATGAAAAATTAATACATCTCCAAAGTGAAATCATTCCTGATGTGTTGATATTTATTAAGCCAGCAATGGTAAGGATTTTGGCTAAAAAAGATCAAGTTGCTGAGGATGAAACTATCTGGCGACGTATAGTCGATGCAATTGTTAAATTCTTATCCCCTCAGTTATTTAATAAGATAGAAGAAGATAAAAAGAAAACGTGGGAAACATTAGAGAATTTTAGTAAATCAATAGAATATGCCAAGAACAATATTGACAGTGATACTTATGATTGTTTAAGTCCCAAGATACATTACTTGGCCGCCCAGTTATTGGATCAATGTGTCCCCGGCCAATATCCTTTTGACCCGCTCAATATTTTATCTCCAGATCGTAAAGTTTGGTTGGAACTGCAAAAAGAGTGGTCAAAGCCGCTCGAACCAAAGCCCACAGCGAGTTGAAACAAGACAAAGGTGCTGCTTATGGTCTTTGTTGTCGCGGCAGTTCGCGGTAAACTGTGGCTAAGTTTAAGCTCACCAATCAGGAAGCGCTATGCATTGCCCGTTTTGTGCTGCTGTGGATACCAAAGTCATTGATTCCCGTCTGGTGAGCGATGGTTCACAAGTGCGCCGTCGCCGCCAGTGTTTAGATTGTAATGAACGTTTTACCACTTTCGAAGTGGCTGAGTTGGTCTTGCCGCGTGTGATTAAAAGTGATGATGTGCGCGAGCCATTCAATGAAGAGAAATTACGTCGCGGCATGCTGAAAGCATTAGAAAAGCGGCCGGTCAGTTCAGATGATGTAGAAACTGCAATAAGCCATATTAAATCTCAATTACGCGCCACGGGTGAACGTGAAGTGCCGACCAAAATGGTGGGTAATTTGGTGATGGAAGCACTGAAGCGCTTGGATAAAGTGGCGTATATCCGCTTTGCCTCGGTTTATCGCAGTTTTGAAGATATTCGCGAATTCGGCGAAGAAATTGCGCGCTTGCAGGATTAGCAACGCCGTCTGCATTGTGCGAATTATTGCGGAATTAAAAATTGCAGCATTAAAGTAAGGAAAGCTATGCAACCCGATGAATTCTATATGGCCCGCGCCTTTGAGTTGGCGCGGTTGGGGCGTTTTACCACGTCACCCAACCCTAATGTCGGGTGTGTTTTGGTGCGGGATGGTGAGATTGTTGGTGAAGGTTATCACCAGCGAGCTGGCGAGCCTCATGCCGAAGTGCATGCCTTGCGCATGGCGGGTGAGAAAGCTCAGGGGGCGACGGCTTTTGTCACTCTTGAGCCATGCAGCCACCACGGGCGGACACCTCCTTGTGCCGATGCCTTGGTTGCCGCCGGTGTGGTTCGCGTAGTTGCTGCGATGCAAGACCCTAACCCAGAAGTTGCCGGGCGTGGGTTATATAAACTGAAACAGGCCGGGATCGACGTCAATCACGGCCTGATGCTCGCAGAGGCCGAAGCCGCCAATCTGGGTTTTCTAAAGCGGATGCGTACCGGTTTTCCTTATCTGCAATTAAAAATGGCAGCATCATTGGATGGCCGAACGGCGATGGCTTCAGGTGAAAGCCAGTGGATTACCTCGCCGCAGGCCCGCCAGGATGTGCAGCGCTTTCGTGCCGAAAGCTCCGCGATTCTCAGTACCAGCGCCACAGTATTAGCGGATGATCCTGCGCTGACGGTGCGCTGGCAGGCGTTAGATGCTGAAACCCAAGCCCTATATCCCGAAGACAAGCTGCGCCAGCCGATACGCATTATTCTCGATAGCCATAACCGCGTGACGCCAGAGCACAAAGTCACACAGCAAGATGGCCCATGCTGGTTGGCTAGAGTCGAGGCTGATACACAGCCGTGGCCTGCTAATGTTGAACAATTATTGCTGCCTCGCCATGGTAATGGCGTGGATTTGGTTTTATTGATGATGCAACTGGGCAAGCGGCAAATTAACTCAGTTTGGGTTGAAGCCGGGCCACAACTGGCCGGTGCCTTGTTACAGGCGGGTGTGGTCGATGAGTTAATTCTTTATATCGCGCCTAAACTGTTGGGGACTGATGCCCGTGGATTATGTCAGTTGGCGGGATTAACCCATTTATTGCAAGCCCCAGAGTTTGTATTTAGTGAGGTACGCCAGGTTGGGCCAGATCTGCGCTTGCGCTTGAAACCTAAGTATTAATTACAATATTTGACTGGAATTATCGTCGCTCAAACACACTCTTGCTAGTGTTTTACAAATGCGCAGGGGCGGGGCGTGAAAGAATATGATAGAATCCGCCCCCCTGCGGGGTATGAACCCATATTGAGGAAAGCTATGAACGTTATCGAAGGTGTTGTTGCTACTCCTAATGCCCGTGTGGCGATTGCAATCGCGCGTTTTAACAACTTTATCAACGACAGCCTGCTGGACGGTGCAATTGATGCCCTGAAACGTATTGGTCAAGTCGCTGATGACAACATCACTGTTGTCTGGGTACCAGGTGCCTATGAGTTGCCGCTGGTTGCCAATGTATTAGCAAAAACAAATCGTTACGATGCGGTAATTGCGCTCGGTACTGTTATCCGTGGGGGCACTGCGCACTTTGAGTATGTGGCTGGTGAAGCGAGTTCAGGTCTGGCGAGTGTGGCCATGAACAGTGATATCCCAGTTGCTTTCGGTGTGCTGACCACAGAAAGTATTGAGCAGGCAATTGAGCGTGCTGGTACTAAAGCGGGTAATAAAGGTGCAGAAGCTGCCCTGACCGCGCTTGAAATGATTAATGTAATCAAAGCTATTAAAGGCTGAATTTAGTTAAGTTAAGGGGAATTCCGTGAAACCTGCTGCTCGTCGCCGCGCTCGTGAGTGCGCTGTTCAAGCGCTTTACTCTTGGCAGTTGTCTAAAAACGACATCGCTGATGTTGAATTACAGTTCTTGTCGGAGCAGGATGTCAAAGATGTAGACATCTCCTATTTTCGCGAATTGCTGTCTGGGGTTGCTGTTAATGCCGCATCTTTGGATGCGTTAATGGCGCCAGTTCTTTCCCGTCAGCTCGAAGAATTAGGTCAGGTTGAAAGAGCGGTTCTGCGTATTGCGCTGTTTGAACTGAGCAAACGTGATGATGTCCCTTATAAAGTGGCAATCAATGAAGCGATCGAACTTGCTAAGACTTTCGGTGCTGCAGATAGCCATAAGTTCGTAAACGGAGTGCTGGATAAGTTGGCTCCGACAATACGTAAGAAAAAATAATCTCATTATACCCTTTGCTCTTGCAGCGACAGGGGGCTGGCTAAGCTCACCCACCCGAGTTACTGACTGGTAGTTGCTACTATTTGGCCGGCTCGTTGGGATGAGTTCGCTTGTTATCTACCTGCAATGCCAATGACACTGGGTATATAGCTGAAGTAATATGCTTAAGGTCTGCTATAGGCCTTAAGCATACATTTCTGGAATTGCATTATGGCATGTGGCGAATTTGACCTCATTGCCCGCTACTTCGACCGGTTCAGAAGTAATCGCCGGGATGTAGAACTGGGTATTGGAGACGACTGCGCACTTCTTACAGTGGCAGATAAACAGCTGTTGGCCATCAGTACCGATACACTGGTGTCTGGTATTCATTTCCTTCCGGATATCGATCCGGCCGATCTGGGTTATAAATCTTTAGCGGTAAACCTTAGCGATTTAGCTGCTATGGGGGCCGATCCTGCCTGGTTATCTCTTGCTTTGACTCTCCCGAATGTTAATGAAGACTGGCTACAAGCCTTCAGCGATAGCCTGTTTGATCAACTGAATTATTACGGAATGCAATTGATTGGTGGTGATACCACCCGTGGGCCATTGAGCCTAACATTGACTATTCAAGGTTTAGTTCCTGAAGGGCGGGCATTGACTCGCGCTGGTGCGCGGATTGGTGACTGGATTTACGTCACAGGGACATTGGGTGACAGCGCCGCAGGCTTGGCTATCTTACAAAACGAGTTACTGGTCGATAATGATTCAGACCGGGAAGAACTGATTCACCGTCATTTGCGGCCACAGCCTCGAGTTCTACAGGGGCAGGCGTTACGTGACCTTGCCAGTTCTGCTATTGATATCTCCGATGGGCTGACTTCTGATCTGCAACATATTCTGAAAGCCAGTAAATGTGGCGCACGTATTGAGCTGGGCGCTTTGCCATATTCTGCTGCATTATTGCGTCAGGTCGATGCAGAACAGGCGCTGCGCTGGGCATTGAGTGGCGGTGAAGACTATGAGTTGTGCTTTACCGTACCGGAAATAAACCGCGGTGCATTGGAAGTTGCTCTGAGTAATACCGGGGCGGGTTATACGTGTATTGGGCAGATTGGCCCGCAGTCAGAAGGGGTAAAATTCTTGCGTGAAGGTAAAGCCGTTGAGCTGGATTTCCGTGGTTTTGACCACTTCTTAGCAGGTAAATCTCATGGATGAAGCCAAACGTCGTCTGCGGTTATCTAACCCCTGGCACTTGTTGGCCACGGGTTTTGGCAGTGGATTGTCTCCGTGGGCTCCGGGCACTATGGGCTCAATTGCCGCCATTCCATTCTGGTTGTTACTGATTCAGTTACCTTGGCAGATTTATTCACTGGCGGTGATGTTTAGTATCTGTATTGGCGTCTATATCTGCCATCGCACAGCCAAAGACATGCAAGTTCACGACCACGGCAGTATTGTTTGGGACGAATTTGTTGGGATGTGGATTACCTTGATGGCATTGCCAGTCAATAATTGGCAATGGGTCGCCGTCGGTTTTGTCACATTCCGTATTTTTGATATTTGGAAGCCGTGGCCGATTCGCTGGTTTGACCGCAATGTGCATGGCGGCATGGGAATAATGGTTGATGATATTATCGCTGGTGTGGTTGCTGCCGCGATTATTTTTGTTATCGGGCATTATTGGCCAATAGATTTATTCTACTGATACCCGCCATCTTTCAAATTACAGATGTGTTGGCTGCATTTAATAACCCGAATTACTTACTGATGTAAGTTCACCGGGATTAATAAACGGTTCAGCCTGCGGGCTAGCGCAAGCACCTGAAGTCTGTGTAGCCATTTTCCAAATACAGGGCGTTAGCTGTATTGAATAGAAGAAAGGCATAACCGAGCGGCTATGCCTTGAATGGTGTTGCGAAGTGAGCCCGAAAGAGTCTTACTGTGCTAGCCAGGATTCTATTTGGCGCTGTATCCCCGCAGCATCTAAACCAAATTCAGCGCGCATTTCATCTTGCTCGCCTTGTGGCACAAAGTGGTCTGATAATCCAAGATTGAGCACGGGCACTGGCTGCCGTTTGGCCATCAATAACTCATTCACCCCACTGCCTGCACCACCCATAATGGCATTTTCTTCCACAGTGACCAGTACCTCGTGGCTTGCGGCCATTGCTAATATCAACTCTTCATCCAGTGGCTTGACGAAACGCATGTCTACCAGTGTGGCATTAAGATTATCAGCAACTAATTGCGCCTGAGCGAGTAAAGTACCAAAGCACAGAATGGCAATTTTTTCACCTTCGCGGCGCACAATACCTTTACCGATAGCCAAGATATCTAATGGCTCCAATACTGCACCAGTACCATTACCGCGTGGGTAACGCACGGCCGCAGGCCCATTGTGGTGATAACCGGTGTGCAGCATTTGGCGGCATTCGTTCTCATCACTTGGGGTCATGATGACCATGTTGGGAATGCAGCGCATGAATGAAAGATCGAATGCGCCCTGATGGGTTTGACCATCGGCTCCCACCAGACCGCCACGATCAATGGCGAATAATACCGGCAGGTTTTGGATGGCCACATCATGAATCAATTGGTCATAAGCCCGTTGCAAGAAAGTCGAGTAGATGGCCACAATGGGCTTATAGCCACCAATTGCCAGGCCAGCAGCAAAGGTGACGGCATGTTGCTCGGCTATCGCGACATCAAAATACTGCTGTGGATATTCCCGCGAGAAGCGCACCATCCCAGAGCCTTCGCGCATTGCCGGCGTCACCGCCATTAACTGGCTATCTTTAGCCGCGGTTTCACATAGCCATTCGCCGAAGATCTTGGAGTAGGTCGGTAGACCGCCCTGGCTTTTCGGTAATGTGCCGGAAGCAGGATCAAATTTAGGGACGGCATGCCAACCGATGGGATCTTTCTCCGCCGGGGCGTAGCCTTTGCCCTTTTTGGTCATGATATGCAACAGTTGTGGGCCTTTCAGGCTGCGCATATTTTTCAATGTTTGTGTCAAGGCCTGCACATCGTGGCCATCAATTGGGCCGATATAATTAAAGCCTAGCTCTTCAAATAAGGTGCTCGGTACCACCATGCCTTTGAGATGCTCTTCGGTGCGTTTCAACAGGTCTTTAATTGGCGGTATACCGGATAGTGCTTTTTTGCCACCTTCACGTAGGCTGGCATAGAGTTTGCCAGATAATAACTGAGCCAAATGGTTGTTCAGGCCGCCTACATTTTCTGAGATAGACATTTCGTTATCGTTAAGAATAACCAGCATGTCTGAATGAATATCACCGGCATGGTTCATGGCTTCAAAAGCCATGCCCGCGGTAATGGCACCATCACCAATGACACACACGGTACGCCGCCCTTTACCTTCACGTTCAGCAGCAACCGCCATCCCCAAACCAGCACTGATTGAGGTGGAGGAATGGCCAACAGAAAGCACGTCATATTCACTTTCACCGCGCCACGGGAAAGGATGCAATCCATCTTTTTGGCGAATAGTAGCTATCTGCTCACGGCGGCCCGTCAATATTTTGTGCGGATAAGCTTGATGACCGACATCCCACACCAAGCTATCAAAGGGGGTGTTGTAGACGTAGTGCAACGCGACAGTTAGCTCGACCACACCCAGCCCAGACGCAAAATGCCCACTGGATCGGCTGACAGAGGCGAGCAAATACTGCCGTAGTTCATCACATAACTTCGGCAGACTGTCTTTTGGCAACATGCGCAGTTCTTCAGGGTTCTGTGCAAGTGCCAATGTCGGGTATTTGGCTATATCAAGACTCATTCGATGCTCATATCAAAAGTGGGTGTATACCCTTAGTACTTGGCGTGACAGGTTTTTTAACTACATTCACTAACTCAAATTACTAACTTTAGTAAGCTTAATGAGTGAGTTTGTTACCTATCTACAACACCAAGTTTTGTGGGTATATATCAGTGTTATCAACCGTCAGTATATTTCTAATTATCACGCTCAATAATAAAACAGGCTAAAGCCTGTAACGGCGCTATGTCATAGGACTGCTCGGACAGCGCATTCAGGGCGCTCATGGCTTCCTGATAGAGGTCAAGGGCTTTAGTTTTGGCACAATCCAATCCTAACAGTGCGGGATAAGTACTTTTCCCGAGTTGCTGATCTGAACCCTGACGTTTACCAATTGTAGCTGTATCGCCGATGACGTCTAAAATATCGTCCTGCACCTGAAACGCCAGGCCAATAGCATTGGCATAGCGATCAAGTAGCGGTAATGCTTCGCGCCCTGCGGCACCCGCGGCCAGTGCGCCGAGGCGGACAGCGGCACGGATTAATGCACCGGTTTTATGGCGATGAATTTGTTCAAGGTCGGTAAGTGAGATCTGGCGGGCTTCGGCTTCCAAATCCAATGCCTGACCGCCACACATGCCTGCGACCCCGCTGGCATGGGCTAATTCTGCAATCATCGACAGCCGGTCTTTATCTGCCACATCCGGCATGGCGGCTTCTGACAGGATAGAGAAAGCCAAGGTTTGCAGGGCATCACCCGCCAAAATAGCATTGGCCTCGCCAAACTTCACATGGCAAGTGGGCTGTCCACGGCGCAAATCATCATCATCCATAGCCGGCAAATCATCATGGATTAATGAATAAGCATGAATACATTCAATGGCCGCTGCCGGGGCATCCAAATTAGCCAGCGACAGGCCAAACATTTGCCCTGTGGCATAAACCAGATACGGGCGGAGCCTTTTACCACCAAGCACCGCGCCATAGCGCATGGCTTTGACTAAGTCGCTGTTCCCAAAGGGAAGGGGCGCAATAAAATCCAATATAGCCTGATTAACCCGTTGCTGATGTGCGGCAAGCTGTTGGTTAAAATCAACGGTTAAGTGGGCGTTAGACATAAGGCTACTCAGCATCTGGTGTGAAAGGGGCTAATGGGGCATCTACCTCGTCGCTTAGTAGAACCTGAACACGTTGCTCGGCTTGCTGCAAAGTTTGTTGCCCAAGGCGAGCCAATTGCACACCTCGTTCAAACTCATTTAATGCCTCTTCCAGCGGAAGTTCCCCGGATTCCAGGCGAGTGACAATCTGTTCCAGTTCACTGAGCGATGTCTCAAAACTGGCGGTTTTGGTTTCAGGTGATGCAGCTTTTTTCGGCATAGTTTTTATTCGACTCAATATTTTTTATGAAACGTAACCTTGATGGCGCGTAATATTTTCCTGCTTACTCTTACTGAAAGCCATTTTTCAGGCCAAAAACCTATTCACAGCTATTCTAGCGGATAATGAGGGGGAAATCGTGGCGTTTAAGTCTGGTTTTTAGTACGCAGCGCGACCCCATATAGTGATATACTCCACGGCTTGCATGTTTTCGCTAACGTCTTCGACTGTTGCTACTTGCTAGCGACGCCATCACTCCATAACCAGATAACTAAAAACCGCCATGAAGTTTATCATTAAATTGTTCCCCGAAATCACTATCAAGAGTCAATCTGTGCGATTGCGCTTCATTAAGATCCTCACCACCAATATTCGCAACGTATTGAAAAACCTTGAGGATGATAGCCTCGCGGTTGTCCGTCATTGGGATCATATTGAAATCCGCACAAAAGATGACAACCTTGGGCCACAGATTTGCGATGCTCTGACTCGCGTGCCGGGAATTCACCATATTCTCGAAGTGGAAGATCGCAGCTACACCGATATGCACAATATTTTTGAGCAAACGTTGGAAGCCTACCGCGAAACATTGGTCGGGAAAACATTTTGTGTTCGAGTGAAACGCCGTGGTAAACATGAGTTTTCTTCTGGTGATGTTGAGCGATATGTCGGTGGTGGTCTGAATCAACATATTGAAAGTGCTAAAGTTAAGCTGACTCACCCTCAAGTCACCGTCCATTTGGAAGTAGATCAGGACAAACTGACCCTCATCAAGGCGCGTCATGAAGGATTAGGTGGCTTCCCAATAGGGACTCAGGAAGATGTTTTATCTTTGATTTCAGGCGGTTTTGACTCAGGTGTGTCCAGCTATATGCTGATGCGCCGTGGTTGCCGTGTGCACTACTGCTTCTTCAACCTTGGCGGCTCCGCCCACGAAATTGGCGTTAAGCAGGTTGCCCATTATCTGTGGAATCGCTTTGGTAGCTCCCATCGGGTACGTTTTGTTGCTATTGATTTTGAACCCGTTGTAGGCGAAATCCTTGAGAAAGTCGAAGATGGCCAGATGGGCGTGGTATTGAAACGCATGATGGTGCGAGCGGCGTCCCAGGTGGCAGAACGCTATGGCGTGCAAGCATTGGTTACCGGCGAAGCGCTGGGGCAGGTTTCCAGCCAGACGCTAACAAACCTGCGTTTAATTGATAATGCCTCTGACACCCTGATTTTGCGCCCACTTATCTCACATGATAAAGAGCACATTATCAATCTGGCACGGCAAATCGGCACCGAAGATTTTGCTAAAACCATGCCAGAATACTGCGGTGTTATCTCAAAAAGCCCGACAGTGAAAGCAGTTAAGGCCAAGATTGAAGAAGAAGAATCTCATTTTGATTTCTCTATCCTGGACCGGGTGGTCAACGAAGCCAAAAACGTTGATATCCGAGAAATTGCCGAGCAAAGCCGTGAGCAAGTGGTCGAAGTCGAAACCGTTGCTGAACTGGCTGATACCGACATATTGCTAGATATTCGTGCGCCAGATGAGCAAGACGAAAAACCGCTGAAGTTAGAGGGTATCGAAGTGCAGGCCATTCCTTTCTATAAATTGAGCTCTCAATTTGCCGATTTAGACCAAAGCAAAACCTACCTATTATATTGCGATCGCGGTGTGATGAGCCGGTTACAAGCCCTTTATTTGCGCGAGCAGGGGTTTAGTAATGTGAAGGTTTACCGCCC
>NZ_ACCD01000036.1 GCF_000173775.1 Yersinia rohdei ATCC 43380
AAAAACTCAATGCGGCGTTCCCTGCGGAGCTACTATCATGAAACCGAACAGAACTATAATCATAAAAATTCAATGTGGCGTCACCTCCATTACTAACTTCGGAGAACAATAACTCCGAACCTTGATGAAAATTCATCAAGGCATTAGCGGCATTACTATTACCCATAAAGGAAATGAATGCATGATTAACGTTCCATTTTATATCGGTGGCTTCCTCATTTTCAACGAAGTGGTAATCTTCGTTCATGTCCGTTAATTCAGAGGCTTCACTACCAGTAAATACACAGCCACAGGCTAATGCTATTGCGGATAATTTAGATGGAAAGGTTACTTTCATAACGTCTCCTTTATTTTTCCTCTTTTTTGTTGTAATGGGTTTATTCAATAACCATACCGCCGTTATTGAGTGATTAAAATAACTCCTCCTGGTAGAAAGTTATAACCTTTCACATTTTTTGGGTTATTATGCGGAGTAAGATAATTTAAATTAAAATTTTTTCAAGATACTTTAATAATAAATTAATAGCTGAGGAAAAAGAAAACATTTAATGTAACTTAATGTATTCATTGAGTTTATTGTTTGATTGATAATAGCCAGAATAACAAAGTAAAGAATTGTATAGAAATGTCGTGATTTAATTTTATAACAGATTAATAACATAATGATAAAATATTACGTTGAGCTTGATGACAAACTTGGTTTATAGCACAGAGTGGGTCGGGGCGGCTGCACCGATGGGCGCTCCGACGGCTCACGCCATTACGCCATTACGCCCCATTCGACACATTACCCGCTAAAGTCTCTAATTAGTTGAATTGATATATAATATCCGCTTTTGATATTTTCTCATGGCCAGCGTTACTGTTCATAGTACACGATTGTTAACACTCAATGGAGTGCTAGTTAATGAATGCTTCTCTTTATTTAAAATAAAAACTAAATGCAGATAGGATGTTATCACTCTCACTAAATTGTGGGATAAAAGAAACGATGAGTTCTGCCAAAGGAACAATCGAGAGTGTATATAGTGGAGCAGAGAGAGCCAGTTGGTATACATCTTGTTTCTTTGAAAAATATGCGAGTGAATGTCAGGAGATAAAAGCTGAGGATGCAAATAATTGAATCGGGTTATTATAATTTATTGCGAATCAATAACATGGAAATGCTTTGCGTATATATTGAGACTATAACTTCCAAAACAATAAACAAAATACGTTCAAAGTCTAATCTAACATTTAACGAAGTTGTAGATATACTTAATAGTATGGGCAGGTAATAAAAAAATATTATATAATATATAACTTTCAACGATAACATTTATTATTATCGTTTTATTTTCAGTTTTCTATGTTGAGTTTTTCCCTGCTCACTTTGGTAAGTTCACGTTAGTAAAAATTGTAATTGTGTTTTTTGTGTCATGCAAAATAATACCTAATAAACATATCTGAAATAAAATCAATACGATGGCGATCGGGTGCGTTTTTGGTCTGCGCCGTCCATGGGTGAGCAAGTTATGGTGCTCAGTATCGACGGCGAACTCACCACCGGTTTTGTGCTGCCCGCTATCTTTTCGGATGCCAACCCCGCGCTCTCGTAATCGGCTGTTGCCATGGTGATCACCTTCAACATCCTACTCGACGTCATTGCAATCGATAATCAACAGACTGATATTCAGCAATTGGATGCTTTAAAGCGCTACCGCGTGGCGCTAATGCGCATTGACCCCAACACCGCACCAGATATTGACTGGCCGGCTAAACCATAATTTTGACTGGCGATATCACGTTGATGTCGCCTTATATCTACTATTTTTACACCCTATTTATTCCGCACTTTGATTGTTTTTCCTTTCTTATTCCTATCGATAACTCATTATTTTAAATAGAAAAAATGTTTATCCTAAAGTGGTGCGGAGTGATTGCTCACACTGATACCCATGACTATTATCGCCCGATGAAAACGACCCCATCCCCTCACG
Source organism: Yersinia rohdei ATCC 43380 (assembly GCF_000173775.1). Lineage (GTDB taxonomy): Bacteria > Pseudomonadota > Gammaproteobacteria > Enterobacterales > Enterobacteriaceae > Yersinia > Yersinia rohdei. Next base: position 1,980 of record NZ_ACCD01000036.1, read on the forward strand.
ATGCGCTATTTAAGAATTTTATGACCCAGCCCGCGACGGCGTGTGACCTGCTGGAGTTCCATTTGCCGCCTGAATTGCGGCAACTTTGTGACCTGAGCACCTTACGGCTGGAATCTGGCAGTTTCATTGAAAACAACCTGCGCGCTTGCTACTCGGACGTGCTCTACTCGCTCAAAACGACTACGGGGGACGGTTATGTTTACGCTCTCATTGAACATCAAAGTTCCCCTGATAAACATATGGCTTTTCGCCTGATGCGCTACGCTATTGCCGCCATGCAGAGCCACCTGGAAGCGGGGAACGACCAGTTGCCGCTGGTCATTCCCATCCTCTTCTATCACGGGAAGGTCACGCCGTATCCGTATCCCATGAGCTGGCTGCATGCCTTTAACCAACCCGCACTCGCCGGACGGTTGTACAGTGGTGATTTCCCGCTGGTCGATGTGACGGTAATCCCCGATAACGAAATCATGACCCATCGACGCATTGCTCTGCTGGAATTGTTGCAAAAACATATTCGTCAGCGTGAGTTATCTGAATTATCGGATCAACTGGTCATGGTGATAGCAAGTGGTTACACTACAGAAGATCAACTAAAAGCGGCGATAAATTACATCATACAGGTTGGCGATACGGCAAACCCAGAAGCGTTCCTCCGCAGCCTGGCCAACCGCTTACCGCAGCACGAGGAGTCACTGATGACAATTGCACAAAAACTGGAACAAAAAGGTGAAGCCAGGGGCGAGGCCATAGGTGAGAAGAATGCCACTCTGAAAATTGCCCAAACTATGTTAGCTAATGGTCTTGACCGCGCGACGGTAATGAAAATGACCGGTCTGAGCGAAAAAGAGCTGGCACAAATTTGCCATTAAGTGGCTAGCTAAATCCATACTTTTAACAGGCGATGTTGCCTTAAACGTCGTCTGTTTGCGCTGTTGATTACCCCTTTCCCTTTTTCTTCCTTACTACTTGTTACCTCTTCCATCTTTTAAAGCATCACCGCGATAACTCACTATTTTCACTGCAAAAATGTTTGTCCTAAAATGATGCTGGCTAATTGCACGCCATAACTTCGCTGGGCTATAGTCACGCCGCAGCGGCAAAATCCGCTGTCGGGTTTGGAACCCCGTCTTTCAACAGGGCGCATAACTGCCTAAACGGTTATTATGTGTAGGCACGGCTACATCTGTAAAACAATGGTGAGCTGGGCAGGGGCATCGAAAGATGCGCCGGATTCTCTGTTGACCGGTAGTTCCAACCTTGCCCAGTTCACCACCCCATAAAGAGATTGGAACCTCAAGGTGGTGAGTTTAAAAACTCATACAGAGAGGTAGTCATCATGGATTTGACGACTAAATGCCTATCATTATTTACCAGCAATATCATTGTTATTCCCACACCTGTTTTTTCATCCGCCCCTCTGCTGCCGGAGGTGCGCTATGTACGATGACACTCCCCGCGAAGTAGAAGAACTTATCGACCACTGCCGTGCGTTGATTTACGCCATCGTTACCCTTGATCGTGCCGATGCTAAAGAGGTGCTTTCGCTTATTTTGTGGCAACAGATTGATGCGTTACACAGTACTTATCTGCGGGATAGCGAGGAGGCACTAGAATTAGCTTTCGCCCTCTAACACAACGGATAGGTCACCACTGAAATAGATTTATTGACGGTGAGCCTATCCACAATAATCTTGAATCTGTAGGAGTTGAGCCGTAAACACAATGATATACAAAGGTTACACCACAAAAACCGGCTACAGCACGGCACACCAAAACCTGATTGCCATAGTGTTAATATTGGTGATGTAGTCAGTTTTCATGCGGATAATATCGCTATTCTGCGTATCTGATTTTTTGTGCCACCTCTCACACAACCCCCACTAACTGCCCCGCGCGTAACAATCCGGCATCATAGCCAATGAACGCTTAACCGGAGAAAAATGCATGTCTGCAACCGATTACCACCGCAGTGCGCGCGTCATTGAAATTAACGAAGGCACTCGCCCGATCCGCACTGTCAGTACGGCGGTAGTAGGGATGGTCTGTACCTCCGATGATGCTGACACCACCCTGTTTCCATTAAATACCCCGGTATTACTCACCGATGTGCTGGCCGCCAGCGGCAAGGCCGGTGAAACTGAAGCTGAAACCACGTCCAATATTATTGGCAGTGTTACGCCAGATGGCTGCAAAACCAAAGAAGAGCCCATTATTTACCGTGAGAATTTCGGCCAGCGTGAGGCGATGGTGATTTGGTCTAATTTTCTAAGTTGGGACACCGTAACCAATGCGAAAACCACTGCTTACGCTACCGCTCGCGCCTTGGGCTTGCGCGCCAAAATTGATAATGATGTTGGCTGGCATAAAACCCTGTCTAACGTCGGGGTGAATGGCGTCACTGGTATCAGTGCGGATGTGTTTTGGGATCTGCAAAATATCGGCACCGATGCTGACTTGCTCAACAGCAAAGACATGACCACGTTAATCCGTAAAGACGGTTATCAGGTTTCACCACCAATAGTTCGGGTTGCAATGGAACTGGTTTATTTATGTTGTGCACGCCAAGCGGATACTTTAGATATGAGAAAAGGCCAGTTGATTGATAAAGGGATATTAATACAGCGAAGCAAAACAGGCGTAGCGCAGATAAAAGTTTGGGGACCAAGGTTAACCGCCGCCACAGACCAAGCCAACCTACTACCTTTAAAAAAAGGGATGAGCAGTATATTTGTTCTCTTCCAGCAATCAGGCAGCCGGTATACAAGAGACGGTTTTAATAGTCGGTGGTTGAAAGCAAAAAAAGCAGCTGATGTGAAATATCCAGAACTGGAGTTTAATTTCACTTTCCACGCTCTGAAAGCAAAAGGTATCTCAGATCTAACTGGTTCGCTATATGACAAGCAGGCAATTTCAGGGCACAAAAGCGCATCACAGACCGCAAGATATGATAGAAAAATTAATATTGTTCCTGTTGTGGACGGGCAAGATATGGCGAAGTGATATGGCGAAACAATGGTGAAAGGTGATTTCAAAAACAAAAAAACCGCCTCTCGGCGGTTAACGACATACTCATACTACTTTGTTTTACTTAGATTTGTTTCCATGGTGCCCGGGGCGGGACTTGAACCCGCACAGCCATAAGCCGAGGGATTTTAAATCCCTTGTGTCTACCGATTTCACCACCCGGGCTCTGGAAAACTGGAGGCGCGTCCCGGAGTCGAACCGAGGTAGACGGATTTGCAATCCGTAGCATGGCCACTCTGCCAACGCGCCTTATTCTTCTTTGCCTTACTGCCGAGGTTCGCTATTGCCAACCTACTAATTTGGAGCGGGAAACGAGACTCGAACTCGCGACCCCGACCTTGGCAAGGTCGTGCTCTACCAACTGAGCTATTCCCGCAACATCAGAACTTACTGATTCTTTTGCTATCTTTCGACGTTTGTTGCTGCCGTCTGATGCGATGCATTCTACTTACCTGACGCAATGAGTCAATAAAATTATCTGACTAATGTGTTCGTTTGCTGCTTTTTGCGGCGCTTCGATCAAGGTTCGAGCAAATCTTTCCACGCAGCGTTTAAATATTGGAACATTGACCAGAAAGTAAGCACTGCTGCGATATAGAGTAAAACAAAACTTGCCAGCTCTATATTAGGGTCTGGACGCCAAAGTAACCCGACCAATGAACCCATTTGGGCCGTGGTTTTAACTTTGCCAATCCATGAAACCGCCACACTGCTGCGTTTGCCAATTTCCGCCATCCACTCGCGCAGAGAGGAAATGATAATCTCACGGGCGATCATCGTCGCTGCCGGTAGTGTAATCCACCAGACATGATAATGGTCAGCAACCAACACTAACGCGATGGCCACCATGACTTTATCCGCTACAGGGTCAAGAAAAGCCCCAAAACGGGTGGTCTGTTTCCAGCGCCGAGCTAAAAACCCATCAAACCAATCGGTTGCCGCTGCAAACACAAATATGATGGCACACACCATCGGAGCCCAAACGAATGGCAGATAAAATGCCAAAACAAAGAATGGGATGAGTACAACACGGAACAGAGTAAGCCAAGTCGGTATATTCAATTGCATAATGCTACGATAACTATCTAGCTGCTGTGGATATTATGAGTATGGTGCAACATTAGCTTCAGTGTTTCAATGCATTGTAGATTTTTTCTGCCAATGCTTGTGAAATACTCGGCACTTTTGCAATTTCCTCGACGCTTGCGTTAAGTAAAGGTTGCAGCCCGCCCATATACTTCAGCAATATTTGCCGCCGTTTAGGCCCTACTCCCTCGATCATTTCTAACGCACTAGTATTTTTTACTTTTGAACGGCGCTGCCGGTGCCCGGTTATTGCATGATTATGCGAATCATCACGAATATGTTGAATCAAATGCAAGGCGGGTGAATCCGGCGGTAACGAGAAACCCTCCCCTTCAGCCGCCAGAAACAACGTTTCCAACCCGGCTTTGCGATCACTTCCTTTTGCCACGCCGACAAGTAACGGTTTTTGCTTATCCCACGGAACATTGAGTGAAGCAAACACATCAAAAGCCTGAGATAACTGCCCTTTCCCACCATCGATAAAGATAACGTCAGGAATTTTTTTGTCATCTAATGCCTTGCCATATCTGCGCTTAAGCACTTGAGACATCGCCGCATAATCATCTCCGGGCGTGATGCCACTAATATTGTAGCGCCTATATTCCGAACGTACAGGGCCATTTGCATCAAATACCACACAAGATGCGACAGTCTGCTCGCCCATGGTATGGCTGATATCAAAGCACTCCATCCGATTTATCTCATCAAGATTAAGAATTTTTGCTAACTCTTTCATGCGTTGATGAATAGTTGATTGCTGAGATAGACGTGTAACCAAGGCAGTTGAAGCATTAGTACGAGCAAGTTTCAGATAACGGGCTCTATCACCCCGCGGGCGACTTTGAATCTGAATTTTTCTTCCTGCCAGTTCTGAAAGCGAGGAGGCCAACAACTCTTTTTCTTCCAGGATAAAATCTAACAAAATCTCACCTGGGAGAGTGCGCCCCTGGCTTCCTTGTAAGTAAAATTGCCCGACAAATGTCTGCACAACTTCACTCAGCTCAGTTCCTGCTGGCACTTTTGGAAAATAACTGCGGCTCCCCAGTACTTTGCCCTGCCGGATAAATAGCACATGAACACAAGCTAATCCGGCATCAAACGCCACCCCAATAACATCAAGGTCTTCACTGTCGCCAGAAACAAATTGCTGCTCTGTTACCCGCCGTACAGCCTGTATTTGGTCACGGATCCGTGCGGCATCTTCAAAATGAAGTAATTGGCTGGCCTCTTCCATGCGAGAAATCAATTGCGTCAATACTTGTTGGTCTTTGCCCGAGAGAAACAAGCGCACGTAATCGACCTGACGCTGATACTCTTCATCACTGATCAACCCGGCTACGCATGGCCCAGAACAACGACCAATTTGATATTGCAAACAAGGCCGAGAACGATTGCGATAAACACTGTTTTCGCACTGCCTCACAGGAAAGAGTTTTTGCAGCAATGCCAAGGTTTCGCGGACGGCATAAGAGTTAGGAAAAGGCCCAAAATACTCGCCCTTTTCATGTTTTGCGCCACGATGGATAGCTAGACGCGGATGCTTATCCGCGCTTAGAAATATAAGCGGATACGATTTATCATCACGTAATAATACGTTATAGCGCGGCTGATAAAGCTTGATGTAGTTATGCTCAAGTAACAGCGCTTCCGTCTCTGTATGAGTGACTGTTACATCAATCTGAGCAATATTCTTGACCAAAGTCTCCGTTTTACGGCTCGCCACATGAGCGCGAAAATAACTCGTCAAGCGTTTTTTAAGATCTTTGGCTTTGCCGACATAAATAACTGTCCCCGCCTTATCATACATGCGGTAAACACCAGGTTGACTGGTAACAGTTTTTAAAAACTCTTTAGAATCAAAACAATCAGTCACTATTAGATAACGTCTCCGCATTAAACATCCCATGGCGGATAGCCAAATGGGTCAATTCAACGTCACCACTAATATTAAGCTTACTAAACATTCGGTAACGATAACTATTCACTGTTTTCGGGCTCAGATGAAGTTGCTCTGATATCTCATTAACCTTCTGCCCTTTAGTGATCATTATCATAATTTGTAACTCACGCTCTGACAAACAGCTAAAAGGTGTTTCTGTCGGCGGTTCCAACTGCCCTAATGCCATTTGCTGCGCGATATCAGAAGCAATATAGCGCTGCCCCGAATGAACAGCGCGGATAGCTGTAACCACATCTTGGGGTGCCGCACCTTTACTCAAATAGCCACAAGCTCCTGCCTGCATCACTTTCGCAGGTAATGGATTCTCGGTATAAATGGTTAACATGATAACTTTCGTGTCAGGAGAAAAACGCAAAATCTTACGAGTTGCCTCCAACCCACCGATACCGGGCATATTCATATCCATCAAAACGATATCAACACTATGATTACGACACCATTTGACCGCGTCCTCACCACACTGCATCTCATCCGCTACTTTGATACCCTTGATGTCTTCAAGAATGCGTCGTATCCCTGCGCGCACCAGTTCGTGGTCATCAACAAGAAGAACGCTAATCAAAGAAAATTCTCCAAAAAAATAAGGGAGTAACCTAATCACGCTTTGTTTACGCCAATGATATTACTTGTTTTCGACCAAAGAATGAATACAGAATAATTGCAAATTCATATCTATATTGTTTGACAGATATTATTTCTGTCTTAATTTTGACTATGTACATAAAATCGCAGGCTTATCAATTAATGCCATGATGGAAAATAAAAGTTTTTTTAAGATTTTTCTCTGTATCACTCACACATTCATACAAAAAATAATGACTGAGGTTCAGAACGTTAATTTTTAGGGAAAGAAACACAACATATTGATACGATTACTAATCAGATAATTCTGCAGTAATTCCTAGGCAAGGAATTAGTCTTGGTTTTTTATTTATTGCTTATATCTTATTCACTATGAAAATGGATGATGTTGGATACAAATTAAACCGTATAAACCAGTCTGGTTTTTATGAACAAAATTATCTTAATTAAGTTAAAGCAGAGTAAATGGCAACATTGACCAGGCTGGAGCGCTTATCCATAGCTGACCGTTTACACCGCAGTTTGAGCGGCTATCTAAGAGGTTGTAGCAACAACTTAAGATTGCGCACAGGTTATCAAAGCTAATCATCAGTTTATGATATAATACGAGGACTGTTTAATGTTGCCGCTAATGTTCACTGTGATTATGGGTTTACCCACATATCCTGGTTTGCAGGCAAGCTACTACTTCTTCAGGAAAAAAAATGAGTAATCCAGACTTTACCACTTCTGCTGACCCAGAAATTTTAGCCAACGAAGTTGCATGCTTGAAAGCAACGGTGACCCTACTGCTAAAAGCAATCGGCCAAGCCGATGCTGGGAAAGTAATCTTAAATATCGAACGCTCCATTTCAGGTATCGAAGACGCTGCTCAAGCTGAAGTTTTCACCAATACATTGGCTCAAATTAAGAACGGCTATCGTCAATAGCCGGCGAGAGACAAACTGTAATATCCCGATATAATCATGCTGCCAATATAGAAATTTCTCTGTCTTTCATTGAAATATATTCTATTGGTGGCATATTTTTTACTCTTCGAGACAAAAATGGGCTTACTACTGAAAGCATTGATCGGTGCCAGCGTTGTGGTGCTAATTGGGATATTATCTAAAACGCGAAATTACTATATTGCCGGTTTAATCCCATTATTTCCGACCTTTGCTCTTATCGCGCATTATGTTGTAGGAAGTGAGCGTAGTATCCAAGCATTACGTATAACGATTGTTTTCGGTTTATGGGCTATTATTCCCTACTTTATCTATCTGATATCTCTTTATTTTTTCATTGCTCATTTCCGCTTACCTGTTGCTTTAGTTGCAGCGGTTATATGCTGGATTATTGCCGCCTGGGTACTGATCTCTACCTGGAACCACTGGCACAGTTAATAATAAAACATACAACAAACCCCCCTTAAATCAGCGTAATAACAATAAAGTAATGGCATGAATCGCCAGCATTATCACCGAAAAAGTCAGATTAATATTACTGATTGATTTAGATCTGACTTCATCAGAAGGCTCATCGCTCACCTGAACTTTTCGTATCCGATATACCCAATACCCGCCAAGTACGACAAAAATAAGAGCTAATACGACTACCAGCAGTGGATAGCCCCATACCAAATACTCACTGAGCCCTGCAATAGCAAACCAAAGAATGACAAAAATCATGATTGACCACCTAACGTTTTGATAGCCCGAGCTTAACACACTCCTCAAAAACGATTAAGCCGCGCTAGTGTGATAACAATAAAAACAGTGATAGGACAAAATGTTTGTATAAAAACATCATAAATATCAGAAGCAGAGTTAATCACTCGTTAAATAGTGCGGGCGAAAATTACAAAAAATCATCGCCAGAACAGAATATAACATCGCAAAACGAGCAATAATCCAGATTAATCCTCTAACACAGGTTGGGATAGCAACTAAATAAATAAAATAAATAACATTCACATAAATTGATGCATGAAAAATAATGCTCAAAAAATCACATTAAGTAGTTTTATTACATCAAGAATTCATTTCATTTGCCGTTATACATCCTACCTAAACTTTATAAATGTAGTGATCATGAAAAAGTTCTCCGACCTATCCATTTTGACAAAATTACTCTCAGGGTTCTCTGTTGTTATTATAATGATGTTATTGATTGGTGCAGTTGCCCTTTCACAGTTAAGTAATAATAATTCTCGATTGGAAGCCTACCGCGACAGTTGGTTGCCAGGTGTTCGTTATACATTGGAAATGCGTGGTTTTTTAGCTGAACTGCGGCTACAACAGGTTCAATATATTGCTTCAACAACAGAAAAAGATCGTGAAAGTCATCGTCTGGAGATTCTTCAGGCGGTGGATAACTTTCGTAATGCACAAGATCTTTTTTTGAAATTACCCGAAGGTTATAATAACTCTGAATTATTTAAGAGAATAATGTCAGATTTTGACCATTTTTCTCAGGCAAATAGTATTGTCATCAATGCTGTTAATAATAACCAATTGGATGAAGCAAGTAAGATAAGCGGAGACACCTCCAGAAAATATCGTACGCAGCTAATGAAAGACTTAGCTGAATTAGTCGTACTCGAAGTACAAGGTGGGGAAAAAGCAGCGGCGGAAGGACAACAAAGCTTTAATACTGCTAAAAATTTACTGCTCACTTTATTGTTATTCTCTGTTTTCATTTCAGCTCTGCTGGCTAGCATGATTGCTCGACATTTATCCCGCTCATTAGGTGGCGAACCTGCCTATGCCGTCGCAATTATGGGCCATATTGCAGCAGGAAATTTATCAACTGAAATAAAACTTCGTTCTGGCGATACGCACAGCTTGCTGGCTTCACTGAACACAATGAATCAGCAATTGAAGAAAACAATCAATGAAATAATGCATGGTAGTGAATCAATTTCGGTGGCATCAAACCAAATTGCTCAAGGTAATACTGATTTATCCCAGCGTACCGAGGAGCAAGCTTCCTCGCTAATTCAGACCTCAGCCAATATGCAAGAATTGACTCAAACGGTACGTCAGAATGCTGATAATGCTCGACTCGCAAGTGAATTAGCCATTAATACCGCAGCCACGGCCACTGAAGGCGGGATTATTGTTGATGAAATGCTTCTGCGCATGCAGGAAATATCAAATAGCTCGAAAAAGATTGTTGATATCATTGCTGTCATCGAAGGCATTGCTTTCCAAACCAATATATTGGCACTAAATGCTGCGGTTGAAGCGGCCAGAGCCGGTACTGAAGGTAAAGGATTCGCTGTTGTCGCGAGTGAAGTAAGAACCTTAGCTCAGAAAAGTGCCAATGCTGCGAAAGAAATTAAGCAATTAATTGTCGGCACTGTTGAAAAAATTACTGCAGGCTCCGAACGTGCAGACCATGCTAGCCAGGCAATGGGCGAAATAGTCAATTCTGTCGGTAAAGTTGCTCATATTATTGGTGAAATTTCGACGGCTTCACAAGAACAGCATATTGGTATTCAAGAGATAGGTATTGCTGTAGAACAAATGGACCACGTTACGCAACAGAATGCGGCACTGGTTGAAGAGGCAGCGGCGGCAGCCCAATCATTAACTGAACAAGGTGCTGAATTACGTCAAGTCGTTCGTTTCTTCCAGATAAATGAACCATCAGTAAATTAGCAATAATGTGTAAGAGCTGAGCTAGAGTAAATTATGAAGGCTTAGCTCTTACCTCAATAGGCTATTTCGGATATTTTTAGCCGCATAAACATTGTATTTAGGGTAATAAATCTTTCTGCACCCAGAGACTCACACTCCCTCCGCTGACTGGGAATACCGCGCCACCAGTATCATCTGTCGTAATAATAGCCGAATGATTCTCTAAGTAATCCGCAAACTCTTTATTACCTAAAGCATCACCCAGCACGATTTTTTTTTCATTTTCAGCACCATTAGACAAAATAACCACACAGCCGGGATCGGCCTCTGTACCTGCACGAACAAAAGCTATACAGTTTTTATCATCAAAATAATCACTTTGTGCACCATGAGCAAAAAGCTGCCGGGCTTTAATTAATTTTTCCAATTCAACAATAACCGGCATTTCTATCTGATAAGTTCCGCCATCATCACCACTATCTTCATAATTAACACCAAATAGATCGGGATAAAATACACATGGGATGCCCTGCTCCCGCATTAAAATTAATGCATAAGCTAAAGGCTTAAACCACGGATTAACCGGGGCCTCTAAAGATTGAAGTGGTTGAGTATCATGGTTAGCCACCAAGGTTATTGTATGCATCGGATCAACAGCAATTAACGTACCATCGAATATTTGGGTAAGATCAAAATCTTCCCCTTGGTTAGATGCGTCATGAAACTTATGGTGCAATGCAACATCAAATAGCATTGCAGCACCCTCTGTCCGCTCCAGATATAGCTGTAACTTTTCAATATCAGGCGACCAATATTCTGCAATAATCAGTAAATCATTCTCTGTTTTATTTTGGACATGCCCGATCCATTCTTTAAAGAACCAGGCGGGAATGTGTTTTACAGCATCCAACCGGAAACCATCAATAGGCAAAGTATCTAGTAACCATTCTCCCCAATATTTTAACTCTGCCACTACAGCAGGATTACGAAAATCAATATCGGCGCCCATCAGGTAGTCAAAATTACCTAATTCATCGTCTACCTCGCTGTTCCAACCCTCTTCGCTATAATCATTTATAATCTTGAAAATACCCTCATCGTTAGGCTCTTCAATATAATCAACCCCAGTAAAGCACTGCTTGTCCCAGATAAATGATGAATAAGTCTCATGACGACCTGGAAATGTAAAACGGGTATAAGCTTGAGCATTGATAATTTCATCGTCAATTTCAGTGCGGTTTTCAGGGTTCACTTTACTAACACTGACTTGTTCTTTTTCATCGGCGCCCATTTTATGATTGAAAACAACATCAAAAAGCACTCGGATATCCATTTCTTTTAATCGGTTAATCGCATTTAATAACTCCGCTTTATCCCCATACTTCGTTGCTTGTGTGCCCTTTTGATCAAACTCCCCTAAATCAAACAAGTCATAGGTATCATACCCAACCGAATACCCTCCAGAAGCGCCCTTATAAGCAGGAGGAAGCCAAACGACATTAATGCCAATATTACGAATATATTCTGCTTGCTCTGCGACCTCTGACCATAATTTGCCACCATCAGGGTAATACCAATGGAAAAACTGGAAAATAGTGGGATTTTTCATAGGCTTGATAACTCCATTTTACTGTCTACCTCATAGTATGGCTCACTTTGTAAAAGTTGGGCTGGCAATAAAGTAATAGACTGTGTATTACTTTTAATGTGTTTTAACTTATAGCCTGGTAGTCAGTAATAAGGAGAGGGTTTAATGAATATGGTCGATATTCCATTCGGTACCACCGACTGGTCAGCAGTAGAAAGAACTGAACATAAAGGTGAGCATGGGATGGCTTATTGGCAAACCCGGCACTTTGGTAATATCAGGGTTCGTATGGTTGAATACAGCGCGGGATACATTGCAGACCATTGGTGTTCCAAAGGGCATATTTTATTGTGCCTGGAAGGTGAGTTAAGTACTGAAGTAGATGATGGCCGAATTTTCACCTTAAAGGCGGGGATGAGTTATCAGGTTGCTGATCATGCTGAGGCACATAAGTCATCAACAGTCTCAGGTGCCAGACTTTTTATTGTCGATTAATATTATCTTGCTCTAACGTTCTGAACTCTCTTTAAATCAGCTAACGGCTAATCCTTAACAGTTAGCTGAAACAATATTTTTCTATTGCCCTTCAGGTAATGAATCGACAGGATTATCCGGATATAGCACCCGAATACGGCGTCTGACGATTTCAACCTCAAATGCAGCCATTACAGCAATCATTATGAGGATTTCACCAAAACCGCCTTGTTCTGTCGGCTGATTATAAAGATATTGTAATGTACCGATAATCCATTTAGACCCAATCAGAAGCAGGAATAAAGTCATCGTCAATGGTGTACCTTTACAAAAAATTCGGCCATCAGATTCTTGCCAAATTTCAATAAGACGACCTTGTAACATACCGATGATAATACTGAACAAAACACCACTACCTAATACGCTCCAGGACGTTATGGTCGTAGGCATATATGTCCCACCCACAAGCAAACCGACCACGCCATAAATCCAAACCCATTTAAAGCGAGCGGGGCCTAACGACACCTCATGGCTAATCGACTGACGGTACAATGCAAACAGTGTTAGTGCCAGAATAATTAATATCTGTACGGGAGTCATCGCTATCTCCTTCAAGAGAAGCATCTGGTCAGAGATAAAGCACCAGGGGCTGGTAGATAACTCACTGTACTGGCAGTTTATCTGTGCTTTATCAGTCTTTGGAAACGCCCAATAGAAACTGTCATATCAGGGCGGTTAACAATAACTTACCAACGCGAGCTGTACAAAGTTTAGTCTAAAAAATTACAAATAACAGCTGGGGAATAATATTAATATTATCTAGGATTAATATTAATTATCTTTAACTATTAGAAAAGCATGTTCCCCGTTCTGGAATATCACCCACGGGGATAACAGCTGGAAAATAGGTTAGCCCCAAGACAATAAAAATTACACGAGCTTAGCGCCCTTTCTTTTTACGGCCTGGCTGAGCAAAGCGCTTGCGAGCAGCGGCATTGCCATCTGGTTTCTCAGTTTTTTTCGGCCCATTGATAACTGGCTTTTTATTAGTAACTGACTTAGGTGGTGATTTTTTCACCGGTGCTTCATCAGATGACGAGTTTTCAATTAGCTTGAATAGCTCTATCAGTTCATCATCAGTCAAATCACGCCACTCGCCCTGTGGTAATCCTTTCAGGGTGACATTCATTATCCGAGTGCGTTCAAGCTTGGTAACTTCATAGCCAAAATGTTTACACATCCGGCGAATTTGCCGATTAAGCCCTTGTACTAAGGTAATACGAAATACAAAGGTCGACTCTTTTTTCACTTTGCATTTTTTTGTCACTGTTCCCAGCATCGGCACACCGGCACCAAGGCCGAGAATAAATTCGTCAGTCACCGGTTTGTTTACAGTTACCACATATTCTTTTTCGTGGTCATTCCCAGCACGCAAAATTTTATTGACCAAATCGCCATGATTTGTCAGAAAAATCAATCCTTGAGAATCTTTATCCAGACGCCCAATGGGGAAAACTCGTTTACTGTGGTTAACGAAATCCACGATATTATCGTGCTCGCCATCTTCGGTGGTGCTGATAATACCCACTGGTTTATTCAGCGCAATCAACACCAAATCATCTTCATCACGGGGTTCAATAAGTTGACCGTTAACTTTCACTACATCCCCAGCATATACCTGGTCGCCAACTGCGGCCCGCTTGCCGTTAATAAAAACATTTCCTTGTTCAACATAACGATCGGCATCGCGACGAGAACAGATACCGCTCTCACTAATATATTTGTTAAGACGTGTGGATGAGTTGGTCAGCATGGTTCCTCCGTAAAAAAGCGGACTATACCTTATCCAGCTTTGGTTGCGAAGTCCGCAGGCCAGCTTAATAGAGAGAAAGCCGCATTATATCCCGTTTTATGGGCGGCAGAACCTTATAGAGTTGCCACTGGGCAATATACTAAGGTGTCTCGCATCAATCGGAGCTGAGATGAATATTCTCCGGCTTTCTGAGTGAAACACGCATGGGTAATTTGGTTAGTTTAGGGGGAATTTCTATTTTTGGTTGAGAAGACGTGAGCGATTGGAAATGAATTGAGATGATAAAATCTTATTTCTGCCTTTCACCAAATAATATTTTGAAATATGTTTGGCAGATAAACTCAATATTAAATTTTAATGGCAAAAATATGTCCCACGAAATAGATTTGAAATTAGAAGTTAATACTAAGTGATTGATTTTGTTGGTGGGTCGTGCGGGGTTCGAACCTGCGACCAATTGATTAAGAGTCAACTGCTCTACCAACTGAGCTAACGACCCAACGCCGATAATTATTCTCCTGTTGGTCTTGGCTGTCAAACGTTTCGTGAAATTTTTCTCTTTATGCGGCGTTATATTTGCCGCTCTGGGTTAATTATGCCCCAGTGACTTACGATTATTGTTAGTTATGTAACTTCATGTTGTAATTCGACGCGCTGTGATGAACTTAACAAAATTCAGTGTGTGGAATATAAACGCTGTAAAAAACGGCGTGTTGTGCAATTATTGTTACCAAGATATTAAATGATTTGAAAATTGTAGTTAAAGCAGACAAAAAAGCTAACAGACAGACAAAACTAAAGAGCCAGCTTAGAGCTCAACAACTTCACAAATACAGGAAGAGGGAATGGGAAAGATGGTAGACCAATCCAAGCTAGTGGCAGATCCTTTGCCGGAACCAGAGGAGCACCTTCAACGAAGTCTCTCCAACCGCCATATTCAACTGATTGCTATTGGTGGTGCCATAGGTACCGGTTTGTTTATGGGTTCGGGCAAAACCATCAGCCTTGCCGGGCCATCGATTATCTTCGTTTATATGATAATCGGTTTTATGTTGTTTTTCGTGATGCGGGCAATGGGTGAATTGCTGCTCTCGAATCTAAATTATAAGTCATTCAGTGATTTTGCCGCCGATTTGCTTGGCCCTTGGGCAGGCTTTTTTACCGGTTGGACTTACTGGTTTTGTTGGGTTATCACCGGCATAGCCGATGTGGTCGCCATCACCGCCTATGCGCAATTTTGGTTCCCTGGGTTTTCCCAATGGATAGCCTCATTGTTAGTGGTTCTGCTGCTGCTGTCGTTAAATTTGGCGACAGTAAAAATGTTCGGTGAGATGGAGTTCTGGTTTGCCATGATTAAAATCGTGGCCATAGTGGCGTTAATCTTTGCCGGTCTGACCATGGTGTTAATGAGTTATCAGTCCCCATCGGGCACTACGGCTTCATTTACTCATTTATGGAATGATGGCGGGATGTTCCCGAAAGGAATAAGTGGCTTCTTTGCTGGCTTCCAGATAGCTGTCTTTGCCTTTGTGGGGATTGAATTAGTGGGCACCACTGCCGCTGAAACCAAAAATCCTAAAGTGGTTTTGCCGCGAGCCATTAACTCGATTCCAATCCGCATTATTATGTTCTATGTTTTTTCATTGATTATGATTATGTCGGTAACCCCCTGGAGCTCAGTTGTTGCCGAAAAAAGCCCATTTGTAGAGTTATTTGTTCTGGCCGGGCTACCCGCCGCCGCCAGTGTTATCAACTTTGTGGTGTTGACCTCCGCTGCCTCTTCTGCCAACAGTGGCGTGTTCTCTACTAGTCGCATGTTGTTTGGTTTGGCCAAAGAAGGCGACGCGCCAAAGCAATTTAGTAAATTATCGCGCCGCTCTGTTCCCGCATCTGGCCTGACATTTTCTTGTATCTGTCTGCTCGGTGGCGTGGTGCTGATTTACCTTATCCCAAACGTCATGACCGTCTTTACTTTGGTCACTACGGTTTCGGCGATTTTGTTTATGTTCGTCTGGACGATTATCCTTTGCTCTTACTTGGTGTATCGCAAAAGACGCCCAGCATTGCATAAAGAATCCATTTATAAAATGCCCGCCGGTATCGTCATGTCTTGGGTGTGTATGGCGTTTTTCGCCTTTGTGTTGGTGTTGTTAACATTGGAAAGTGATACCCGCCAGGCGCTGATGGTAACGCCGCTGTGGTTTGTCATTTTGGCCATTGGTTATCTCATCTTGAAAAAACGCAGAGCCCGCCTGTACCGCAGCAATATTACTAAGTTATAGCCACTAGGGTATTACCGGCGTCAATCTGTTTTTGGCGTCGGTAATACCGCATATTCGCCTTCTAATCAGGTCAGTTGATTTTATTCAAGATGCAACTGATTGCCCTGCCAGCGCATTTGCGTCACTGCGGAGGTGGCGACACCCCCGGTTGTTTCTCCGCCTACCAAAATCAACTCATCATCACCTTGAATAGCAACGCCGTAACCAAGGGGTTGAGGTAATTCCCCAACTTTCTGCCACTGATTATTCTCCAGCGCATAAATTGGCTGTTGCCATTGTTTTTTCAGCCCTTTATGGGCATATAACTCGCCCGCATTGAATTGTTTCCAGGCACCGGGGAAATTAGCGCCCCCCGCGACCAGCACCACATTCTGGCTAATACCGGCAAACGCGCCCGCCAACCCTTCTTGCGGCGTATTTTTTTCCGCGCCAATCAAATCGGGGCGCTGTTGCCATTCAAGCTTATTATCTTGTGTTTTCCCCTGCCATACTGCGGCGGTGCGCAAACCGGGTTTAATTTCACCATTTATTAATATCAAATTGTTATTCATGCCAGTGATTGCCGAACCTGCGGTACCTAAAAATGGCAGTTGCCCCCCACTCTTCCACTGATTTTTAGCCGGATCATAAATAAGCACATCGCGATTATAAAAATAGTCGGCGGGAGACTGGTTAAAATAGGCATTAATCACCGCATTTTTCTGCGTTTCATCACTGCCAGCCACTGCCAGATCCGCAAAGTAGCCGTCAAAAATGGCTTTATTTACCCCACCCAATAACATGGCCTGAGAACCCTCCACGGCGGTGGCGACCGTCCCGACCAAACCTCGAGGGGCCCGAGTGGGTAATTGCTGCCATTGATTCGTTGCTGGGTCATATTGATAGACATCATTGAGGGCGCGCACCTGAGTATCACTGGCGGTATTTTTCCCCACGCCACCAAAGACATACAGCTTTCCATCCAGGCCCACTGTCACTGCTTGTTCGCGTGGTTGACCGGGAAAATCAGCTATTTTCTGCCAACCACTACGGGTTTTATCTGTATCAAGGCGATACCACGACTGGCCCGCGCTGCCCAAACCCACATAGATATTGTTATCTATCCGGGCCCCAGTGCCATATTTAAAAGGCACAGGGACATCCGGGTAATGCTCAGCATTGGCATAAGGTAAAGACAGCGAAACGCATAGCGCCAGCGCGCTAAAACAAGCTATTTTGCTGCTTAATGATTGCTTATATTGATGGCGTGTTTGAGTCATTGGCGGTATTCCTCATTAATCTATAATTTGGGCCGGGCTTTAATGGATGACTATGAAAAACAAAACTCCATAAAAATTATTTAAATGGAGTTTTACTGCCAATGAAATTATTACCCACCTCCCTTAGTGTCAATGGCGGTCTTCATTAACTGTGATAAATACCGCGGAGAACCAGGGAGAATATCGGCAAAATAGGTTGGAGGGTTACAGCGGCCAGTTTATAACCCGCCAGTCACTGCCGCCAAGGTGTCGGTTTAGTTAGTTGCTTTCTGTGCGGCCAACATTGCAGCTTGGGCATATTGGCGTATGGTTAATAGGCATCATCAGCATTATTCAATAACCTTGATTGGAGCAAAGCAAGATGGCGAAAATTTTAGTGCTTTACTATTCCATGTATGGGCATATCGAGACACTGGCTGGCGCAATAGCCGAAGGTGCCCAAAAAGTCAGTGGTGTTGAAGTGACCATTAAGCGTGTGCCGGAAACCATGCCCGCCGATGCTTTCGCCAAAGCCGGCGGTAAAACCGGTCAACAAGCCCCCGTGGCGACACCGCAAGAGCTAGCCGATTACGATGGCATCATTTTCGGCACCCCTACCCGCTTTGGTAATATGGCCGGTCAAATGCGCACTTTCCTCGACCAGACGGGCGGGTTATGGGCATCGGGTGCATTATTTGGCAAAGTCGCCAGTGTATTTTCCTCAACCGGTACCGGCGGTGGGCAAGAACACACTATCAGCTCCACCTGGACGACACTGGCACACCACGGCTTTATCATCGTTCCTATCGGATATGGGGCGAGAGAATTGTTTGATGTTTCGCAGACTCGCGGCGGCACCCCTTATGGCGCGACCACGATTGCCGGTGCTGATGGTTCCCGTCAGCCAAGTGCAGCAGAACTTTCAATCGCCCGATTCCAGGGTGAACATGTGGCGAAAATCACCGTAAAATTAAACAGTTAAGTTGTAAGAAGAATATTATTGGGTGGGGAAAGGTAGCGGATGGAGGCTAGCGGTGTGAGCGGCCGGGCTACCCATCAGTGCAGTTGCCCCGCCAGTCTCTGGTAATAAAGAAAACGGGTTAGCAATCACAGCACCACATGCTAGCGGTGCTGTATTTCATTGATCAAGATTCAAGCAGACCTTGCGCCAGATAATGGTTGGCATCAACCACGCCCGGTAAGGTGAAGAAATAGCCCCCGCCAATAGGTTTGACATATTCTTCCAGCGCCTCTCCATTGAGCCGTTTTTGCACGGTAAGAAAAGCCTGTTCCAAATCAGACTGATAGCAGACAAATAACAGCCCCATATCTAACTGCCCCGAATTTGAGACGCCCAGTGAGTAGCTGTAGCCACGGCGCAGCATCAAGTTATTCTGGGTTTCAGTGGTGCGCGGATTCGCCAAACGAATATGTGCATCTAACTTAATCACTTTACCATCAGGGTCTTGGGTGTAATCCGGCTCATCATGTTCCTGCGCCATGCCCAAAGGTGCGCCGCTGTGTTTATCGCGGCCAAAAATGGTTTGCTGTTCTTGCAGCGGCGTCCTATCCCAAAACTCCACTTTAAAGCGGATAATCCGTGCCGCCTGATAGCTGCCACCCACTGCCCATGCCGGTTCGCCAACATTATCCTGAACCCACACTACTTTGTTTATCAAGGGTTTATCGCTGGTTTTTGGGTTTGCGGTGCCATCTTTAAAACCCAACAAATTAATCGGCGTTTCTTTCCCTTTACTGCGGGCGGAATGAGCCGAGATAAAGCCCTCGCGTTTCCAGCGCACACTGAGAAGATCCGGCGAATGCTTGATAATATCCCGCAGTGCATGAATGACAGTTTCATTGGTATTGGCGCAAATTTGCAACAATATATCCCCATGACACAGAGCGGCATCCAGTGAATCATTAGGGAAGCGCGTCATCTTTTGCAGTCGTAGCGGCTTGTGCCCCTGTAAACCAAACCGCTCATCAAACAGCGAATCGCCGACTGAAACCGTGATAGTCAGGTTATCCGGGTAAATTTCCGGCCCCATAATCCCCGAATCCAGTGGTGGCAATTTAGCATTGACCGATGGGGCTTTCCCGCCGGTCGTCAGAAAAGCAATTCGCGTGGTCAGTAAGGTAAATAGCCGAGTTAATGCGGCTTTATCTGTTGCCAGCACGTCAAATGCCACCAGCATCATTGCCGCCTGCTGCGGGGTTAGCACCCCAGCTTGATGCTGACCATAAAAGGGCTGTTGCTGCCAGCGCTCATCTTGAGTGGGCGCAGCTTTGGCGGCCGGGCCCGGTGCAGCACGCGCTATTTTCGTGCCACCGAGGGCCAGTGCGCCACTCATCATGCCCATACCCAGCAATAAACGCCGACGGGACGGCGATACCGCCCCGTTATCTGGTAACTGCGGCCCTGATTGCGGGCCGGTTTTCTTACTCATTTTAATGCCTCAATCCAGACCTAATACGCCACGCAGCTGAGCAAGATCTTCCGCCAGTGCGGTAATTGGCCCTTTCAGTGCATTGCGGTCGGCATCAGTGAGCTTCTCATAAGACTCATAGCCATCTTGGGTGCGATATTTTGCCAAGATGCTGTCCACGGTTTTGAAGTTAGCATCAATTTTATCCAGCAATGGCTTGTCGGCTTTTTCCAGCAATGGCCGCAGCAGATTAACAATTTTCTGCGCGCCATCAACGTTGGCCTGGAAGTCCCACAGGTCAGTGCGGCTGTAGCGATCTTCTTCACCACTGATTTTACTGGCGGCCACTTCTTCAATTAGCCCAGCCGCGCCACCTACCACTTTGTTCGGTGCAAAAGTCAGGCCGCTGATGCGTGTTTGCAGTTCCAATGTGTCTTGATACAGCTGGTCAGCAAATTTATCGGCCCCTTTGGTGGTGTTGTCACCAAACAAGATTTTCTCTAAACGGTGGAAACCGGTAAATTTCGGATCGGCAGATTTTTGTTCAAAATCATCTTCGCGCGCATCAATACTGCCATCCAGATCGGAGAACAATTCCGCAATAGGTTCGATACGCTCATAATGTTGGCGAGTCGGGGCGTAAAGTTTACGGGCTAACGCCAAATCGCCTTTTTTCACCGCGTCAGTAAAGGCTTTTGTTTGGGATACTAACTGAGCAACTTCTTGTATCACATAGACTTTGTACTCAGCAATTGGCCCCACCAGTGCCATAGCATCCGGCTTCATGGCAGTTTCAGAATCGGTTGCTGCCGTGACAGTCAATTTACCTTTCGGGTTGCTCAGCAAGCCACAGGTCATATCGTATTCACCCGGTTCCAGATTTGCCGTCATCTTTTGGGTAAAACCTGGGGCGATATTCTCGCGCTCCTCAACCACCATCACCCCTTTTAAGATCTCCCACTCCAGGCCTTTTTGACTGGCATTATGGACAATAAATTGGGTTTTACCGGCGGGGATAGACAGTGCCATTGGCTCACATTGTTTATCATTGACTGTAATTTTAACTTGTGGAATATCAGCAGCCTGCGCGCTAATTGCCCCAGTGGATAAGGCCAACAAAGCGGTGTGTAAAGCAGTACGACGGAAGAACCGGTTAGACATGTGATAAATCCCTGAGTTATTAGTTAGTTTTCCGCGCAGCAGGTGCGGTTGAGGCCGCGGTGGTGCGTGGTGGAAGGAAAAAGAAAATCAATGCTGGGATCAGGTAGATAAAGTAAACCGCCACTTCGCTGATAGTGGGGGCTTCCTGATAGCCAAACATGCCCTCGAGGAAGGTGCCAAATAATGAGTGGGTGGAGAGCACATTGGTCAGGTCAAAAGCGATATCCTGGAAATGATTCCACAGCCCCGCTTCATGGAAAGCCCTTATCGCCCCGGCGGCAAGACCGGCGGCAACAAACAGGATAAATAAGCTTGTCCATTTAAAGAATTTGGCCAGATGCAGCTTAATTCCGCCCCAATAGATGGCCATGCCGACTAAAATGGCACAGGTTAGACCGAGCATGGCACCCATTGGCGCGCCAATACCGACATCCTGCTGGAACGCAGCTAATAAGAAGAAGACAGATTCAAGACCTTCGCGGGCCACAGCAAAAAACACCATTGCCACTAATGCCCATCCCTGACGGCGGCCATGCCCTTTTTTAGCATCAAAGCTCAGCGCATTATCAATCGCCCCTTCTAAATGCACTTTGACTGACTTGGATACCTTGCGCATCCAAAAAACCATATAGGTTAATATGCAAACTGCCACTACCGCGATAACCCCTTCGAACAGCTCTTGTTGTTTTTGTGGGAATTCACCAGTGGTTTCATTAATAAAGATACCCAGCGCCAGGCAAAGTGCTGCGGCGGTAATAACACCCACCCATACTGCCCCCATCCATTGACCGCGTTGAGTACGTTTAAGGTAACTGGCTATCAAGCTGACAATCAGCGCGGCCTCCAGCCCTTCACGAAACATAATAAGAAATGGGACAAACATGCTAAACACCCCTAATGGGTTATACGCCAATATGCTAATACGCTTTGTACTGGTGATTGCGGCAGTGTTGGCAGCCTACCTACAACGTCAGCGACTTTGGGTATGAATTTATGATTAACGACAGTGTCAGTAAACGTAAAGATAAGTAAAACGATAGTGATTATCATTCTGCTGAAAAGAAATTCAAGAGGTTGAATAAGAATATTGTTAAACAAACTGTGGCAAGTTGTTTCTACTGGGTTAAATAACAAATGAATTCATTAGGATAGATGATGTAGACCTTAATTAAAGCTTGGTCGGTTTTTCTGCAAAAAAATACCCCCTTTACGGGGGTATTGTGCAATTTACAACATGATGGGGATATTAGACGGTTTTAAACTCGGCTTCCGCTTCACGGAAACGTTCAGTAATAGTATTGCTCGGCTTACGCCCTAACAAACTCACGACCACAATAGCAATGCTGGCAAACAAGAAGCCTGGGATAATTTCATATAAATTCAACCAAGCATATTGCTTCCAAACAATCACGGTAATAGCGCCAATCAGCATTCCCACCAGCGCACCATTGCGGGTCATCCGTGGCCACATCACTGAAATCAGGATAACCGGGCCAAATGCAGCGCCAAACCCTGCCCAAGCATAACTCACCAGACCCAGCACCCGGTTATTCGGATCCGCCGCCAACGCGATGGCAATTAAAGCCACCAGCAACACCATGGCACGACCGACCCACACCAACTCTTTCTGACTGGCTTTTTTACGTAAGAATGCTTTGTACAGATCTTCGGTAAGTGCACTGGAACACACCAGTAACTGGCAGCTCAGAGTACTCATTACTGCCGCCAGAATGGCAGACAGTAAAATACCGGCTATCCAAGGATTGAACAGTAACTTAGCTAACTCAATAAATACCCGCTCGCCATTTTGCGCCACACTTCCGGCTTGATCCGGGTGATTTTCAAAATAAGCAATACCAAAGAAGCCCACCGCGATAGTTCCGGCCAGGCAAAGGATCATCCAGGTCATACTGATACGGCGAGCATTACGAATAGTGCGGTGGGAATCTGCCGCCATAAAACGAGCCAGAATATGTGGCTGGCCAAAGTACCCCAACCCCCAACCCAGCAGAGAGAGAATAGCGACCAGATTCAGCCCTTTAAACATATCGATGTTGGCTGGGTTTTTCGCGGCAATGACAATGAGAGAAGTATCTATTCCCCCCACCGCCAAAATCACGATAATCGGAGTCAGAATTAATGCAAAAATCATCAGTGTTGCTTGTACCGTGTCTGTCCAACTTACCGCCAGGAACCCACCAATAAAGGTATAAGCGATAGTTGCCGCAGCACCGGCCCACAATGCGGTGTCGTAGCTCATGTTAAAGGTGCTTTCGAACAAACGCGCACCTGCGACAATGCCAGAGGCACAATAAATAGTGAAGAAAATCAAGATAACTGCGGCAGAGATGATGCGCAGTAACTTACTTTTATCCTCAAAACGGCTGGTGAAATAATCCGGTAAAGTGAGCGCATTATTATTGGCCTCGGTATGAACCCGCAAACGCCCCGCCACTAATTTCCAGTTAAGGTAAGCACCAATGGTCAAACCTATGGCTATCCAACTTTCGGAAATCCCCGATAAGAAAATAGCCCCCGGTAACCCCATCAATAACCAGCCACTCATATCGGAAGCACCAGCAGACAGCGCGGTAACCACACTGCCTAAACGCCGTCCACCCAGAATATAATCATCAAAGTTATTGGTTGCCCGGTAAGCCATAAGGCCAATGAGTATCATCCCAAAAATGTATATTAAAAAAGTCACCAACATCGGCGTATTTATGGTCATGCAACATCTCCATAGTGCGTATTATCGTTTTAATCTATCTCGCTATTTTTAATTCTATCCGCCTGGGGCGGTGTCCTACTTTCTACTTGAGTTGCCGGAACGTGGCACTCAGTAATACCCGAAATACAGTCACAGCCGTAAATAAACTACCAGTACAACTATTCGCCAACAAACCGCTATCTTGCGGTTGCTATCCTAGATGACTCCTTTCTTGAGTCACAACAATTTAAACAAATTTTTTACAAAATATTCACCCTGCATCACATTAATCACTGTCGACAGTTACACCCAACATAGCAAAACGAGTTACACCTAAGGTAAATACCCTATAAACCCTACTATTATTAGTGTTAGCCGTTATTCCACGTAATATTCAAGCCGGTGATACCTTGGTGAAATTGTTAAAAACAAGACTGAATTCACAGTTCAAATACGCCCCTATTTAACAAGGTTGCACAAAGTTGCAACATGCCTGATATTGTTTGAATCAAAATCATAACTCTCTTATTAATGGAGATATACCGCATGGGCAGCACCACAATGGGCGTGAAGCTCGATGAAGCAACACGCGACCGGATTAAGGCCGCAGCACAGCATATTGACCGCACGCCACACTGGTTAATTAAGCAGGCAATTTTTAACTATCTGGAACGAGTGGAAAATAACAATGAATTACCTGAGCTTCCAGCAGCTTATGCGGCCTCCTCTCAAGAAGCGGACGACATTATGCCGCAAGTTATTGAAAGCGCCCACCAACCATTCTTAGATTTTGCCGAGCAAGTGTTGCCACAGTCAGTTATCCGAGCGGCCATTACTGCGGCCTATCGCCGCCCAGAAACAGAAGCCATTCCAATGCTATTGGAGCAGGCGCGTTTGCCAGCCGAGTTAGCGCAAGCCACACATCAGCTGGCATATTCCATTGCCGAAAAACTGCGTAATCAAAAAAGTGCCAATGGCCGCGCCGGGATAGTGCAAGGTTTGCTACAAGAGTTTTCACTGTCGTCGCAAGAAGGTGTTGCGTTGATGTGCCTGGCGGAGGCGCTGCTGCGTATTCCTGATAAACCCACTCGCGATGCGCTTATTCGCGATAAAATCAGCAATGGTAACTGGCACTCCCATTTGGGCCGCAGCCCATCCATGTTTGTCAATGCCGCCACCTGGGGCTTATTATTTACCGGCCATCTGGTTTCTACTCATAATGAAGCCAAACTGTCTAACTCTTTGAACCGTATTATCGGTAAAGGTGGCGAGCCGCTGATCCGCAAAGGTGTGGATATGGCCATGCGCCTGATGGGCGAACAGTTTGTCACCGGCGAAACTATTGCCGAAGCACTGGCCAATGCCCGCAAATTGGAAGATAAAGGATTCCGTTACTCTTACGATATGCTGGGTGAAGCCGCACTAACAGAAGCAGATGCGCAAGCCTATTTACTTTCTTACCAGCAAGCTATTCATGCCATAGGTAAGGCTTCTAATGGCCGGGGTATCTATGAAGGCCCGGGGATTTCAATCAAGCTTTCAGCCCTGCACCCCCGCTATAGTCGTGCTCAATATGAGCGGGTCATGGATGAGCTTTACCCACGCTTATTATCACTTACTCTGCAAGCTCGCCAATATGACATCGGGATCAATATTGATGCAGAAGAAGCCGATCGTCTGGAAATTTCACTCGATCTGCTGGAAAAACTGTGTTTTGAACCAAAGCTAGCCGGTTGGCATGGCATAGGTTTTGTTATTCAGGCGTATCAGAAACGTTGTCCATTTACCATTGATGCGGTGATAGATATGGCGCAGCGTAGCCGCCGCCGCCTGATGATCCGTTTGGTAAAAGGGGCCTACTGGGATAGCGAAATAAAACGCGCACAAGTAGAAGGATTAGAAGGATATCCGGTTTATACCCGCAAAGTTTATACTGATGTTTCTTACCTGGCCTGCGCACGCAAATTACTGGCGGTTCCCAACCTAATTTACCCACAATTTGCAACACACAACGCACATACTTTATCGGCGATTTATCATCTTGCCGGGCAAAATTATTATCCCGGACAATATGAATTCCAATGTCTGCATGGCATGGGTGAGCCGCTGTATGAACAAGTGGTTGGGAAAGTGGCTGATGGTAAGCTTAACCGCCCCTGCCGTATTTATGCCCCGGTCGGCACCCATGAAACCTTGCTGGCCTATCTGGTGCGCCGTCTGTTAGAAAATGGGGCGAACACTTCATTTGTGAACCGGATAGCAGATACCACCCTGCCACTGGATGAGTTAGTCGCCGATCCGGTCAGTGCAGTAGAAGCCATGGCCGCCAGTGAGGGGCAGCTCGGTTTGCCTCACCCGCGCATTCCATTACCTCGGGAGTTGTACGGCACAGAAAGAGCCAACTCCAGCGGATTGGATCTTGCAAACGAGCACCGTCTGGCCTCCCTTTCCAGCGCATTACTCACCAGCGCCAGTCAGGTGTGGCGTGCAGCACCTATGATTGATGCCGAACTTGATGGCGGTGTGGAGTTACCGGTTATCAACCCTGCGGAACCAACAGATATCGTCGGTTACGTTCGCGAAGCAACCGCGGCCGAGGTAAGCCAGGCACTGGATACTGCCACCAACGCCGGGGCAATTTGGTTTGCCACTCCGCCCGCGCAAAGGGCCGCAATTTTAATCCGTGCTGCTGAATTGATGGAAAATCAGATGCAAACATTGATGGGGATACTGGTGCGCGAAGCCGGTAAAACCTTCAGTAATGCTATAGCAGAAGTTCGTGAAGCCGTTGATTTCTTGCATTATTATGCTGGAATGGTACGCGATAACTTCTCTAATAATAGCCATCGTCCACTTGGCCCGGTGGTTTGCATCAGCCCGTGGAACTTCCCGCTGGCGATATTTACCGGTCAGGTTGCTGCGGCTTTAGCGGCGGGTAACAGTGTATTGGCAAAACCTGCCGAGCAAACGCCACTGATCGCGGCTCAGGCGGTGCGCATCTTGCTGGAGGCCGGTATCCCACTTGGCGTATTGCAATTGCTGCCCGGCCAGGGTGATAGCGTCGGTGCGACACTGGTTAATGATGCCCGAGTGCGCGGCGTGATGTTCACCGGTTCAACTGAAGTCGCCAGCATTTTGCAACGCAGTATTGCCGGCCGGCTAGATCCACAAGGCCGACCAACACCTCTGATTGCCGAAACCGGTGGCCTCAATGCCATGATAGTTGACTCATCAGCGCTCACAGAGCAGGTGGTGACAGATGTCGTCGCATCGGCCTTTGACAGTGCCGGACAACGTTGCTCGGCCTTGCGTATCCTTTGTATTCAGGATGATGTTGCCGAACATACTTTGCAGATGCTGCGGGGCGCGATGGCGGAATGCCGCATGGGTAATCCGGAGCGCCTGTCTACCGATATCGGCCCAGTGATTGATGCTGATGCCAAAGCCGGTATTGAACGTCATATTCAGGCCATGCAAGCGAAAGGACGCAAAGTTTATCAAGCTGCCCGCAGCAATACTCAGGATGAAAAAGAGTGGCAGCGCGGCACCTTTATCAAACCGACCTTAATAGAACTGGATAGCTTTGATGAACTGCAAAAAGAGATCTTCGGCCCGGTGCTGCATGTCGTGCGCTTCCAACGCCAGAACCTCAGTGCCTTAGTCGAACAAATCAATGCTTCTGGTTATGGTTTGACCTTGGGTATTCATACCCGTATTGACGAAACCATTGCGCATATCACTGAAAAAGCCAAAGTGGGCAACCTCTACGTTAATCGCAATATGGTCGGCGCGGTGGTGGGCGTGCAACCTTTTGGTGGCGAAGGGCTGTCTGGCACTGGCCCTAAAGCCGGTGGCCCCTTGTATCTTTACCGCCTGCTGTGCAGCCGCCCAGACGATGCTGTAATCAATACTCTGACTCAGCAGCATAATGAGCAAGTGCCGAATGTGGCGGGCCGCGAGGCAATACAAACGGCTTATCGCGCCCTGATAAAATGGGCAGAAGAGTTACAACAGCATCATGAATTAGTGGCGCTGGCACAGCGCTATGGTGAGTTGGCGCAAGGTGGCACCGTCCGGCTGCTACCGGGGCCAACCGGTGAACGCAACACTTATGCCCTGCTCCCTCGTGAGCGAGTCTTGTGTCTGGCGGATAACACCGCGGATGCATTGACACAGTTGGCTGCAGTGCTGGCGACGGGCTGTCAGGTCTTATGGCCAGAAAGCACCGTACAACATGATTTGTTGCGCGCATTACCGGCGGCGGTGCAAGCGCGCATTACCCTCACCAAGGATTGGCAAACAGCAAACATCAATTTTGATGCCGTCATTTACCACGGCGATGCCGACCAGTTACGTACTTTGTGTGAGCAAATAGCGCAAATTGATGGGCCGATTGTCTCAGTGCAAGGATTTGCCCGCGGTGAAACCAACATTTTGCTAGAGCGCCTGTTAATTGAACACTCTCTCAGTGTTAATACCGCAGCCGCGGGCGGGAATGCCAGCCTGATGACTATTGGCTAACCTGCCATAGTGGCGGGTTTCCAATGATATTTTGTATTAATAACTAATAAGGCCCTACCGGGCCATTCAGATTACTGACAAAGTTAATTAAAGGGGAAATGTGCCGAATGGGTCGTAACGGCGTAAGCCGTCGGAGCGCCCATAGGTACAGTCACCCCAGCTGACTCAAAGCTGATAATGTCGATTTGTCATCAAACTCTAAGGCCCTAGCGGGCCTTTTAAATTTTGGCCCGACCTAAACAGGCTCAGGGCTTACGGGCTAATTATTCTTCGAACCACCTCGCACAATCCACTGCAAATAGGTAACCACCACCTGTTCCTCTGGTTGCCTCCCGCAACCTTCACTTGGCCTCCTTGTATCATTCGCTGCACCTAACTCATTATTAATACTAGCGAACTACAGAGCTGCTGGTATAGCTAGCTTTCTTCTTAGTGAATACTTTATGTACAACAACTCTCAGAGGTGATAATTATATTCATGGCTGATAAAAAAGTTATCGATGAAACTCATCAAATTGCTCGTCGGCGCGGTAATGGCCAATTACGACGCGAAATATGGGCTGACCCGTTAGGTATCATTACTCGTTATAATTTGGCTTATATCAATCACTGCTTATCACAGGGTGATAATGGGCGAGTAATAGGTTATGACAATGCCCATGGTTTCCATCATCGCCATTACTTAGGTGCAATTGAAGCCGTCGATTTTGTCAGCTTTGAACAAATAGAGGATTGCTTTCAAAAGGATTGGACGTCACTAAGGAGAAGTTAATGGACAAGCTCGTTATCAAAACAGCAACGGAAGATGAATTTTTCAAACGAGGTCAACAACTTGCCGCATTGGCAGATGCGGGGCAAGTATTACCTGAAGAGCATACGATTACCTTTGAAGATCCACTGGAAATGGTGCGGGTATTAAGCGCTGCGCGCATTGTTTTGCTGCGAACAGTGAAAAAATATCCAGGCTCTATCACTTCCCTTTCGACCCGCTTAAAAAGGGATCGCAGTGCCGTAACCCGTGATGTGGCTATTTTGAAAAAAGCCGGGCTGGTTACCGTGGAACAAAAAGTGTTACCGGGCCACGGGCGAATGAAAGAAGTTAAAACTACCGCCCTGCGCCTTAAACTCGAAGCTTTCCTATAAAGCAGCGAGTGCAAGGTGATAAAATCGGGGGCCAGTTGCTAGCCCCCGCTTCGATGATTTTTACTAATGTACTAAAAATTAATGGTTATTTATAAATTTATCAAGAAACTGCCGAGTGCGCTCATGCTGCGGATGAGCAAAGAGCTCTTTTGCGGGGCCTTGCTCGACTATCCGCCCGTGATCCATAAAAATGGCTCGGTCGGCCACATCACGGGCAAAACTCATCTCATGAGTGACGATGACCATCGTCCGCTTTTCCTCAGCCAGTGCGCGGATAGTATTTAATACTTCGCCCACCAGCTCAGGATCTAATGCAGAGGTCGGCTCATCAAATAAAATGACCTGAGGTTGCATCGCCAATGCCCGGGCAATCGCCACTCGCTGTTGCTGGCCACCGGATAAACGGCGAGGATAAGCATCTTCTTTGCCACTTAACCCAACTTTTGCCAGCAGCTCACGCGCACGTTTTACCGCCTCGTCGCGTTTCTCACCCTTAACAATCACCGGGCCTTCAATGATATTTTCCAACACCGACCGGTGTGGAAATAAATTGAAACTCTGAAATACAAAACCCACTTGTTGGCGCAAAGCACGGACTTGGCGTTGCTGCTTACCAATAGGAATGCTGCCATCAATCTCGATATCACCAACTCGAATAATTCCTGAGTCGGGGATCTCCAGCAGATTAATACTGCGCAACAAGGTCGTTTTACCCGAGCCGCTAGGGCCGATAATAGCCACAACTTCGCCACTGTTTACTTCAAGATCGATACCATGCAGTACCTGTTGACCTTTAAACTGCTTGGTCAGATTTTTAACCTCAATGGCACTCATGGCTACTCCTGATCCTGACGATTAACATGCGCTTCCAGGCGATTTTGTAATGCGGATAATAATGTTGCCATTATCCAGTAAATCAGCGAGGCCGCCAGATACATAGTGAAAACCTCCAACGTGCGAGAAGTCACCAATTGCGCCTGCCGGAACAGCTCAGGAACCTGAATGGTCGCCGCCAAAGAAGTATCTTTTACCAGGCCAATAAAGCTGTTACCCAGTGGAGGTAAAGCGGTGCGGCCCGCTTGTGGCAAAATCACCCGATACAGTGTCTGCCAACGCGTCATCCCGATACTGGCTGCGGCTTCCCACTGCCCTTTCTCAATTGATGAAATCGCCGCTCGCAATGTCTCTGATGTATACGCCGCCGTATTAAGAGATAAACCAATCAACGCCGCGGGCATAGGATCCAGCTCAATCCCAAACTGGGGTAAGCCATAATAAATCATAAACAGTTGGGCAATTAGCGGGGTTCCACGAAAAATGGAGACGTAAAAACGCGAGAGAAGTGACAGTGACAAGAAACGCGATAACCGCATCATTGCCAACATAAAACCTAATGCCAGACCAAAAAACATCCCCCCCAAGCTAAGCTGGAGGGTTAACCAAGCACCTTTCAATAAAAATGGTGCTGAATCCAGCACCAATTGAATACTTTCTTGCATTATTTAGTTACGTCCGCGCCAAAATATTTTTCAGAGATTTTTGCTAATGTGCCATCTTGTTGCATCTCTGCAATAGCCTGATTAATTGCCGCTAATAACTCAGGGTTATTTTTACGCAGTGCCACACCTGATTCTTGGCGAGCAAATGCCGGGCCTGCTGCTGCCAGAGTGCCACCCGTTTTCTTCACCAAATCTAACGCCGCCAAGCGGTCAACTAAAATGGCATCGGTACGACCTACACGGAGATCCTGATACTTGGTTGGGTCATCATCATAAGTGCGAATATCAACACCTTTCAGATTTTCGCGTAACCACTGTTCATAGTTACTGCCCAGGCCCACGCCCACTTTCTTCCCTTCCAAATCTTCAGGTTTATTGAATTGGCCTTCGTTACCTTTTTTGGTCAAGACCTGAATACCGGAGACAGTATAAGGCGTTGAGAAATCATACTTTTTCTTACGCTCATCTGAAATGGTAACTTGGTTAATCGCCACATCAATACGTTTGGATTCCAGTGAGGCCAGCATACCATCCCATTTAGTCGGGGTGATTTTTGCTTTGACGCCCATGTGTTCGGCCAATGCGTTGGCAAAATCCACTTCGAATCCAGTCAGTTTGCCATCTTCGCCCTGGAAACTGAACGGCGGATAAGTCCCTTCCAACCCAACAACTAAGACTCCGCGTTCTTTCACCTGATCTAATAAATCCCCTGCCGCGTAAGACTTCACATTAAGGCCGGTTGCCAATGCAACCGCGACCATGCCCAGCACCACCCGACGACGTACAATTGAAAAAGCCATAAGTACCCCAACTGTCATGTTTATTTTTGATATTCAACACTTTATCAGTGCTATTGATGAAGCAAAGGAATAAAAACTAATAACGATAGCCTTAAATAGAATAAGCAATCACCAAAGGTTACACCTGCGGGTGATAAGCAAATAATGCTGGCGCACCGCCAGTATGGATAAACAGAATTGGGCCGTCATCGCGAAATTTTTTCTGCTCAAGACCATCGAGTAAACCTGCCATTGCCTTACCGGTATAGACGGGATCCAGCAAGATGCCCTCCTGCCTTGCCAGTAATCCAATCGCGGCTTGCCCTGCTTCATTTGGCATACCATATTGCGGCGCGAAATAATCATCCCACAAGGTAATGGCCGCCTGTGGCCCAGTAAGATCAAGGGACACCGCCAATTCTTGCTGAATTTGTGTGACTTTTGGCCGCTGCTCATCTGCTGTACGTGATACCGTCACCCCAATCAGTTCCGCTTCGGGTAACAGTTGTTGCAAACCCACGGCCAGCCCCGCATGAGTGCCGGCACTGCCCGAGGCGACCACCACCGAGCTAAAGGCGACTCGCCCTGCCGACTGAGCCGCTATTTCTAATGCGCATTGCACATATCCCAATGCACCTAAGGCATTCGAGCCGCCAACCGGAACCACATACGGGCGAAAACCTTGTGCTTCAATCCGGGTCGCCAGCTCGGCTAATTGTTGATTTGGGTCATGCAGGCCCTCGCACATCACCACCTCAACATTGAACAAATCCAACAGCAATCGATTGCCATTGGTCAGATAGTTTTCTTGTGAAGTACCGATAGGATTCTCAAGCAGCGCGACACAATGTAGCCCCAGTTTGGCAGCAACTGCCGCCGTTTGGCGCACATGATTAGATTGGATTGCACCGGCGGTAACTAGCGTATCAGCTCCGAGTCTTAGCGCTTCAGCAGCCAAAAACTCGAGCTTACGCAATTTGTTGCCCCCCAGCGCCAATGGCGTGACATCATCACGTTTGATATAAACTTCACGGCCCAAATAATCAGAGAGCCGAGCAAGTTTTTCCAATGGCGTCGCATTACCGACCAAGTCCAGACGCGGAAATTGCGCCAGTTTGTGTTGAAGCGTCACGGGGCCCCCAGTGAATTATCGAATAAAGCTATTCATTACATTTATCAGATGTAAGGTTAATAATCACTTAATTTTATTATAGTGCAGAAAAACATTAGGCTCAGGGGAGCAAGCGCGGGGAGAAAAGCAAAACGCCCGGCAGATGAGATATCTGAACCGAGCGCTTATTATATAGACGAACCAGCGGCAGATTAGCCATTAGGTTTTAGTAATTCTTCTGCCATGCCAAATATTGATCATATTTGCGCAACGCAATACGATAATTGTTATGTGCAGCATTTGGCAACTCATCGATAATACGTTGGTGCATGGTTTCGTTAGCAAACTTTTCCGCTGGATAATTAGTAGCAACCAGCATTTCATCTAACCGACGCAAGCGCACAACATATTCGCGAACAGTGCTATGGTTCATCTCAGTTTGTTCAAATAAATACTGTTTGAATGCCATTATATCAAAATAACCCGGCGTGCTATTGCAGTATATCTCACTACAAAAACGACATAATGCAGTTAATTCATGTTGAAGCTTTGCCCAAACTTGATCGTCAATAGGTTGGTCCATCCCGGAAATCGCTTCTTTATTAATAATTTGTCCGCGAAAAACCAATGCCATCCGATCGAGTTGTTTATGACAATGTGAGCAATGAGTTTGGCCGTGCTTATAATCTTTTAAATAACGACTCAGCGGCCGCTTTTTTAACTGAAATCCTGGCATAAGAAGACCTGCATTAATAATGTGAAGCACCGTGATATCATTGAGCGAAAATGAATTAAGAATCGTTACTCAGCCGAGCGCGTAAACGCTTTATCGCTTGGCTATGAAGTTGACTAACACGAGATTCTCCAACTTCGAGTACCGCTCCGATCTCTTTCAGATTCAGCTCCTCCTGGTAATAAAGCGTCAACACCATTTTTTCGCGTTCCGGCAAAGCCTCGATCGCATCAATGACACGTTGGCGCAGATTTCCTTCCAATAGATGTTGTAACGGATTGGCATCTTCATGCCCTTCCAACAGCGGTTCGACACTTTCACCATGCTCTTCCCGCCATTCGTCATAGGAGAAAAGCTGGCTATTATTGGTGTCTAACAAGATCTGACGGTATTCCGCCAAATCAATTTCAAGATTTTGTGCCACTTCTTGTTCTGTTGCCGGACGGCCCAGGCGCTGCTCAACCTTTTGCATGGCACTGGCAACTTCGCGAGCATTGCGGCGCACACTGCGCGGTGCCCAATCTCGGCTACGCAGTTCATCCAGCATCGCACCCCGGATACGCTGTACTGCATAAGTGGTAAATGCAGTTCCTTGTAAAGCATCATAACGCTCGACTGCATTCAGCAGACCAATGCCACCAGCCTGCAACAAGTCATCCAACTCCACACTGGCCGGCAGGCGCACCTGCAAACGCAAAGCCTCATGGCGAACTAAAGGAACATAGCGTTGCCAGAGGGAATTTTTGTCCATCACGCCTTCGGCGGTATACAGATTGCTCACTAGACAGGCACCTAAGGGTAAGAGAGTCGTACCATTATCCTGTCCAGTTAGCCGGACAATCGCCTGAATAGACCTATAAAAAGGCGGCTATTTGACTTATGCCCTCTTTTGTATGCTATTTATCTCACTTCAAAGGGTTTCAATTCGTAATTAATTTTTATCTGAGAGGTGAAAGACACACCACTGGCGCTATATCAAAAGTTGTAACAAAGAAAGATCATCATTGATCTTCACTTTGTCTATCTCCGTTCGAAAATCCGCTTCAACCTTAACGCTATGCTGCCTAAATGCATGATAAGAATAAAAAATGTCGATGACATCATCTTCTGTAATTTGCCCCGTTTTAAGTATGTGTGCACTAATCAACGAGCGAATAAAGAAGAAATCGACTATTAGTAAATAGAATTCTTTTAATAGTGGCTGACCACCACTAATGGCAAATTGGTTGTGGTGTAACCGATAAAGGAAATAATTACGTAACACATGAGGATGATTGGAAAAAAAGAGTGATGCTTTTTCATTCCAAGCTGAACTCAATAACTTCATTCTTTCTTCCAGTTGCTCGTTATCAAACTCAACCACCAGATACTCAATCAGTTTTCCGAGGTAGTTGTATAAAGTTTCCCTTCCTCTTGAGTTTGGTGAATCAATACAACATTGTTGAATGCGGATAAGTAACTGCCATTGAAGATTTTGATTAAACGGAATTTTTTCTAAATATTCAACGACCGTGCCACCTTGAAGTTTCTCAAGTTGAGCTTCAAAATACGTTTCCATCGACGGTAATTTACTGTCAATGGTGCCGTCTAATTTTTGGCAGTAAAGTAAGAAAGAGGCAATGCTATATAGGTTTTCTTCAATACGTGATTGAGGGGACATTAGAAAATTAGCGCAAAATAAATTAATTAATTGCCCCTCAACATTGAGTTCTGGCGCTCTAAAATAACCATTTTTCTGAATAGGCATAGACTGCATATTCAAAGCTGTAGGGTTAAAAAGCACTTGCCGCGCAGCTTCTGGGCAAGAAATATTCAAACTCTTGCGTTTTTCATGGCGATAAACATGTTCCAAACGTGGATAGGATGAACACGTTTCGCTCAAGGCATCCTCCCCTAAGCGTTTATGTACTTTGCAGAGTTGGTCTTGATCCAAATAAGGGCAATTACCTTGTTCATCGAGCTTAATGACTGCCCAATTTGAAAAACTGGCTCTGCTGACTGAAATATCTGTTACAGCAATACGCCTAATTTCAGCATTTTGGCTTTTAGTATATTTACGATATGTTTGTTTATCGAGAGTAATACTCCAGCGCTTACAGCAGTGATCACGACAAGCTGCACCAACGCAGCTGAAATTTGCAACATAATCAGGTTGTACTACCATAAGCTCTTTCACTCAATATTCCTCAGCCACTCGTATTTATCCCATGTTTTAATCTATGTTAATTTCTTTACCGAAAAAAAATTAACATAGAATAAAAGGCGGCAATAAATACCGCCTTAATTGTGCAATTATTTGGTCAAAATATTATTTAGTTACCAAATTAACGCAGCAGAGACAATACAGTTTGTGGAACCTGGTTAGCCTGGGCCAGAACAGAAGTACCGGCTTGTTGCAGAATTT
>NZ_ACCD01000035.1 GCF_000173775.1 Yersinia rohdei ATCC 43380
CACAACTCTTTTTTCGTCTTTTTCTACTGTTTGAATACTTTTCACTCCTAACGTGCAGATCTTGGTCGATCTACTGCGTTTTCACTACGATCCCCAGACCAGATTGGTTGTAATTCCATCAGCAAAGGCTAGTATTGCCGGTAAAGTACTTTCTTATTAAGAGGCTATTATTATGTCCGATGCTATTCGCCCCTATCTTCATTATTCACCCAAGCTCGGTGAACGCGTCCTTATTGATGGATCCAGTGTGATCATTGGTAATGTTGTTTTGGGTGATGATGTCAGTGTCTGGCCGTTAGTGGCTATTCGTGGTGATGTTAACCAAGTAACCATTGGCGCTCGTTCTAATATTCAAGATGGAAGTGTATTGCATGTCACTCATCAGTCTGACTATAACCCCGAGGGGTATCCGCTGATCATTGGTGAGGATGTCACTGTCGGACATAAGGCTATGTTGCACGGTTGCAGCATCGGCAATCGAGTATTAGTGGGCATGGGTTCCATTGTATTAGATGAGGCTATTATAGAAGATGACGTCATGCTTGGTGCAGGCAGCTTAGTCTCTCCTGGAAAACGATTGGTTAGCGGCCACCTTTATATGGGCAGCCCTGCCAGACAAGTTCGCCCTTTGACGCCAGCGGAATTAGAAGGTTTGCTTTACTCTGCGGGCAACTACGTGCGCTGGAAAGATGACTATCTGACAGAAACCAAATAAGGCGTAATATCAGACGCAGGGAATAAATCACTTCCTTCCCTGCATTTTTACTTAAACCGAATACCTTTCTATTTACCTAAATCATCACGCAACTGATTTAATACTGGTGCAATATCTGGCATTACACCATGCCAGAGCTGAAAAGCATGTGCCGCCTGCCCCACCAGCATTCCCAAACCATCAGCATAGCAAGTCGCTCCTAACTTTGTGCTCCAGGCTAAAAACGGGGTGGTATCTGCTTGGTAAAACATATCGTAACAGCGGGTTTGCGGATAAATGATATCAGTAGGTAAATGCGGAACTTCGCCATGAATACCCGAGGCTGTCGCATTGATGATTAAATCAAATTGCTGCCCACTTAAAGACTGCATTTCAGCAGCATCAATATCGCCTAAATGATGGAATACCTCGGCAAGCTGCTGCGCACGTGCATAAGTCCGATTAGTGATAACCACTTTGCATCCATATGAAAGCAAAGGGAGAATCACACCGCGAGCGGCACCGCCCGCGCCTACCAATAAGATACGGTCTGTGGCTTTTATTAAATGCTGACGTTCAAGGTCACTCAGTAAACCAATACCGTCTGTATTGTCGCCTAACAGACGCCCGTCCTCTAATGGCTTTATAGTGTTGACGGCACCGGCCAGTGATGCGCGATCAGTGAGTTCATCACACTTAGCATAGGCAAGTTCTTTAAATGGCGTCGTGATGTTGGCGCCCTTTGCCCCAGCAGCAAAAAACGATGTTAATACTTGCTCAAAGGTTTCATGAGGTGCCAATACCATACCGTATTGATGTTCAATACCGGTTTGCTCGGCAAAAAGCGCATGGATCCTCGGCGACTTACTGTGCCCAATGGGGTTGCCAAACACTGCAAATTTTTGATCCATGCTATTTCCTAACCTTGACGGAATTGCTTACCGGTTAAAGCATCTCTTATTTCAGATGGATTCAGGCGGCCACCAACCTGACCTTCAAGTACTGGTAATGAAGGGCCGAATTGCATTCTGACCTCTGCGACCGTACGGCAAGGTTCTTGTCCACTTAAATTGGCACTGGTTGAAACCAGTGGCTTACCATATTGCAAGCAAAGTTGCTGTACCAGTGGGTGGTCACTCACTCTGACAGCCAATGAGTCAAAATGACCAGTTAACCAGCGCGGCGTCTCAGGGCGGGCCGGAATTACCCATGTGACTGGCCCTGGCCAACAGGAGAAGAGTGTTTCTCGCTGTGTATCACTTAACGCCGAATCATTCACATAAGGTTTTAACTGTTCATAATTAGCTGCAATTAGGATTAAGCCTTTCTGCCAGGGGCGCTGTTTTAATGCTAATAAGGCATTCACCGCATTTTCGCTATCTGGGTCACAACCTAAACCAAAAACCGCTTCTGTTGGATAGGCGATAACCTGTTCTTGCTGCAATGCCCGCAGCACATCTGAGAAAACGACATTATTTTCTGTTTTACTCACGTTGTTATTACTCACTTACTACTGCCTTCCCACATAACTTACTGGCGCAAAAACGTTTTACGCCTTGTGCTGTTCTCTTTTCCATTAACAATGGATAGTGGCAATAAGCGCACTCTCCAGCAATGGGTTGCTGATTAATCGTAAACTGGCAATCAGGATAACGATTGCAGGCATGGAATATTTTCCCAAACCGAGACTTACGTTGTAGCAATTTCCCTTGGCCACACTGTGGGCAACCAATTGATGTCTCATCAGGCTTATCAATGACTTCAGTATGGTCACATTGCGGATATTGGCTACAACCAATAAACATCCCAAAGCGCCCTTGCCGCAACACCATCTCTGAACCACATTCAGGACAATGTTGGCCTTCCAAGACTTTCACGATATGCCCATCTGATTGTGCTTTCAACGGACGTATATATTGGCAGTCTGGATAATGTGAACAACCAAGGAATGGGCCATGACCGCCGCTGCGGATAACTAACGCCGATCCACATTCCGGACACGGCCCGTTATCCTTGGCAGTAACTGTTTTCGTCATAACGCCTTCTCTATAAAATTATTAGCCAGTGATATTACCACTTAGTGCAAATAACCTTCATTGACTTCAAAAAGTAACTCTTCCATTTGCTGATAAGCACTTTCATAACCTGGAATGTTAAACAGCACCATCAATACCACCCATTTGAGATCCTCTAAGTCAATCTCATTAGAGTCCAACGCCATGAGGCGATCGATAACCATCTCACGGGAATCAAGGTGCAATACCTGAATTTGTTCAAGAAATAAGATAAAACCACGACAAGTGGTATCCAGGCGTTGGCATTCTTCCGCAGTATAGACTCGCAATGCTTGCGGATCAGCAGCATAGAGATAAGGGGCTTTCTGCCCTTCTTGTAAATCCGCAAGAGCCTCTAACCAGTTCAGGGCGTTGTTGATATCCTCACGATAGAAACCCGCGTCAGCAAGATCGTCGGTAATTTTGTCTTGATCGACCAGCATTTCCGACTCGTTATGCATATAAGTTTCAAATAAGTAAATTAGAACGTCGAACATGGCCTGCCCTCCTTAATCGGACATAGCCGCCGGGTACAGCTGCGATCCACCCTGCTAACTCCAGCTCGAGCAATTTGCTGACGATATCTGGCACAGGTTGGCCGGCGCGTTCGGCGACGACATCAACGGGTGTCACCTCATCTCCTACGTTAGCCAACACATCGGCAAATGGCAATTCAACTTGCCCTTCGGATGAAGAAATAATTACTTCATCCGGCAATGATATCCATTGTAGCGAACCGCCGATTTGTTCAGCTATCTCACGAGCAGACCTTGCCAGGTAAGCTCCCTGTTGAATTAGCCAGTGCACACCTTCACTGGTTGCGCTGCCTAATGGCCCCGGTAAAGCAAAAACATCCCGCCCTTGCTCCATGCCATAGCGGGCTGTAATTAAAGAACCACTTTTCAGTGTAGCTTCAACAACTAAGACCGCAGAGCTTAACCCACTAATAATGCGATTTCTTCTGGGAAAATGTGCCGCGATAGGCAGTGCGGTCGTCAAAAACTCGGAAACCAAGGCTCCACCTTGGCTCTCAATTTCTCTGGCTAAATGATTATGGCAACGCGGGTAGATATTCTCCAGCCCACTCCCCAAGACAGCGATAGTTTTACCTTTTACACTCAAGGCCGCCTTATGGCAGATCCCGTCAATCCCCATTGCCAGACCACTGGTAATAACAAGCCCCGCGAGAGCCAGTTCAGAGGAAAAATACTGCCCCCACTGCTCGCCATAATGGCTAAAATGCCGGCTCCCAACCATAGCAATTTGTGGACGATAAAGGACATCAAGCTCACCGGAGACAAAAATGACTAATGGCGCGGCTGAAATATGTATTAAGCGGGGTGGATAATCAGGTTCACCATAAGCCAATAGGTGGTGAGAGGGGTGATTCAACCACCGAAGTGCGGCCTCAATATAATGGGCATCTGCCCGCAAAAACTGTTGGCATTGCGGCGGTTGCAATCCATAGGCTGCTAACCTCCCCGGATGAATATCACCGCTGGCGAGCAACCGCTTGGCGAGCGCGCTACCTTTTCTTGCCCCAAGCCCTTTGACCTGACTCATCCTTAGCCATAATTCTGCCGCTAGCATTTTGCCTCCCTGGCTTACTTTCTATACAGATACCTATTCGTTCAATTGGTAGCCGATGCTGTCAATCAGGGCCGGAAATGTCTACAATAGAGATTGAATATCATTCACTACTCGGACGCAGATCTAGATATTTATGTCAGTATTACAAGTATTACATTACCCAGATGAGCGGCTGCGCAAAATTGCTGCGCCGGTAAAAGAAGTTAATAGTGAAATCCAGCGTATCGTCGACGACATGTTCGACACCATGTATGCAGAGGAAGGTATCGGCCTTGCTGCAACACAAGTGGATGTTCACCTGCAAATTATCGTCATTGATGTCTCGGAAAACCGCGACCAACGTTTGGTGTTGATCAACCCAGAATTGTTGGAAAAAAGCGGCGAAACCGGCATTGAAGAGGGTTGTTTATCCATTCCTGAGCAACGCGCGTTGGTTCCTCGAGCTGAGAAAGTAAAAATCAGAGCGCTGGATCGTGACGGTAAACCTTTTGAGCTGGAAGCTGATGATTTATTAGCAATTTGTATCCAGCATGAAATGGATCACTTGGTTGGTAAACTGTTTGTAGACTATTTGTCACCGCTGAAACGCCAGCGTATCCGCCAAAAGCTGGAGAAACTGGCCAAGTTGAATGCGCGTGCCAACTAACCCTTTCTAATGCAGGAAACCAACGTGTCTGATTCTTTGCGAATTATTTTTGCCGGAACTCCTGACTTTGCAGCGCGCCATTTAGGCGCGCTGTTGTCTTCTCAACATCAAATTGTGGGTGTTTTCACTCAACCCGATCGCCCGGCTGGTCGAGGTAATAAGCTCACGTCAAGCCCGGTTAAGGTACTAGCAGAACAACACGATATTCCCGTTTTTCAGCCAAAATCACTACGGCCTGAAGAAAACCAACATTTAGTCGCCGATCTTAACGCGGATATTATGGTGGTGGTGGCCTATGGTTTGATTCTGCCTGCTTCAGTGCTAGCAATGCCGCGGCTCGGCTGTATTAATGTGCATGGTTCGTTGTTACCACGCTGGCGCGGTGCTGCACCTATTCAGCGCTCTTTATGGGCTGGTGATGCAAAAACCGGGGTAACTATCATGCAGATGGATATCGGGCTAGATACTGGCGATATGCTGCATAAGATTGAGTGTGACATTCAGCCAGAAGATACCAGTGCGACACTGTATGACAAATTAGCCGAGCTGGGCCCCCAGGGATTATTGGTAACACTGCAACAATTAGCCGCAGGCAATGCCCGGCCTGAAGTTCAGGATGAAGCTCAAGTTACCTATGCAGAAAAACTCAGTAAAGAGGAAGCCAAATTAGATTGGTCACTTTCTGCGATTCAGCTAGAGCGTTGTATTCGTGCTTTCAATCCTTGGCCCGTCAGTTATTTTGTGGTTGAGGAACAACCGGTCAAAGTTTGGCAAGCACAAGTGATTGATACTACTGAGAATGCAGCACCCGGCACTGTCATTCATGCCGATAAGCATGGCATTCAAGTTGCTACCGCCGAGGGCGTTTTGAATATTACACAACTGCAACCTGCAGGGAAAAAACCCATGTCAGCTGCAGATTTGTTAAATTCACGGCGCGAATGGTTTACACCTGGCAGCCAACTCGCATAATAGATCTGTTTCAACTGTATACCGATTGGATTTCAAGGTGCAGAACTGTGGTCGCGAGAGCAGCCAACCCCTTTGCAACTTAACATATTGATGGGTATAGATTTCATCGCCCGATACTTCATCATCGGGCCACTTTCCCTTTATTTGCTGACGTTTGTCGGCTTTTTTGGTTATGAAAAACACATACAATCTCCGTAGCATCGCTGCTAAAGCAATTAGCCAGGTATTGGATCAGGGGCAATCGCTCAGTACCGTTTTGCCTGGACTAAATAAAAGTATTTCCGATAAAGATCGCGCACTGCTACAGGAACTGTGTTTTGGCACTTTGCGTGTCCTGCCGCAACTCGAGTGGTGCATTCAACAGTTAATGGCACGCCCTATGACCGGTAAACAGCGTGTTTTTCATTACCTGATTATGGTCGGACTTTATCAGCTGATATACACCCGAATTCCTCCACATGCAGCTCTGGCGGAGACAGTTGAAGGCGCTACTGCGCTGAAACGCCCGCAATTAAAAGGGCTAATTAACGGTGTGCTACGCCAATTCCAGCGCCAACAGGTAGAATTACTGGAGCGCGCCGCAAATAACGAGAGTCATTACCTGCATCCAAGTTGGTTATTGGCACGGATTAAGCAAGCTTATCCCGATCAATGGCAGCAGATCTTGGAGGCGAATAATCAGAAACCACCCATGTGGCTGCGGGTGAGCCGGCTTCATCATTCGCGTAGTGAATATCTAGAACTCTTAAAACAAGCAGATATCGAAGCACTGCCTCATGACGTTTATCCTGATGCAGTTCGCCTTATCACACCTTGCTCTGTCAATGACTTACCTGGTTTTGACCTCGGTTGGGTAACAGTTCAAGATGCATCGGCACAAGGCTGTGTTGATCTGCTCAGTCCGCAAAATGGCGAACAGATCCTCGACCTCTGTGCTGCCCCTGGGGGCAAAACCACTCATATTCTGGAAGCTGCGCCAAAAGCTCATGTATTGGCGGTTGATATTGATGAACAGCGACTCAGCCGGGTGAAAGAAAATTTACAGCGCTTAAAATTACATGCGGACGTGCGGGTCGGTGATGGCCGAACTCCGGATGAATGGTGCGGTAACCAACAGTTTGACCGAATATTATTAGATGCACCTTGCTCTGCCACTGGGGTCATCCGTCGGCATCCAGATATTAAATGGTTACGTCGAAACAGTGATATCGCCGAACTGGCCCAGCTACAATCTGAGATAATCGAAGCTATCTGGCCTAAACTG
Source organism: Yersinia rohdei ATCC 43380 (assembly GCF_000173775.1). Lineage (GTDB taxonomy): Bacteria > Pseudomonadota > Gammaproteobacteria > Enterobacterales > Enterobacteriaceae > Yersinia > Yersinia rohdei. The sequence continues at coordinate 7,221 of NZ_ACCD01000035.1, forward strand.
AAAAAAGGCGGCGTAATGGTTTATGCTACCTGCTCTATATTACCCGAAGAAAATCAGCAACAAATCGCCGCTTTCCTGCAACGACATAGCGAAGCCGAGTTGGTTGAAACAGGGACAACTTCAGCACCTGGTAGACAAAATCTGCCGCACCCTGAAGATGGCGACGGTTTCTTTTATGCCAAGTTAATCAAAAGCTAATGGTGGATTTTACTGCCTCAAACCTAATTTCAGTGTGAAACAGAGAACGCGATGAAAATAATTATTCTTGGGGCAGGACAAGTTGGCGGAACCCTGGCAGAAAACCTGGTAGGCGAGAACAATGATATCACTGTCGTTGATGTCGACTCTGGCCGGTTACGCCAGTTACAAGATAAATTTGACCTGCGAGTTGTGCAAGGGCACGGCTCGCATCCTCGAATTTTGCGGGAAGCTGGAGCTGAAGATGCTGATATGTTGGTTGCGGTAACTAACTCCGACGAAACCAACATGGTTGCTTGTCAAATTGCTTACTCGCTCTTTAATACGCCAAATCGTATCGCTCGAATCCGTTCAGCTGAATATATCCGTGAATCAGATAAGCTTTTTTTACCTGAAGCGGTGCCTATTGACCATTTAATTTCACCAGAACAACTAGTTATCGATTATATCTATAAATTAATCGAATACCCTGGTGCCTTGCAGGTAGTCAATTTCGCGGAGGGTAAAGTCAGTATTGCCGCAGTCAAAGCCTATTATGGCGGGCCATTAGTTGGGAATGCATTGTCATCTTTGCGTGATCATATGCCGCACATTGATACCCGAGTTGCCGCTATATTCCGCCAAGACCGACCTATTCGCCCACAAGGCTCAACAATCATTGAAGCGGGTGATGAAGTTTTCTTTGTTGCCGCCTCGCAGCATATCCGGGCCGTAATGAGTGAGTTACAGCGTCTGGAAAAGCCTTATAAACGTATTATGATTGTTGGCGGTGGCAATGTGGGTGCGGGTTTGGCCCTGCGATTGGAAAAAGATTACAGCGTAAAATTAATTGAACGCGACCAGCAACGCGCGGCTGAACTAGCAGAAATGCTGCACGATACTATCGTGTTTTATGGCGATGCATCAGACCAGGAACTGCTAGCTGAAGAACACATTGAGCAGGTTGATGTCTTTATTGCCATTACCAATGATGATGAAGCAAATATTATGTCAGCTATGCTGGCAAAACGCATGGGTGCGAAAAAAGCGATGGTATTAATCCAGCGCAGTGCCTATGTCGATCTGGTGCAGGGAAGTGTTATTGATATAGTGATATCACCACAGCAAGCCACTATTTCTGCACTATTAGGCCATGTGCGCAAAGCCGATATTGTCAGTGTATCGTCACTAAGACGGGGTGTCGCAGAAGCTATCGAAGCCATTGCTCATGGTGACGAAAGCACGTCAAAAGTTGTCGGCCGAATGGTCGAAGATATCAAACTACCACCCGGAACGACCATTGGGGCCATTGTTCGTGGTGATGAAGTAATCATTGCTAATGGTAATTCAGTTATTAAGCAGGGCGACCATGTGGTGATGTTTATCACCCACAAGAAATTTGTTCCTGATGTGGAGCGATTGTTCCAACCAAGTCCATTCTTCTTGTAGCCAGCAATAATTAAATTTGCTTGCCAATTTTATAAATTAAAACTAATCCCAAAGGGAATAGAAAAAATCTCTTATAATTTTGGCAGTAGTAGGCTTTATTTAGCTAAGATTAAGTAGTTCATTTTAAATGGGGTGTTGGTTATGAGCTTTATGAAGGAATTTCGTGAATTTGCCATGCGAGGCAATGTTGTCGACTTAGCTGTCGGGGTAATTATTGGTGCTGCATTCGGCAGAATAGTTTCTTCACTTGTCGCCGATATCATCATGCCACCATTAGGTTTATTACTCGGTGGAGTCGATTTTAAACAATTCCATTTCGTATTACGAGCAGCGGAAGGAACTGTGCCCGCGGTTGTAATGAATTACGGTACATTCGTTCAGAGCATTTTTGATTTTGTCATCGTAGCACTGGCTATTTTCTCCGCAGTTAAAGTGATAAACAAACTGCGCCGTGAAAAAGCGGAAGAGCCAGCAGCGCCGCCAGCCCCGACAACAGAAGAAAAATTGTTAGCTGAAATTCGTGATTTGCTGAAAGCACAGCAATCCAAATAATCCCATTGCAATAAAACGTTAAAAGCCATCAATTAGATGGCTTTTTTTTTGCTCTAAAACCAGAAGGCCAGTGGTAATAAATCCATTGATTGCTTACCACTGGCCTCCCAGTTACCGCCTTTTGCATGTTTTTCTTTACGTTGATAACTCCCTTTGCCTTTTATATTTTTCTCTATACGCTGCCTGAAGAGGGGATCATGGAGTAATGCTTCTAACGCGTTGTCTTTAATTTTGCCTTTAGTATGCCGATATGTCGTCATAATAGTGCCTCACTAATGGATGTGTTGATTAAAAATCGCCCTAATAATACTGTTTATCCGAACCCTTTAAAACTGCCTATCTGAAAAATTTTGCTCCTCAGCCGCGCCCTGTTCCAAAGCTTCTAAAATAGAACAATAAGTCGTGGCATGGGTACTTCCACAACAAGCATTACTAAGACGTTTCAGTGATTCGCGCATCCTTTTTAGCTCTGTAATTTTACTTTCGACATCATGTAAGCGCGAATCAACAATGGCTTTGGATTCTTGGCATGTATGATGTTCGGGATCGACGCGGATCGACAATAATTCAGCGATAGTTTCTAATGTAAATCCGAGTTGCTTCGCATAACGGATAAAACGTAAACGCTGTAAATCTTGTTCGGTATAAAGCCTGTAGCCGCCCTCTGTTCGCTCACCATGATTCATCATACCCTGCTTTTCATAATAGCGAATAGTATCTGGCGTGACATCTGCAAGTTTCGCGAGCTGCCCAATTTTTAACATTTTGTCACTCCTCTTTCGACATCTTATCTGCCACTTGAGATTGATACTCTTGGTGCAGAAAATCCGTACTAAACCCAGCTTGCTTTAGCCTCAGCTCCAATAAAACTAAACGTTTGTGGAGATGAGCATAATCACCCTGCTGTTTATCAAGTCCTGATAATAAGTCTGCAATAGTAAGCGCCTCCTGCCTATCTTGTAATTCAGGAGGAAGATATCCGGCATTCTTCAATAATCTATATCCTGCTCTTAGATCCAGAGGTATATGCGTATCATCATCGAGTAACAATGGCCTACCACTTCCCGGCAAGTTATCGAGCTCCCCTTTTTCTTGAGCATTAATAATATGCCTTTCAGCCCACTCATCAATTAATCCCATATCACCCCTAAGAGAATAGTCCCATCAGATGGTTTGATAGTGAAGGTTAATGGATTGGCAGGTAAATAATAAGAGGATAGGGACAAGATATAGTGGAAAAAAACTCATCTTACTGAATTATGGACGTAAAAAAACCGGGCAAGCCCGGTTTTTTTACGCGTTTACAGATTACTCTGCAGCAACTACTTCTGCTTGCGATGCAGCACGATCAACTAACTCGATGTAAGCCATCGGGGCGTTGTCGCCTGCACGGAAGCCACACTTCAGAATGCGAGTGTAACCACCGGCGCGGCTCGCGAAACGCGGGCCTAGCTCGTTAAACAGTTTTGCCACGATCTCGTTATCACGAGTACGGGCGAATGCCAGACGACGATTAGCTACGCTGTCGGTCTTGGCAAGAGTAATCAGCGGCTCAACAACGCGACGCAGCTCTTTCGCTTTCGGCAGGGTCGTCTTGATTATCTCATGACGAACCAAAGAGCCGGCCATGTTACGGAACATAGCCTGGCGATGGCTGCTGTTACGGTTCAGTTGACGACCACTCTTACGATGGCGCATGACCTTATCCTTCTCAGTAAAACCTTAACCTGTGATCCGGTTACTCGTTGTCAGCAATGCTAGCCGGTGGCCAATTTTCTAGGCGCATGCCTAAAGAAAGACCACGTGATGCGAGCACGTCTTTAATCTCAGTAAGAGATTTTTTACCCAGGTTCGGCGTTTTCAACAGCTCAACCTCGGTACGCTGTACCAGATCACCGATGTAGTGGATAGCTTCTGCCTTGAGGCAGTTAGCAGAGCGGACAGTCAATTCCAGATCGTCAACAGGGCGCAGCAGGATCGGATCAAACTCTGGCTTCTCTTCTTTAACTTCCGGCTGACGTACATCACGTAGGTCAACGAAAGCTTCAAGCTGTTCAGCCAAGATAGTTGCCGCACGGCGGATCGCCTCTTCAGGATCGATCGTACCATTGGTTTCCATCTCGATAACCAACTTGTCCAGGTCGGTACGCTGTTCTACACGCGCTGCTTCAACATTGTAGGCAATACGCTCTACAGGGCTATAGCATGCGTCTACTAACAGACGACCAATCGGGCGCTCATCTTCTTCCGAATGAATTCGGGCAGAAGCCGGCACATAACCACGACCACGTTGAACTTTGATACGCATACTAATAGATGCGTTTTCATCGGTCAGGTGGCAGATAACGTGCTGCGGCTTGACGATTTCGACATCACCATCATGGGTGATATCGGCTGCAGTCACAGGGCCAATGCCAGATTTATTCAGGGTAAGAATAACTTCATCTTTGCCCTGAACTCTCACCGCCAGCCCTTTCAGGTTGAGCAGGATCTCCAGGATATCTTCCTGTACGCCTTCTTTGGTGCTGTACTCATGCAGTACACCATCAATCTCAACCTCGGTCACCGCGCAACCCGGCATAGATGAAAGCAGAATACGGCGCAGTGCATTGCCGAGAGTATGGCCAAAGCCACGCTCTAACGGCTCAAGGGTCACCTTGGCGTGCGTCGAACTGACTTGCTCGATATCTACCAGGCGCGGTTTTAGAAACTCTGTCACAGAACCCTGCATTGTGTCCTCTCTTTGGTACTAAGCTTTACTTGGAGTAAAGCTCGACGATCAGGTGTTCGTTAATGTCCGCAGACAGATCAGTACGTTCAGGAATACGTTTGAACACACCTTCCATCTTGACAGCATCAACTTCCAGCCAAGTCGGCTTTTCACGCTGCTCAGCCAGCTCCAAAGCTGCCTTAACACGAGACTGCTTTTTCGCTTTCTCACGGATGCTGACTACGTCATTCGGAGATACCTGATAAGAAGCGATGTTAACAACGCGACCATTTACCATGATAGCTTTATGACTAACCAGCTGACGTGATTCAGCACGAGTTGCGCCAAAGCCCATACGGTAAACTACGTTATCCAGACGGCCTTCCAGCAATTGCAACAGGTTTGCACCAGTGTTGCCTTTCAGACGTGCTGCTTCTTTATAGTAGTTACGGAATTGACGTTCCAGAACACCATAGATACGGCGAACTTTTTGTTTCTCACGTAACTGTACACCATAGTCAGACAGACGCGGTTTACGCGCACCGTGCTGGCCAGGTGGTTGTTCAATCTTACACTTGGTGTCAATCGCGCGAACGCCAGACTTAAGGAACAGGTCTGTGCCCTCACGACGGCTCAGCTTGAGCTTAGGACCCAAATATCTTGCCATTTTCTCTCTCCAACTAACCTAAAAGCAACGTTATACGCGGCGCTTTTTCGGCGGACGACAACCGTTATGAGGAATCGGAGTCACATCAGTAATATTAGTGATGCGGAAACCAGCCGCGTTTAACGCGCGAATAGTAGACTCACGACCAGGACCAGGTCCTTTAACCATAACTTCCAGGTTCTTAATACCGTATTCTTTCACTGCTTCTGCGCAGCGCTCTGCTGCAACTTGCGCTGCAAACGGAGTAGATTTACGAGAACCACGGAAACCGGAACCCCCGGCTGTTGCCCAACCCAAAGCGTTACCCTGACGATCAGTAATGGTAACGATGGTGTTGTTGAAAGAAGCATGGATATGAGCCACACCGTCAGAGACTGTCTTTCTTACACGCTTACGTGCACGAATAGGTGCCTTTGCCATTATTCAATCACCCCGATTATTTCTTGATCGGTTTACGCGGACCCTTACGGGTACGTGCGTTGGTCTTAGTACGCTGACCGCGAACTGGTAGACCACGACGATGACGCAAACCACGATAAGTCCCAAGGTCCATCAGACGCTTGATGCTCAGGGTCACCTCACGACGCAGATCACCTTCTACAACGTACTTGGCAACTTCGTCACGCAGCTTCTCGATTTGCTCTTCAGACAGCTCACTGATCTTAACATTTTCAGCAATACCCGCAGCAACACAGATAGCCTGTGAACGGGTCTTACCGATACCGTAGATCGCGGTTAAAGCGATAACAGTATGTTTTTGATCAGGAATGTTAATGCCTGCTATACGGGCCACTATGCACTCCTACTATTTTTATACAGCAATACCATTCTGAAAAGCCCGTTTTCAGGATACTCAAATAGCATTGCAGTCACATACAAAAGATTGGCTGGCTAATCTAGCCAGCTCAACCCAACTTTGCAAGAAAAATATGCAAGATAAATCAGCCTTGACGCTGTTTATGCTTTGGTTCGGCACTGCAGATTACGCGAACGACACCGTTACGCTTAACAATTTTGCAGTTACGACATAATTTCTTGACGGAAGCACGAACTTTCATTTTTACTCTCCGTAACTTCTCAAACATCCCTGAATTAGCGGTTATAGCCTTTCAGGTTTGCTTTCTTCAATGCAGACTCGTACTGACTCGACATCATTAGAGTTTGCACTTGAGCCATAAAGTCCATGATGACCACCACTACGATAAGTAGGGAGGTACCACCAAAGTAAAATGGTACTTTCATCGCGTCACGCATGAACTCCGGGATCAGGCAGATGAAAGTAATATACATCGCACCAATTAAGGTTAGACGCGTCATTACTTTATCGATGTACTTCGCCGTTTGCTCTCCCGGACGAATTCCTGGCACGAATGCACCGGACTTCTTCAGGTTATCTGCTGTTTCACGCGGGTTAAACACCAACGCCGTGTAGAAGAAACAGAAGAAGATGATTGCAGACGCATAGAGTAACACATAAAGCGGCTGTCCCGGCTGCAAATACATCGAAATAGTCGTCAGCCAGTTCCAACCTGTCCCGCCCCCAAACCATGATGCAATCGTGGCAGGGAACAGAATTATGCTGGAAGCGAAGATTGCAGGGATAACCCCGGCCATATTCACTTTCAACGGTAAGTGTGTGCTCTGTGCTGCATAAACACGACGACCTTGTTGACGTTTAGCATAGTTAACGACGATACGACGCTGACCACGTTCAATGAAAACAACGAAGAAGGTTACTGCAAACACTAATACTGCAACCAACAGCAACAGGAGGAAGTGCAGGTCGCCTTGCCGAGCTTGCTCGATGGTATGACCAACTGCCGGCGGGAGCCCCGCGACAATACCAGCGAAGATTATGATTGAGATACCGTTACCGATACCTCGCTCAGTAATCTGTTCACCCAGCCACATGAGGAACATAGTCCCCGTGACTAAGCTAACAACAGCGGTAAAGTAGAAGGCAAAGCCTGGATTGATTACCAGACCTTGCATCCCAGGCATATTCGGCAGACCGGTAGCAATACCGATCGACTGGAATATAGCCAATACCAACGTGCCATAGCGGGTATACTGACTAATCTTACGACGGCCAGCCTCCCCTTCTTTCTTTATTTCAGCCAACGCTGGATGAACCACCGTCAACAGCTGGATAATAATTGACGCCGAAATATACGGCATAATACCCAGGGCAAAGATAGAAGCACGACTGAGAGCACCACCAGAGAACATGTTAAACATTTCAATGATGGTGCCTCTCTGCTGCTCGAGCAATTTAGCAAGCACAGTGGCATCGATACCAGGAATCGGAATAAAAGAGCCGATACGGAAAACAATAAGCGCACCGATAACAAACAAAAGTCTGCGCTTCAGTTCGCCTAATCCGCCTTTAGCACTTTGAAAATCTAATCCTGGTTGCTTAGCCATCTGCTACTTATTCCTCAATTTTACCGCCAGCAGCTTCGATAGCAGCACGAGCGCCTTTGGTGACACGCAGACCACGAAGAGTTACCGCACGAGTGATTTCGCCTGAAAGCATAACTTTCGCGAACTCAATCTGGGTACCAACAACGTTAGCGGCTTTCAGCGTGTTCAGGTCGATTACGTCGCCTTCCACTAAAGCCAGTTCAGACAGACGAACTTCTGCCGTGATCATCGCTTTGCGAGAGGTGAAGCCGAATTTCGGCAAACGACGATATAAAGGCATCTGACCACCTTCAAAACCACGACGTACGCCACCACCAGAACGTGAGTTCTGACCTTTGTGACCACGACCAGCAGTTTTACCCAGGCCAGAACCGATACCACGACCTACACGCTTCGGCGCATGCTTGGCACCTTCAGCCGGAGACAGAGTATTTAAACGCATCTGTTACTCCTCAACTTTAACCATGTAGGAAACCAAGTTGACCATACCACGTACAGCAGGAGTATCCTCACGCTCTACAGTATGACCAATACGACGCAGACCTAAACCGATCAGGGTTGCCTTATGTTTTGGCAAACGACCGATACTGCTTTTTGTTTGAGTTACTTTAATAGTCTTTGCCATGGTTATTTCCCTAGAATTTCTTCGACGGATTTACCACGCTTAGCAGCGACCATTTCTGGGGATTTCATATCTTCCAAGGCAGCAATAGTTGCACGAACCACGTTAATCGGGTTAGTAGAACCATATGCCTTAGCTAATACGTTATGAACCCCTGCAACTTCTAAGACGGCGCGCATTGCACCACCGGCGATGATACCGGTACCTTCAGAAGCTGGTTGCATGAATACACGGGAACCTGTGTGAGCACCTTTTACAGGGTGCTGCAGAGTACCGTTATCCAAAGCAACATTAATCATAGCGCGACGGGCTTTTTCCATCGCTTTCTGGATCGCTGCCGGAACTTCGCGTGCTTTGCCGTAGCCAAAACCAACGCGACCGTTACCATCACCAACTACTGTCAGTGCGGTAAAGCTGAAAATACGGCCACCTTTTACGGTTTTAGATACGCGGTTTACCGCGATCAGCTTTTCCTGCAGTTCGCCAGCTTGTTTTTCGATGTGAGACATCTTACACCTCTACCTTAGAACTGAAGGCCAGCTTCACGGGCAGCATCTGCCAGTGCCTGGACTCGACCATGATATTGGAAACCGGAACGGTCAAAGGATACTTTCGTGATCCCTTTTTCCAATGCGCGCTCAGCAATAGTTTTGCCTACAGCTGTTGCGGCATCTTTGTTGCCGGCGTACTTCAATTGCTCATTGATAGCTTTTTCTAAAGTAGAAGCGGCTACCAAAATTTCAGAACCGTTTGGTGCAATAACCTGCGCGTAAATATGGCGTGGGGTACGATGTACCACCAGGCGAGTCGCACCCAGTTCTTTGAGCTTGCGGCGTGCGCGGGTCGCACGACGGATACGAGCTGCTTTCTTATCCATAGTGTTACCTTACTTCTTCTTAGCCTCTTTGGTACGCACGACTTCGTCGGCGTAACGGACACCCTTGCCTTTATAAGGCTCAGGACGACGGTAGGCACGTAAATCTGCTGCAACCTGACCAATCACCTGCTTATCAGCGCCTTTCAGCACGATTTCAGTTTGGGTCGGGCATTCGGCAGTGATGCCAGCCGGCAATTCATGGTCAACTGGATGAGAGAAGCCTAAAGCTAAATTCACCACGTTGCCTTTAACTGCGGCACGGTAACCTACACCTACCAATTGAAGCTTCTTAGTGAAGCCGTCGGTAACACCAATGACCATTGAGTTCAACAATGCACGAGTGGTACCCGCTTGGGCCCAACCGTCTACAGCGCCTTCGCGTGGAGCGAAAGTCAGTGTATTTTCTACTTGTTTAACTTCAACAGCGCTATGGACGGTACGAGTCAGCTCGCCGTTCTTACCCTTTATCGAAATAACCTGACCGTTGAGTTTTACCTCTACGCCGGCAGGAATGACGACGGGTGCTTTTGCAACACGAGACATTCTTTCCTCCCGAATTAAGCTACGTAGCAGATAATCTCGCCACCAAGACCAGCTTGGCGAGCTGCACGATCGGTCATAACACCTTTAGAGGTAGAAATAACAGCGATACCCAAACCGGCCATAACTTTTGGCAGCTCATCTTTTTTCTTATAGATGCGCAAACCTGGACGGCTGATACGTTGAATGCTTTCTACCACTGCCTTGCCCTGGAAATACTTAAGTGCTAATTCCAGAACAGGCTTGGTGTCGCCTTCGATTTTAAAATCTTCAATAAAACCTTCTTCCTTCAGAACGTTGGCAATTGCCACTTTCAGCTTGGAGGAAGGCATGGTGACCGCAACTTTGTTTGCGGCTTGACCGTTACGGATACGGGTCAGCATATCCGCGATCGGATCTTGCATGCTCATCTGTCTTTACTCCCGTGATTCAATTGGTGACAATTACCAGCTAGCCTTTTTAAGGCCCGGGATTTCACCGCGCATTGCGGTTTCACGGACTTTAATACGGCTCAACCCGAACTTCCGCAGGAAACCATGCGGACGACCAGTTTGGTTGCAGCGGTTACGCTGACGGGACGGGCTGGAATCACGCGGCAGAGACTGCAGCTTCAGAACAGCATTCCAACGATCTTCGTCGGATGAGTTCACACCAGAGATAATAGCTTTTAATTCCTCGCGTTGAGCGCGGTATTTGTTAGCTAGTTTCACGCGAACAACTTCGCGTGCTTTCATTGATTGCTTAGCCATCAGTAACCCTACCTTACTTGCGGAATGGGAATTTAAAAGCAGCCAACAATGCACGGCCTTCATCATCGGATTTCGCAGTAGTGGTAATGGTAATATCCAAACCACGTACACGATCGACTTTATCGTAGTCGATTTCCGGGAAGATGATCTGCTCGCGCACACCCATGCTGTAGTTACCACGACCATCGAATGACTTAGCGGACAAGCCACGGAAGTCACGGATACGAGGTACAGCAATGGTAATCAGACGCTCAAAGAATTCCCACATGCGTTCGCCACGCAGGGTTACTTTACAGCCGATCGGATAGCCCTGACGGATTTTGAAGCCTGCAACAGATTTGCGTGCTTTGGTGATAAACGGCTTTTGACCGGAGATTGCTGCCAAGTCAGCTGCTGCATTGTCCAGCAGTTTCTTGTCAGCGATCGCTTCACCAACACCCATGTTCAGGGTGATCTTCTCGACCCGAGGGACTTGCATGACAGAGTTGTAGCCAAACTGAGACATCAGTTGTTTGACCACCTCGTCTTTGTAGTAATCATGCAGTTTCGCCATCGTATTACTCCAAATTACTTGATAGTTTCGCTATTAGATTTAAAGAAACGGACTTTTTTGCCATCTTCAAATCTAAAGCCTACACGGTCAGCCTTACCGGTTGTCGCGTTGAACAGCGCAATGTTGGAAACTTGAATTGCAGCTTCTTTTTCAACAATGCCACCTGGTTGGTTCAGGGCCGGAACCGGCTTCTGATGTTTTTTAACCAGGTTGATACCTTCAACAATGACCTTACCAGCAGACAGGACATTCTTTACTTTACCGCGCTTACCTTTGTCTTTCCCGGTTAGCACGATAACTTCGTCATCACGACGGATTTTCGCTGCCATGGTTCGCTCCTTAGAGTACTTCTGGTGCCAGAGAGATAATTTTCATGAACTTCTCATTACGCAGTTCACGAGTTACCGGCCCAAAAATACGCGTGCCGATTGGCTGCTCGCTGTTATTATTTAAAATAACACAAGCGTTACCATCGAAGCGAATGACAGAACCGTCCGGGCGACGTACACCCTTCTTGGTGCGCACCACTACCGCCTTCAGCACATCGCCTTTCTTCACCTTGCCACGAGGAATTGCTTCCTTGATGGTGATCTTGATGATGTCGCCGATGCCTGCGTAGCGACGGTGCGAGCCACCTAGAACCTTGATACACATTACGCGACGTGCACCGGAGTTGTCGGCCACGTTCAGCATAGTCTGTTCTTGGATCATGTTAGTGCTCCGCTAATGTCAACTACTACTTTAGGACCCAGAATAGGTCGTTTAAAAGCCCCATGAATGAGGGCGCAGCATTATAACACCGCATCCAGATTATGGGTAGAAAAAATAAACGGCTCACTTTCTGAGCCGTTCATTCTATGCGAGTTGGCTACTCTATTACAGAATCGCTTTCTCTACAACGCGAACAAGCGTCCAAGACTTAGTCTTTGACAATGGACGGCATTCGCGGATTTCTACCACGTCACCGATTCCACATTCATTGTTCTCGTCATGTACATGCAATTTCGTCGTACGACGGATGAATTTCCCGTAAATAGGGTGCTTCACCACACGTTCGATAGCAACAACCATGGATTTCTCCATTTTGTCACTAACTACGCGACCTTGCAGAGTACGAGTTTGGTCAGTCATTACGCACCCGCCTTTTCAGTCAGTAAAGTCTTAACACGTGCGATATTACGGCGCACTTGTTTCGACAGGTGAGTTTGTTGCAGCTGGCCACTAGCCGCCTGCATGCGCAAATTAAATTGCTCACGCAGCAGGTTGAGCAGCTCAGTGTTCAGCTCTTCAACGCTTTTTTCACGCAGCTCTTGTGCTTTCATTACATCACCGTCTTAGTTACAAAGGTGGTTCCGACAGGCAGTTTTGCTGCCGCAAGCTTAAATGCTTCGCGAGCAGTTTCTTCCGGCACACCAGCCATTTCAAATAAAACTTTTCCTGGCTGGATCAGGGCAACCCAATACTCTACGTTACCCTTACCTTTACCCATACGCACTTCGAGCGGCTTCTCGGTGATCGGTTTGTCCGGGAATACACGGATCCAGACCTTACCTTGACGCTTAATTGCACGTGTCATCGCACGACGGGCTGCTTCGATTTGACGAGCCGTCAGGCGGCAACGGCCACAAGCTTTCAGGCCGAACTCACCGAAGCTAACATCCGTACCTTGCGCAAGGCCACGGTTACGGCCTTTGTGCATCTTACGGAATTTTGTACGCTTTGGTTGTAACATCAGCGATTCTCCTTACTTGCGGCCTTTACGCTGCTGCTTTTTAGGTTGCGCAGCCGGTTCCGGTTGTTCAACAGCAGCCATACCACCCAAGATCTCACCTTTGAAGATCCATACCTTAACGCCGATTACACCATAAGTGGTGTGCGCTTCAGATGTGTTGTAATCGATATCCGCACGCAGTGTATGCAACGGAACACGACCTTCACGGTACCATTCGGTACGCGCGATTTCAGCACCGCCAAGGCGGCCGCTTACTTCAACTTTGATACCTTTAGCGCCAAGACGCATTGCGTTCTGTACAGCACGCTTCATAGCACGACGGAACATAACGCGACGTTCCAGCTGTGAAGTGATGCTGTCAGCAACCAATTTTGCGTCCAGTTCCGGTTTACGGACTTCGGCGATGTTAATCTGCGCAGGAACGCCAGCGATATCCGCTACGACCTTACGCAGTTTTTCGACATCTTCACCTTTCTTGCCGATAACGATGCCAGGACGAGCTGTGTGAATAGTCACACGGATGCTCTTCGCTGGACGCTCGATAACGATGCGAGAAACGGAAGCTTTCGCTAATTCCTTAGTCAGGAATTGGCGAACTTTAAAGTCGCTGTCCAGGTTGTCAGCGAATTCTTTGGTATTTGCGTACCAGGTAGAGTTCCAAGCTTTGACAATACCTAGTCGAATACCATTAGGATGTACTTTCTGACCCATTGCTAGTCTCCAGAGTCTCAGCGATCGGACACAACCACAGTAATGTGGCTGGTGCGCTTCAGGATGCGATCTGCACGACCTTTTGCACGAGGCATAATGCGCTTCATGCTAGGGCCTTCGTCTACGAAGATCTTCGTGACTTTCAGATCATCGATGTCAGCGCCATCGTTGTGTTCTGCGTTAGCAATGGCAGACTCCAGTACCTTCTTAACCAAACCAGCAGCTTTCTTGTTGGTATAGGCCAGAGTTTCCAGAGCTTGCGACACTTTCTTACCGCGAATCAGGTCCGCTACCAAGCGAACCTTCTGAGCAGAAGAACGAGCGTGGCGATGTTTAGCGATAGTTTCCATCTCTTCCTCCTACCTTAGCGCTTTTTAGCCTTTTTATCGGCCGCATGGCCGCGATAAGTACGGGTCGGCGCGAATTCACCCAGTTTGTGACCGACCATTTCATCGGCTACAAAGACTGGTACGTGCTGACGACCATTATGGACAGCGATGGTCAAACCGATCATATTTGGAAAGACCGTTGAACGACGGGACCAAGTCCGAATTGGCTTCTTGTCTCCGCTTTCCACCGCTTTCTCTACCTTCTTCAGCAAGTGCAGGTCAATGAAGGGACCTTTCTTGAGAGAACGTGGCATGGCTTATCCTCTAATTATTTTTTACTACGGCGACGTACGATGAACTTATCAGTACGCTTGTTGCTACGGGTCTTCTTACCTTTGGTCTGAACGCCCCACGGGGTTACCGGGTGCTTACCAAAGTTACGACCTTCACCACCACCGTGCGGGTGATCTACCGGGTTCATCGCCGTACCGCGAACGGTAGGACGAATACCACGCCAACGACTGGCACCTGCTTTACCCAGGACACGCAGCATGTGTTCAGCGTTACCGACTTCACCTAAGGTGGCGCGGCAATCAGCTAGAACCTTGCGCATTTCGCCGGAGCGCAGACGCAGAGTAACGTAGGAACCGTCACGAGCAACGATCTGAACGTATGCACCAGCAGAACGAGCCAATTGGCCGCCTTTACCTGGTTTCATTTCTACGTTATGAACCGTTGAACCAACTGGGATGTTACGCATAGGCAGGGTGTTACCTGCTTTAATTGCAGCATCAACGCCAGATTGAATCTGGTCACCAGCTTTCAGGCCTTTAGGCGCCAGGATATAACGACGTTCGCCGTCTTTGTACAGAACCAACGCGATATTCGCGGAACGGTTCGGATCGTATTCCAGACGCTCTACCACTGCAGGGATACCATCTTTGTTGCGTTTGAAGTCAACTAGACGATAATGCTGCTTGTGGCCACCACCGATATGACGGGTAGTGATACGGCCATTGTTGTTACGGCCACCGCTTTTGCTTAATTTCTCAAGCAACGGGGCATAAGGCTTACCCTTGTGCAGCTCAGGGTTAACCACTTTAACAACGTGGCGACGACCCGGAGATGTAGGTTTACATTTAACAATTGCCATTGTTTACTCCTCCGACTTACTCTGCGCCGCCGATGAAGTCCAGATTCTGGCCTTCTTTCAGGGTGACGTAAGCTTTTTTCCAGTCGCTACGACGACCAACACGCTGACCGTGACGCTTACTCTTGCCTTTAACCAGCAAGGTGTTAACGTCTTCGACTTCGACTTCAAACAGTTTCTGCACTGCAGCTTTAATTTCTGCTTTGGTCGCATCGAGGGCAACTTTGAGAACGATGGTGTTATTCTTTTCCATCGCAGCGGACGCTTTTTCAGATACATGCGGCGCGCGCAGTACTTTCAGCAGACGTTCTTCACGAATCATGCCAGCATCTCCTCAACTTGCTTCACAGCATCAGCTGTCATAACCACTTTGTCGAAGGCGATCAGGCTTACTGGGTCGATACCGGCTACATCGCGAACATCAACCTTATACAGGTTGCGAGCTGCCAAGAACAAGTTCTCATCCAGTTCACCAGTTACGATCAGCACATCTTCCAGAGCCATATCTTTCAATTTCTGTGCCAGCAACTTAGTTTTAGGTGCTTCAACAGAGAATTTTTCGACAATGATCAGACGATCTTGACGTACCAATTCGGACAGAATGCTTTTCAGCGCGCCGCGGTACATCTTTTTATTTACTTTCTGACTGTGGTCCTGAGGCTTCGCAGCAAAGGTCACACCACCTGAACGCCAGATTGGGCTCTTTACAGAACCTGCTCGCGCACGGCCGGTACCTTTCTGGCGCCACGGTTTTTTACCGGAACCAGTTACTTCAGCGCGGGTCTTCTGAGCACGAGTACCTTGACGGGCACCTGCTGCATAAGCAACAACAACCTGATGTACCAGCGCTTCGTTGAAATCACGACCGAAGGTAGTTTCGGAAACAGTCAGCGCGCCTTGCGCGTCTTTCAATACTAATTCCATTGCTATCCCCTTACGCCTTCACAGCTGGTTTAACGATCAGGTTGCCACCGGTTGCGCCCGGTACAGCACCCTTAACCAACAGCAGGTTGCGCTCAGCGTCAACACGTACTACGTCCAGGCTTTGAACGGTTACACGCTCGTCACCCAGGTGGCCAGCCATTTTCTTGCCTTTGAACACTTTGCCCGGAGTCTGGTTTTGACCGATAGAACCCGGAACACGGTGAGACAAGGAGTTACCATGGGTAGCATCTTGGGTACGGAAGTTCCAGCGCTTAACAGTACCGGCAAAACCTTTACCTTTAGACGTACCTGTAACATCGACTTTTTTAACGTCTGCAAAAATTTCGACGCTAATTTCTTGACCAGCAGTAAACTCTTGACCTTCTGGAAGGCGGAATTCCCACAGACCACGGCCAGCTTCTACGCCAGCTTTAGCGAAATGACCCGCTTCTGGTTTGGTAACGCGGTTAGCTTTTTTAGCACCGGTAGTTACTTGCACAGCACGGTATCCGTCGTTCTCCAGGCTTTTGACCTGAGTTACGCGGTTCGCTTCAATTTCGATAACAGTTACTGGGATTGAAACGCCATCTTCAGTGAAGATACGAGTCATGCCCACTTTTTTACCGACTAAACCAATCATTGTTTCAACCTCTCAATCGCTCAATGACCTGATTAACCCAGGCTGATCTGCACGTCTACACCGGCAGCCAGATCCAGACGCATCAGAGCATCAACGGTTTTCTCGGTTGGCTCAACGATGTCAACCAGACGCTTGTGAGTGCGAATCTCGTACTGATCGCGCGCATCTTTATTGACGTGCGGAGAGATCAGAACGGTAAAGCGCTCTTTGCGAGTTGGCAGCGGGATCGGACCACGAACCTGCGCACCAGTGCGCTTGGCAGTCTCGACGATTTCCGCAGTTGATTGATCGATCAAACGATGATCAAACGCTTTCAGGCGGATACGGATTCTTTGGTTCTGCATGAGACCAGAGCTCCAATTATTTATAAACGTAAATGATTACTCCTCGCACCCATTTCGATTGATGGGGGAGTGTAATCGTTCAACATATAACCCCCATATCGGGAGTATTGTTCAGTTACGGCGCTAGACTGTAACCGACAGATTAGTTTCAATCTGGCCTATCAAGATTAGGTAGGCCCGCGCATTATACGTAAATACCAGCAGGAAGCAAGCTGGTGTTGAAAATCTATGCGAAAACTTACCAGATAATTTTATTAGGGGTAAATATGGTGATTAGCGGGGGATTGATAATGAAAAAGAGTGAGCCTGATTCGGTCTCACTCTCTGGGATAAAGTTGTCATAGCTAAATCATTAAACCACAAAATAATCGATGAAAAATCAGCCGGTTGTCAGCTGGGCCTGGGAGTAGTTTTGTATCCCTAAGCGGTCAATCAGGCTAAGTTCAGTTTCAAGCCAATCAATATGGCCTTCTTCGTCAGCCAGAATTTCTTTCAATAAATCACGACTGACATAGTCATGGATAGAGTCCGCATAGGCAATGCCTTCACGCAAATCCTTTGCCCCTGCTAACTCAAGAGCTAAATCAGATTTCAATATTTCTTCTACATCCTCGCCAATGTTGAGCTTACCCAAATCTTGCAGATTAGGAATGCCCTCAAGGAATAAGATGCGCTCGATATACTTATCCGCATGCTTCATTTCGTCTATGGATTCGTGATACTCCTTATCATTAAGGCGCATCAGCCCCCAGTTTTTAAACATTCGGGCATGGAGAAAATATTGATTGATAGCAACCAGCTCGTTTCCGAGTAGTTTGTTAAGATGTGCAATTATTTTTTTATCGCCTTTCATAGAAATACCCTCCGCTTCCAGTACTAAAAGTGTAGTACTAGATGGCAAAGTGTGGAGAAAACTTCTCCATGCTAACTATTAGGCAACATCATTCATTTCTGGAATATTAGAGCGCTCCTCGATCAAGATTTCTCTAGCCTGTCGAATGCACTTCCCGCAGTCTGTACCTATTGGCACAAGTTGACGTAATTGTTGAATGGTATGTGGATGGTGCTGACGTATAACTTTACGGATCACTTTGTCAGATATCGCATTACACAGGCAAACATACATAAAATGACTCACTTCTTAACCAATACCTCAAGTGTAAATAAGAATGCGAGTTATTTCAATTAAGATTGTTTATTTTAGACAATAAAAAAGGGCGCCGAAGCGCCCTCTTAACTTAATCAATAAAACAATTAAGCGATAACTTTAGCAACAACACCAGCGCCAACAGTACGGCCGCCTTCACGGATTGCGAAACGCAGACCGTCGTCCATTGCGATTGGGTGGATCAAGGTAACGATCATGTTGATGTTGTCACCTGGCATTACCATCTCAACGCCTTCTGGCAGTTCGATGGTACCGGTCACGTCAGTTGTACGGAAGTAGAACTGAGGACGGTAGCCTTTGAAGAACGGAGTATGACGGCCGCCTTCGTCTTTGCTCAGAATATAAACTTCTGATTCAAAGGTAGTGTGTGGTTTGATAGAACCTGGTTTAGCCAGAACCTGACCACGTTCGATATCTTCACGTTTGATACCACGCAGAAGAACACCAACGTTCTCACCAGCACGGCCTTCGTCCAGCAATTTGCGGAACATTTCAACGCCAGTACAAGTAGATTTAACAGTATCTTTGATACCAACGATCTCTACTTCTTCACCAACTTTAACGATACCGCGCTCTACACGACCAGTTACTACAGTACCACGGCCAGAGATAGAGAATACGTCTTCGATTGGCAGCAGGAACGGCTTGTCGATAGCACGTTCTGGTTCTGGGATGTAAGAATCCAGGTAGCCAGCCAGTTCGATGATTTTAGCTTCCCACTCAGCTTCGCCTTCCAGCGCTTTCAGAGCAGAACCGCGTACTACTGGCAGGTCGTCGCCTGGGAAATCGTAAGCAGACAGAAGTTCACGAACTTCCATTTCTACCAATTCCAGCAGCTCTTCATCATCAACCATGTCACATTTGTTCATGAATACGATGATGTAAGGAACGCCAACCTGGCGACCCAACAGGATGTGCTCACGAGTCTGTGGCATAGGGCCATCAGTTGCAGCAACAACCAGGATCGCGCCGTCCATCTGCGCAGCACCGGTGATCATGTTTTTAACGTAGTCGGCATGCCCTGGGCAGTCAACGTGCGCGTAGTGACGTGCTGGAGTATCATATTCAACGTGAGAAGTGTTGATGGTGATACCACGTGCTTTTTCTTCTGGTGCGTTATCGATCTGATCGAAAGCACGAGCGCTACCGCCGTAGGTTTTAGCCAAAACGGTGGTGATTGCTGCAGTCAGGGTAGTTTTACCATGGTCAACGTGGCCGATAGTACCGACGTTTACATGGGGTTTGGTACGTTCAAATTTTTCTTTAGACACGACTATATTCCTTACTCTTGTGCTCTCCCACTTATGAGAGAGCACTGGATCAATGTTTTAAACCCGAAAGCTTATTTGCCACGGGCTTCGATAACGGCTTTAGCGACGTTACTAGGTGCTTCAGCATACTCCAGGAATTCCATGGAGTAAGAAGCACGGCCCTGAGTCTGAGAACGCAGGTCAGTAGCATAACCGAACATTTCAGACAACGGAACCTTGACGCGAACGGTTTTACCGGTAGCAGTATCTTCCATACCTTCGATGATACCACGACGACGGTTAAGGTCGCCCATTACGTCACCCATGTAATCTTCAGGGGTTTCGACTTCAACCTTCATGATTGGCTCAAGCAGAACTGGTTTAGCTCGTTTGAAACCTTCTTTAAAGGCGATAGAACCGGCTAATTTAAACGCCAATTCTGAGGAGTCAACGTCATGGTAAGAACCGTAATGCAGACGAACTTTAACGTCCACAACCGGATAACCTGCCAATGGACCAGCTTTCAGCTGTTCCTGAATACCTTTATCAACGGCTGGGATGAACTCTTTAGGAATAGAACCACCAACGATTTCGTTGACGAATTCATATCCAGCGCCACCCGGTGGTAACGGAGACATGTCGATAACAACATGACCGTACTGACCACGACCGCCTGATTGTTTAGCGTGCTTACCTTCCACGTCCTTAACGGTATCGCGGATAGTTTCACGGTATGCAACCTGAGGTTTACCGACGTTTGCTTCCACGTTAAATTCGCGGCGCATACGGTCAACCAAGATATCCAAGTGCAACTCACCCATACCAGCGATGATAGTCTGACCAGATTCTTCGTCAGTCCAAACGCGGAATGATGGATCTTCTTTTGCCAGACGACCCAGAGCCATACCCATTTTTTCTTGGTCGGCTTTGGTTTTTGGTTCAACGGCAACAGAGATTACTGGCTCTGGGAACTCCATACGTTCCAAGATGATCGGATTAGTTGGATCACACAAGGTGTCGCCCGTCGTCACGTCTTTCAGACCGATCGCTGCTGCGATGTCGCCTGCACGAACTTCTTTGATCTCTTCACGTTTGTTAGCGTGCATCTGTACGATACGACCCAAACGCTCACGCTGTGAACGTACTGAGTTCAGCACGGTGTCACCGGAGTTTACAACACCAGAGTACACACGGAAGAAGGTCAAGTTACCAACAAATGGGTCGGTAGCAATTTTGAATGCCAGTGCAGAGAACGGTTCTTTGTCGTCTGAATGACGAACAGCCGGCGTATCTTTGCCATCGTCCAAAATACCGTTGATTGCTTCAACGTCAGTTGGTGCTGGCAGATAGTCGATAACTGCATCCAGCATTGCCTGTACGCCTTTGTTCTTAAACGCAGAACCACAGGTAACCAAGATGATTTCGTTACGCAGAACACGCTGACGCAGAGCTTTCTTGATTTCTTCCTCGGTCAGCTCTTCGCCGCCCAAGTATTTGTCCATCAGCTCATCTGATGCTTCTGCAGCAGATTCAACCAGATTCTGGTGCCATTCAGCAGCCAGCTCAACCATATCAGCTGGGATCTCTTCATATTCGAAGGTCACGCCCTGATCAGCTTCGTTCCAGTTGATCGCTTTCATTTTCACCAGGTCAATAATACCGGTGAATTTCTCTTCCGCGCCGATTGCCAATTGCAATGGAACTGGATTCGCGCCCAGACGAGATTTAATCTGACCAACAACTTTCAGGAAGTTAGCACCCATGCGGTCCATTTTGTTAACGAACGCAATGCGTGGAACTTTATATTTGTTCGCCTGACGCCATACGGTTTCAGACTGTGGCTGAACACCACCAACTGCACAGTAAACCATTACCGCGCCGTCAAGAACACGCATGGAACGTTCTACTTCGATGGTGAAGTCAACGTGCCCAGGGGTGTCAATGATATTGACGTGATGTGGTTCATACTGTTTAGCCATACCAGACCAGAAGCAGGTAGTAGCCGCAGAAGTAATGGTAATACCACGCTCCTGCTCCTGTTCCATCCAGTCCATGGTGGCTGCGCCGTCATGAACTTCACCGATTTTATGGTTTACACCGGTGTAAAACAGGATACGTTCGGTAGTGGTTGTCTTACCGGCGTCGATGTGAGCGCTGATACCGATATTACGATAGCGCTCAATGGGTGTTTTACGAGCCATTTGATTCCTCTATTCCTAGGGCGTTCATTCGGTTAACCCATGCGGGTTGGCTTTTTGAGCGCCCGCATGGTTAGCAAAACTACCGCAAGGGATTACCAGCGGTAGTGGGCGAACGCCTTGTTGGCTTCGGCCATGCGGTGAACGTCTTCACGTTTCTTAACAGCAGAACCTTTGTTCTCTGCTGCGTCAGACAGTTCATTCGCCAAGCGCAAAGCCATGGATTTATCACCGCGTTTACGAGCAGCATCAACGATCCAACGCATTGCCAAGGCATTACGACGAACCGGACGAACTTCAACTGGTACCTGATAAGTAGAACCACCAACGCGGCGAGACTTAACTTCTACAGTCGGGCGCACGTTATCCAGAGCTACTTCGAAAGCTTCCAGAAAATCTTTACCAGAACGCTGAGCCAGGGTCTCCAGCGCGGTATAGACGATTGCTTCTGCAGTAGATTTTTTACCATCTACCATCAGGATATTTACAAATTTAGCCAACAGCTCTGATCCGAACTTAGGATCTGGTAAAATTTTACGTTGGCCAATTACACGACGACGTGGCATGGAAATACTCCGTTGTTAATTCAGGGTTGTCCAAAACTCTAAGAGTTTATTTTGACATTAATGTGAAAATGTTTGGCCTTACTTAACGGAGAACCATTAAGCCTTTGGCTTCTTCACGCCGTACTTAGAACGTGATTGCTTACGGTCTTTAACACCTGAGCAGTCAAGCGCGCCGCGAACGGTGTGGTAACGCACACCTGGCAAGTCTTTAACACGACCGCCACGGATCAGGATCACGGAGTGTTCCTGTAGGTTATGACCTTCACCGCCAATGTAGGAGGTAACTTCAAAACCGTTAGTTAAACGCACACGGCAAACTTTACGCAGTGCGGAGTTAGGTTTTTTCGGGGTGGTGGTATATACGCGGGTACATACACCACGTTTCTGCGGGCAGGCTTCCAGTGCAGGAACGTTGCTCTTAGCAACCTTCATGCTACGTGGCTTGCGAACCAGCTGGTTAATCGTTGCCATTATTAAAAAAGCTCCTGGTTTTTTGCTTCGTAAACACGTGATAAATCCACCTCGTATGCACTAAGGGCAGAGTACGAGGACGCAGAATTTTATGGCTGACTATCTAAGGTGTCAAGAAATATACAGCATTGACTGCATTACCATGCCAGTTGTTGCTGATGTTTTAGGGTCAAAACCACGAAGTGAGTATAACCGATTAGCATTATTTTGTCTGAAATTTGACCAGACAAGCCGCGTGCAATAACGTCATCTTCCAACACATATAGCGAAGCTGGGTTATTTAACAATAGCTTAAGGCTTTCACTGTTTTTCAAAACAGTCATAACACCATCTTGCAAAAATAAGATCTCATCTTCGGATGTGACTAATCTCAACAACGAAGATAAATCGCAGTGATAAGGAGAATGACTGACGGTATACAGCATTATGGCTACCCAAACCTCATCAAAAAGTCAGCACAACATCATAAGTTGCCAATTGGCGACGTAAATTTACCGGAGATAATACCTCGACATCAAGTACCCAATCCGTCATTTCGCTCAATCCGCGTTGCTGTAATGAGGCTTCACAGATATAACAATTTTCAACATCGTACAGGGGTAAGACACCGAAAGTGGCAATATAGTTTCTGGCGAGAATTTTTTCGGGTTGCTGCTGGGGTAACAATTGCAAGACACCATCGGAAATGAAGAATACACCAATGTGCTCGCTCAGTGCCGATGTCGCCAATAAAGCATCCAACCCTTCTCGCCCGGCGGAATTACCATGAGGGCCACGGGTGAAAACAAAAGCGATACGTTTTATGCCCATTAAAATTGCACCATGCGGTCGCAAGTTAATGCCGCTTCTGCCAGTGACCCCAGGCCACTGAGGGTGAAGCCAGGTTGCAGATTAGCCGCAGCCAGATTGAGTTGCTCAGCTTCCTGCTGGTCAGTCACGCCCCGGCGCAATGCTGCTGCCACACACACATTTAGCATCACACCATGTTCTGCCGCCAACTGTTGCCATGCCCGCACCAAATCGAATTCATCATTCGCCGGTGCCGTCAGTTGGTTAGCATTGAGCACACCTTCACGGTAGAAGAAAACACTCGTTAAATGATGCCCCGCATTGAGGAGAGCTTGGGCAAACTGATAGGCACTACTTGATTGCTGCGTGCCATAAGCAGGCCCGGTGACCATCAGGCAATATTTTGCTGCATTTTCCTCAGACATTAACGCTCATGCCCGATAAGATCTCCGCTTTTAAACTGGCGGATATAAAGATAAACCGTGTGTTTAGAGATATTAAGCCGCTCAGCCACCTGATTAATGGCATCTTTGATATCAAAAATACCTTTTTCATACAGGTTAAACACCACCTGACGGTTCTTGGCGTTATTCGAAACATTGCGGTCAGCATTCACTTCTTCAATAGTGAATTCCAGAGTTTGTGCCACTAAGTCATCAACTGATGAAGCAAAGTTTACCGAAGACGGAACCTCTTGGGTTTCCGGCGGCATAAAGGTCTGAATAATTTGCGAGAAAGGCACGTCCAGATTCATGTTAATGCAGAGTAAGCCAATCACTCGCTGGTCACGATTACGGATAGCGATAGTGACTGATTTCATCAACACGCCGCTTTTGGCGCGGGTGAAATACGCTCTTGAAACATTGCTGTCGGCCCCCGCCATATCATGCAGCATCCGCAGAGCCAAGTCAGTGATGGGTGAACCTATTTGTCTGCCAGTATGCTCGCCATTAGCAATTCTTACCGCCGAACTTTTCAAGTCTTCTAGCGAATGCAGGACAATTTCACAATGGTTGCCAATAAGCATTGCCAGGCCATCAACGATAGCTTCATATGATTTTAGTATTTCATGGTCCGTTTGACTGAACGGACGTTCATCCAGTAAATCCAGTTCACTGGGTTCGCTACTGAGAAGCGAATTAGACATCGAAGGCACCATCCTGTACGTAAAGCCTGACTCAATATCGTTGACAGACTCATAACTCAATATCTTAGATTCTAAGTCTAGCAAATATGCCGAGATAAAATCCTTGCGTTTGCGCGTGATATTGACGTTAAGCCCACAAGCTATAAATCGTCAAGTTATCAACGCGCAGAAGTGCGAATTGATAGATAAAGTGCAAAAAAAACCGCCACGACAAAAATCGTGGCGGCTATAAGAATAACCGGGTGTTCAGCTTGGTAGCAAATAGGCTAAATTACTTTTTAGCTTTTGCGTCCGTAGCTGCAGCAGGTTGTTCTTCAGTGGCATCAGCTTTAGGTGCAGCTTTAACATCCAGCAATTCTACATCGAATACCAAGGTAGAATTTGCCGGGATACCTGGGACGCCAGTTTTGCCGTAAGCCAGTTCTGGTGGGATAACCAGAGTAATCTTACCGCCTTTCTTAATTTGTTTCAGACCTTCAGTCCAACCTGGGATAACGCCGTCCAGACGGAAGGACAATGGCTCACCACGTTTGTATGAATCATCAAATACGGTGCCATCGGTCAGTGTCCCTTTGTAGTTAACTACTACGGTATCACTGTCTTTCAGTGCATCACCGGCACCGGCTTTCTCTACTTTGTACAGCAGGCCAGATTCAGTTTTCTTCACATCTTTTTCTTTAGCGAAGGTTTCGCGATACTTAGCGCCTTTATCAGCGTTTTCTTTAGAATCCTGCTCCATTTTCGCCTGAGCAGAAGCTTTTACGCGAGCTTCAAAACCTTGCAAGGTTTTTTCAATTTCTTCGTCAGTCAGTTTGCTTTTGCTGGCAAAAGCATCCTGAACCCCGGCGATCAACTGGTCTTTGTCCAGTTTAATGCCAAGTTTTTCTTGCTCTTTCAGGGAGTTATCCATATAGCGCCCTAATGATGCACCTAATGCGTATGCAGATTGCTGGTCATCATTCTTAAATGCGCTATTTGTTTTTGTTGCTGTATCTGCCGCTTTCGCAGTTTCAGCAGCAAAAGCCACAGAGGTATTCAGGGTCAGCGCCATGGTGGTAGCCAGTAGCGTTACTTTAAACAGTGATTTCATCCATTTCTCCATTGGCTTAAGGACACTTACCCCAAGCAACGATTATAAGAGTAACTTGTACTATAACTGTCTGTGCGAACACAAAACAATCTCTATGCTTATCCTATTAAGTGATATTAAGACTTTTTTTACTACAAGAAGTTTCGTTTTATCGATATCTTAACCCTTGCAGAGTAATCATAGGGTTTTGCAGGTAGAATCTGCCCTTCCTTGCTATTTTCCATCTGACATCAGGTGGAAAGTGACCAAAGGGTCTGATTTTCAGTCATGAGAGGTAATTAAGATGGAACAATCCCTGTTTGAACAACGGCTGGAAATGCTGGAAAGCCGTCTGGCATTTCAGGAAGTGACGATTGATGAACTCAATGTGATCGTGACGGAGCATCAGATGGAAATCAGCAAATTGCGGGAGCATTTGCGTTTATTGACCGATAAACTGCGGGCATCCCAGACCTCAATGCTGGTTGCTGAATCGGATGAAACGCCACCACCACACTATTAGTGTTAACCGCTATGTCGTGTTAACTATGATGTCGTGTTAACCATGATGTCGTGTTAGCAGACAATAGCGCTGGCAGTAAAATCCAGTGGTGTTGATAGCAAAAAAGCCAGCCGCAAGGCTGGCTTTTGACTGATAAAGCCCGGTTAACTGGCCTAATCAGATATTAGTGACAGCCGCAGCCGCCGCTTTTACCACAACCGCCTTTACCATGTTCATGACTTTCGTCATGCTCATCATGGCCATGACCGCCGCAGCAACCTTCACCGTGTTCGTGGTGATGATCATGCTCGCCATGTACGTGGCCATGTTGCAGCTCTTCTTCTGTTGCTTCACGGATAGCAACCACTTCTACGTGGAAGTTCAAATCCTGACCCGCCAGCATATGGTTACCATCAACCACAACGTGCTCGTCTTCAACAGCCGTGATTTCTACCGGTACTGGCCCTTGATCGGTATCAGCCAGGAAACGCATGCCAACTTCCAGCTCGTCAACACCCATAAAGACGTCTTTCGGTACGCGCTGCACCAGATTTTCATCATAGCTGCCGTAACCTTCGTCCGCGTTGACACGCACATCAAAGCTGTCACCGGCTTCGTGGCCTTCGAGCGCTTTTTCCAAACCAGCGATCAGGGAACCGTGTCCGTGCAGGTAGTCCAACGGCGCGCTCACCGGAGACTCATCAACTAAAACACCGTCTTCTGTACGTACCTGGTAAGCCAGGCTGACCACCAAGTCTTTTGCTACTTTCATGATATCTCCTACCCTTGGAACAAAAATTGGCACAGATTGTAGCGGAAATTTGCACCGCTGTACTCTTCAGCATAAAAAATCGCGGAGGATAACGCTACTCCGGATGGAAAATACCGATCACTTGTTCATGTTCACGGACATGCTGACTCACTTGTTCATCCGTTTGGCGCTGATGGTGACCGCACTTAACACACTCCACCACTTCGACCTGGTCTTCACGCCATAAAGCCAGCGTATCCAATGCCTTACATTTCGGACAAACGGCTCCAGCAATAAATCTTTTGCGTGTTTTTGTCTGATTAAAAGTCATTATATTCTTTTCTCCCGCCTTATTCGTATTCATCCCACCCATCTAATTGCCGACTTTCATGCAGCATTTCTCGTTGGAAAATATCTTCCAGCTCACGGCGGGCTTCTTTAATTCTGGATATTTGCGCAACATCCCCCTGATGCTGCGGCACCAATTCACGCAGCATCCGCATATCGAGACGGCGGAAATGTTGTTGTGCCCGGTAGGCCTGATGAGGATGCATCCCCAATTCCAACAATGTTTTTCGCCCCAGTTCCAGCGCACTGGAGAAGGTCTCGCGAGTAAAATCTTTAACCCCATGTTGCAGCAATTCATGTGCTTCCACACGCCCTCTGGCGCGGGCCAGAATGTGCAAATTGGGGAAATGCTGCTGACACAAATGCACCAGCGTCATGGTGTCTTCCGGCTCATTACAGGTAATCACAATCGCCTTGGCTTTTTCCGCCCCTGCCGCACGCAACAGCTCCAGCTCGGTGGCATCCCCGTAATACACTTTATAACCGTATTTGCGCATCACACTGACGGCACTGACATCGCGCTCCAACACCGTAATGCGCATTTTATTGGCCATCAGTAAACGGCCAATCACCTGACCAAAGCGCCCAAAACCAACAATAATCACCTGCGGATCATTGTCTTCCACAAATGGCTTCTCATCACTTTCTTCTTGCGCGTTGTAACGGCGCACCAGAATCCGGTCGATAAGTTGCATTAATAGCGGCGTCGTCATCATAGAGAGAGTGACCACCACCAACAGCAATGCCAGTTGTTCGGCATTTAACACATGCTGAGTAAATGCCGCCGAGAATAAGACGAAAGCAAACTCACCACCTTGGCTCAGCACCCCGGCAAATTGCAGCCGCACTGAACGGCGTAAGCCAAATGTCCGCGCCAGCCCATACAACACCGTGCCTTTGATAAACACCAGCGCCAGCACACCCAGCAAGACATCCAGTAGATGGGTGAAAAGCACGCCAAGGTTCAGCGCCATGCCGACCGAAATAAAGAACAATCCGAGCAGCAGCCCCTTAAAAGGTTCAATAGCAATTTCTAATTCGTGTTGGAATTCACTTTCAGCCAGTAAGATGCCCGCGATAAATGTCCCTAATGCCATCGATAGGCCCAGATAATCCATAAACAGCGCAGAACCCAAAACTACCAGCAATGCCGCCGCCGTGAAAACCTCTCGCACCCCAGAGGCCACAATGTAGCGAAACAAGGGGCGCAATAAATAACGGCCGCCAATCAGCATGCCAGTAAAAGCGGCAACTTTGATGCCAATCTTGACCCAGTCATTCGCCGCCCCACCGCCGCCTGCCAGAATGGGTATCAAGGCTAAGGCCGGAATAACTGCCATATCCTGGAACAGTAAAACCGAGAATCCCAGTTGCCCGCCTTCGTTGCGGTTCATGCCTTTTTCCCGCATCAGCTGTAGCGCCATCGCGGTAGAAGACATGGCTAAACCGACCCCACCAATCAGTGCCGCTTGCCAGGCAAATTGGGTGAAATAAAGTAGCGCCCCCAAGATGCCGGCGGTGATGACCACCTGCCCGGCACCGACACCAAATATTGAGCGCCGCAATTGCCACAGTTTTGCTGGGTTCAACTCCAGGCCGATGATGAACATCAAAAACACCACACCCAGCTCGGAGAAGTGCAGAATTTCATCAACATCACGAATAAAACCTAGCCCCCACGGGCCGATAGCAATACCCGCAATCAGATAGCCCAATACCGCACCTATCCCTAGCCGCTGGGCAATGGGCACCGCCACCACGGCGGCGAATAAAAATAATAAAATTGCGGTGAGTAGCGCCGAGCCTTCCATATATCAGTTCCCTCCCGTCGGTAGCGGTGCCTGCAACCACTGCGCATAAGCTTGCGCATGACTGGCTAAGACTTCCGGCTTCTGACGACGTGCCCAATAAATAATCATCGGATTCATCCAATGCATGTGACACATTGCCGCCGTCAATTCAAAAGGCCGCAGAATATCTTCCATCGGGTAGCGGTTATATCCCCCAGCCCGATAAGCACCTTCCGGCTCGCCGGTTGTAATGACTGACCGCCAGTATTTGCCGGTCAGGGCATGGCCGCCGACACCATTGGCAAAACCACGGGCTAGCACCCGATCCAGCCATTCTTTGAGCAAGGCAGGGCAACTGTAGGTATATAAAGGATGTTGAAATACAATAACTTGATGCTCGCGTAGCAATTGCTGCTCATGATGAACATCAATAAAGAAATCCGGATAATGTGCATAAAGATCGTGCACAGTGACATGTTCTAATTGCTGCACCGGTTGCAGTAAAACCCGGTTTGCCACCGAGTCATGTGATTCCGGATGGGCATACAACAGCAAAACCTTCGGTAGCTGCGACATCATTCCCCTCCAAAGCGTCGTCAGGGTGCGGTTTTTCCGTTACCATGCTTCGCAAAGACCAAAAAAGACTAAGATTTGTACCCAAAGTCATTGGCGTTGTCAGTCGGCAACCTCAAGAACCAAGGGGATATAATTTAACATATACCCAAAATAATTCGAGTTGCAGGAAGGCGGCAAGCGAGAAAATCCCGATGAGCTTACTAGAGTAAGTGATTCGGGTGAGCGAGCGCAGCCAACACACATGCAGCTTGAAGTATGACGGGTAAACTCTAAATATACGGCACTCTATGATTGTTTTTTCCTCACTACAAATTCGACGTGGTACTCGTGTCTTGCTGGATAATGCAACAGCGACAATTAATCCTGGCCAAAAAGTCGGGCTGGTCGGCAAAAACGGCTGCGGCAAATCCACTCTACTGGCATTGCTCAAAGGCGAATTGAGCGCCGATGGCGGCAATGCCACTTTTCCCAGTAATTGGGCGCTGGCTTGGGTTAACCAAGAAACCCCGGCACTGGATGTTCCGGCGATAGAGTATGTTATCGACGGTGACCGCGAATATCGCCAGTTAGAAGCCGAACTTCAGCTGGCTAATGAAAAAAATGACGGCCACGCCATTGCCACCGTACATGGCAAGTTAGACGCCATCCAGGCCTGGACAATTCAATCACGCGCCGCCAGCTTGCTGCACGGGTTGGGATTTTCTCAAGACCAATTACAGCAACCCGTGCGTTCATTTTCCGGCGGCTGGCGGATGCGTCTTAATTTGGCACAGGCCCTGGTTTGCCGCTCAGATTTATTGTTACTGGATGAGCCGACGAACCACTTGGATTTAGATGCCGTGATCTGGCTGGAGAAATGGCTGAAAAGCTACTCCGGTACTTTGGTGTTGATTTCCCATGACCGCGATTTCCTTGATCCTATTATTGATAAGATTCTGCATATTGAACAGCAGACGCTGAATGAATACACCGGCAACTATTCATCCTTCGAACGCCAGCGAGCCACGAAGCTGTCCCAGCAACAGTCGATGTATCAGCATCAGCAAGAGAAAGTCGCGCATTTACAAAGCTATATTGACCGCTTTCGCGCCCAGGCGACCAAAGCCAAGCAAGCCCAAAGCCGAATTAAAATGTTGGAGCGGATGGAGCTTATCGCGCCAGCCCATGTGGATAACCCATTCCACTTCAGTTTCCGGACACCCGAGAGCCTACCAGACCCGCTGCTGCGGATGGATAAAGTCAGCGCCGGCTATGGCGATCGCACCATTTTAGAATCGATAAAACTCAATCTGGTGCCGGGTTCGCGCATTGGTTTACTGGGCCGCAATGGTGCGGGTAAATCAACCCTGATTAAGCTGTTAGCAGGTACGCTGGAACCACAAAGTGGTGAAATTGGCCTGTCCAAAGGGATTAAACTGGGTTACTTCGCCCAGCATCAGCTTGAATTTCTGCGGGCTGACGAATCTCCGCTACAGCATATGAGCCGACTGGCCCCTAAGGAGCCGGAACAACAGCTGCGCGATTATTTGGGCGGTTATGGTTTCCAGGGCGATCAAGTTACTGACCCCACCGCCCGTTTCTCTGGCGGCGAAAAAGCACGACTGGTATTGGCACTGATTATCTGGCAGCGCCCTAACCTGTTGCTGCTTGATGAACCGACCAACCACCTTGACCTTGATATGCGCCAAGCCCTGACCGAAGCATTAATAGATTTCGAAGGCGCATTAGTGGTGGTTTCCCATGATCGTCATTTACTGCGATCCACTACCGATGACCTTTATCTGGTACACGATGGCAAAGTGGAACAATTTGACGGCGATCTTGAGGATTATCAGCAGTTTTTGGTGGATTTTCAGCGCCAGCAAAGCCAGCAAGACAACCCATCAAAAGAGTTATCTGGCAACAGCGCCCAGCAACGCAAAGATCAAAAGCGCCGTGATGCAGAGTTTCGCAACCAAACTCAGCCATTGCGCAAGCAGATTATGACGCTGGAAAAACAGATGGATAAACTCAGCGCAGAGCTCACTGCAGTTGAAGAAAAATTAGCTGATTCTGCCTTATACGATATTGCTCGCAAGGCAGATTTAACCCAATATCTGCAGCAGCAAATGCAAGTGAAATCCAAGCTGGAAGAAACTGAAATGCATTGGTTGGAGGCACAAGAACAATTGGAGAATATCACTAAGGCATTTGAAGCAGAATAATCCGCCGTGCAACACTCCGGCGGCCTGAAAGATGGCAATCCAATATACCCAATAGATTTCAAGTTGCAGGAAGGCGGCAAATGAGGGAATCCCGATGAGCTGACCTACGTCAGTAATTCGGGTGA
>NZ_ACCD01000034.1 GCF_000173775.1 Yersinia rohdei ATCC 43380
TGCACTTTGAAATCTATGACGTGTAAATAATTATCATAGTAAACATATGATTATATGAAAATTTCTGGAGAAATGCATGGAACTCACCAAACAACAAATTGTCAGCTGGTTGCAACTCTGTGCTGAAGTTTTCAGCGAACAACGCGATTTCCTCACACAGTTGGATACTGACATTGGCGATGGCGACCACGGCCTGAATATGAATCGCGGTTTTAATAAAGTGGTCGAAAAACTCCCTTCATTTGCGGATAAAGACATTGGCTTTATCCTGAAAAACACCGGTATGACCTTGTTGTCGAGTGTTGGGGGAGCCAGCGGCCCTTTATTTGGGACATTCTTTATCCGTGCGGCGCAAAGCACCAATGCGAAACAAAGTCTGGACTTGGCAGCAGTATGTCAGATGTTTAAAGAAGGTGTCGAAGGGGTGGTGATGCGCGGCAAAGCAGAGCCGGGTGATAAAACCATGTGTGATGTTTGGTGGGCTGTAGTCGAACAACTGGAGCAGGCCAATCAGCGCGGAGTACCGCTGGTGGCCGCTTTGCAGCAAAGCGTCGAGCGCGCCCAGCAAGCACTGGCGGGCACTATCACGATGCAAGCCCGCAAAGGACGCGCCAGTTATCTTGGCGAGCGCAGTATTGGTCATCAGGATCCAGGGGCAACATCCGCCATGTTGATGATGCAAGCTCTATGGCAGGTAGCCAGCCGCTAATGTGGCGGAATCGAAAAGAGTAAATGGAGAGAAAGGATGGTAAATCTGGTTGTAGTTTCTCATAGTGCGCTGCTGGCTCAGGGTGTGGCCGAACTGGCACAGCAAATGACGCAAGGGGGCTGCCAGTTAGTGGTGGCCGCCGGTATAGACGACCCGGAGAATCCCATCGGCACGGATGCGATTAAAGTGATGGAAGCCATTGAATCGGTTTATTCCCCATCGGGTGTGCTGGTGTTGATGGATTTAGGCAGCGCGGTGCTTAGCGCAGAAACCGCTCTGGAGTTATTAGGCCCGGAAATAGCGCAAAATGTGCGGCTGAGTGCCGCCCCACTGGTCGAAGGGACTCTGGCCGCAGTGGTGGCCGCATCCGCTGGGGCATCACTGGCAGACGTTGATGCCGAAGCTATGGGTGCCATATTGGCGAAAGCCACTCAGTTAGGGGAAGGGATTTCAGCACCGGAGGCCGGTGGTGGCGCGGGTGTCACTGTTGCACCTGACGCGCAAAGTGTCAGTTGGGTGGTGCGCAATCCTAATGGGCTGCATGTTCGGCCCGCAGCCAAGTTGGTCGAAGTATTGGCTCCCTTTGCGGCCGATTTATTGTTGGAAAAAAAGGGGCAGTGCGTTAACCCACGTAGCTTGAATCAGCTCGCTATTTTGCAAGTCCGCAAGGGCGATACCATCCGCTTACTTGCCAGTGGCGCGCAAGCCGGTGAGGCGCTGGATGCTTTTATGCAACTGGCTCAGCAGCACTTTGGTGAGTCCGTCACAACCAGCAGTGATAGTGGCTTTACTGGCGTGATGGTTCCCCGTGGAGCTATTAGCGCCGCTGTATTTCAGTGGCACCCGGTCATGCCCGTTTTTTTACCGCAAACCATTAATGTCGAACAAGTTGGCGACCAACAGCAGCGCCTGCATCAAGCTCTGGCGCAAACCACGGCTGATTTAATGCACTTGGCACAACAGGCAGAACAACAAATTAGTATTGATGCGGCGGATATTTTCAATGCTCATGCCATGCTGATTGATGACGAAGAGTTACAGGCGGCGATGGATAACCGGATAGCACAGCAGTTGGTGTGCGCCGAGTCCGCCTTGCAGGATGAATTGATGGCTATGGTGGCAGATTATCTGGCGCTGGATGATGATTACTTACGTGTTCGGGAGCTGGATATTCGCGATATTCTGCATCGCACATTAGGCCATTTGACGGGATTTCCCCCAGAACCTTTTTCGCCAGCAGTCAGTCATGAAATTTTATTATTAGCCGAGGAATTACTGCCATCGCAAATGGTTGGGTTAAACCCCCAGCAAGTCAAAGGGATCTGTTTAAGCCAAGGGCATATTATGTCCCACAGTGCTATTTTGGCAAAAGAGATGGATATTCCCATGTTAGTGGGTGTCTTGGGCTGTATTGAGGCCAGTCATAATGGGCAACAAGCCGTATTAGATACCGCCATCGGGGAGCTTAAACTTCAGTAATCAGCATAATAAAAAAATAGCCGCGCGGAACTGAATGCGGCTATACGTCTGTATTGCTTGGTGATTTCTCATGTTACCGATGGGCGCTCCGGCCGCTGATGTGGCCAGCGTCCATTTGGTCTATTTATCACTCAAGTAACTCGGTTCGCCATTGGGTGTTATAACTTATGGTTATTTTCTGCCTGTCTGCCCAAAGACTGTTTTAGGGTTAAACCCGCAGTGACTCGCCGCCTTTAAATTGGTGGATATCCAACCGGTGCAGTTTCACTTTTCGCCATAAGGTGGTGCGACCAATTCCTAATAAAACGGCCATTTCATTTAATTGACCTTGGCATACCAGTGCGGCACGAATAATAGCCTGCCTTTCTAATTCTTGTAGTGATAGGACGGGCTGAGGTTGCGGCATGTCCGGTTCCAGTAGCAATTTTTCTCCCAATAAATGCTCGGGTAAATCATTGAGATTAATGCGATTATTCCGGCATGCCATTGCGGCGCGCTCTACCACACTTTTCAGCTCTTGATCATTACCCGGCCACGGGTATTGGCATAACTGGCGGATAACACTGTCATCCGGTTGATACTGGCAGTGGAAATGCTGCCCCAGACTGGCCAGAGTATATTGAACCAGCAGCGGAATATCCTGCTGGCGCTGGCGCAATGGGGGAATATGCAGCTCAAAAGATTGCAACGTATAGAATAACTGGCGGCGAAAGCGCCCTTGTTTCACCAGCAAGGGCAGGTCAGCGCCAGTGGCGGTAATGATCCTGACATCCACCGGAATAACCCGATTGGAATTCATGCGCATGACCATGTTGGTTTTGACGATTTGCAACAGCGCCGACTGCATTTCTGGTGACAAATATTCGACTTGTTCCAGATAGAGGGTGCCGCCATTAGCCAATTCAAACTTGCTGGGCTGGCCGGATTCCCCCTCGCTGGCATCACTGCCAAGAAATTCCCGCGCCATAAGATTTTGTGGCAATGCCTGACAATTCAATACGATATAAGGGCCATCGGCACGGCTGCTGGCATTATGAATTGCCTGCCCCAACTGTTGCTTTCCGACCCCTTCTTCGCCATGTAATAAAATAGGGTGCTGGCCTTTGGCCGCCTGTTTGCCATAGCGAATCAAGCGGCGCATTTCTAATGAGGCCACCGGCATGGCGTCAAAGGTATAACTGGCTCGCCCTAACTGGTTATTAACCATTTGCCGCAGTAATTCTTGTGGGTGCAGCAAAGCAATAAAACTGCAATGGTCGCCATCAGGAATAGGTTTTAGGGTTAATAGTGCCGGAATAAATTGCTGCTGATTTTCAAAGGTCACCTCCACATGGCTCAGAGGATGGCGGGACAAAATAGCATGCGTCAACAAGGCGGGGAGAGTCAGTAAATCTGTGATAGGTTTGCCGAGGCTGCGGGTTGCATCTAGCTGTAAAATAGCGGCGGCGCGCCGATTGAGGTACAGCAGACAACCGCGCTGATCCCATGCCATCACACCATCTTCCACGCCATCAAGCAGGGCATTGAGCTCATTGAGATGGCGGTTGTTTTCGGCCAATAGGGTGTCGGTATGCAGGTAATTGCCAATTTCTCGGGCAATGGCCAATGTCAGTGGCAAATCACTGGCGGCATTGTCATCCACTAAGCTGCCCAAAACAATGACCGCGCGCTGGCGGCCGCTGTTGTCGTAGACCGGAGTAGCGCAAAAGCGCCACGGATGCAGCGCCTGCTTGAAATGTTGCTGACCGCTGACTTGTATCGGGTGTCCTTCAGCGATGGCCAGGGCTGGGGCATTAGTCCCCATTAACCCCTCGGCCCAGTAGCTGCCACAGTCAATCCCCAACTCTCGCAGCTGGCTTAGGGCGTGTGGATGGCCGCATTGCCACAGGGTGCAGCCACTTTCATCCAGAATTAAGAGTACGCAATGGCGGGATTCCATATATTCATAAGCATCTTCCAATGCCGCCTGGCCTAACACCAGTAAGTCATTTTTTCGCTGACAAATAGATTGGAAAGTGGCCCCTACGGCGCGGTGTGGTAGCCGCCATTGCTGGGCTTGCATCAGCTTTTGGCAACGTTGCCAAGAGTCCGTCAGGGCGGGAGTTATGGCCGGCTCTGTCTCACTCATTGAGCGCCTTCGAGCCTGGGTGCCGCCAATGGATTTGGCCCGGCAGAATCAATTGATTTTGCGCCAGCGGTGTTTCGGCGATCAGTGCCGTGATCATCTCAAAACTATGACGTGCCAGCCCCTGGCAATCCTGCGCGATGGTGTCAATTTTCAGCGGCAAACAATCAAACAAATAGTGATCGTCAAAACTACAAAGATGAATTTCACTGTCCATTAATTGATGCTGATTAAGATAGCGCAGCACCCCCTCCAACAAGCCGCAGGCTGCGGTAAACACGGCTTTGGGCGGGCGGCCTAATTGCGCACACAGCTGGGCAATCATTTCGTAACCGGAGCTGGGCAGGTAATGGCCATTAAGGATCCACTCCGGGCGGCATTCGACGCCAGCTTGTTGCAATCCGTGCTGAAAACCGGCGAGCCTATCGCGGGTTGGAGAAATTCGTGGCTGGCCGCCGAGAAAGTAAAACTCATCAGGATGTTGGCGGGCAACCCTTTCGACCAATTGGGTGGTGGAGCCGATTGAATCTGTGATAACCAGCGGTAAATCAGACTCACCAATTAATCTGTCCATCTGCACCACCGGCAGGCGGGCATTGATTTTTTGATATTCACTGTCATTGAGCTGACTGGAGGCGACAATTAAACCATCAACCTGGCGCTGCACCAGGCTGTTTACTGCCATCATTTCCTGAGCCGGATTTTCATCCGTACAGGCGATAAGCAACTGCAATCCAGCTTCGCGGCATAGCATTTCCAGTTCACGGGAAATAAGTGCAAAGCCGTGGTTGGTCATCTCCGGCACTACCAGCCCGATGGTATGGCTGCGACTTGAGCGCAGAGAGCGGGCGTGGAAACTGGGCTGATAATTATGCTCATTGGCTAAAGCAATAATACGATCCCGAGTTTCATCTGAAACACGATATTCCTTGCTGCGCCCATTGAGCACCAGGCTGGTGGTCGACTTAGACACACCCGCCAACTTGGCTATATCATTGATGGTAATGCGTTTATTGTTTTTCACCGGTTATTGTTTTTCGCTGAGTGAATCTGTCGCCTTGAAAGATAACTCATTCTAACATGGGCGAAGACAACAGCCAGTGTTGCAGATGCAGTTCGGCACTTCCGCTGAATATTGCCCGTGGTAAATCTGGCGGGAAGTAGCTCGAGGTCATCACGGCTTCTCCCTGATTAATAAAGATTTCTATACTGCACCTGTCACAAAGCAGCTGTAATTGGTGCAATTGGCCGCGCCAGTAACGAAACTCCCGCAATCCGGTGCGCAGATTATTGCGGCTCAAAGTGATGCGCTCGCCATCCCATGCCAAATGCAGCGTGTGGCCCAATTCGAGGGAAAAAGGCGCATTCACGTCAATTATCATTTCGGCACTGTTTATAGGGAGATAGGGTGCCTCTTGAGCAGGGCCTTGCCACTGGCGATATTCGCGCCGCAGGGCAGTTAATTCACGAGCGGGTTGCTGAATCAGCTGGTTACCCTGCATGCTCAACTCGCGCGGGCAGGTCATGGTGTGGATCCAGCCATAGGCTACCGTCGGCTGATAAAATTCATCGTCATCCGGTATCCCCATCCAACCGAATAACAGGCGGCGACCATCGGCAGCCACTGTGGTTTGTGGCGCGTAGAATTCAAATCCCGCATCCAACTCGTGGAAATCCTGATGGCTGTAGCTGGCGTTGGCATAATCCAATTGGCCCAGTAAATAACCCGCCTGAAAGGTATTTCGATAACGTTCCGATTCCGCCGCAATACCTTGCGGGCAGAAAATCAACACATCCTGCTCGGCTAACCTGAATAAATCTGGGCATTCCCACATATAACCAAAAGGCCCAAGGCCCCCAAGATGGGAGCCCGCAATCTCACCAAGATTGTGCCATTCGCGTAAATTATCAGAGCGCAGCAGCAGAACTTTACCTTGCAGTTGCAGGTCTTGTGCGCCTAACACCATGTACCACTGGCCATGATGTTGCCAAACTTTTGGGTCACGGACGTGGCCGGTATAGCCGGTGGGCAAAGATAATACCGGCCCCAGTTTGTCAAATTCACCGCGTGGATTCTCTTGGGCCAAACATTGAAATGCTGTGCGAGAGCCATCGGGATATTTCACATTTCCGGTATAAATCAGGGTGATAAGGTCATCAGCAATGACGGCGGAACCGGAATAACAACCATGACTTTCGTATGCTTCGCTGGGAACCAATGCCACGGGTTGATGTTCCCAATGCACCAAATCTGTACTGCACCAGTGGCCCCAGAATTTACTGCCGTGGCGGCAATCCAATGGGTTCCATTGATAGAAAAGATGGTAATAGCCAGCATGATAAATAAACCCATTGGGATCATTCAGCAACCCAACACAAGGTGCCAGATGCCAACCCGGCCGGTGTGGGTCTTGCGATGCGCGGCACTGACCGCGCATCACTGCCAGTGTCAGATGTTTAAGTAAACTGGCTTCAAGCATTATTCGCTGTCCGTTTTGTATTTAAGTAACAAAGAAATAATAAATGCCGAACCAAAGGCAATCACCAAACCAATCAAGTAGTTAACAATTGAATTTCCTTGCACAATGGCAATGCCGGGAATGCCAGTTAAACCGACGGCGGTCATATTGACATGATTGGCAACCACCCATGCGCCACCTAAGGCTCCGCCCGCCAGTGCCGCCAAAAACGGCTTGATAAAGCGCAGGTTAATCCCAAAAATAGCGGCTTCGGTGATTCCCAGCATGGCGGAAAATGCCGAAGGAATAGCAATGGCTTTAATCTTGGCATCGCGGGTTTTGAAGTAGACCGCCAGACAAGCGCCGCCCTGCGCGATATTGGCCATTGACCAGATTGGTAGCAGGAAGTTAACACCAATATTCGGGTTACCCAGCAAACCGGCTTCGATAGCATGGAAACTATGGTGGATACCGGTTATCACTATCACAGAATAAAGCCCGCCAAAGAGCAATCCTGCCAGCCAACCGGCATGCGTAATCAGGGTGCTGAGCACCAGTGAGATACCATCACCTAGCACTCGTCCGGCAGGGCCGATAAACAGCAGCGCGACAAAACCAGTAATTATCACTGTCAGAAATGGCGTAAGGATCAAATCCAGCGCATCCGGAATAATTTTACGCAGCCGCTTTTCCAGCAAGCTCATAAACCACACGGCGAGCAAGACTGGGAATACCGTGCCTTGGTAGCCAATCATTGCGACCTCCATACCAAAGAAATTCATGGTATGGAACCCGCCCGCGACGCCCCAGGCATTAGTGAGTGCCGGGTGGGTCAGAATGCCACCCAGGGTTGCTCCCAGATAAGGGTTACCGCCAAACTCTTTCGCGGCAGTAAAGCCAATAAGGATGGGTAAAATGATAAAGGCGGCAGAGCTGAACATATCCAGCATGATAAACAGTGCGCTGTTAGCATCAGCCCAACCATAGGTTTTCACCATGCCGAGCAAGCCCATTAACAACCCAGAGGCCACAATTGCTGGAATGATAGGAACAAAAATATTGGATAACAGCCGAGCAATGCGCTGGAATGGATTCAATTTACGGGCTGCGGCATTGGCCGCTTCTGATTTACTGGATTCATTAACGCCAGCGACTTTAATAAATTCAGCATAAACTTTATTCACCAGCCCAGTGCCGAAAATAACCTGTAATTGCCCGGCATTACTGAAGCAGCCTTTAACGCCTTCCAGTTTTTCTATTGCGGACTTCTGCACCAGTGAGTCATCCGCCAGCACCAGCCGCAGACGGGTGGCACAATGTGCCGCACTGACAATATTATCTTTACCGCCAAGTAATGGGAGCAGAGCCTTTGCAGTCTCATTAATATTCATTATTTCCCTCGCATATCCATTCCTAGCCCTGTGTCAGCGTCCATCAATACCTACAGGCCGTCGTTATGGATTGTCGTCACATAGTTATCCGTAATATATTTCCCGCCGCCGTCGCCAATGCACTGACGGCGATGGGGGATTATCAGAACCAGGTTTCCATTTGGATACCAAAGTTCCATTGACCGCCGGCAACAAAGCCATTTTTACCGAAGGCATCATCCTTGGCGTAATTATCCAAGTCTTGGCTCCAATCCATATAGGTGGCGAAAACACGTATTTCTGGTCGGCTAAAGAAATTGCTGATATCACCGGGTTTAAAGGTCGGGGCGAAGGTTAACTTATAGAAACCGCCGCTGACGGGGTGATAATTTTTATAACCTCGCGGGTCTAAATTCATATATTGATAGCTGCCCTCATAAGCCAGTGCAAAGTTTTCGGTAATTTCTTGCAGCAGACGGGCATTAAATGTCACCCATTTATAGCTATCGCCAGTGACGTAGCGGTCTTTACTTTGTTGGGCCAAAATGGCCGGGGCCAGGCTCCAGTATTTGCTTAATGCGGTGGTGCCGTAAGTAGCCAAACGCCAGGTATCGGCACCACTGGTCAGATTGCCATCGGAGCCAATAGATTTCACCTCTGCGCCCAAACCGTGCCCATACAGTAATGCGGTTTTCGACGTGCCCGCGCGCAATCCATAGAAGCTGTCGCCGTGGTAAGCCAGCATGCCGTGGATACCTTTATCCGCAGCATGCGTATTTAGGGTGGCGCCGCTATTTTGGCGTGCGTCATTATCTTTAGCGCGTAAACCGCTCAACATCCACTGGAAGCTGCCGCCGTCGTTACTGGTTTTAATAAAGTTATTGGCGGTGAAAATATAGCTCTGAATATCACTGTTAATATTCTCGATTTCGCCATAATTACGGCCATATAACGAGAAGTTACTCTTCAGACTTTCATTCCATTTAATATCATAAATGCCGCCGCCAGTTCCGCCGAGAAATACCACGTCGGAATCCAGCCAATGAATATCGAAATTATCACGATCAAAACGTTTACCGGCCCACAGAGTACTGTCCTTGAAAATCCCCTCAAAGGTGGGCAAGGTGCCTAACTCAACAAAGGCCTGGCGCACATTGAGGTCACTGCTGTCGGCCGTCCAGTCGTTATAGCTGCGCTGACCATCGGCTAGCATGACTTTGTAGCGAGTGGTCGCGCCATTATCCAGCTGCTGTTTTTTCTCCAAACTTACTTCAACATAAGTATCTGTTTCATTGCCCAAGCGGCCAATAGCCCCACCGGTGCTGCCGGCAGGTGAAACATAGGGGCCACCTTGTGTGCTGGTACCGGAATCATTCATCAGTAAACCGGATCGGGCATAGCCGTGGAACTCAAAGCCATTATCACTCTGTGTTTTACTTTCTAATTTCTCAGTGCGTTTGGCGACCTGAACTGTTTTCTCTTCTGCCGCAAGTGTTCTGGTTTCTAGTTTTTGTGCTTGTTGTTCTGCAATTTCGGCGCGGACCTCTGCATTTTTTGCTCTTTTCTCGGCTTGTTGCAACCGCTGTTCTAAAGCATTAAGGCGAGCTTCGATATCTCTGTCTGAGGAAGAGGCCGCGAGGGCGGAGGGCGCAGCGCAAGAAAGAATAAATCCCATTGATACAGCAAGATAGCTTGGTTTTATCATCATTTTTATTATCACTCGGTATGTGATTGATTGTATTTATGCTAAACAGCTAAACCGGTTTTTCTTGGCTAACATAAGGGCTACCCTCTGGGATTAGCAAAACATTTTGCTAACCCGATTCAGCTATTGTGATCTGAACCGCAAATTGGGTGATATGACGAGAAATATAAGGCGATGAAAGCAATGGTCAGCTCGGAAAAACCCAGCGCAGAGGAATATTGTGGGCTGGGTGTTTAGCAAACCCTGGCAAAGAACAGGGAAACCGGATGCCCGCTCAGAGTGGCATCCGGAATTTTTTAAGATTGTTGCAGAAAATTCGCCAGTTGCTGGGCATTCGGCAAGGCGGTCATGGCTCCTTTGGCGCTGGTGGCCAAGGCCCCACAAGCTTGAGCTTGGTCAATAGCTGCGGTGAGATCCGCACCCTGATGCCAATCCGGCAAGAGAGCTAATGCCGCCAGTAGCCCAGCGACAAAAGCATCCCCGGCACCTGTGGTGTCTAGCGGGGTGATTTTCCGGCTCGGATATTTTTGCAGACCATGACGGTTATGCACCCACACACCTTCGCTACCCAGTGTCACTAGTAATAATTTGCAGGAATAATCAGCCATAAGCTGTTCCATAGCGGTGGCGATAGCTTGTTGTGGATAGATAAAATTCAGTTCTTCCAGAGAGAGCTTTACCACATCGGCCAACTGTAATGCTTGTTGCAAGCAGGGGAGTAGCTCCTGTGGTTGGCGCCAGATATCGGCACGAATATTGGGATCAAAACTGACCCAACCGCCATTGGCTCTCATGCGGCGCATTGCCTCAAATGCCGTGCTGCGGCTGGGTTCTTGACTCAACGCGATAGAGCACAGATGCAGCCATTGATTGGCTTTAAATTCCGGTAAATCAGATGGTTGAAGGAATAAATCGGCGCTGGGTGTCACCATGAATGTAAAAGTGCGCTCGCCATGTTCAGCTAAATCGACCACCACCGTCGAGGTGTGGTGCTCTGAGTCGAGCTTCATCGCGCGAGTATCCACATTTTCCTGTTGCAATACCTGCTGCATAAAACAGCCAAAACTGTCTTGCCCAACACGACCAATAAAGGCACTTTTGCCGCCGAGTCTGGCGATACCTACAGCAACATTGGCGGGCGCACCGCCTGGGCATTTAAGGTAACTATTTGATTTTTCAGGGACGAGATCAACAACTGCATCGCCTAAAACCCAAATGATGTTCTCCATGATAAACCTCTATTTTCTTCAGACCTATTTGCTGCTAAAATTAGAAGAATCGGTTTAGCAAAGCAACCAATTAATGCAGGATACGAGAAAACAGTTAATGAAGTGCAAGGAAAAACAGGAGGGCATGGCCACTAAAAATGATGCAACAGCGCATCCTCGCCATTGATGCCGGGGCTGGTGTTAAATAAGCCTCAGAAATGAGAGTCGTCTTTGGTACAGCTAATCCATATATGCCTCACCAAATGGCTTTGGGGGCTGTCAGCCGTCAGGAACGCGGGTTCGCTCATGGCCGTGCGTTGGTATCTGTGCTGTTATTCCCTTTGACAGGTGGTTTTTTATATAATTAATTCATAATAGAAATAAAAATTATTATGTTATGGTTTCATTATGTGGATATCATTCAAGTTATTAGCCAATTAGCTGGGTAAATCATTTGAAAGTCAAAAGAGGATGGGGTAAATAAAATGTCAGTTTAAAATGAGTCACTCTTTACTCTGAAAAGGAAGAGTAATTAACTTAAATAGATGTTTTTTACTTGCAGATAAAACTATGATTTATTCTTTATAGACAATAACAGCATTTAATCACAGAATTAAAATGAAATTTAATATCGTTGAGTTCAACCTTTCGCTGAAAAATAATAACTAAGCCTCGTGCTCCGTCATTTTATCTGAGGGTCGATTCTGCATTCGGCTGTTTTTCTTCGGCGAACGCGACCTTATTACGGCCATCTTTTTTAGCCCGATACAGTGCTTCATCGGCGGCTTTGAGAGACGAGGTGAGGTCATAGGATTGCAGGGGAGAAACCCCGGCACTTAATGTGACACTCGTAGACACTTTATGATTAAAAACATGCGGAATATCAAGGCTTAAAACTCTTTGCCTTACTCTTTCAGCTAGCTGAGTAGCATACTCTTCACTGACGTGTGTCAATAACACCAAAAACTCCTCACCACCATAGCGCACTACGATATCTCTGGAACGTACTGCATCACGAATTGCTACGGCAACCCGCACCAGTGCTTGATCTCCCATAGTATGGCCATAGTTATCGTTATAGGCTTTAAAATGGTCAATATCGAGCAGCAATACATAATGATTACCAGGCGACTGTGCTAACAGCGTTTCGAGCTTATTTTCAAATCCGCGGCGATTATACAAGCCAGTTAATGGGTCTATCATACTTAA
Organism: Yersinia rohdei ATCC 43380; assembly: GCF_000173775.1. GTDB lineage: Bacteria > Pseudomonadota > Gammaproteobacteria > Enterobacterales > Enterobacteriaceae > Yersinia > Yersinia rohdei. The sequence goes on from NZ_ACCD01000034.1 coordinate 12,265, forward strand.
ATCACTGAACTTTTCCCTTTCGTTATAAAGATGAGCGACGAGTTTTCGGGTGAATTTATCACTGCGGCGCAACATTAAATGATGTAAGGAAAAGCCAATCAGCGGCAACATAATGGTGAAGACGATACGAAAAATATTTTGAAAGTCATCCAGGAAAATAACCGTTAATGCCGGGGGTATAGTATGTAAGCAAAAGGCGAGAAAGTTATCAGACAGGGCTATGGTGCTGATAAAGAAAATAGTAAATAGGCTGAGCAACAAGTAGTTATTTTCATTAGTGCCCAGAGACTCAAATTTAAGAATGATATGCCAGGCCCAGAGTAAACCGAGGACAATTGCAAATAAATTCAATTTATCGGCATAATTCTTCGAAATAAAAATCAAATAAGTAGCAGCGCCAAGACTGATAACGGTAATCATAGCAAGCGGCAATGTCATTGCTGGCATTTTAGGTGCTGGTAATATCATACTAAAAATAGCTGATGCCGCATTCAGGAATAGAAAAAGCAGTAAAGAGAGCCGATGCTTACTTTTCAGAAGCTGATCGTAGGTATGGCTATTCATATTCTATTCACTCTGCATAATGGCGCGCTATCTGTAGATAAATAAACAATATCCTCGTGAAGCCATTTAATTTAAGCATCACAATAAATAGTTTTTATGAGTAATTATTTCTTTTGAATCTTTTTAATGTTTCTTTAGGATTTTTCCTAGTCAAAATTACCATTTTTGTTACGCCCTGTCATCATGATGTCGATCAACTAATCAATTTACTGTTCTCAATTTAATATGTCGATGGTATCAATCAGGTTCTTCTGCCAGATGCGGTGTTTTCTAATGGCAACTTCAAGGTGCAGGCTGTTCGGTAGTAGTATATGATATTGGTTATCATTATCACTTGAGTGGGCCATTATCATGAATACAGTCAGATTAGCCGCTTACCGTTCATGGGGAATAAGTCGGTTACTGAGCCGTGCAATGTCCAGCGGTTGGGGAATATTGCTGCCTTTTGCTTTGCTGCCGGTACTGGAGTGGGCTGATGTCACGGTGGCGCAATTGCGAGTGCTTATTATTATCGCGATGCTGGCAACAATCAGTATGCTGTATCATACCCGGTTGCGGCATTTCCTGTTACTGCCATCTTGCCTGGCACTATTGGGCGGAATGGCTGCAATTTTGATGCACAATGGTATACATTGATAAGTAAAAATACGGTGATAAAAAGAGTTATCTTGCTGATACAAAAGGGGATTAAGAGTCAGGAAAAACGAAGATAAAAAGAAGGTAAATCTGAGGGGTGACGACCAGACTTTTGCTAATGCAGTATTTGAAATCATTGTGGTGCGAAGGGAGGGACTTGAACCCTCACGTCCGTAAGAACACTAACACCTGAAGCTAGCGCGTCTACCAATTCCGCCACCATCGCCCAAATGATTTCTTAACGCCTCTCTTAATGAGAGTAAAACCTAGGATTTATATCACCAGCTTGGTGCGAAGGGAGGGACTTGAACCCTCACGTCCGTAAGAACACTAACACCTGAAGCTAGCGCGTCTACCAATTCCGCCACCATCGCATGTGCCGTGCAATATAAATCTTCACTACAACTACCTGTTGTTCAAAAAAGCATGTTTGGTGCGAAGGGAGGGACTTGAACCCTCACGTCCGTAAGAACACTAACACCTGAAGCTAGCGCGTCTACCAATTCCGCCACCATCGCGTACCGGAACATGATTTTTTTGATGCAACCACGGGGGCGAATTCTAGAGATTTTCGCGTTCAGGTCAATACTTATTTCCCCTAAGCGGGACGTTTGCTGTAAAAAACACCATATGTTGATCAATTGATTTAATTATTGAAGTTTTTCTAATTTTTGGTTTTATGTTCAATATGAAAAGATTTAGGCGGAAAATCTGCAAAAAGCTCAATCAACCAGTCAATTAGCACTCTGACTCTCGGGGCTAAAAAGCGCCCAGGAGGGAACATAATAAACAGCGGCATTACCGGTGGAGGCGTATCAGCTAATACCTCAATCAGTTCGCCTTGCAATAATTGCTGGTGAATGCCGGGGGTCGGGGCCTGAATTAACCCTAAGCCCGCAACACCTGCCGCAATATAAGCATCTGCACCACTGACACTCAATATACCGGGCAATTCTCGGCTTTCGACTTTCCCCTGATACATAAACTCTAACGGATAATCACGGCCAGTTAACTGTGAGAAATACCCCACTGCTTGATGCTTGGCTAACTCGTCGAGTGAGGTCGGAGTGCCATATGTTGCGAGATAAGCTGGGGAGGCGCAGGTTATCTGTGGTTGCTGACCAATATTGCGCGCCACCAGTTGTTCGTCGTGAGGTAGCCAGGCCCGCAATACGCAATCCACTCCTTCGCGGAGCAAATCAATGGTGCCGTCATTCGCGCCGAGGATCAGCTTAATTCGGGGATAGCGCTGATAAAAGTCATTCAGTGCGGGGATAACCACATTGCGGGCCAGTGAATGCGGCATATCAATACGAACTTTCCCTTCCGGCTCCAACTGTTGGTGGCTGAACAGCGAGTTTGCTTCTTCAAATGCTGACAATAATTGCAGGCAGCGCTGGTAGTACATCGTGCCTTCGGCGGTGATATTCACTTGGCGAGTGGTGCGAACCAGTAACCGGACACCTAATTTCTGTTCTAGTCGTTTCAGTGTATGGCTGACTGTAGCGCGCGGTATTTGCATTTTTTCTGCGGCGCGGCTGAAGCTGCCGAGCTCAACAATGCGGACAAAAATCTGCATGGCTTGTATTTGGTCCATAATGATGTCCGCCTATTGTTGGTGTTTTTTGAACAATGCTGAGTTATCTGCATTATTTATCTTTCCCTGCTAAACAACCACACTTTCTTTCGACATCACTAATGGGGAATATCACAATGCAACAACGTCAATTAGGTTCGAATGGCCCGTGGGTTTCTGCTTTGGGTCTTGGCTGCATGGGGATGAGTGATTTCTACTCCACAAATCAAGATGCCAAGGAGTCCATTGCCACCTTGCATCGGGCGCTGGAGTTGGGGGTCAATCTGTTGGATACCGCGGATATGTATGGCCCATTTACCAATGAAGAGCTGGTGGGGCGTGCGATTAAGGGCAAACGTGATAACGTTTTTTTAGCCACTAAGTTTGGTATTGTGCGTGACCCAACCGACCCCACCGTCCGTGGTGTTAGCAGCCGTCCGGATTATATCCGTCAGTCAGTTGACGGCAGTCTTAAGCGGTTGGGGGTCGAGGTTATTGACCTTTATTATCAGCATCGTGGTGACCCGAGTGTCCCGGTTGAAGAGGTGATTGGGACATTAGCTGATTTGGTGACGGCGGGTAAGATTCGTTATATCGGGCTGAGTGAAGTTTCGGCGGCAACACTGGAAAAAGCCCATCAAGTTCATCCGATTACTGCGGTGCAGAGTGAATACTCACTGTGGACGCGAGATGCGGAAACATCTGTTTTGGCAACCTGCGAACGTTTGGGGGTGGGATTTGTGGCCTATAGCCCCTTGGGACGTGGTTTCCTGACGGGCGCGATACGCAATCCGTCCGATTTGGCAGCCGATGATTTTCGCCGTCATAACCCACGTTTTCAAGGAGATAACTTTACTCTGAATCTGGAGTTAGCTGATGCTGTAGCGAAAATGGCGCAAGCTAAAGGGGTTAAACCGTCACAATTAGCCTTGGCATGGGTGCTGGCGCAGAAAAGTTTTATTGTGCCAATCCCAGGCACCAAGCGGAGAACTTATTTGGAAGAGAATTTAGCCGCTTTGGATGTGAAACTCAGCCCGCAAGAGTTAGCAGAGCTTGATGCTGTATTCCCATTCCATGCCGCAGCGGGTGAGCGCTACGGCGCGGAAGGAATGGCACATCTTAACGCCTAAGTATTAGCGTTTTTTCTTAGCATCACGTGGCGGACGCCCAACAGTGGCCTGATACACCTTAAACCGGCCATTCTGCGCCAGCACTTCATGGCTGCCAAATGCGGCATCCAGTAGTGCTGGGTAGGGCAAGAAGGAGTTCGCCACAATCCGCAATTTACCACCAACATGCAGATGGGCAGTTGCGCCCCGGATCAGCATTTCAGCGGCGGTCAGGCTGGTTTGCATTCCATCATGGAATGGCGGATTTGAAATAATCATCTCAAAGCGGCCTTTAATGTCAGAATAGACATTGCTGGCAATCACCGGTGCCTCAATATTGTTAGCCGCTAATGTTGCCCGGCTGGCTTCAAGAGCTGCAGCACTGACATCACATAGTGTCCATTTGATTTTAGGCGATTGCTGCGCCAGAACCGACGCCAGCACACCAGCACCACAGCCGACATCCAGCACGCTGCCTTTAAATGGCTCGCTGAAAGTGGACAGCAACAAATGGCTGCCAGAATCTAGCGAATCGCGGCTGAAAACACCCGGTAAGGTTTTTACCGTCACATCGCCAATCTGATAACTTTCCCACCAAGCGTCGGCATCAAATTCTGGTTGTTTATCCAAACGCCCATGATAAAGGCCACAGCGGCGGGCGCTATCAATCTTGGTTAATTGAGCAAATTCGGACAGCATTTCTTCTGCGCTGCGGACACCGCTGCGGTTTTCGCCAACCACAAAAATATCAGTGCCGACAGGTAATAAAGACAACAAGTTAGCCAGTTGGAACTGGGCTTCTTGTTTGCTTTTGGGCCAGTAGTAAACCAGGGTGTCGCAAGTCGCGACGGTTTCTGGTGTTGCCAAAAGACCGAATTGAACATTCTCTTCCAGCGTGTTGCTCAGTAATTGCCAGTGGTGATATTGATTGGTGTGAACCCGTACCCCGGCTGCATCAAATTGCGCTGGCAGCGCATCTTGTAAATCACCGGCAAACAACACGTGGCGGGCTATAAATTCATCACTATGGCGCAGTATCACTTCACTGGCTGGGGTTAATGCTGACATCAGTCTTTGGCTCCTCAATAATATAATCGGGGATTATAGAGGTTTGTTGGCGCATGTTCGATGGGTTTGCTAGCATAGCGTCGAAATTCGGGTTGTTTTGACAGGAAAGGGCATGGCAACAAGACGAGACTTGCTGTTACAACAGCTTGGCATTACGCAGTGGACATTGCGCCGCCCGGCCGTCTTGCAGGGTGAAATTGCGATACATTTACCTGAAGATACCCGCCTGTTAATTGTGGCTGATCCGCTTCCTGATCATAATGACCCATTATTGTGTGATGTGCTGTACAGCTTAGGGCTTACCCCCAGCCAGGCTTATGCGCTGACGCCGTCACAGGTCGCGATGTTACCCGAAAAAACGCAGTGCAACAGTTGGCGATTGGGCATCAGTGAGCCGCTTACCGTCGCGGGTGCACAATTACACAGCCCGGCACTGGCCGGACTTTATCAAGACGCGAGCGCGAAGCGCGCACTTTGGCAGCAGATTTGTCATCATGAAGCAGATTTCTATCCTGACGCCAGCCGATCTGGCCGCAGCGTACCAAATTGAACAAGCCAGCCACGCCTTCCCGTGGACGGAGAAAACCTTAGCCAGCAATCAAGGTGAGCGCTACCTTAATTACAAGCTCAGTGTGGAAGAGCATATGGTCGGCTTTGCCATTACCCAAATTGTAGTGGATGAAGCAACCCTGTTTAACCTTGCAATTGACCCAAAGTATCAACGCCAGGGCTATGGCCGTTTACTGCTTGAGCATGTGATTGAGCAGTTGGCCGCGCGCAATATCTTTACCCTTTGGCTTGAAGTTAGGGCCTCAAATGCCCGCGCGATAGCTTTGTATGAGAGCTTGGGGTTTAACGAGGTTTCGGTGCGCCGCAACTATTACCCCAGCGCCAATGGGCGTGAAGATGCCATTATGATGGCATTGCCAATGGGCTAGTGCCGTTTTGCTAAGAATCTAACGCGAATAAATTGTTTATCCCGCATAAATCAGGGAAAATACTGCGCTAAACCACTTATACCCAAAGTTGTTGATAATACGGCAGCTTCAAGCCAAAAGGGTATAGCGCCATAATCAATGCCTTGCTTTGCCTGACCGACACATCATAACCAGATGTGAGGCCCAGAGCAGGGCGGCCTAAAAGTAGAAATTTCAAACTATGTCTCCAAGTGAATACGCACAGGAAGTCGCGAAAAGACGTACTTTCGCGATAATTTCCCACCCCGATGCTGGTAAAACCACCATTACTGAAAAAGTGTTGCTGTTCGGACACGCGATTCAGACGGCGGGTACAGTAAAAGGCCGTGGCTCCAGCCATCATGCCAAATCTGACTGGATGGAAATGGAAAAGCAACGCGGTATCTCCATCACGACATCTGTGATGCAGTTTCCGTATGGCGGCTGTCTGGTTAACTTGCTTGATACCCCAGGGCACGAAGACTTCTCCGAAGATACTTATCGTACTTTGACCGCAGTTGACTGCTGTTTAATGGTGATTGATGCCGCTAAAGGGGTAGAAGACCGCACCCGTAAGCTGATGGAAGTTACCCGCCTGCGTGATACCCCGATCCTGACTTTTATGAACAAATTGGACCGCGATATTCGTGATCCGATGGAAGTGCTGGATGAAGTAGAACGTGAGCTGAGAATTGCCTGCTCACCGATAACCTGGCCGATTGGTTGCGGTAAGTTGTTTAAAGGGGTTTACCACCTTTATAAAGACGAAACGTATCTGTATCAGACCGGTAAAGGCCACACCATCCAAGAAGTGCGCATTATTAAAGGGCTGAATAACCCGGATTTGGATATTGCCGTGGGTGAAGACCTGGCAAAACAATTCCGTCAGGAACTTGAGCTGGTTCAGGGGGCTTCACATGAATTTGACCACGAAGCTTTCTTGTCCGGTGATTTAACCCCGGTCTTCTTCGGTACCGCATTGGGTAACTTTGGTGTTGACCATATGCTGGATGGCTTGGTTGAGTGGGCGCCTGCGCCAATGCCACGGAAAACAGATACCCGCGAAGTTATTGCTTCGGAAGAGAAATTCACCGGTTTTGTCTTTAAAATTCAGGCAAATATGGATCCGAAACACCGTGACCGAGTGGCTTTCTTGCGCGTTGTTTCCGGCCGTTTTGAAAAAGGCATGAAACTGCGTCAGGTGCGCACCAAGAAAGATGTGGTGATTTCCGATGCCCTGACCTTTATGGCCGGTGACCGCTCTCATATTGAAGAAGCTTTTGCTGGCGACATTCTTGGCCTGCATAACCACGGTACTATTCAGATTGGTGATACCTTCACACAAGGTGAAGATATGAAGTTCACCGGGATCCCGAACTTTGCACCAGAATTGTTCCGTCGTATTCGCCTGCGTGACCCATTGAAGCAAAAGCAGTTGCTTAAAGGATTGGTTCAGTTGTCAGAAGAGGGCGCGGTGCAAGTCTTCCGCCCACTAACTAACAACGACCTGATTGTCGGCGCGGTCGGTGTTCTGCAGTTTGAAGTGGTTTCTTCAAGGCTGAAAAGTGAGTACAACGTGGAAGCGGTGTATGAATCAGTTAACGTCTCGACTGCCCGCTGGGTTGAGTGCGATGATGTGAAGAAATTCGAAGAATTTAAACGTAAAAATGAAGTTAACCTGGCATTAGATGGTGGTGATAATTTGAGTTATATCGCCCCAACCATGGTAAATCTTAATATTACGCAAGAACGTTATCCAGAAGTGCGTTTCCGTAAAACTCGCGAGCATTAATCACGCCGCAAGCCGCATTCTATCGGGGCATTCAATGCCCCGATTCATTAATTATCCTCACTAATATATCTCTAAGATAACTCCGACTTAGTAATGAAATTTCGGCTTTAGTCTTATTCTGACTGTCATTTTTCTCAGATGCTCTATCTTTATAGGTACCGGCAAGATTGACTCGCATTAATTTCAGTCCAGTCAATCTGCAATAATCGTAAAGTATTCATCAAATACCCACCGATATAAGGTGGCGTAAGAATCAGTAAATTGGAGTGTTATATCCAGTTTAGGGTTCAAAACAAAAAAGGAAGAAATCGATGACAAACACAAAATTTGCCCGTTCAATGATGGCCGTTGTTTTAGGTACTGCCCTGATGAGTGGCAGTGTATTAGCCGAAGACACCATGCTTAATAAAGCTGACAATGCAGTGGACAGTGCTGGTGCTAAGCTTGATAGCTCGATGAAGAAAGTTGATAACTACATGGGCGACAGCGCAGTAACCGCGAAAGTAAAAAGTGCGTTACTGGAAGAAAAATCGCTGAAAAGCACTGATATTTCAGTAGAAACTAGTCATGGCGTGGTCACACTTAGTGGCTTTGTCACTTCTCAGGCAGAAGTTGAAACCGCGGTTGAAATCGCTGGCAATATTGAAGGTGTGAAATCTGTCAGTGATAAGCTACATGTGAAAGATCAGAAAACACAGTCAGTTAGCGAATATGCCGGTGATGCGGCGACAACCAGCTCAATCAAAGCCAAATTACTGGCCGATGACATTGTTCCATCGCGCAAAGTGACCGTAGAAACCACCGACGGCGTGGTGCAGTTGTCAGGTAGTGTTGAGAATAAAGCGCAAGCCGAGCGGGCGGAAAGTATTGCTAAAGCGGTTGATGGCGTGAAAAGCGTTAAAAACGATCTCAGCATCAAGCCTTAATAAATATTTGGCTATTAGGTATTTCGTGGGTAGGAATATCCTCCGCGAAATACCTGCCATAAGCCAAGTTATCAAATAATCCATCCGATAAATCCAAATAAAGCGACTTCTGTCAAATACGCTACTGTTAAACAGACAGAGGTCATTAAAGAATGATTTTTGAAGCTGAGTTTACAAAGTCATTTTTCAAAGGGTAAGGAGAAGCTTATGTTTCGCTGGGGCATTATATTTCTGGTAATAGCATTAATCGCTGCGGCATTAGGTTTTGGTGGGCTAGCCGGAACGGCTGCTTGGGCCGCAAAAGTCGTTTTCGTCGTGGGTATTATTCTCTTCCTCATCAGTTTGTTTACAGGACGTAAGCGCCTTTAGTAAAGCGTGATGGTTACAGCAAAGGGAAGACGAGGTATCCTCGACTCCTGTGGTAACGGAATTAAGGATGGACGGTGGGATACAGAATACCTATCACGCTCGGTAATATTGAGCCACTCGCCTATAAACCATACCAACCCGGTAAAATGGCGTTGGTTTGCGAGGGGGGCGGGCAGCGGGGGATTTTTACAGCCGGAGTGCTGGATGAATTTCAACGCGCCCGCTTTAACCCTTTTGATTTGATGATTGGCACCTCCGCAGGTGCACAAAATCTTTCAGCTTTTATCTGTGGCCAACCCGGTTACGCCCGCCGTGTCATTACCCGTTACACCACCACTGCCAATTTTTTCAATCCGCTGCGCTTTGTTCGTGGTGGGCACTTAATTGATCTCGACTGGCTGGTGGATATCACTTCCCAACAGCTGCCCTTGGCAATGGAAAATGCTGAAAAACATCTCCAAGATGGCCGCGAGTTTCTTATGTGCGCCTGTCGCAGTGATGATTTTGAACCCACCTATATCTCTCCTACCCGAGAAAGCTGGTTATCGGCAATTAAGGCCTCCAGTGCTATTCCAGGATTATATCGGCAAGGCGTTGATTTAGATGGTATTAGTTATCAGGATGGCGGTATCAGTGATGCCATCCCGGTGGAGGAAGCCTACCGGCGTGGGGCAGATACCATTGTTGTCATCCGCACAGTTCCATCGCAGGCTTATTATACGCCGCAATGGATGAAGCGGATGGAACACTGGCTGAGTGAAAGTAGCTTGCAGCAATTGGTGCGAATCATGCAGCAGCATGAGCAAAGTTATTATCGTATTCAGCAGTTTATTGAGAACCCACCGGGCGACCTGCGGATTTTCGAGATTTTCCCACCTAAACCGCTGGCCAGTAATGCGCTGGGTAGCCGGATTGCGGCCCTTAATCGTGATTACCATTTAGGCCGTCGCTGTGGCCGTTATTTTCTGGCAACCGTCGGGCATTGGCTACTGCCACAAGAAAAACTGGAGCAGTCAGATATAAAGAGAGAGAAAACCGCTCTTACGGTTTCTCGCCGTCTTATCCAGCCGCAAGATATTAACCAACCAGATGATATGCAGGAGTTGATTGATATTGATGATTCTTCTTTTGCTATCAATCAATCGCCGGATATTATCAAGCCAGTTGATTCAGCCAACGCCACGGGTCACCCGTTGCCAGCTCAGATGACGATGGCGGACAGCGGGTTAATTATTCCCACCTCAGCACAAAGCACCAAAAAATCGCTATCCGCAGAGATTCAGGCGGCAGACAAAGTAGATAGAAGAGGAAATGTTCCTAATGGCTCGTAACGGCGTAAGCTATTGGCGCGGCCATAGGTGTCGTCGCCCCAATACACCAGGAACTGAATATGTTGATTTGTCATCAACGTTAGCGGCTGTTGGGCTTTCTGGGGCGGCGAAAACCACCGGTAATATGGCGTAATGGCCTCCGTCAGCGGGCAGATGCCGAATGCTATCGACCTCCCTTATTGCGTCGATAACCCCAATTTAACTGACTCACCCTATTTCATTGACACACATTGTCACTTTGATTTTCCGCCATTCAGCGGTGCCGAAGCTGCCAGTTTACTGAGTGCGGCGCAGGCCAATGTCCGGCAAATTATTGTGCCCGCAGTCAGCGCCGCTTATTTTTCGCGTGTTGTCGATTTGGCAGCAAACTATCCGCCACTGTTTGCCGCACTTGGCCTGCATCCACTTTATATAGCGCAGCATCAGGACTTTGATGTAGCTGTTTTGGCATCATGGTTGGCGAGTAAAACTGAAAAATTGGTGGCGGTCGGGGAGATTGGCCTGGATCTCTATATGGATGAACCGCAGTTACCCCGCCAATTAGCGCTCTTGCAGGCCCAACTCAAGCTCGCCCGGCAGCATGACCTCCCGGTTATTTTGCACTCGCGCCGTTCACACGATCAGCTTGCCGCCGTGTTGCGTAAAGCCGCATTACCTCGAACCGGCGTAGTACACGGTTTTGCCGGGAGTCTAGCGCAGGCACAGGCATTCATTCGCTTGGGTTATTATATTGGTGTGGGCGGAACAATTACTTATGAGCGGGCGCAGAAAACCCGAAATGTTATGGCGGTATTGCCCCTGTCGGCATTATTGCTAGAGACCGATGCGCCGGATATGCCTCTGGCCGGTTTTCAGGGCCAGGCTAACCGGCCAGAGCGGGCGGCAAAGGTGTTTGAAGTGCTATGTAAATTGCGCCCCGAAGCGCCACAAGAGATTGCCTCCCATCTTTTGCACAACAGCCAGCAGTTATTCCGCATCCCCCCGGTCGAAAAATCCACCTGGTAGATCCTGAATCAGCATTAGCAGCGGTAAGATCAATTAATCGTTAGCCTGATCTGTTTTTTTGCCGCTTTAATGTGACTCTCATCACATTAATTGTCTTACAGTTGCTTCCAGTTGTGTTTATTTGTGACAGAGGTTGTTTGATAGCTAAGTCATGCCAGTATAATCCCCTCCACATTATTTCAATGAAAACTAATGTATCCAAAGTAATTGGTATTGCTTGTAGGTAGCCCGCGAATGACAAATCGGTACTAACTGATTTGAACTGCATTTTCGCGAGTTGCAGTGCTAATTAATACGGATATTTACTCATTTTAACTAGGGATATCGACATGCTCATGAGTCTGGTCGGAATGGCAGTACTGATATTAATAGCCGTGCTTCTTTCAAGTAATTTTAGGGCGATTAATATCCGCACTGTAATTGGGGCATTTCTTCTTCAGGTTGGTGTTGGTGCACTGGTGTTATATGTGCCGATTGGCCGCCGCATCTTGGGGGGGATGTCCCAAGGGGTTGCGAACGTAATTGCTTATGGTAATGACGGTATTTCATTTATGTTTGGCGGTTTGGTTTCCGACAAAATGTTTGAAGTGTTTGGCGGTGGTGGTTTTGTATTCGCCCTGCGAGTATTGCCGGTAATTGTCTTTTTCTCTTCATTAATCGCCGTTTTATATTATATCGGCGTTATGCAGTTGGTTATTAAGGTGTTAGGCGGCGGGATGCAAAAACTGCTGGGGACATCGCGCACCGAGTCCCTTTCCGCCACGGCGAATATCTTTGTCGGGCAGACTGAAGCCCCATTGGTTGTACGCCCTTATATTGCCACTATGACACAATCTGAGCTGTTCGCTGTGATGTGTGGCGGTTTAGCCTCGGTTGCGGGTTCAGTCTTGGCCGGATATGCCCAGATGGGCGTTCCGTTAGAATACCTGATTGCGGCCTCCTTTATGGCGGCACCTGGTGGGCTGTTATTTGCTAAATTGATGGTGCCGGAAACCGATAAAACGCACGATACTGTCGATGCCACCACGCTAATTGCTGAAGATGATCGCCCGGCTAACATCATTGATGCTGCGGCATCCGGTGCTGCATCGGGTATGCAACTGGCACTGAATGTGGGGGCGATGTTATTGGCATTCATCGCCTTGATTGCATTGCTTAACGGCATTCTGGGTGGGATTGGTGGCTGGTTCGATTATCCACAACTCTCGATGGAGCTGATTCTGGGCTGGGTATTCTCACCTATTGCTTATCTGATAGGGGTTCCGTGGAGCGAAGCTATGGTGGCAGGCTCGTTCATCGGTCAGAAAATCATCGTGAACGAATTTGTGGCATTTATGAACTTCGGTCAGTATCTCCAAGCCGAAGAGTTAGTTAGAGGCGCAGGTTTGCAGGTGCTTTCTGACCACACTAAAGCCATTATTTCCTTTGCCCTTTGTGGTTTTGCCAACTTGTCTTCTGTCGCTATCTTATTAGGTGGGTTAGGCAGCATGGCACCAAATCGCCGCCATGATATTGCTCGTTTTGGCCTAAAAGCCGTTGCCGCAGGGACATTATCAAACTTGATGAGCGCCACTATCGCGGGTTTCTTCTTAGCGCTCTGATGAGGCGAGTTTGCTTGTCATTAATCAGGTGTATTTTTGCCCATAAGCTATTCTTGATGCGAATGGGCAATGATTGCTGATAAGGTATAAATCAGGTTATTTTGTGACTCTAATCACATATAATCTTACTGCGTTACAGGCTTATACTTGTTTGTGTGAAATTGAACACATATTGTAAGCCTGTAACCTGTTCAAATAGAGCTATACCCCGCCTCTTGATAGAGAGTGGGAGTAAGTTAGTGCGGTGAGATGGATCTCAATTGCCACCCATTTAGGGGCTATCTTCAAGGAACCAAGTCCGCTCGCCAACGAATTGAGCTTAGAACCATCTCATTAGGGCTATTTTATGTGCCATTTTGAACCGGGGCAGAACTCAGAACCTTCACCTACTTGGTGTCCGAGCCAGTTCTTCCGCGCTGTTTGTGTTCAAACTGACTGCAACAATTACGCCTACTGAGATAGCATTTTAATTATCAGAGACACCGGTTGGTTTCTCTGCCCGCTCATAAATAAATGCTCAGTTCTGGCAAGGTGCTGGGGCTGAATTAGTGTTGGAGAGTTTTATGACCGATTTAACCGCCTGCGCGAATCTCAACGATTATGCTAAACGCGCGCTGAGTTTGATGGATTTAACCACCCTGAATGATGACGACACTGACGATAAAGTCATCGCGTTGTGTCATCAGGCGAAAAGTCCGGCCGGCAATACTGCGGCAATCTGCATTTATCCTCGCTTTATCCCTATTGCCCGCAAAACATTACGCGAGCAAGGAACACCTGAAATCCGTATTGCTACGGTGACCAATTTCCCCCATGGCAATGATGATATTGATATTGCGCTGGCCGAAACCCGTGCTGCTATTGCCTATGGCGCTGATGAAGTTGATGTGGTTTTCCCTTACCGCGCCTTAATGGCGGGTAACGATAAAATCGGCTTTGAATTAGTCAAAAAGTGCAAAGAAGTCTGTGCTGCCGCCAATGTATTACTGAAAGTGATTATTGAAACGGGCGAATTAAAACAAGAACATTTAATTCGTCAGGCTTCTGAGATTGCTATCAAAGCCGGTGCTGACTTTATTAAAACCTCTACCGGTAAAGTGCCGGTCAATGCCACCCTGGAAAGTGCCGACATCATGATGCGCACTATTCGTGATTTAGGGGTTGGAAAAACGGTTGGCTTCAAACCTGCTGGTGGCGTACGCACCGCTGAAGATGCTGCACAATTCTTGCAATTGGCAGATAACTTGATGGGCGAAGGTTGGGCTGATGCTCGCCACTTCCGTTTTGGTGCATCCAGCCTATTAGGCAGCTTGTTGACCACTCTGGGCCATCAAAGTAACAGCAAAAGCAGCGGTTACTAGCCGTAACCACCGTGATTAAATTCAGCAGATGCACTGCGGACAATTTGGTTCGCAGTGTGGCTTTTTCCATTTTTATACCCCGCAGCAACAAGTGCGAAGGGTACAGGGGGATACCTTGTTTCTGGCGCAAGAAATTATCCGTAAAAAACGCGACGGTCATCCACTGAATGAAGAAGAAATTCGGTTCTTTATCAATGGGGTTCGCGATAACGTGGTGTCTGAAGGGCAAATTGCTGCTTTGGCGATGACCATTTACTTCCACGATATGAATATGTCCGAACGTGTGGCGCTGACAATGGCGATGCGCGATTCTGGTACTGTGCTGAACTGGAAGAGTTTGAACCTCAACGGCCCGATTGTGGATAAACATTCCACCGGCGGCGTAGGTGATGTGACTTCTCTGATGCTTGGCCCAATGATAGCCGCCTGTGGTGGCTATGTGCCGATGATTTCAGGCCGTGGCCTGGGCCATACCGGTGGCACGTTGGACAAACTGGAAGCCATTCCTGGGTTTGATATCTTTCCTGATGACAGCGCATTTCGCAAAATCATTCAGGACGTCGGTGTTGCTATCATTGGGCAAACCAGCTCACTGGCACCGGCAGATAAGCGCTTTTATGCGACCCGTGATATCACCGCCACCGTGGATTCCATTCCACTGATCACCGCCTCGATTCTGGCCAAAAAGTTGGCTGAAGGTCTGGATGCGCTGGTGATGGATGTCAAAGTGGGCTCCGGTGCATTTATGCCGACTTATCAGCTCTCTGAGGACTTGGCGCAAGCCATCGTGAGTGTTGCCAATGGCGCGGGGTGTAAAACCACGGCGCTGCTGACTGACATGAATCAGGTGCTGGCTTCCAGTGCGGGTAATGCGGTGGAAGTACGCGAAGCCGTGCGCTTCCTCACCGGCGAGTATCGTAATCCACGTCTGCTGGAAGTCACTATGGCACTTTGTGTCGAAATGCTCCTTTCCGGTGGACTGGCGCAAGATGATGCCGATGCCAGAGCCAAGCTGCAAACCGTATTGGATAATGGCAAAGCCGCCGAGGTCTTTGGCCGCATGATCGCCGCGCAAAAAGGCCCGAGCGATTTTGTCGAACGCTACGACAGCTACTTGCCAACCGCGATGCTGAGCAAGCCAGTCTTTGCTGAGCGCTCGGGTATCATCACCGCAATGGATACCCGCGCATTAGGTATGGCTGTGGTTTCCCTTGGCGGAGGCCGCCGCCGGGCCACTGATCCTATTGATTACAGTGTCGGTCTTACCGATATGGTTCGCTTGGGTGCCCGTGTTGATAGTCAGCAGCCATTAACCGTAATTCATGCCAATAATGAAGATGACTGGCAGTTGGCGGCAGATGCGGTACGCGCGGCAATGACCTTGGGTGATACCGCACCGGAAGAAACCCCGGTAGTTTATCGCCGTATCACTGAATAAACGCCATACTTTGAGGAAACCGCTTCGCGGGTGAACCTCTGTAGGAGAGAATGATGAAACGTACATTTATTATGGTATTAGACTCATTTGGTATCGGTGCTAGCGCTGATGCTAAGAAATTTGGCGACGAAGGTGCCGATACCCTGGGCCACATCGCCGAGGCTTGCGCCCGTGGTGAAGCTGATATTGGTCGTAGCGGCCCATTAACATTGCCTAACCTGAGCCGTTTAGGGTTAGGTAAAGCGGCTGAAGAATCTACCGGTAAATTCCCACCGGGACTGGATAAAAATGCAGATATCATTGGCGCTTATGGCTATGCCAGTGAATTATCCTCCGGTAAAGATACCCCATCAGGCCACTGGGAAATTGCCGGTGTGCCGGTCTTGTTCGACTGGGGCTATTTCAGTGATGTCGAAAACAGCTTCCCGCAGGAATTACTGGATAAGCTGGTAAAACGCGCCAACTTGCCGGGGTATTTGGGCAACTGCCACTCTTCAGGCACAGTTATCCTTGACCAACTGGGCGAAGAGCATATGAAAACCGGCAAACCGATTTTCTATACCTCGGCTGACTCCGTGTTCCAGATTGCTTGTCATGAAGAAACATTTGGCTTGGATCGCCTGTATGAACTGTGCGAAATCGCGCGCGAAGAGTTGACCGAAGGCGGCTACAACATTGGCCGGGTGATTGCGCGCCCATTTATTGGGGATAAGCCTGGTAACTTCCAACGCACCGGTAATCGCCATGATTTAGCTGTTGAACCCCCAGCTCCGACTATGTTGAAAAAACTGGTAGAGGAGAAGGGCGGCGAAGTGGTTTCCATTGGTAAAATTGCTGATATCTACGCCCATGTTGGTATCACGCAAAAAGTGAAAGCCACGGGTCTGGATGCATTGTTTGATGCCACCATAGAAGAGATGAAGAAAGCCGGTGACAACACTATCGTGTTCACTAACTTTGTTGATTTTGACTCTTCTTACGGCCACCGCCGTGACATTGCGGGCTATGCTGCGGCACTGGAATTATTTGACCGTCGCCTGCCAGAATTGATGGCGCTGGTGCAAGAAGATGACATTCTGATCCTGACGGCTGACCACGGTTGTGACCCAACTTGGCCGGGCACCGACCATACCCGCGAGCATATTCCGGTCTTGGTTTACGGCCCGAAAGTTAAACCGGGTTCACTGGGACACCGTGAGACCTTTGCGGATATTGGGCAGACGGTTGCCAAGTATTTCGGTTTATCCCCAATGGATTACGGAAAAAATATGCTGTGAGGCATAAAACTAAGCTGAACTTGCTATTTTAGGTTTGGGCAGTGCTCGCCTTCCTCAGGCACGGCGAGTACGTTCTGGGGGCGGTGTGCTGGTCGCGCCTAAAATCTCGGCGTTCATCTACGTTTCCAATTGTTAAAAAACCTGAATTACGCAAGGCGCAACAACCGCCAAAAGAGTTCGGGTTATACTATTTTTAATACTCTGATTTTTAAGGAAAGTGATTATGGCAACGCCACATATTAATGCTGAAATGGGTGATTTCGCTGACGTTGTATTGATGCCCGGCGATCCGCTGCGTGCAAAATTTATTGCCGAAACCTTCCTGCAAGACGTGCGCGAAGTAAACAATGTGCGCGGCATGTTGGGTTTCACCGGTACTTATAAAGGACGCAAAATCTCGGTAATGGGCCACGGCATGGGGATCCCATCTTGCTCCATTTATACCAAAGAGCTGATTACTGATTTCGGCGTGAAGAAAATTATTCGTGTGGGTTCCTGTGGTGCAGTACGTGCCGACGTTAAACTGCGCGATGTGGTGATTGGTATGGGGGCCTGTACTGATTCTAAGGTCAACCGCCTGCGTTTTAAAGATCACGATTACGCGGCAATTGCTGATTTTGACATGACCCGCAATGCAGTCGATGCCGCAAAAGCGAAAGGGATTGATGTTCGAGTGGGCAACCTTTTCTCTGCCGACCTGTTCTATACGCCAGATCCGCAAATGTTTGATGTAATGGAAAAATATGGCATTCTGGGTGTGGAAATGGAAGCGGCGGGTATCTATGGCGTTGCTGCAGAATTTGGCGCGAAAGCCCTGACTATCTGTACCGTTTCTGACCATATCCGCACTGGCGAACAAACCACGGCTGCTGAGCGCCAAACCACCTTCAACGACATGATTGAAATTGCATTGGAATCTGTGTTGCTGGGCGACAAAGAGTAATATTAGCCAATCTAACAGAACCGCATCACCCTGCTGCGGTTCTGTATTTATATCCTCATCCTCATTGAGAGAGTGGAATACTCCACGGCGCTATTTTTCGGCCGGTTTCTGCTCAGCTTCTGGCGTGTCATCCTCACTTTCATCTTCTTTAACCGGCGTATTGGCAGTCAGCAGATAAGGCGATTGTTGCCAGCGGCTGCGGCGGCCTTGCAGTAACGTGCGAGCCAAAATAATCCCCACGGCGAGTGCTACCAGTATCATCAGGCGCAACAAATTAGTGGTATTGTCCACCTGTTTGGATTCTGTCGCCAACACATGGGTATCCAGTGTCATGCGCAAAAATCCGCTCGGCCCGCTTTTGCCGGGGATCAGTTCGACAATCTGATGATTGAAATAACTGCCGGGGCGTTTACCGTCTAAAGCCAGTCGGTCACGGACTTTTACGTTCTCTCCGGAGGCGGCCACCAGTGTGCCGTCAATCTGATAGACACTGGCATCCAATATGCGGCTGGATTGGGTCAATTGCTGCAAAATGACATCGACTTTCTGGCTATCAATATCGTCATCACCAGAATCCATAATGGGGGACAAGCTGAAAGTGACTTGCTTTGCCAATGTTTTCGCCAATTCTTCAACTTGCTCTGAGCGAGCCAGCTGATGACTGAGGCTGAAATAGGACGCACCTTGCATAAGTAAAACCAATAATGCCAAACAAATCAGCACAATAGCCGTACGGTGCAATCGAAATTTTAATTTGGCCTTGGCCATGCAGGTTCCTTGCCGGATTTGATGACTTTATACCCGTCATACTTCAAGTTGCAAATCTGTAGACGGCCCTCGTTCACTCCGGTCACTTACTGCTGTAAGCTCCCGCCTTGCTGCAACTCGAATTATTTAGGGTATATGTTGCCAGAAGCAAGGGCGATAGGATAGCTTGATGCATCGTTTTTACCCTGCATCTTTCACATTGCTGCGGTGTTGTCGAATTTCGTTTTCTACAGGAGTAATGCATGTCTAATAGTCTGACCTACTGTGATCTTCCAGCAGAGATCTATCAATGGCCGGGCCTGCCACTGTCACTCAGTGGTGATGAAGTAATGCCGCTGGATTATCGTGCTGGTCACACCGGTTGGCTATTGTACGGTAGAAAACTGGATAAAAAGCGGATTACCCACTTCCAACGCCAGTTAGGCGCGGCAATGGTCATTGTCTCGGCTTGGTGTGTGGAAGATTATCAAGTGATTCGTCTGGCGGGCAGCCTGACACCGCGTATTAAAACCTTGGCAGATGAAAATGAGCTGGATGTGGCTCCCTTGGGGGCTATTCCGCACTTGCGCACGCCGGGCCTGCTGGTGATGGACATGGACTCGACGGCCATCCAAATTGAATGCATTGATGAGATTGCCAAGTTAGCCGGTGTGGGTGAAGAAGTGGCGGCGGTTACTGAACGCGCGATGCAAGGTGAGCTGGATTTCACGGCCAGTTTGCGCCAGCGGGTGGCGACGTTAAAAGGGGCTGATGCCAATATTCTTAAACAGGTGCGCGACGAATTACCATTAATGCCAGGATTAACCCGCTTGGTACAAAAACTACAGGCGCTGGACTGGCATGTCGCCATTGCCTCCGGCGGCTTTACCTATTACGCCGAATACCTGCGCGACAAATTACGGCTGGTGGCAGTCGCCGCCAATGAGCTTGAAATCAAAGACGGCAAACTGACCGGCAAAGTACTAGGGCCAATCGTCGATGCGCAATATAAAGCCGATATCCTGTTAAAGCTGGCCGAGAAACTGAACATCCCACTCGCCCAAACAGTCGCCATCGGCGATGGTGCCAACGACCTGAAAATGATGCACGTCGCAGGCCTGGGGCTAGCTTTCCATGCCAAACCCAAAGTATATGCCAAAGCAAAAGTGGCTATCCGTCATGGTGATTTGCTGAGTGTGTTGTGTATTCTGACCGGCAGCCTAAAACACGAAGAACGATAATCCCCTGCGTCCTTGGCGCTACAGCGGTGTTAGCGGCTCTCACTCACCCGAATCACTGACGTGAGTCAGCTCAGCGGGATGAGTTCATTTGCTGCCTGGCTGTAACGCCAATGACTTTGGGGAAGTTTTGTTATTAGGCTGGAATGCTAATTAGATTGAGGTGAAACGTGGCTAAAGCACCAAAGCGGGCATTCGTTTGTAATGAATGCGGCGCTGATTATCCGCGCTGGCAGGGGCAGTGTAGCGCCTGTAATGCCTGGAATACCATTACCGAAATTCGGCTGGCGGCAGCCGCGTCGTCATCGTCTCGCAATGAACGTTTTGGCGGATATGCGGGGGAGGCCGGTGTCAGTCGGGTTCAGAAATTGTCAGATATCAGCCTGGATGAACTGCCGCGTTTCTCAACTGGTTTTCTAGAGTTTGACCGGGTGCTGGGCGGTGGTGTGGTGCCGGGCAGTGCCATTCTGATTGGCGGGAATCCGGGGGCGGGGAAAAGTACCTTACTGCTGCAAACGCTCTGCAAATTGTCCGAAAACATGAAAACCTTGTATGTCACCGGTGAAGAATCACTGCAACAGGTTGCCATGCGGGCGCATCGTTTGGGCTTGCCCACTGCCGGCCTGAATATGCTGTCGGAAACCAGCATTGAGCAGATTTGCCTGATTGCTGAACAAGAACAGCCAAAATTGATGGTGATTGACTCCATTCAGGTAATGCACATGGCGGATATCCAATCATCGCCGGGCAGTGTGGCGCAAGTGCGCGAAACGGCTGCTTATCTCACCCGTTTTGCCAAAACCCGTGGTGTCGCCATTGTGATGGTGGGCCATGTAACCAAAGATGGTTCGCTGGCGGGGCCGAAAGTATTGGAGCACTGCATTGACTGCTCGGTGATGCTGGATGGCGATGGCGACTCACGTTTTCGCACCCTGCGCAGCCACAAAAACCGCTTCGGGGCCGTCAATGAGTTGGGCGTATTTGCCATGACCGAGCAAGGTCTGCGGGAGGTCAGTAACCCATCGGCCATTTTCCTGAGTCGCGGTGATGAAGTCACGGCGGGTAGCTCGGTAATGGTGGTGTGGGAAGGGACTCGCCCGCTGCTGGTCGAGATTCAGGCGCTGGTAGACCACTCGATGATGTCTAACCCGCGTCGGGTGGCTGTCGGGTTGGAGCAAAACCGGTTGGCAATCTTGCTGGCAGTTTTGCATCGTCATGGCGGTTTACAGATGTCTGACCAAGACGTGTTCGTCAATGTGGTCGGCGGGGTAAAAGTGACAGAAACCAGTGCGGACTTAGCCTTGCTGATGTCACTGGTATCCAGCTTGCGTGACCGCCCACTGCCACAGGATTTAGTGGTCTTTGGTGAAGTGGGCCTGGCCGGTGAAATTCGCCCTGTTCCCAGTGGTCAGGAGCGAATCTCAGAGGCCGCCAAGCACGGTTTTAAACGCGCAATAGTGCCTTATGCCAATATGCCGAAAAAGCCGCTGCCGAATATGCAGGTATTTGGCGTGAAAAAACTGGCTGATGCATTGGCGGTGTTAGAGGATTTATAAGGGCACATTTAGTCGTGTCAATATTGCAGCATACTGTGTTATTTTTGTTTAGTGCACTAAACAGGAGGCAGTATGTTGCAGTTTGACTATCTTAAAACGGCGATTAAGCAAAAGGGCTGTACCTTACAGCAGGTGGCCGATGCCAGTGGCATGACGAAAGGTTACTTAAGCCAGTTACTCAATGACAAAATCAAAAGCCCCAGTGCACAAAAGCTAGAAGCTCTGCACCGTTATCTTGAGCTGGAATTCCCTCGTCGGGAGAAAAAAGTCGGCGTAGTGTTTGGTAAATTTTACCCATTACATACCGGCCATATCTACCTCATCCAGCGAGCCTGTAGCCAGGTTGATGAACTGCATATCATTCTTTGTTTCGACGAGCCTCGCGATCGCGAGCTGTTCGAAAACAGTTCAATGTCACAGCAGCCCACTGTCAGCGACCGCTTGCGCTGGTTGTTACAAACCTTTAAGTATCAGAAAAATATCCATATTCATTCATTTGATGAACATGGTATTGAACCCTATCCTCACGGCTGGGATGTCTGGAGCCGTGGTGTTAAAACCTTTATGGCAGAAAAGGGCATCGTCCCAAGCTTTATTTATTCCAGCGAAAGTCAGGATGCGCCGCATTATCGTGAACAATTTGGTATCGAAACCATTCTGATCGACCCGGAACGTTCATTTATGAACATCAGTGGCCGCCAAATTCGTCGTGATCCTTTCCGCTACTGGGATTATATCCCGACCGAAGTGAAGCCTTTCTTTGTGCGCACCGTGGCGATTTTAGGGGGTGAATCCAGTGGGAAATCAACATTAGTCAATAAGTTAGCCAATATTTTTAATACCACCAGTGCGTGGGAATATGGCCGTGATTATGTTTTTTCTCATTTGGGTGGCGATGAGATGGCACTGCAATATTCTGATTATGACAAAATCGCACTTGGACAGGCGCAATATGTTGATTTTGCAGTTAAATATGCCAATAAAGTCGCATTTATTGATACCGATTTTGTTACCACACAAGCATTTTGTAAAAAATATGAAGGGCAGGAACACCCCTTTGTACAGGCGCTGATTGATGAATACCGCTTTGATTTGGTCATTTTGTTGGAAAACAACACGCCGTGGGTCGCGGATGGCTTGCGCAGCCTTGGCAGTGACCGTGACCGAAAATCTTTCCAGAACTTACTCGAGCAGATGCTGCGCAGCAATAATATTGAATATGTCCATGTTGAGTCGGCAGATTATGACGAGCGCTTCTTGCATTGTGTCGAACTGGTTAAACAGTTATTAGCCGCCGACCTACAAAGACTTGCCCGCCCATCAGTGTTGAGTGAAATTTAACCAGCCGGATTAGCATCTAAGGGCTAAGGGCCTAATTGTTGCAGGCAGTTTGCATGCGGGCAGCGCACAGCAATCGGAGCGAACACAAAGTACGTGAAAATGTTATTCGCTCCGCTCCCCTTACGCACTGCCCAGATGTAAAATGGTAAATAAAGTGTCTGTGAATTAAGTTGTTAGTAAGTAATTACTATTTTTCCCTGCATATGCCCACCCGCCACTTGTGTGTGGGCCGCTTGCAGGTTTTCTACCGTCAGGCCATGCAAGGTTTCGCTCAGGGTGCCTGGTAATTTTCCCTCATCAACTAATTGGCTGACCTGCTTTAAGATTTCCCCTTGCTGGGCAAGATCCGGGGTAGAAAACATGCTGCGGGTGAACATAAATTCCCAATGCAGGGCGACACTTTTCAGTTTCAACTTATTCTGATCCAGCGGTTTTTCATTCTCCACAATGGTGCAGATTTGTCCCAGCGGTGCGATCAATTCACTGATGGCTGGCCAGTGACCGTCGGTATCATTTAGGCAGAGAATATAATCAACTTTCTCAATACCTTCTTGTTGTAGCTGTGCTTGCAGGTCGCGGTAATCGACCGTCAAGTCAGCTCCGCGCTCACGACACCAGGCGGCTGATTCCGGGCGCGATGCAGTCGCAATCACGGTTAGCGGGCTACGTAATGCCGCCAGAGGGATAGCTAATGATCCCACGCCACCGGCCCCACCAATGATTAGCAATGTTTGACCGGCACTGGCCTGCTGAATTTTCAGGTGTTCGAACAGTGCTTCCCACGCGGTAATGGCGGTTAATGGCAGTGCTGCGGCTTGTGCCCAGTTGAGTGAGCGCGGTTTATGGGCGGCAATGCGGGCATCAACCAATTGTTGCGTGGCATTGCTGCCGGGGCGAGTAATGTCGCCGGCATACCACACCTCATCACCGGGGCGAAAACCGGTCACTTTCTCTCCGACACTGATAACCACTCCAGCGGCATCCCAACCCAGAATACGCGGCTGTTGCAGGCCATCTTTCTTTAGGCCGCCATGCACTTTGGTATCAACTGGATTTATGGATGCAGCTTTAACATCAACCAGTAAGTCAAAGGGGCCGGGCGTGAGCATATCTAAGGCAATTTCAATAAAATCGGCGGGTTGCTGTGGGTTTACTGCAATGGCTTTAATGGACATGGTGATTTTCCTGCTCCTGTTAGCATATCAACTGAGTCTAGACCTCTCTGAGGGGAGTGATAAGATGGACAATCACTAATGCAGTGTTCGTTTGGTATAAACAATCATGTTTAAACAACTACAGGATATGGCGCTGTTCTCTCGGGTTGCGGAATGCGGCAGTTTTACCCGCGCGGCGGAAATGGTCGGTTTGCCTAAATCCAGTGTCAGCCAGCGAATCAGCCAGTTGGAGAAAAATTTGGGGATCCGGTTGCTGAACAGAACCACCCGCCAGTTGAACCTTACTTTTGCTGGTGAGCGCTATCTGGTGCATTGCCAGGAGATGCTGCAAGCCGCTGAACGTGCGGATTTGGCCCTGCAACGGCTTAAAGATAATCCCAGTGGCCGTTTACGTATCTCGATTCCTGCCGGGTTAGGTGCCACTTTGTTGGCGCGTTTGGCGGCGGACTTCCAGCAACGATATCCCGATGTGTTGCTAGAGGTTATGGTCTCGGATACTAAAGTGGATTTGGTTGAAGAGGGATTTGATGTGGCACTGCGCACCGGTAAGCCGCAAGACTCCTCGCTGATTGGCCGGCAGTTGGGGTATGCGCCGCGCTACCTGTTGGCGTCTCCCGCCTATCTGGCTCAGCACCCGCCATTGACCCATCCACGTCAACTCGATACCCATCGCTGCATTGCACATCGTGCCTGGCAGGCGCTGATTTTGCGTCGTGATGATGAATTTTATCGCTGGCAAGTCCCCGCGCTGCATGTGACCAATAATCTGCTATATGCCCGCGAATGTGCGCTGAGTGGCGGTGGCATAACCTTGCTTCCGGCCTTTTTAAGCCGTGAAGTGGTGATAAACCGGCAGTTAATTGCGGTGCTGCCCCAATGGCAGGCCGAAGGAAATGAGCTGTATTTGGTTTATCCGAGCCGCAAGTTAAACTCACCCGCATTGAGCTGTTTTATTGATGTGGTGGTTGGACACCCGGTATTTAAGGATTATATGCAGGGGTTGGAAATGTCCTGAGCATGGCAATGCAAGTGGAGGATTCCCCTTGAGGGCATTGAAAAATTGCGAGGGGCGGTAGCGGTACTGGATTCAGGCCCGCTATTGCGGGCCTGTAGATAACGAAATGCTTAACAGCTATTTGGTCATTTTCTTATACTTGATACGATGTGGCTCCAGTGCTTCGGCACCCAGAGTGCGTTTTTTCCACTCTTCGTATTCAGTAAAGTTACCCTCGAAGAATTCCACTTTGCCTTCATCTTGATAATCGATGATGTGGGTGGCAATTCGGTCAAGGAACCAACGGTCATGAGAAATAACCATGGCGCAACCAGGGAATTCCAGTATGGCGTTTTCCAGTGCGCGCAGGGTTTCGATGTCCAAATCGTTGGTCGGTTCATCGAGCAGCAACATGTTGCCGCCAACCTGAAGCAATTTAGCCAGATGGATACGGCCGCGCTCACCACCGGACAATTCACCGACTCGCTTACCTTGGTCAATACCTTTGAAGTTAAAGCGGCCAACATAGGCGCGGCTTGGAATTTCAAAGTTGCCGATCTTCATGATGTCCTGACCGCCGGAAACTTCTTCCCACACGGTTTTGCTGCCATCCATATTGTCGCGGAACTGATCGACAGAGGCCAGAATCACGGTATCACCCAGTGAAATCGTGCCGGAATCAGGTTGTTCCTGACCCGATAACATGCGGAACAAGGTTGATTTACCGGCGCCGTTCGGCCCGATAATCCCAACTATCGCGCCTTTTGGCAGCGCGAAAGTCAGGTCGTCAATCAGCACTCGGTCACCGTAAGACTTGCTAAGATGCTCAACTTCTAGCACTTTATCGCCTAAACGTGGGCCAGGTGGGATAAACAACTCACTGGTTTCGTTACGTTTTTGGTACTCGACACTGTTAAGTTCTTCAAAGCGGGCCAGACGTGCTTTACCTTTCGCCTGACGGCCTTTAGGATTCTGGCGAACCCACTCCAGCTCTTTCTCAATAGATTTGCGACGCGCGGCTTCGGAAGAGGCTTCCAACGCCAAACGGGCATCTTTTTGTTCCAACCATGAGGAATAGTTACCTTCCCACGGAATACCTTCACCACGGTCAAGTTCCAGAATCCAACCCGCCACGTTATCAAGGAAATAACGGTCATGGGTGATGGCGACCACAGTGCCTTCATAGTCATGCAGGAAGCGTTCCAGCCAAGCCACGGATTCAGCATCCAAGTGGTTGGTAGGTTCATCCAGCAACAGCATGTCTGGTTTTTCCAGCAGCAGGCGGCAAATTGCGACACGGCGGCGTTCACCACCGGACAAATTGGCAATTTTGGCATCCCAAGCTGGCAGACGCAGGGCATCCGCCGCGCGTTCTAGCTGGTTATCCAGATTGTGGCCGTCATGGGATTGGATAATGGCTTCCAATTCGCCTTGCTCTTTTGCCAGCTTGTCAAAATCAGCATCAGGATCAGCATACAGCGCATAAACTTCATCCAGACGGGTCAGCGCGCGTTTAACTTCGCCAACAGCTTCCTCAACTGACTCACGCACAGTTTGTTCAAGGTTTAGCTGAGGTTCCTGCGGCAGGTAACCAATCTTGATCCCTGGCTGTGGACGAGCTTCACCTTCAATATCTGTATCGATACCGGCCATGATGCGCAACAGGGTAGATTTACCCGAGCCGTTAAGACCCAGCACACCAATCTTGGCCCCCGGGAAGAAACTCAAGGAGATGTTTTTCAAAATATGACGCTTCGGCGGAACTACTTTGCCGACGCGATGCATGGAATAGACGTATTGAGCCACGTTGCGCTAACCCTCGCTGTAACTGGTTTTTATGATGTCCCACTCTTTGTGTGGGGCATGTATGGGGCATTAGAGCCTAACTTTGCGTTTAGCAACGCAAGCTGGTCAGCGTTATGATCCGGCATCCAATCACCGTAGACGCTAAACAGCATTTGTGCTGAGGTGTGCCCCATTTGCATTGCAATAAATGCAGGGTTCGCCCCAGCGGATAACGACCAACACGCGAAAGTATGGCGCGATTGGTATGCATTTCGATGTCGCAGTTTAGCCCGTTTCACTGCCCGATCCCAGCTATCAGCTAGAGCAGTTGGTGTAAAACGTTCACCAGCTCTATTTCCTTTTACATTAATCTGCGGATCAAACACGAAAGTGCATAGGTCTGTACGGCTTTTGCCATGCTCTTGCATTAACACTGTTACTTTGCTGGTGGGATTTAATCGTGTTAATGCCTGCTGCTTTCTTAATGCTTCTTTCGCAGATTCCATCAGAAAAATAGTGCGATCGGTACCGGCCTCAGTTTTTGGCAAAGTGTACTGTTCCACACTAGTCCAGTTACGCCGCACCGTTAGTATGCCAGCTTCCAGATCGATATCTTCCCAAACTAATGCACAAAGCTCTCCATGGCGAAGGCCGGTATCGGACTCTGGCGCGCTTAAGTTTACTGACTGATGTGGTGGGATCCTGTTTTAAATAACTACTTTTCACCGCGAATTTTACAGCGCCTTGCATACAGATCACGGCTTTGTTGAATAAATCGGGGTCAGATAAAGCTAACCCCTATCAGCCATTTTCTCAGGTATGACTACGCGCGTCATTTTGTTCAATGCACGGATCATGGCCATAGCCTCACCAACCTGCGCATCGTAGTCACGCACCCACCCAACAGTTGTTTAACCCGGTATATCGCCGTTTCGGCCACCGAACTCCGGTTATCAGCCGTGTGTCATTTCCAATAATCATGAGTACCGGTGTCCACGGCCAGGTGCAGTTTCCGCCATATGCAACGCTTTTCCTGGCCGTGTTTTTTCACCTTCGACTCATTCTCACCGAAGACTTTTAATTCGGTGGAGTCGATAACAAGATGGGCAATTTTGCC
>NZ_ACCD01000033.1 GCF_000173775.1 Yersinia rohdei ATCC 43380
TCACCCGAATCACTTACTTGAGTAAGCTCATCGGGATGAATTTGCTGGCTGCCTACCCGCAACTCCAATTACTTTGGGCGTAATTTGGCTGCAATAGGGCGGGAGTATTAGTATTGCCAGTTCAGGTTAAAGCCGACGGTCACCGAGTCAGTTTTGAAACCATCGGGTTTCGACAAGGGTTTACCGGCAAACAGGTCATATTGGGTATGGAATACCTGGCCACGGACACCGACGACACTGCCCGCCAAGTGCTGACCCAGTAAATAAGGGTCGCTACGACCGCCGACTTCGCCATAATCCACGCCGACATACAGTTCATGCCCCGGTAGCGGGGTATACCAGCCGAAATCATTGCGCACTGTCCAGCCGCGGTCGGCATTGAGGGTGCGCTCACCATCAAACCCGCGCACCGTCCAGCGGCCACCAATAGAGAACTGATCCTGTGGCGTTAGCGGGGTATTGGAGGCCTGACGTTGGTATTGCAGGTTGTAATGGAAGTTTTGTTTTTGAATGACAAAAGGAATATCCAGCTGCGCATTCAACCGTAGAATTTTGCTCAGCGCGGTGGCCTCGCCAAAATATTCTTCCTGTGCGGGCATCGCGCCAAACCAGCGAGTGCCGCGCTGGTAACTGATACCCGCATCCAGTGTGGCTTGTGAGATAAAATGGCGATGTTGCAGCCCAACGCGCCAGGCTGAGGTGCGGCGGCGCTGTACTTCTACTTCAGTATCATTGATATAGTTTTTCGACGAGCGGGTCAGCACATCATAGGTGAGGGTGGTTTTCTGGCTGGCATTGCGGTGTAACAGGCGGCTGAGTTGCAGTGAGACATTTTCACTGTCTCCACGATAGCTGTAGTCGCCATTCAGGCCAGCGATGGTTTGGTGATAGTCATAACTGCTGGCGGTCAGCCCCAGAGTCCAATAACCGAACGGCAGCGAGTAATGGCCAGTCAGGTTATTGGTGCCTTTCTCTCCGCGACTTTTTAATGAGCCACCGGCAGAGACATAAAATAGGTCACTTAGGGATAACGGATTATCCAGAAATAAGGTCGCGCCGCCTTGATAGCGGCCAGTGCTGCGGGTGCCGGAGTCATCGAGAGAGGCCGCCAGCCGCCACATTTTGCTCTGCTGCCAGCGCAGGGCGATATCGGTTTCACCGGGCGCATCCCCTGGGATCAATTCCATACTGGCTTGTACCGTGGGAACCCGCTGTAAATTCTCCAGTCCTTGCTCAATATCACGTAAATCCAACAGGTTACCGGGGCGGGCGGGGAAGGCGCTGAACAACGTGACATGGTGGTCACTGTCTGGCGTCAACTTTACATCGCGAATTTTCCCAGGGACGATTTGCAGGGCTAATGTGCCGCTTTTTAAATCTTGTTGCGGGGCCAGAACACGGGTGGTGACATAGCCATGATCAATTAGACGATTTTGCAATTGGCTCATCAGCAGGTTAATCCCTTTACCGCCCAGACACTGGCCCTGAGCCTGGTCAGCAATGCGCTGGAGCGGTAACCAATGGGGTAATGGCGCATGCCCACTGAGTGTTATTTGATTAATAGTGAAGCAGGGGGTTTCTACCGGAAAGGTGATACGGCCCACAGACGCCGGTGGTGGAGATAAACGCACATCAGGTGTCGGTGGAGCCAGCTGTTCTTCCAGTGCCCGTTGCCGTTCCTGTTGATGAATAGTTTGCTGTTGAGTCGGTATTATTTCCGCGCTATAACTTACCGGTGAAATAACCAGTAGCGGAAATGATAAACCTATAATAAATCGAGAATAACCGGAACGCAGCACAGAACATATCCTTATATGCCCTGTAGGGGCAGATAATATTATAATAAAATTATTTTGGGCATTATGCCTGCGGTAAGGTTATTTTCAACATGTTTTTTAATTCTTATTAAAATATGGGAATAATACTTTTGTTTGTATGAAATATCGTACGGGAAGGGGTTTGTTGTGGGAAATATCTTATATTTATATTATTTTCCAAGTATTAAATAAAAGTAAGATGTTGATAATTATTGCCATAAGTAATATGCCCCTCACCGGAGGGGCGGAAAATATTAGAACTTAAGACGAAAGCCAATATTAGCTGTTATCGGTGTTTCAATTTTGGAACCATTGAGATAATCCACTTCAGCAAAAATGGAGGAGTTTCTGGCTACTCTGGCATCAATACCCACACCATATTTACCGACATTACCGGAAAAGTTATTATCGAAGCCAATACCATTAATTGCTACAGCATTGTTTTTTATAAACTCACGGGCAATAGCCAGTTTAATATAAGGTTTAACTGCTATTTGATTCAGGGTATAAGAGGCCGCCAATATTGTACCTAACTCAGCTTGCGCACTGTCCGCTTTCGCTACATCGGCGGTCATACCATTACTGAGAGTATAATTTACGCTACCAATACGTGAATAACTCACTTTGCCATAGGGTTCCAGTGCCAGATTAGAATAAACAGGCAGCTGGTAACCACTTTCGACCGAAGCGGTAAGCGCATTCTGGCTGTATTCCGTCTGTGCGTTTTGAACACTTAACTCATTATTAAAACGGTTAGCTTTCAATACGCTATCAATATAAAAGCCACTTTTATCCAGATAGGTCAGATACAGACCGCCGCTGTAACTGCGAATATCACCCTTTGTCTCGGCGCGGTGAGTGGCTTTGACATCAGATGAACTGTAGCCCGTAAATGCCCCAACCAGTACATTACCCCGGCTCAATCCCAGTTGCTTATCTGCCCCAATTTCCATACCACTTAAGGTATTCTTGAAAGCGGTATTTATATGGTCAGACAACCGGCTATCATCGGTAAGATAACGAGCCCAAACACCGACGCTGCCATCAATATCTGTTTTTAATTCCCCTTGACGTTGGCGCAATGTACTTAATTCCACGTTCAGAATATGCCGTGGTGCCGCCGCCATATTCAGCACCCCTTGTGCGGCAGAACTGAGTACTGGAGCGGCTATATCTTGTGTTATTCCGGGGAGGTCAGCGACATTGTTGGCCAAATACCAATCAGTGCTACCATTGGTTTCTTCGCTGTATAATCTGTATTGGTAGACACCTAAATCCACCACGCCGCCAGCATTCAGTAAACTGAATTGGGCATTACCACTATTCACATGCACTAATGCCAGGCTGCTGGCAGATTGCGGTTCTTTACCGCTGTCCTTGACTGTAATACCAAAGCGGCCGCTAGCCTGCTGAGAGACATTAATAAAATCCCCGGCATTGCTGGCAAGCTGGGTTGTCATGCCAAAATTACCCTGACCAGACAGATTTTCTATCTCCAGCCGGTTAAATTGCCCAGCGGAAGAATAGGACATCAAATTAATATCCCCCCCTTGCAGAGTTACATTATTGATTCGGGTAACCAGTACTGGCCCCATGGTTTCAGGGGCCGGGATCATGGAATTAGATATTCCTATCCATGAAGGGCCAATTTCGACCAGGCCCGCCACATTGAGGTTTTCAATCATCACATTGGCAGGCTGTACCGGGTTATGGGTGGTCACGTCGGTGGTATATAAATCATTATTGGTAATAAAAAGTTCCGCCCCCGCCGCGATATTGAGGTAGCCTTTAGACTGGCTATTGAGTCCCAGACTCATATGTCCGCCCGCATTAATCTGGCTATTTATCACGGTGCCCGCCATTTTAACCTCAAGCAACCCGCCCTGATTAACAACAGTGTCGGTCGCCAAAGCCCCCTCAACCTGCATCCAGCCAGCATAATCAACGGTCGTGTTATTGGCTGTGCCAGCACTGATGAGCTTATTGACAGTAATCCTGGATCTTGACATTACTCCATTAATATCACGGCCATAAACCCGCCCATTATTAATCACCCCACCGTCACGCACTGTCTGGTTGCCACTCGTGATAACTTCATTGTCGACGGTTATTCCCACAACATTCGGTGTATAAGCCAATACCTGAGCAGGTAAAGTGAATAAAGATAGACTGATAGCACCGGCCAATAATGTTTTGTCCATAAAACCTCAAGAATATTAAACGTAATGAAATGATGTAATATCGCTCATTGCCAAAAAAGATATACCGTCCTTGGAACGGTTTTAAAATTATGTTTATCAGTAGTGAGTTACATTGGGGATAAATACACAAGCACTTGGTTTACTAAGTATTAAGGGGGATATGCCTAAAGGTAATAATGCATATTTGTGTTTTATCCTGATAAAAATAGCACAGTTACTCTATGGGGTATAATAGGGCGAGAGCTGTTTTTGAGATATTGGTCGGCAAAAAAATAAACAGTGTTAATTATTAGCAAGAATAGTCTTATTATTTATTGAGACTATTCTTGAGTGGGTGGCACGTCTATTTGATCACAATAAGTGGGGTAATACAGAGGGTGGTAATTAATACTGTCAATATCTAGTGAAAACGGCAATGTTATAACCGAATAAGCGCGCTGTTTTCTTCATTCGACAAAACCGCTTTCCTGCAAGCTCAGTATTTATATTGATTCGATAATAAAGCCGCGCTGACAACTGATCCAGTTCAGCATTTAGGTTCGATTGTCTCGCTCTTATCTGGTATCCCAGTACTGGGTGAGAGTAACCGGCCGCTTGTATTCTGATAAGTATTGCCGGTCGGTGACAGCCATTATGGGCTTAGGATATTAAGTAACACTAATGCCAGTAGCACGTAGCTCAGCATTTTACTGTGGTTGTTGGCAGAGGATGGCAGAATATAACCAGAAATTAAGAAACCCCCAAATAGGGGGGTAACGGGTGTTAATGTAACTTGTTCTTAACTGCCACACTCAATATAAGTGGCGCTGTTAGTTTATTAGTTTTTTGCAGTCTGTCCTGCTGTGTTGGTGTTTTGGCCTTGGCTGATAGAATAGGTACCTTGATAGCTGTCATGGTCACCGATATTTGCCATTGAAACTGTTGGAGCTAAGATTGCTGCGATCAGTGCGAGTGCTGCGATGGTGGTTTTCATAATAAATTCTCTGTTGTTTGTTTATGTGAAAGCAGGTTGCTTTCGATAAGAGAAATGTTACTCCGATCACATAATTTGAATATCGAAGAGAATTGCTGATCTTGGTCAAAAAATATGAACAATATTCGCTATTAGTAAAAGATCTGAAATCGCCCGCCTGATTAGGCCATTACACTGATACGTGGCAGAATGTAAAAAAACAATGACAGCTATTTCACCTGAGATGACAAGTACCTAAATATGGATCGCTCCCGCTTATTGAAATTTCTCCTGCCTTACCTGTGGCCTAAAAATAACCTAAAACTACGTTATTACTTGATTGCTGCCGTCATATTTATGGTGGCATCTAAGGTCAGTACAACATTTGTCCCGCTCGCCTATAAGGCTATGGTTGACACATTAAGCAGCGATAGCGCCAAGATGATGGCGATTCCAATCGGATTTATTGTTGCTTATGGGGTAGCGAGAATTAGCGCCTCTTTATTTGAAGAGCTGCGCAACGTCATGTTTATACATATCAGCCAAAATGCAACTCGGTTGCTCGGCTTGCGCGTATTTAAACAATTGCATGAGCTTAGTTTGCGTTTTCATTTAGACCGACAAACGGGCGGATTATCTTTATCTATTGAGCGTGGAACACAAGCGGTAGCTACAGTTCTTTCGCGTTTGCTGTTTTCGATCTTCCCCATTTTATTTGAGATAACTTTAGTCTCTTTAATTATGTGGCACTTGTTAGATGGCTGGTTTGCACTAGCCATTCTGGTGACAGTGGCATGTTATATCCTGTTTACCGTAATAGCTGTGAGTTGGCGAATCCGTTTTCGGCGAGCGCTAAATCAAGCCAATGCGGATGCCAATACCAAATCTATCGACAGCTTGATAAATTATGAAACGGTAAAGTATTTTGGTAATGAGGAGTTTGAAGCACAGCGCTTCAATACCTCTCGGCAACTCTATGAATATGCAGCGATAAAAAATCAATTCAGTTTTACTGCACTAAGTCTGGGGCAAACAGCAATTATCTCTGTTGGGCTGGTTGTTATGATGGCTATGGCGGCGAAAGGGATCACGCAAGGTCATATGACCATCGGTGATTTTGTGTTGGTAAACGCCTATCTTCTCCAGTTGTATCAGCCGCTCAATTTCTTTGGGTTTATTTATTCAGAGATCCGGCAGGCATTAATTGATATGGAGAACATGCTCGACTTATTGATGGTTAAGAAAGAAATTACAGATTGTCCTGATGCTCCATCATTACATCTCACTCAAGGTGAAGTACATTTTGATTCAGTCAGTTTTGGTTATGATCCGCGTAGGCCTATTTTAAATAAAGTGAGCTTTACTATTCCTGCGGGTAAAACTGTGGCGGTAGTCGGTGCCTCGGGTGCCGGTAAATCGACACTTGCTCGTCTACTGTTTCGTTTTTACGATGTGACCGGTGGCGCGATTTATATTGATGGTCAGGATATCCGCAATGTAACTCAGTCGAGTCTGCGCGCAGCTATTGGTATTGTGCCGCAAGATACCGTGCTATTTAACGATACGCTGCGTTATAACATTGCCTATGGTAGAACTTCTTCCAGTTTTTCCGAGATAGAGCGCGCCGCAAAGCTTGCACATATTCATGATTTTATCATGAGCTTGCCCGACGGCTATGACACCAGGGTAGGGGAGCGAGGGCTTAAGTTATCCGGTGGCGAGAAACAGCGGGTAGCAATTGCACGTACTATTTTGAAGAACCCAGCCATTTTAGTTTTTGATGAGGCTACCAGTGCATTGGATACACATACTGAACGTGAAATTCAAGCACACCTGCGGGAAGTCAGCCGCGACCATACCACATTGGTAATTGCTCATCGTTTATCCACCATCATTGATGCTGATGAAATTCTCGTGATGGAAGCAGGTGAGATTGTTGAACGTGGCCGTCATGAGACATTATTATTGAGCAATGGCAGATATTCAGCCATGTGGAAAAATCAATATCATGAAGAAGAGCAACCCGTTGAGTGACGTGCTGCCCAAGCAGCTATTCAAAGGAATGCATCATAATAAAAGTGCATTCCTTACGCTGGTATTGGTTTATTTGCGGTACTAATTGTCTGAAGTGCGTTGTCGCGCAGTGGGTATCCAAAGCAGCTTGGTCTGGCCACTCCTCAATAAAAATAAAGTGGCCAGGATCTTTATGGTCGATAAATAAATCATAGGAAATACAAAGCGGTTCAAGTTTTGTTTGCGCCACTAACTCTTTATAAAGTGGCATAACATCACTGACATGCTCCGGTTTTATAAAATCTTGAGCAATAACTTTTAGCATAAATTTAGCTACCCTTAAGCTCCGGTAAAGTGATTGTAAGCAAATACCGCCAGCGCTATAGCTATCATAACTATTGTTATTTTTCTCATTTTGTCCGTTCTCGTTATATCGCTATCTTTTCCAATGTACAGGGTTATCACTGGCCTGAAACATGAAATCTATTAGGGATGTATGGTTAATGTTTGATTGGTTGCTAAAGAAGATAACGGAAAGTCAGCTAAAAAACACCGTCAGTAACAAAATATCTGTGAAGATCTAACTCTAATGAAATCAACAACAGACTTAAATTTGGGTTTTCCTGCAGTAATTAATCCTGTACAAGTTGATTTTTGTCGCTACTTTAAGATAATAACTTGTGTTATTGTTTTTATCGTGCTAAGCCGCATGAGGAGGTTAACATGTCAGCACTTGAGAAGCTTGTTTCAGTCTATTGCCATACCAGCCTGGACTTTGTGGCATCCACGGTTGCTTTTATGGAAAACCAAAAAAAGAAAATTAATGTTGATCAAATTGAAGCCAAACTGTCGCCGGATGAATGCAATTTCTTCCGGGATAGATTAGCTCATTATAGAGATATCTATCGGCCATTATAATTTGGTGGTTAGCGTATCAACATTATTAATTAAGTAAGCCGCCGAAGAGCGGCTTACTCTATCTTGATGTATTTCCATGTGAAAATACAAAATTAAAACAATTATCTTCAGGGCTTTTGGGTTGCAATAATCACACTTGATGCTTTAAATAACGCAGTGACTTCACTCCCTATCGATAAAGCCATTTCTTCCAGACTTTCATTGGTAATCACAGAGATAAGTGCCAGCCCATTTTTAGTAACTACTTGAACTGTAGAGTTTATTGCACCTTCTGTGATGGCATCTACTTTACCGATAAATTGGTTACGAGCAGAGAAATTCAAACCACAATCCAATGAGGCTAAAATAACCCAAGGCGCTTTTATCAACGCGATTGCGGGTTTACCGACTGCCAGCCCCAATGCTTTGCAGCTAGTTTTGGTAATAACAGTGGTGAGCTTTTCGCCACCGTTTAAAGATAGGACTACCTCATCATTGACCGAGCCTTCAACAATGGAATGTACTGTTCCAGCTAATTGATTTCGTGCGGAGATAGACATCTTATTCCCTCATGACTATGTCATATTGAATTAGAGTCAGCTAAGACACCGACTCGAAATGTTATTTGACCAAATACCCGCATCGGAGTACAGGCATGACTTATGTGGATCACATAATAAAAATGCACATGTGCAACTGGTCACAATATGCCTCTTATTTTTACTGACCGACTGCCTTTGTTGCTCATAAAACGTTCAAATCAGCTAAGATTAAAATAGGCAATTCACTGAAGGTGGGGCCTATATGTATCATAAAATTAATGGAAACGAATACCGACGAATCTTTGTTGTTGGTGATCTTCATGGCTGCTATAAAAAGCTGATGGATGTTTTAATTCGTGTGCAATTTGAGCGTTCTACTGATCTCGTTGTTTCTGTGGGAGATCTTGCTGATCGAGGTTCACAGAATATTGAATGCTATGAGCTGCTGAATGCATATTGGTTTCATGCTGTTCGTGGCAATCATGAACAAATGGCCATTGATGTGCTGGCTGGAGGGGAGTTTGATACGTGGATAGCCAACGGTGGACGGTGGTTTTTCTCACTAGATGAATGCAAAAAACGTCAGGTTGAACAGTTAATTAAGCTAGCGGAAAAGCTGCCGTTGGTCATTGAGGTCAATACTGATAACGGGAAATATGTTATCGCTCATGCCGATTACCCATCTGATGAATATGTATACGGAAAAACAGTTAATCAGCAATTAGTCTTATGGAATCGCAAACGTCTGAATGCGGCCATGAAGGGCGAAAGCCAGGAGATTACCGGAGCAGATAAATGTATTTTCGGTCATACGCCATTGGTAAGACCGTCGTTATTTAAGAATCAGCTTTATATCGACACCGGTGCGGTGTTTGGTAACAGGCTGACTCTGATTCAGATTCAATAATACAAATTATTCCTAACCCCTTTCAATATATAGGATTATGGATTGTTAGCATAACTTGACCAGTTTGCTCAAGTTATTGAATAATTTAAATTACTTTTATACATCTGTATGTGTTCAGAAGCCTATCTATCAAAACGAAATAAAGCGCGAAGTATACTTATTCAGTAATAGGATTCGAGATAACAAGACGGAAGCCGCGAATACTGATAACAGTAGCGTAAACCTCAGAGTAACATCTGATAAGTTATATGCGCTGGAAATAAAGTAGAAAATTCCATCATGTAGGATATAAACCCCGATCATCGATGGGCTGATATAGGCTAATAATTTTTTTATCCATTCATGTTTAGTGTCAAAATTATCAAATATCACAAATAAACATAAACTCAGTATTAAAACATGCAAGTTATCTAGAAAATAGCTAGCATTCACTGTTTTATACACATAAATCGACATAAAACTTTCGTAGTAATACATGGAAATTGCTGTTGGGAGAAGAAGTATTTTGGCTACTAAACGGACTCTCGGTATTTTTGTTATTTTTTGACAAACCTTTGAGTAGAGGAATCTACCGGCCATATAATAGAAAATCCAAGTCCATAGTCTAAAGTATTGAGGGAAATCAATTAGATATGGCCTTTCACTGAATGCACTGAAGAGGTCGATAGAAATGGAGAATATGACCAAACATGAGAGTGTTATCAGTGTTGTTCTGTTATTTTTTAACACCTTAGATATTATAGGGTTAATTAGGTAGATAATGGCAATGCTGAATAAAAGCCAACTTTGCAGGAAGTATCCCCGCTTGAAGCCATCTTCATTGATAAAGTAGAAGAGTACGTTCCAGAAGATAATAATACTTATTATTGATTTTAGTTTTCTTAAGATATCTTTTTGATCTATTTCATCATTTGAGTCTATGTAGCCAATGATCATAAAGAATAATGGGGTGGCGATAATGGATAAAAAATACAAAACACTCATTACTTCACCACCTAAAAAACACTGTTCAGTACAGGTTTTACTGGCAGAGTAAAAAGTAACGGCAGAAAAACAACTTAATGTTTTGAGGGCATGTAAACCGACATTTCTCATAGAGTTGTCTGACTTAGGAAAAGGTTAGATAAGACACGCAGTGTTATATGGCTTTGGGAGAGCATCTGAACTTTCCTATTAGGTTACTAATTATTATATATTTTTACATACAATCTCAATACTGTCACGTTCGGTACATTTAACGATGAATAAAGTATCAGGAAATATCTTGTAAATAAAAGGACGATTCCTACACTTTTTGGTAATGGCTTCCTATTTATCTCACTCTTTCCCTGTGGTCTACTTAAATGTAGGGTGGGAGCTCCGCTATCTTTATAATTATTAATACTTTTTTTATCATAAAGAGATATGAGTGAACAATTCATAGGGTGCTAAAGCACTAACGGGTGTGGCCAATATGATAAGTTGTATGATAGTTGATAACGATAAATATCAAACATTAGGTATGGTAGCTATCGTAAAAAAGATATTCAGATCCTTAGGGGTTAACAAAGAGATTAAATTCTATCGGAAAGCTTTTTATTCTGCCAATGTCATTTTTATTGGAGTCGATGAGTTCAGTTTCTTTGACGCGCTAAAACGTCTTGATAAAACACCTCCAGAAGCCGATGTTTTCTTGATTTGCGATGCCAGACTAAATAGCTTTTTACAGGGCATACCTCGATTCAGTAATGTGACCATGATTTTCAGAGAAGATTCTGTCGATACCGCCACGAACAAGATTACTTCGGTGCTTAAACGCAAGCTCCGTGGGCTTAAAGATAATTTAGCCGAGTGTAAAGCCGCTAAGATATTGAGCCAGGAATCATCTGAGCGGCAGTATTTAACGCCAAATGAAAATATTGTGCTGAAGTTATTTAATGAAGGTTTTTCGGGCGGTGATATTGCCAAAATTTTGAAAAAAAGTGAAAAGACAGTGAGTGGGCAAAAACGCTCAGCTATGAAAAAATTGGGTGCCAGAACGGATGTTGAGTTAATTAAAATGTTTATGTTCAGATAGTTAATATAAAAAATGAACTGGATTTTTTGGTTACTTTTTTCGTCTACACCAGAGAATATCAAAGGGATTTTTTGTGCTAGCGGGCAGGGATGCTAGCAATCAACACTGCGGGGAAGAGGCCCGGACAGCCCCAAGTTTATCTGGGGCTGTTTATTGGCAGCGATATCAAATAGCTTCAGTAACAACAGAATTAGTATTAAATGCTTTTTAGCTTCGCTAATGTGCTGTCGATATCAACTTCATGATCAGAAAATGTGTAAGTGACATTTTGGAATGTGGTAATTGACAACATTCTCAATGGCACAGTTTTCTCTGAAATATCTTCTTCCTGTGGTCGGATTTTATTCATCAGTAAATTTACTGAGAGTACCGTATTGGCTTTATCAACTTCAGCCTGTGCAGGAACTTCTTTAGTAAAGGTATTAAATGATTTGATGCTAGTGAGTTTGATTCTCTCATTGGCAATGAATATATACTTGCTCTCAATTGCCACTTTCACCGCAAAAGCTGATAACCCTTTAGTATTGGTTGTTGGTTCGAAGGTAACTTCCGCACCTTTTTTGATCATCTCGGGATTAGCAACTTTAATAACGTGAAAATAACGGTTATCTCCGTTCTCATCGGTGATAAAACCAAAGCCTTTATCTTCAAAAAAAGTTGTTATTCTACCGTTCATCATGCATCTCATATTTGCGTATCCAATAGATAAGTATAATACAGGGGAATCGCTTGCAGATACAGTCTGGCGGTTTTGTGACGTTTTTTCGCCACAGTATCGCTGGGGGGTAAAACGAGAAAACATGGGTTTATGTGCTATAAATTGAGCGGTAAAGGTGGGTTTTTCACTTTTTCTCTATTTTTTGTGATCTCTGCCGTGGACAAAAAACGGTTCTATTGCTGTACTGTATCTGACACACATTTTGTGTCCAACATTCACGTAAAGGTAAGTTTGATGTCTAAGATTAAAGGTAGCGTTAAGTGGTTCAATGAAGCTAAAGGCTTTGGTTTCATCACCCCTGAAGATGGCAGTAAGGACGTTTTCGTTCATTTCTCAGCCATCGCTAGCAATGGTTTCAAAACGCTTGCTGAAGGCCAGCGTGTAGAGTTTGAAATCACGAGCGGTGCCAAAGGGCCATCTGCTGCTAATGTTATCGCTATCTAAGTAGCCCATATTTCTTAAAACCCGCCTAATGGGCGGGTTTTTTATTGCTAGCATTGAATTAGCGCCAGAAAGAATGTGGGCTAAAAGAGATATGTTTTTAAGAAAGTGAGAGTGATAAGCAGGCAAAAAAACACTGTCAGCCACTCGATTCGGGTCTTAGGTAAACTAAACATCGAGCCTTTTTCGTGCATCAGTCACCCCAATGGTTCACTGTTCTCTGCTAAATAATTATCCGTCGCGAAGATTAAGAAAACATTAAGGCGCGGCAATCAGTGTGTAGCAATCAGTGTGTGGCAAAATAATTGACCAACACAAAAGCTAGCATCGTCATCGCGAGTGACCCCGCCAGATTAATTAGGACAGTTCCAGCAGCCCATGCCAATTTCCCATCCTGAATTAAATAGACGACCTCAACTGAGAAAGTCGAAAATGTGGTCAAACCGCCACAGAACCCGGTAGTTATCAGTAATTTCCAAACAGGATCAATATGCGTAATACGGGTAAATAGTGCTAAGGTTAGACCGATAATAAAAGCACCCGTCAGGTTTACAATAAGTGTTCCTATCGGAATATTACTTGAAAGGGGGTTTAGTTTTATACTGAGTAGCCAGCGAGCCACGCTACCCATTCCTCCCCCAATAAATACTGCAAACAATGTATTAAACATAAATACCTTTCTTATGGTTACCCGCGATGCGAGTACCTGGTTGCCGTTTCTCTGCATATTGAAACTATTTAATATTTAACTCGCTAATTCAATACGATTACGGCCATTATCTTTTGCCAAATAGAGTGCTGAGTCTGCGGCTTTTAACCACTGTTGATAGTTAATCATGTCGTGCCGGTAGTCGGCAATACCTGCGCTAACTCTGAGTTGCAGGAGGGGGGCTTGGGTAAACACTAAACCGGCCAGTTTTTCCTGGATTCTGACTAATACTTCACGTGTTTGTTCAGCTGTTGTGTTGGGTAAAATAGCACCAAACTCATCGCCGCCATAACGGCCCACAATATCAATAGCACGTAACCCCAGCAATAATTCTTCGGCAAGCACCGTAATGGCCTCATCGCCCACCGCATGGCCAAAGGTATCATTAATAGATTTGAAGTTATCAATATCGAGTAGAATCAGTGTGGCTCCGTGCTGATAGCGCCGACAACTATCAAATTGATTATGTAATTGATGCTCCCAATGCCTGCGGTTATACAATCCGGTTAATCCATCTCTTACGCTAATACGTAATAGCTCTTCTTTGTTTTCGGCCAGACGTCTGGCAGTCCTATAGGTGACTAATCCGAGCAGGGAAGGATAGATGACTATCATGGGGAGGCAGGCATAGACTTGGAGCGATGAGGTTTCGGGTTTAAAGGGTAAATTAAATATCCATGCGGTCAGTAAACTACAGGCGATTTGTAATGCCAGGCCTTTATAAAAAACGGTTTTTCCACCAGATGCAATATTGTTCATGCTCATCATGGAGAGAATAACGACGGAGGGCAGGGCATTAAATGACATTATTGCGACCCAAACACCACCCAGTGCTGAGTCTATTTTCATATTTGTTATTTCTTGATCAAAGGGCTGTTCAGAACGTAGAGCGAGAAGATAGGCTATATGTGGCCAAGCTAGCCCATTGATGACCAGCATCAACCATAGCCATATCTCAGCATTCTGTGCGTAGAGCACGGAGCCAACACACAAAACACCAATACCTAAGCCAAATATTCGCGGTAAATACGTCCTTTTAGCAAAACTTAATCCAGCTCGGCGGGTATTTATCCTAATTGAATAAGGCAATTGGCGACTCCCTCATTTTTATGATTTGGGGGGATGTTAACGGCAATGTCTCATCCGGAGTGACTCAAAACTAAGTCAAGGCAGTCTCTTAAGTAAATCATAGTTCACTAACTAAATCTGTTACATATTACTGTTGTTTTATTCGATAATTTATTCGTAAATAGCGCATTATTTAATAAACAGTGCTAACCAAGAAGGTGAGTATGGAAGGTATCAGTATTACCAAATTACTGGTTGTCGGCATATTGATTGTGTTGTTGTTCGGTACCAGCAAATTACGCACGTTAGGTGCAGATTTAGGCGCTGCGCTGAAAGGTTTCAAAAAAGCTATGGGTAATGATGATGTGCCCCCAGCGAGTACCACCGCTGAATCTAAAGCGATACCGCCTATCGAGCATAAAGACTGATAAAAAAATGGATCTTCAATGAAGATCCATTTTTGTCTGCTGTGGGTTGAAATGTAATAAATTATTTCAGCCGGTTCGGCCTGAACACCCGTCCAGGCTTAGCTTCTTTATTTTACTTCTAACCCTTTTGCTTGCAGATCAGCATGATAAGAGGAGCGCACAAACGGGCCGCAAGCTGCATGGGTAAAGCCCATCGCCATGGCTTCTGCTTTCATCTCGTCAAACTCCGCCGGGCTGACATAACGCTGTACCGGTAAATGGTGGCGGCTAGGCTGCAAATATTGCCCTAGCGTCAACATAGTGACTCCGTGACGGCGTAAATCGCGCATTACTTCTACGATTTCGGCATTTGTCTCACCCAAACCGACCATTAAACCAGATTTAGTTGGGATCTCTGGGTGAGCTTCTTTAAAGCGCTCTAATAATTTCAGCGACCATTCATAGTTAGCCCCTGGACGAACCTGGCGATATACCCGAGGAACGTTTTCCAGATTGTGGTTAAACACATCTGGTGGCGTTACAGTCAAGATATCTAACGCGCGATCCATACGGCCACGGAAATCGGGCACCAGTGTTTCAATCTTAATCGTTGGATTTTTGGCACGAATAGCCGCGATGCAATCTGCAAAGTGCTGGGCACCGCCATCGCGCAGGTCATCACGGTCAACAGAGGTGATAACCACGTAGCGCAGCCCCATATCTTTAATGGTCTGAGCCAGTTTCTCTGGTTCATTGGCATCCGGTGTTACCGGGCGGCCATGGGCCACGTCGCAGAATGGGCAACGGCGAGTACAAATTGCGCCGAGGATCATAAAGGTCGCGGTACCGTGGTTAAAGCACTCCGACAGGTTAGGGCAAGATGCCTCTTCGCAAACCGAGTGCAGACCGTTTTTACGCATTGCTGCTTTAATACCCTGAATACGGCTGGAGTCAGCGGGGAGCTTGATTTTCATCCATTCGGGTTTACGTAGTAGCTCCTGGCGTTCAGTAACCACGGTTTTAATCGGGAT
The DNA here is from genome assembly GCF_000173775.1 of Yersinia rohdei ATCC 43380. Classification (GTDB taxonomy): domain Bacteria; phylum Pseudomonadota; class Gammaproteobacteria; order Enterobacterales; family Enterobacteriaceae; genus Yersinia; species Yersinia rohdei. Next base: position 15,760 of record NZ_ACCD01000033.1, read on the forward strand.
TAACGCCATTTTATCTGCGTCGCGGTATTTGACGCCGCGTTCCATCTGAATCGGTTTGCTCATAATCTTGCTGGTTCCAGTTCTGAATCTCTCAATTTGAGATTTTTCATTAAATTCAACGGGATGTGGCGTTCGTTAAAAAATATTTGAAAATTGTTTAAAAATTATATCATCTTTAGCCCACCCCATTCAGCCCTAATTATTTTGTGTATACTGAAAGTGGTGCATTATTAGTGGCTTAAGTTGGGTAATTTACACTCGGTCAGATGAGACATAATCAGCCAGTGACCAAGGCTGTGATTCTACCTCGGGATAACCTAACTGACGGGTGAATTCGTGCACTAATACCGGTTGGATATCCGCAACAGTGACTCCGGCAGTTAGCGCACTGACTTGGGTCATTTGCATGCCGGCATATCCACAAGGATTAATCCGCTGAAAGGGCTCAAGATCCATATTAATGTTTAATGCCAGACCATGAAACGAACAACCCCGACGAATGCGTAATCCTAACGAACATATCTTCTGTTGGCCGACATATACCCCCGGTGCATCCGGGCGAGCTTGTGACTCAATATCAAAATGGGCCAGTGTTTGTATCACGGTATTCTCAATCGCGGTGACTAATTGGCGCACACCTACTTTGGCACGTTTGAGGTCAATCATGACATACATAACTTGCTGACCTGGGCCGTGGTAGGTGACCTGACCCCCGCGATCACTTTGAATAACCGGTATGTTACCGGGCATGAGAACATGTTCGGCTTTCCCCGCCTGACCCTGAGTAAAAACGTGCTGATGTTCAACCAGCCAGATTTCATCTGCACTGGACTCAGTGCGAAACTCAGTGAAATTATGCATGGCTTGAGATACAGGGACATAGGGTTGTAACCCGAGCTGGCGTAAAATTAACTTATGTTGTTGCAAGCGAGGCATCTTCTGGTTACAGAAAGGTTGGCGTCAGTATACCAGTCCAGCAGTATGGGGCTAGTATTTTGATATTTTAAAAATAGATTTGGCTTTTTAAAATAAGCTTAATGGCACAGGATTGTGGGGTGAAAGACAAAAATAAGGCCCGGAGAGAATAATCTGTCCAGGCCATTATGGGGCGGTTTTGAATCAATGGGATGTTTTACCTATGGGCTATTTAATAAAAAACCTAAAGTAAAATGAGCTGAATTACAGCACCATCCGCACCAGTTCTAAATTACCCAACTCTTCATACAGTGTTTCAACCTGATCAATATGGGTTGCTGTAATCGTGATGGAAACAGAGTGATAATTGCCTTTGCTGCTCGGTTTTACTTGCGGGGTATAATCACCCGGAGCATGGCGCTGTACCACTTCAACCACCTGGTTAACTAGTTGAGGTTCAGCAATGCCCATTACCTTGTAGGTAAAAGAGCAAGGGAACTCAAGCAGTTCGTTCAGTTTAGTTTTCATGTTCGCTCCTGGGTTGTCGCCGGAAGAATCAGTATGAAGTATATCCGACTCTCAAATTATAACTCCCGCAGTGCGGGAGTTTCACATTATTTTTAATATGGGGTCGGTTTGCTGATTTTCAAGTCAGGACATTAACCGAACCAGCGGTGGAACATCAACTTGATGTAGTCCACCATGCGGCCAAAGATACCGCCTTCTTTTACTTCGTTCATCACCACTAGTGGGCGTTGGTCGATAGTTTTGCCATCCAATTGGAAGTTAATCATCCCGACTACCTGATTTTTCGCCAATGGGGCATGAATTTCAGGTGTGTTCAGGGTGTAGCTGGCTTTCAAGTCTTTCATTCGGCCACGTGGAATTGTCAGGTAAACGTCTTTATCAACCCCTAGCTGAACACGGTCACTATCACCGAACCAGACAGGTTCTGAAGCAAATTCTTTACCCACTTTCAGCGGTGCGACAGTTTCAAAGAAACGGAAACCCCATGTCAGCAGTTTTTTGCTTTCGGTTTCACGCCCTTTATAGGTGTGGCCGCCGAGCACCGTTGAAATCAAACGCATCTGCCCATCAGTTGCTGAAGCAACCAGATTATAGCCAGCAGCATCGGTATGACCGGTTTTGATGCCATCGACATTCAGACTGGTATCCCACAGTAAACCATTGCGGTTCGTCTGGCGGATATTATTGAATGTAAACTCTTTTTCTTTATAAATTGCGTATTCATCTGGCACATCACGGATAAGGGCTTGACCAATCAGAGCCATATCCCGTGCCGAACTGAACTGCCCATCAGCATCTAAGCCGTGAACTGTTTTGAAATGGGTGTTTTTCAAGCCCAAAGCATTAACGTAGTTATTCATCAGGTTAACGAATGAATCTTGGCTGCCTGCGACGTAATCGGCCATAGCAACACAAGCATCGTTACCCGATTGCAGGTTGATACCACGGGTCAGTTTAGACACTGGCACCCGGTCGCCGGGTTTCAGGAACATCAAGGATGAACCCCTGAACTCCGGGTTGCCGGTTGCCCAAGCATCTTTACCCACGGTAACCATATCTTCCGGCCCGATTTTACCTGCTTTGATAGCCTGCCCAATAACATAGCTGGTCATCATTTTAGTCAGGCTGGCGGGGTTACGCCGCGTATCCGCATTCATTTCTGCCAATACTTTACCGGAGTTGTAATCAATCAGAACATAGGCTTCCGCGTCGATTTGTGGCACGCCGGGGATCATGGTTTTCAGATTGACGTCATCAGCGTTTGCAGCAGAGGCTGCGCTCATAACAATAACAGTGCCGAGCGCCAGGCTCTTGATAATGCGAGAAGTAGTTACATATTTCATGATCAGGACAACAACATCCGTGGAAGTAAGTTAAGAACATGCCACATTATAACATACCCTTGTCATTGGCATCGCAGGTTAGGGGGCACCCCTCCCGACAAAACTGATGATTTTGGGTATCTACCCATGTGGCGTTTATATATTTCTACCGGCGAATTTATCCGCGCGGTTACTGTGATGCTTTCAACCGTAACACTCTGTTTGTACAGAGAGTTACGGTTATTTTTGTCAGACTGACCTTAAATTGCTACAAGGTATGTCCCTACCTTTGATGCAAATTAAGGTGCCGCGACCACAAATGATTGCTGCTGAGCTTCGCTCGACAGGCGCTGTTGCAGTGCTACCGCTTGTTCTCGGCTGCTAAATGGCCCCAGTTGAACACGGTGTACACTGCCATTGGTAGCGACTTTGCCCGGCACACCAAAACGTTGGCTCAAACTTTGCTGCCAGGTTTGTGCGCGCTGCGCATCACTCAAAGCACCAACTTGAACTACATAACCATAACTGCCCGATGTTGCGGCGCCAGCTGTGGTTGAGGTCGATGTGACGGGGCCTGGGTTGGCAACAACCGGTGGTCTAACGGGTTCAGAACCCATGGTTGAAGCTGAGCTAACAACGGGTTCAGAACTTTCCAGTACGCCTGCCGGCACTGCGGTTGATGCTCGCAAAAAACCACTGCTTTGTGGTGCTACCGGTTGGGCGGCATCAGCACCAGACAAATTACTGTTGTCGATAGGGCGCACTGGCGCACTCGCTGCCGGAGCATCTTGCTGCATTGGTGTTCCCATACCGCTGGAGGTCAAGTCCGGGCGGCTCGGTAGGGCGTAGCTTTGTTTGGCGATAGTCGTGCCGACCATGCCGGGGCCTGACAATGAACCATCTGGGGCGACATTGATAAAATCAATTTTCACCTTGGTATTATTCGAGATATTCAAGCGATCAGCCGCAGCTTTGGATAAATCAATTACTCGGCCCGGAGTATAGGGCCCTCGGTCATTCACTCGAACTACAATTTGACGGCCATTGCTGACGTTAGTCACCCGCACATAGCTTGGAATTGGCAGCGTCGGGTGGGCCGCAGTCAAGGCGTTGGGGTCAAAGATTTCGCCCGTCGCGGTAGAGTTGCCATTAGCTTCTTCACCATACCAGGCAGCCAGGCCAATCTGGGAGAAGTTTTGTGGATCCTTGACGATGGTGTATGACTGGCCATTCGCTTTATAATCCTGATTAAAGTTAGGATTAAAAGGCTCATAGCGCGGTTCAGCACCGCCGATTTCTTCAACCGGGCCATTGTATGTTTGCTGTACTTGTTGCTGGGGAGCCGGTGGTTGACTGGTACATGCTGATAACAGCACACCTGCGATGCCGACCCAAAGCCATTCCTTACGCATTGCTCACCTCTATAAATTCTTAGATAACATTTTTCGATGAGTATGTATCGACATCACGATACCAAACCCGGCCATCAGAACTATCAGCGCCGAGCCTCCGTAGCTGACCAAAGGCAAAGGTACGCCAACCACAGGTAAAATTCCACTTACCATGCCTATGTTAACAAACACATAGACAAAGAGTATCAGCATTAACCCGCCAACCATCACTCGGCCAAAGGTCGTTTGTGCATGGGCGGCAATCACCAGGCCGCGCATGATAAGGCATAAATAAAGGGCTAACAGCACCAGTACGCCAATTAAGCCCAGCTCTTCTGCCAGCACGGCAAAGATAAAGTCAGTGTGGCGTTCTGGTAAAAACTCTAGCTGTGACTGTGTGCCGTGTAACCAGCCTTTGCCCGATAGTCCGCCAGAACCAATGGCTATTTTAGACTGAATAATATGATAACCCGCACCCAGCGGGTCACTTTCTGGATCCAGCAGCATCATCACGCGATCCCGCTGATAGCCGTGCATCAGGAAAAACCAGAGAATAGGAATAAACCCAGCAACCAACACCGCAGCAATGGCGATTAAACGCCAACTCATGCCCGACAGGAAGAGGACAAACAGGCCAGAAGCTGCAATCAGGATAGAGGTACCAAGGTCGGGCTGAGCGGCGACCAATAAGGTAGGTAAAAAGATTAAAATCAGTGCGATAGCTGTATTTTTCAACGAAGGCGGACAGACGTCACGGTTCATGAAACGTGCGACCATTAATGGCACAGCAATTTTAGCAATTTCAGAGGGTTGGAAGCGAATAAAACCCAAGTCTAACCAGCGCTGTGCTCCTTTACTTATTTGGCCAAAGGCATCAACCAATATCAATAAGATAACGCAGACGAAATAGAGGTAAGGAGCCCAGCTTTCATAGACGCGTGGTGGTATTTGCGCCATCACCAGCATAACCACCAGACCCATGGCAATCTGGGCGATTTTGCGCTCCATCATGCCCATGTCTTGCCCGCTGGCGCTCCACATCACGAAGGCGCTATAAGCCAGTAGCGCCAGTACGCAAATCAGAAACGGCAGGTCAATGTGCATTTTGTACCACAAAGAACCTTTTTTTTGATTATCAGTCATGAGTTACCTTAATCCGCTTCAACTAATCTGCCTCAACTAATCTGCTTCAACACCTGGAGGCAGAGGGGCTGCATCCGGTAATTCAGTATTGTTATCGCCTAATAGAATATGGTCGAGGATTTGACGAGTAATCGTCCCCACCGCGGGCCCAGCACCGCCATTTTCTAAAATCATCGCGACAGAGACTGTCGGGTTTTCGTATGGCGCGAAGGCGACCATCAACTTATGGTCACGTAAATGCTCTGCCACTTTGTGGGCATTATAGGTTTCGTAGCTGTATACCTGTGCAGTACCTGATTTTGCTGCCGCTTTGTACGGCGTGCCTTCAAAGAACTTACGGCCGGTTCCATTTGGGCGGTTGGCAACACCATACATACCGTCTTTGGCAATTTCCCAATAACCGGAATGAATATCACCAATATGGGTATCATCTTCTTGTTTATAAGGGACTAAAACGCCATCAACACGCGTGCTTTGCAGTAAATGAGGCGTTTTAACCACCCCATCATTTATCAGCGTCACTAAGGCTTTCGCCATCTGGATTGGCGTCGCCGTCCAGTATCCCTGACCGATGCCTACAGGGATGGTATCCCCTTGATACCAAGGTTTTTTATGACGTTTTTGTTTCCATTCACGGGTTGGCATCAGCCCGGCCCGCTCTTCGGATAAATCAATGCCGGTATATTCACCATAACCGAATTTACTCATCCATGAAGATAAACGGTCAATTCCCATATCATATGCAACCTGATAGAAGAAGGTGTCCGCCGATTCTTCCAGAGCCTTGGTGATATTCAACCGGCCATGCCCCCATTTTTTCCAGTCGCGGAAGCGTTTTTCTGAACCGGGCAATTGCCACCAACCGGGATCAAACAGGCTGGTATTTTTGTTGATGACGCCAGCACTGAGCGCGGAAACTGCAATATAGGGTTTTACCGTCGAAGCTGGGGGGTAAACGCCTTGCGTCGCTCGGTTTATCAATGGGCGGTTCGGGTCGTTCAATAGCCCCTGATAATCTTTACTAGAGATTCCATCGACGAATAAGTTAGGGTCGTAGCTTGGATTAGACACCAAGGCCAAAATTCCACCTGTACGCGGGTCAGAAACTACTACTGCGGCACGGCTGCCGCTAAGTAATTGTTCAATATAGATTTGTAGGTGTAGATCGAGCGTCAGATAAATATCTTTACCGGCTTGAGGTGGCTGCTCATGTAACTGGCGGATAACCCGGCCACGGTTATTGACTTCAACTTCTTCATAACCGGTTTTGCCGTGCAAGACGGATTCATAATAACGTTCAATACCCAACTTGCCGATATCGTGAGTCGCGGCATAGTTGGCTAAAATGCCTTCTTTATCCAACCGCTCGACATCTTTATCGTTAATTTTAGAAACATAGCCAATAACGTGGGTCAGCGCTGAGCCGTACGGATAGAAGCGGCGTTGATAGCCTTTGACTTCAATGCCGGGGAAGCGGAATTGGTTAACGGCAAAGCGGGCGACCTGTACCTCAGTGAGCGGTGTTTTAACCGCAATGGAGGTAAAGCGACGTGAGCGCTTACGTTCTTTTTCAAAATTGGCGATATCTTCATCCGTCAAATCCACTATCGGGCGCAGTGCATTGAGGGTTGCAGGGAGGTCTTCAATTTTTTCCGGCATCAGTTCTAGCTGGTAGATGGTCCGGTTCATCGCCAGCGGTGTGCCGTTGCGGTCAAAAATCATGCCACGACTCGGGGCGATGGGTACCAGCTTAATGCGGTTTTCATTGGAGCGAGTGCGATAGTCTTCGAAACGAACTATCTGCAAATTGTACATGTTGGCGACCAATATCCCGCTTAGCAGCAGGATACCGAGGAAAGCCACCAGGGCGCGCCGGACAAACAGGGCTGATTCAGCCGAATAGTCGCGAAAAGGGTTAGGTTCTTTTTTCATCCCGCTACTTACTTCATTCTATTCAGGGTCATCATGTTACTCAGGTTCATCGCCTGTTTATTCCCGGTGATAGGGGTGATTGGTCGTAATACTCCAGGCACGGTAAAGGCTCTCCGCCACTAAAACGCGCACTAAAGGATGTGGTAGCGTGAGCGGAGAGAGCGACCAGCTCTGTTCTGCTGCAGCTTTACAGGCCGGGGCTAACCCCTCCGGCCCGCCAATCAAGAGACTGACATCACGGCCATCCTGCTTCCAGCGTTCTAATTGCTGTGCCAGCTGCGGAGTTTCCCAGGGCGTCCCTGGGATATCCAGCGTGACAATGCGGTTATTCTTGCCCACCGCCGCCAGCATTAATTCGCCTTCTTTTTCCAAAATGCGTTTAATATCCGCATTCTTACCCCGTTTTCCGGCCGGTATTTCTACCAGCTCGAAGGGCATGTCTTTGGGAAAGCGGCGCAGGTAATCGATAAAACCTGTCTGCACCCAGTCTGGCATTTTGGTGCCGACGGCTACCAGTTGCAGTTTCACCGCTTAGCTCCAGAGTTTTTCCAGTTCATACATACGGCGGCTTTCTTCTTGCATGACATGGACAATGACTTCGCCCAGATCAACAACTATCCAGTCAGATACGCCCTGACCTTCGATACCCAGAGGTATCATGCCGGCCTTGCGAGATTCTTGAACCAGATTATCTGCCAGCGCCATAACATGGCGAGTGGAAGTACCGGTACAAATAATCATGCAATCGGTGATGCTAGATTTACCCTGAACATCCAGGGCGAGAATATCTTGGCCTTTCAAATCATCGAGTTTGTCGATAACAAATTCTTGGAGTGCTTTACCTTGCAAAGGTTCCCCCTCGGGTGGTTTCTGTCTATAACGTTCTCAGGTACTGTTTCACGGGAAAATCCGTCGACAGTGACCGGTAATGAACTGTTATGATTTATTTATCGGCAGGATGCCGCTGAAAGCCTGCTGTTCACAATGTTTCACAGGGGTTTTCAGCGAATACCTGAAATTTAGCGGCGGAGTATAACATGGGTCAATGCGTCGCGATATAAACCCTCAGCCGCGATACAAACCTTGTAACTCAATATATCGCTGAACAGCTCGTGGCAGCAGATCATCACAATTTTCACCATTATGACGCCGCTGGCGAATATCGGTAGCAGAAATGTTCAACAATGGCGTGTTTGCCAGATAGATAGCCCCATGTGGCCGCGTGCTTAGCAGTTGTGGATCTAAGACCTGATGGGCTTCGAGCCATTGTTGTAACTCTGCTGTGTCTAGTGTTTGCGCATAGCCAGGGCGGGCACAAACTAGCAGGTGGCACATCTCTAACAGTGATTCCCAGCGATGCCATTTATGCAGTGATAATAATGAGTCCTGCCCAATAATAAACGCTAAAGGCTGTTTGGCACCACGTTCTTTACGTAGTAATTCCAGTGTGTCGACGGTGAATGATGGGCTGTCACGCAATAATTCACGTGAATCAACGCTAAACAACGGATTACCTGCAATCGCCAGTTCTACCATTTTTAGCCGTTGTTGGGCATTGGCCTCGGGTTGGGGGCGATGGGGAGGGACATTATTGGGTAATAATATAATTTGCTGCAAACCCACTTCTTGAGCCAATGCTTCAACTGGCTTTAAATGGCCATAATGAATCGGGTCAAATGTACCGCCGAACAAGGCATGCAGGGTGCGAGTCGGTGATTTATTAGGCATCAAGAAAGCTCTCAGGTAATAATTTTCCACACATCAGCATAGATAGCGTTTCTAACTCAGGCCAGATTGATTGGCCATAATCCTGTTTCAGACGCACTTCTATCTGTGCCAATAAATGAACGGCTTGTTGCAGTTGCTGCATAGAAAGACGTTGCAGCGCCTGAGTCATCAGTGGGCGGCGGTTCTGCCAAACTTTAAACTGGTCAAATAACGTGCGCAAAGGGACTTGTTCCATTCGGCGCTTTAGCGTTAATAACTGTAATAACTCACGTTGCAGGGTGCGCAGCAAAATCACCGGTTCGCTGTCTTCTTGCTGTAATTGTTGCAGAATATGCCAGGCGCGTTTGCTTTTTCCTGCCAGTAGGGCATCAAGCCAGTGATATGGGGTGAAATGCGCGGCATCGTTGACCGCTTGTTCGACTTTCGGCAGTGTTAGTTTCCCGTCAGGATAAAGCAACGATAGCCGCTCTAATGCCTGAGATAGCGCCAGTAGGTTACCTTCGTAGCAATAACACAGCAGTTGAATTGCGGCATCATCGACCTCCAGGTTGAGGCTTTTGGCACGGGAATTAACCCAGCGCGGAAGTTGGGCCTGTTCGGGGGTTTGGCAACTGACTAAAACGCCATTCTTGCTGAGAGCTTTAAACCAGAGGCTGTTTTCTTGTGCTTTGGTCAGCTTATTGGCTCGTAATATCAGCAGAATATCTGGATGTAATAGGCCCGATAACTTGACTAATTGCTCATTCATCGGTGCCGTTAACCCACTGTCAGGGAAATTGAGCAGCAGTGTCTGGCGGCTGGCAAACAGACTCAGTGCCTGACAGAGGCTAAATATAGTGTCCCATTCGGTGTGGGCATCTAGTGCAAAGCTAAAATGCTCACTGAAATCATGTTGGGCTGCAACACGGCGAATATTATCTTGGCTTTCTTGTAGCAATAGCGGTTCGTTGCCACACAGCAGATAGCAAGCGCGCAGCCCCTCATGGAGCTGCGCGACAAGTTGTTCAGGATAAATTCGGATCATTTCGCAGAGGTACTGACAGCCGGTTTACCAATGTTGATTTCTTTAACATTGGCTGTTTTGTTACCGCCGGTGGTCACTGTTTTATTACCGTCTTCCTGTGCATTTTTGACTTCCGCAGCATGTACGGCAAGGAGCTGACGTACTAACTGTTGTGCTGCCTGGTCACGCATTTCTTGGCGAAGTACATCGGCTTCTGCATCTTTCGCGAGCGCCGTTAACGGGTTATCGAAGAAGCTGCGGAAGACATTGACCCGCAATGGGTAAATATCATGGCCAGGAATCAATACTTGCGCCTGCACATGCAACACTAACTGGTACTCAGCCGTTACACCGTTTTGAAAGATTGACACTGTCGTCTGATTTTCTGACGAGCCGATAATCCGTAGCGTCGGTAAATCTTTACGCATCGGATCATCAACAATGGTGACGTTACTTAGGCGTAATTGTTGACGTACTGCTCGGGTCAATGGGCCATAAGGGTCACTACTTTCCAGCAACAGTTTTTGCAGTTCAGTTGGCACCTGAGTGGTGCCCCGCAAATTAAAGCCACAGCCAGCGGTGACCAGCACCGCCAACCCTAGCAACAACGTCAGAATACGATGTCGCACAACTCCTCCTTGTCTTAACCCACAACCAGGTTAAGCAGTTTGCCAGGGACATAGATTACTTTACGCACGGTAACCCCATCCAGGTATTTAGCCACCAAGTGCTCTTGAGCCGCACGTTCACGAACGAGCTCCTCAGTAGCATCGGCCGGCACAGTAATTCGGCCACGCACTTTACCATTAACCTGTACAACCACTAATTTAGAGTCTTCGACCATCGCTTGTTCATCAGCAACTGGCCATGGTGCGGTATCAACATCACCTTCACCACCCAGAGCCTGCCACAAACTGAAGCAAACATGAGGAGTGAACGGATAAAGCATACGAACCACTGCCAGTAATGCTTCTTGCAGCAGAGCACGGTCTTGTGCTGTTTCTTGCGGTGCGCGGCCCAGCTTGTTCATCAATTCCATCACTGCGGCGATTGCAGTGTTGAAGGTTTGACGGCGGCCCACGTCATCCGTGACTTTGGCAATGGTTTTATGCAGATCACGGCGTAAGGATTTTTGCTCTTCCGTCAGGCTGGCAATATCCAGCGGCGCTGTTGCCCCTTTTGCCGTGTGATCAAAGGCCAGACGCCAAACACGTTTCAGGAAGCGGTTTGCCCCTTCAACGCCAGACTCTTGCCATTCCAAGGTCATTTCTGCCGGTGAAGCAAACATCATAAAGAGACGCACGGTGTCTGCACCGTATTTTTCTACCATGATTTGTGGGTCGATACCGTTATTTTTCGATTTCGACATTTTGCTCATACCGGCGTAAACCAGTTCATGGCCTTCGGCATCTTGTGCTTTAACAATGCGGCCTTTGTCATCACGCTCAACAATGGCATCAACTGGGGAAACCCAGATACGCTCACCATTAGGCCCGGTGTAGTAGAAGGCATCAGCCAGAACCATACCCTGACATAACAGGCGCTTGGCCGGTTCATCAGAATCAACTAACCCGGCATCCCGCAGCAGTTTATGGAAGAAGCGGAAGTACATCAGATGCATGATGGCATGTTCAATACCACCCACATATTGGTCGACGGGCAGCCAGTAGTTAGCCGCAGCTGGGTCTAGCATGCCTTCGTCAAACTGTGGGCAGGTGTAGCGCGCGTAATACCAGGATGATTCCATAAAGGTATCGAAGGTATCGGTTTCACGCAGGCCAGGAATACCATTTACAGTGGTTTTCGCCCACTCAGGGTCTGCTTTGATTGGGCTAGAAATCCCATCCATCACCACATCTTCTGGCAGGATAACGGGCAGTTGATCTTCGGGCGTTGGAACCACGGTACCATCTTCCAAGGTTACCATCGGGATAGGCGCACCCCAATAACGTTGGCGGGATACACCCCAGTCACGCAGGCGGTAATTGACTTTACGCTCACCGACACCCAGTGCCACCAGTTTATCGGCTATGGCATTAAAACCATCTTCATAACTCAGGCCATCAAATTCGCCAGAGTTAAACAAGGTGCCTTTCTCGGTCATGGCTTCCTGACTCAAGTCTGGCTCACTGCCATCAGCGGCTAAAATAACCGGTTTGATTGGCAGGTTATATTTGGTCGCAAATTCATAGTCACGCGCATCGTGGCCAGGAACTGCCATGACAGCGCCAGTGCCGTAATCCATCAAGACAAAGTTAGCCGCCCAGATAGGCAGTTTTTCACCGGTCAGTGGATGGATTGCATACAGGCCGGTTGCCATGCCTTTTTTCTCCATGGTCGCCATTTCAGCCTCGGCAACCTTGGTATTACGGCATTCAGCAACAAAATCAGCCAGCGCAGGATTAGCGGCAGCGGCTTGCAATGACAATGGATGACCCGCAGCAACAGCCAGGTAAGTCACACCCATAAAGGTGTCTGGACGTGTGGTATAAACGGAGAGTTTCTCTTCGCTATCGGCGACGTCGAAAACGATATCAACCCCTTCAGAGCGGCCAATCCAGTTACGCTGCATGGTCTTAACTTGCTCTGGCCAGCTTTCCAGCGTATCCAGGTCGTTCAGCAATTGGTCAGCATAATCTGTGATTTTGATAAACCACTGTGGGATTTCTTTGCGTTCAACCTTGGTATCACAGCGCCAGCAGCAGCCGTCGATCACTTGTTCGTTGGCCAGCACAGTTTGGTCATGTGGGCACCAGTTAACCGCAGAGGTCTTTTTGTAGACCATGCCTTTTTCATACAACTTGGTGAAGAACCACTGTTCCCAACGATAGTAATCTGGTTTACAGGTGGCAATCTCACGATCCCAGTCATAGCCGAAGCCCAGTAATTTTAACTGGTTCTTCATGTATTCGATATTGTCGTAAGTCCAAGGGGCCGGTGCGGTGTTATTTTTTACCGCAGCGCCTTCTGCAGGCAGGCCAAATGCATCCCAGCCAATGGGCTGTAACACGTTTTTACCCAGCATCCGCTGGTAACGGGAGATAACATCGCCAATGGTATAGTTACGAACGTGCCCCATATGTAGGCGTCCTGAAGGGTACGGCAGCATTGATAGGCAGTAATATTTTTCTTTGCTGGTATCTTCAGTGACTTTAAAAGTTTGCTTCTCTTGCCAGTGAAGCTGTACTTGCGATTCGATTTCTTCTGGGCGGTATTGCTCTTGCATGGCGGCCGGTGGTCCTATAGTGAAAAACAGCTACGCCTGTAGCATCATCTGTTTCATATCATAAAGAGAGATCCGCATAGCATAGCTGATAAGCGGCAGCGGCAACAACACTCTGCGTCCTACTGAAGGGTTTTTCTGCGCAGTGAATGGCAGAAATAACGAAAGTGGGGGAGATAATGACCTGATGATGACGTGACTTCAGTCATTTACGACTAAAATAATTAACGTTAACTTTAGTATCAGAGTAAGGACAGACAGAGAACAGAAAGGAATAAGCACCATGAGCCGATAAAATTAGCTTTAATGCTGTTTTATTCGGCACAACTTTACTTTATCACAACCGTGGATCGAGGAGATTATATGAACAAGGTAGCTCAATATTATCGTGAGTTAGTGGCATCACTGACTGAACGCTTGAAAAATGGTGAACGTGATATCGATAAGCTGGTGGAGAGCGCCGAACAGAAGTTGAATGCAGCCGAAGACTTAACGCGTGATGAAGTTGAGCAAATCATTCAGGCGGTGCGCCGTGATGTGGAAGAGTTCGCCCGCAGTTATGAAGAAAGTAAAGATGAATTCACTGACAGTGTCTTTATGCGAGTTATCAAAGAAAGCCTATGGCAGGAACTGGCTGATATTACAGATAAAACACAATTAGAATGGCGCGAGGTGTTTAAAGATGTCAGCCATCATGGCGTTTATCACAGCGGTGAGGTGGTTGGGTTAGGTAATCTGGTCTGTGAAAAATGCCATTATCACATGGCTTTTTATACCCCAGAGGTGCTGCCACGTTGCCCTAAATGCGGACATGACCAGTTTACTCGCCGGCCATTCCATCCTTAAAGGTTTTTTTGGCTGCTCAGAGCAGCCAGTCAGGCACATTATTAATGATTTTAAGGGAGAACAACCTATCCACAGCGGGATAGGTTGTAATGCTATTATTCAATTAATGCAGAATTTTCGCCAGGAAGTCTTTGGCGCGATCTGATTTAGGATTGTTAAAGAAATCATCTTTGTTGCTGTCTTCGACAATTTTCCCTTCATCCATAAAAATAACCCGGTTAGCCACTTTGCGGGCGAAGCCCATTTCGTGGGTTACGACCATCATGGTCATGCCTTCCAGCGCCAGTTTGACCATCACGTCCAGCACTTCATTGATCATTTCTGGGTCAAGGGCTGAAGTCGGTTCGTCAAACAGCATTGCAATCGGGTCCATACAGAGTGCGCGGGCAATAGCAACACGTTGTTGCTGACCGCCAGATAACTGAGAAGGAAATTTATCCGCATGAGTGGTTAGACCAACGCGCTCCAGCAGTTTTAGACCCTTTTCCCGTGCTTGTGCTTTATCGCGTTTTAACACTTTGATTTGCGCCAGTGTTAGGTTTTCAATAATAGACAAGTGAGGGAATAGTTCAAAATGCTGGAACACCATGCCAACTTTGGAACGTAACTGTGCCAGATTGGTTCCTTTATCATTCACGCTGATGCCATTAACTGTAATATTGCCTTTTTGGATAGGTTCTAGCCCATTAACGGTTTTTATTAAGGTGGATTTGCCTGAACCTGAAGGGCCGCAGACTACCACGACCTCGCCTTTTTTAACTTCAGTGGTGCAATCAGCCAGCACCTGAAATTGGCCGTACCACTTAGAAACATTTTTCAGGGAAATCATCAAACAGTCCTTTTCTTCAAATAGTTAACCAGCATCGACGCGCCAAAACTGATAACGAAATACACAAAACCAGCAAACAGCACCATTTCAACCTGAGTACCGTCCCGCTCGCCAATGGTCGTTGCGGTGCGGAAGAAATCGGCCAGGCTGAGGACATACACCAGCGATGTATCCTGAAATAACACGATCCCTTGGGTTAACAGCAATGGCACCATGGCACGGAAAGCTTGTGGCAGGATAACCAGTCTCATTGACTGGCCCTGAGTCATGCCCAGCGCTAACGCCGCAGAGGATTGCCCACGAGAGATACTTTGGATCCCAGCACGGATAATTTCTGAGTAATAAGCAGCTTCAAATAGTGAGAAGGCTACCATGGCAGAGATGAGGCGAATATCAGTTTTTGGCGATAAACCCAGTACATTTTGTAAGAAGCTTGGAACCACCAAATAAAACCACAGCAGCACCATCACCAACGGAATCGAGCGGAACACGTTGACATAAGCGGTGGCAAACCAACTGATTGCTTTAACTGGTGACAGGCGCATCACGGCCAAAATCGTTCCCCAAAGGATACCAAACACAATGGCGATAATGGTGATTTTGGCAGTAATAGCCAAGCCTTGCAGCAGGTATGGCAGGCTAGGGGCGATGGAACTCCAATCAAATTCGTACATTATTTACTCCCCAGATTGCCGGGTAACTGCACTTTCTTTTCAACTAATCGCATTAACAACATGATTACGGCGTTGATAAGTACATAACCAAGGGTGATAGCGGTGAATGACTCATAGGCGTGAGCTGAATAATCCAGCAGCTTACCGGCCTGTGCCGCCATATCCACCAGCCCGATTGTTGAGGCAATCGCTGAGTTTTTTACCAGGTTGAGCATTTCTGAGGTCATCGGGGGAATAATCACCCGATAAGCATTCGGCAGTAAAACATAACGATAAGTTTGTGGCAGGGTTAATCCCATTGCCAGGCCAGCGGCTTTCTGACCACGAGGCAGAGACTGGATCCCCGCGCGTACCTGTTCGCAAACTCGGGCAGCAGTAAATAAGCCAAGGCAAATCATTGATGAGAGGAAGAACTGAATATTCGGATCCAACTCACTTTTAAACCACATGCCAATATCAACCGGCAACAGTTCAGGGACCACCAAATACCAAGTAAAGAATTGCACAATCAGTGGGACGTTACGAAACAGCTCGACGTAGCAGGCCCCAATCCCTGACAGGATCCGATTGGGCACGGTTCTGAGAATACCGAACAGTGAACCGATGAGAAAGGCAATCACCCATGCGCAAAGCGATAATGCGACAGTGACTTGAAAACCAGCCCAAATCCAGCCGAGATAGGTGGTATTACCGAAAGGGGCGGGTTGTAGAAAAATACCCCAATTCCAGTCTATTGACATAACTAACTCCCTTAAAAGGATGGACAAGCCACCCTGATGACTGATGATTCAATGCGTTGCCGCCTCCCGAGGATGAACAAAAAAACGCGGAGTGGGGAACGGCCACCCCGCATCCTGTCTCCCAATCGGGCCATCATCAATCGAGCGGGTAGACACCGCCTACCCTGATTATTATTGTTAGTTCAACGCTTTATCGTTAGGGGCTTTGAACAGCACTTTCATTTCATCAGACAGTTCGAAATTCAAGTTAAGGTTTTTAGGTGGAATTGGGTTTTTGAACCAACGATCAAATGATTTTTCAGCAACACCAGAGGTTTGTGCGCTAGCAATGGTCTCATCCAGCAGTGCTTTAAAGGCAGGATCGTCTTTACGTAGCATGCAGCCGTAGGCTTCCTGAGACTGTGGTATGCCGACGATTTCCCACTGATCCGGTTTCTTGGCTTTAGCACGTTCGCCAGCCAGCAAAGCATCATCCATCATAAAGGCCACTGCACGGCCACTTTCTAATGTACGGAATGAATCGCCGTGGTCTTTGGCGCTGATGATGCGCATGTTCATTTTGTCTTTTTCATTCAGCTTGTTTAGCAACACTTCAGAGGTTGTCCCCGAGGTTACCACTACAGCTTTATCAGCCAAATCTTTGAAATCTTTAATGTTTGAGTCTTTTTTGGTCAGTAAGCGTGTACCGACGACAAAAATGGTATTGGAGAACGCGGCTTGTTTCTGGCGTTCCAGGTTATTGGTGGTGGAACCACACTCAAAATCAAAAGTACCGTTTTGCAACAATGGAATACGGTTTTGTGAGGTGATCGGGATAAGCTTCACCTGTAAGTCTGGCGCGTTAAGTTTTTTCTTGATCGCATCGACGATCAGATTGGAATAATCTTGTGAATAACCAACCACTTTCTGCTGATTATCGTAATAAGAGAATGGGACAGAAGATTCTCGGTGGCCGACGACAATCACGCCGTTATCTTTAATCTTTTTCAATGTGTCAGCGGAAGCATCTGCCTTTGCTGCGGCTTGCTCTGGTTTTGCTGCTTCTTCTGCATGGGCTACACCACTTGCCATCCCAGCTAACAGTAGTGCTAACGCCAATTTACGCATATGCATAGTCCAACTCCTTTGCTGTTGTTTTTTACCTAATGTGTTCTTGCTCGATGTTGTGATACTTGAAATGTCGTCATGTTAAAAGTGTGAAATGCGAAAATTTGTCTTATTTTGCGGTACTGACGTAACCACGGATATTTGTTGGTTAACACATCATTTTCGCTGTTAGTTGTATCAGATTATCTTTAAAAAATAGCCAATTGTTATGCAAATGATGAATAAATGTTTGTTTTTTGGGACGCAAATCGCACCAAATAAAGGCAATAAAACAGTCTGGCACCATTACGGTGCGTGTCATGCCCTATAAATGTGCGGAACATTACGACGATCCCATGATTTGAAAACCGCTTTTGGGTAGCGACGGCACTAATTCCCACCGATAGCCCAATAATGGCTGACAGCTAACACAATTTAGTTAGAGATAATGCAAGGTCTGTGCCAGTCGCAGGAGAAACATGAGCTAATAGCCCTATAAATTGAGGGCTATGGGGGAGTCAGTGGGGGCGGGGGGCAGCTTGTATCATTAACTAACCCGCAGGTGTTGGCACTGCGGGTTAATTTAATTGTTGCGAGCTTAGCTTAGCTGGTGGTTGTTGATAGCCAGATGGGCCTTAAAAACGTCCAGTGCGGTTGGAACCGCCTCTTTTCCTACATGTTTTTCTGGATTCCACAAGTCGGCAAAGGTAATCGCCCGACCACAGTGGATAAAGACTTCGTCCACTTCAATGACTAACACACTGCGTGCAGGCTGGTTATTTTGGCTAAAGCGCTCGCACAGTTCTGGGTCGACAGATATTTTCGCCCGGCCATTAACCCGAAAACCTTCAGTCCAGCCAGGTATTAAGAACAATATTCCAATGAATGGGTTTTGCAGTAGATTGCGGATACCATCCAGGCGATTGTTTCCTGGCCGGTCTGGCAGAATCAGGGTTTTGCTGTCCTGCACATGGATAAAACCGGGCTCACCGCCTTTCGGTGAGCAGTCGATACCTGAGGCTCCCAGCGTACCCAGCACGGCAAAGGGAGCGGCAGCGATCAGTTTTTTAGCATAATCATCAATGTGATCTATTTGTTTTTTCAGCACATTTTTATTAGGTGCGGCGTAATGTTCGCTTAATTGTGCTTCAGTGGTGAGGATAAATTCAGGATTCAGTGACATAAGGCTCTCAAATTGCAAATCATGCTAATTATTTGTACTAAGCGGCAAGATAACAGCAGTGATAACGATTCGCAATACTGATAATGAGGGAGCAGAAAGTGGGGCATGCGGCTCGCATGCCCCAGATAAGAGCGTAGTCGACTATTTTCTATCAGCGCGGCTGCGAGCCGTCAGCAACAGAGTCAATGCGCCGAAAATCAGGGTAATAATCCACATTGGCCACGAACCAAAACGCGCATAAGGGGTTATCCCTGTGGTTGGTGTGACGGTCACTTCCAGCACCTGCTGGGTGAATTGTGGGATTTGTGCCAGAACCTCACCGCTTGGGCCAATGGCCGCAGTAATGCCATTGTTGGTCGAACGCAGCAGAGGTCGGCCTAATTCCAATGCGCGCATACGCGCCATCTGGAAATGCTGCCACGGCCCAATAGAATGACCAAACCAGGCATCATTGGAGACAGTTAGCAGGAAATTGGTATCAGGGTTGAAGTTATCGCGCACTTGCTGGCCCAATATAATTTCATAACAAATTGCGGCTGTTAGATTAAACCCAGCGACATTGAGCTGTGGCTGTACATAATCGCCTCGACTAAATGATGACATAGGTAAATCGAAGAAAGGTGCCAATGGGCGCAGCAGTGATTCTAACGGCACAAATTCGCCAAATGGAACCAGATGGTGTTTGCTATAGCGATTGCGAGTTGGATACTGATACGGTTCTTTATCCCCTAACACAATGATGCTATTGAAGAAGTGGTAACCTTTACCTTCAGGCCGGGGCTGGGCATCAACAATTCCGGTAATCAGGCTGCTGTGTTTGGCCCGCATCAGATCATCGACCATAGTCAGGAAGGCAATTTGATCGGTTTCAATATCGGGTATCGCTGATTCTGGCCAGATAATAATTGGCGCTTTACCCATAAATGGCCGGGTTTCATCCAGATAAATTTGCAACGTGTTGAGCAGGACTTTCGGGTCCCACTTCATTGACTGCGCAATATTACCTTGCACCATAGCGATATTTACGGCGCGCTCTGGTTGGGGAGTGAACCAATCTAACTGGCGCAGTGGCCAGGGCAGCAATAGCATGGCTACGGCAATAACTGCAGCACTAATACGGCGTTGATAACAGGCGTAGACCAGCAAGCCGCTTATCGACATCAACATAAAAGTGATGCCATCGACCCCTAATATTGGGGCAATGCCACGCAGTGGGCCATTAATCTGGCTATACCCAAATTGCAGCCACGGGAAGCCGGTTAATACCCAGCCCCGCAAAAATTCTGTTAATTGCCATACGACGGGAGCAGCAATCGCCAGCCGCCACCAACTGGCTTTAGGGCACAATCGTGTCAAGACACCGGCGAACAGCATGGTATAGAGTGAAAGGTAGGCCGCCAGTAACACCACTAGGAAAATATTGATAGCCGTTGGCATTCCGCCAAACTCGGAGATACTGACATAGACCCAGTTAATGCCAGTGCCAAATTGCCCCATACCCCAACAAAAACCAATGAATGCGGCCTGTTTAGTGCTGCGATTCAATGTCAGGCTGAGTAAGCCAAATAGCGAAATAATGGCTGCCGGCCAACTATCAAATGGCGAATACGCCAGCGTACCGCAGGCGCCAAAAAATAGCGCCAGTAGGGCGCGAACCCACTGGCGTTGAAGGTATGAAGCGATAGGCATCGAGGGTTATTCTTCCAATTTTGGTTGCGGAGCATCATCCGGGATTTTCACATGAACCTGAATAATACGACGGCTATCCGCCATGGCAACTTTAAATAAGTAACCTTCAATTTCAATGGTTTCACCGCGAGCAGGTAAATGACCAAAGGCCTGCATCACTAAACCACCGATAGTGTCGACTTCATCGTCGCTGAAATGGGTATTGAACACTTCATTAAAATCTTCAATTTGTGTCAGCGCACGAATGGTATAAGTGTGGCGACTGAGCTGACGGACATCTCTGTCTTCTTCATCGTCATACTCATCTTCTATTTCGCCAACGATCAGCTCAAGAATATCTTCAATGGTCACCAGGCCTGAAACGCCACCAAACTCATCAATGACAATTGCCATATGATAGCGCTGGGAACGGAACTCCTTTAGCATCCGATCAACACGCTTACTTTCGGGCACTACAACCGCCGTCCGTAAGACTTTATCAATACTGAATGGCTCGGAATCTGTGCGCATAAACGGCAGCAGATCTTTGGCCATCAGGATGCCTTCGATATGATCTTTATCTTCGCTGATCACCGGAAAGCGGGAGTGAGCCGATTCAATAATGACATCCAAGCACTCATCCAGCGTTTGATTACGCTTTAATGTGACCATCTGAGAGCGGGGGATCATGATGTCCCGCACGCGCTGTTCGGCGATATCCATCACGCCTTCCAGCATGTCTCGGGTATCGGGATCGATCAGATCGTTTTGCTCAGAATCACGGATAAGCTCTACCAGATCGCCACGGTTTTTAGGTTCACCGTGGAATAACTGGTTAAGGATGAGAGTAAAGAACCCTTTCTTGGGACTGGGGCTATCGTTGTTTTGTGAGTGGTCGTCGCTCATGGCGTTTTAGTTAAGTTTACCCATGTTTACCCGCCGCATTTGAGATCGCAGTAATGTTAGCTAACTTCATACATCTTAATGAGTTGTAAGCTCATTGGGATGAATTATTTTGCCAGCTACCTGCAATTTCACGTTCTTTGGGTTTAGATTAATATTATCGGCAGCGGTAAATTCACACCGCCGACAGCTCTTACTTATTCCTATCAATATGACAGGCTTACTCGGGGTCTTTCTCTGAAATATAAGGGTCTGGATAACCCAAACTTTGCATTATTTCAGTTTCAATCGACTCCATTTCTTCAGCTTCATCGTCAACGATGTGGTCATACCCTAGCAGATGGAGACTGCCGTGAACAACCATATGCGCCCAATGAGCTAATAGTGCTTTCTCTTGTTCAATCGCTTCTTGTTCAACCACCTGGCGGCAAATGATTAAATCGCCCAGCAATGGCAGTTCAATTTCAGGTGGGGCCTCAAAAGGAAAAGACAAGACATTGGTCGATTTATCTTTACCACGATAAGTCAGATTTAGCTCATGGCTTTCTGCTTCATCGACAATGCGGATAGTCACTTCAGAGACTTCCTGAAATTGGGGCAATACCGCCTCTAACCAATGTTGAAAATCTGCTTCAGTCGGTAAACCCTGGCTATCGGCGCAGGCAATTTGTAAATCGAGTATAACTTGGCTCACGGAGCCTCCTGCTCAGACGGGGTATGAGTTTCCCGCTTACGTTGTTCGGCAATCGCCTCTTTGCGTTTTTGTTCCGCAGCTTCCCAGGCCTCATAGGCAATAACTACACGGGCGACCACGGGATGGCGTACTACATCTTCACTATGGAAGAAGTTAAAACTCAGTTCTTCGACTTCAGATAACACTTCAATTGCATGGCTTAAGCCCGATTTTTGGTGGCGGGGTAAGTCCGTTTGCGTGATATCACCGGTTATCACCGCTTTGGAGTTGAAACCAATGCGAGTCAGGAACATTTTCATCTGTTCGATAGTGGTGTTCTGGCTTTCATCCAAAATGATAAACGCGTCATTCAGTGTGCGGCCACGCATATATGCCAGCGGTGCCACTTCAATTACATTGCGCTCAATCAGTTTTTCAACCCGTTCAAAACCGAGCATTTCGAACAACGCATCATAAAGTGGGCGCAGATAAGGGTCGACTTTTTGGCTGAGATCACCGGGCAAGAACCCCAGTTTCTCACCGGCTTCAACTGCCGGGCGTGTCAACAAAATACGCCGTACATTTTGGCGTTCTAAAGCATCTACCGCCGCCGCTACCGCCAGATAGGTTTTCCCGGTACCGGCCGGACCAATCCCGAAAGTGATATCGTGGTCGAGAATATTGGCGATGTATTGTGCCTGATTTGGCGTGCGAGGCTTGACCATGCCGCGTTTGGTTCGGATATTCACGGCTTTGCCGTAATCCGGCACACTCTCGGCGGTTTGTTCCAAAACACGGCTCTCTTTCACCGCGAGGTGGATATCCTCGGGGTCGATATCCGGGATAACACCTCGGATGGGGGCCGTATCAACATACAGATGGCGCAGGATATCTGCCGCTGCAACAACGCAGATATTCTTACCGACTAATTTAAAACGGTTATCACGACGATTAATTTCAATACCTAAGCGGCGTTCCAACTGTTTGATATTATCATCAAAAGGGCCGCACAAACTCAGCAGACGCTGATTATCGGCGGGCTCCAGCAAGATTTCTTGTGTCACTACGTGCAAACTGTTTCTCTGAGTCACTGCGTTCCTCTGGGTCACTTAGGGCCGGTTTGTTTGAAACCTGAGTGCAATTCCGGTCATCTTTCAACTGATCGGGGCGCTATCTGCACCTGTTCAAGCTATTGATTTATCTTAATTGCTTGGGGAATTCAATCGCCGCCTACGTCAATTGCTGCCTACAATGTATTGGGCATGTCCCACACATTAATATTATTAGTATGATTTATTCATATAACGTCAATCATACATGTCATTTCTAAATTATTCATGGCGCATGGTGCTGACGCAAGTTTACCGCGTATTAATCTGTGCCTTTTTCTCTATTCAAATAGCGACAACTACATTCAAATAGCGACAACCCCGAGGTGCAACTTAAAAAGCTGGAATCTGCGCAGTTGCTCGCCAAAATAAAACAGGCACTGACAATGCAGCACCTGCTGATGCGAGTTAACTCGAGGAATTGACACTAAGGTTGATACAGACCGACCCCGATTTCATTCTCTTTGCGAGTACGCGCAATCACTGATTGCGGAGACTCATGAACCCGCAGATTCATTTGATCTTCGGTGCGTAGCAAAACACCGCGTAATGAACTGGCATGTACATCAATAATTTCTACGTCAACGAATTTGCCAATCAGTTCTGGCATGCCTTCAAAGTTCACTACGCGGTTATTTTCGGTACGCCCGGCCAGTTCCATGACATTTTTGCGTGAAGTGCCTTCCACTAAAATGCGTTGTACTGTGCCAACCATTTCGCGGCTGATTTCCATCGCTTGCTGGGTAATGCGCTGTTGCAGGATATGCAGTCGCTGTTTTTTCTCCTCTTCGGACACATCGTCCGGTAGGTCTGCCGCCGGTGTGCCGGGGCGCGAGGAGTAAATAAAGCTGTAGCTGGTATCAAACCGAATATCTGCCACCAGTTTCATGGTTTGCTCAAAATCCAGCTGAGTTTCACCGGGGAAACCAATAATAAAATCAGAGCTAATTTGAATATCAGGCCGCGCCTGACGCAGTTTGCGGATGATGGCTTTGTACTCAAGCGCGGTATGGGCGCGTTTCATCATCGTTAAAATGCGGTCAGAACCACTTTGCACCGGCAGGTGCAGGAAGCTCACTAACTCTGGCGTGTCCCGATAAACATCAATAATATCATCAGTAAATTCAATCGGATGGCTGGTGGTAAAGCGCACGCGGTCAATGCCATCAATAGCAGCAACTAGCCGTAATAGTTCGGCAAAACTACAGATATCGCCGTCATAGGTGGCACCGCGATACGCATTCACATTCTGACCGAGCAGATTAACTTCTCGCACACCTTGAGCAGCTAACTGTGCGATTTCAAACAAGATATCGTCACTTGGCCGGCTAACTTCCTCACCACGGGTGTAGGGCACCACACAGAATGTGCAGTATTTATTACAGCCTTCCATAATGGAGACAAATGCAGTAGGGCCTTCCGCGCGGGGTTCAGGTAGGCGGTCGAATTTTTCAATTTCAGGAAAACTGATATCGACAATTGGGCTGTGGGAGCCTTGCACATGGTTAATCATTTCCGGCAGGCGGTGCAGGGTTTGCGGCCCAAAAACGACATCAACACAAGGTGCGCGCTGGCGCAGATGTTCACCTTCCTGTGACGCCACACAACCGCCGACGCCAATAATTAATTCGGGGTTTTTCTCTTTCAGTAGCTTCCAGTGGCCCAGTAAGCTGAACACTTTTTCTTGCGCTTTTTCACGGATAGAGCAGGTGTTTAGCAGCAGTAAATCTGCTTCTTCCGGGTTCTCGGTCAACTGATAACCATGGGTGCTGGCCAGCAAATCAGCCATTTTTGATGAATCATATTCATTCATCTGGCAGCCCCAAGTTTTGATGTGCAGTTTTTTAGTCATTGAATTATTCATCTTAAAAATCACAGCGCGTCGTGATGAACAGCGTTGCGCTCTGTAATAAAAGTTTTCTGCAATAGAATTGCGGGTAGCACTAAGGCTGCGTGGTTATGGGAGTATTGTAGTCATTTGCCTGTGCGATGACCACCGCATAACGGTTTTCTTATTCTGCTGGGTGATGAAAAATCCGGTACACTTAGGACGGATATTAATTTTCACCTTTAAAGCATGGCCAAAATGAATAAATCGCAACCAAATTATGATGTTGTGGTGGTCGGCGGTGGCATGGTCGGTGCCGCTGCGGCGCTAGGATTAGCCCAAGCGGGCTGGTCGGTGGCATTACTGGAACATGAGGCACCCGCGGCGTTTGATGCCAATAGCGCACCGGATTTACGCGTTTCTGCTATTGGGTGCACGTCAGTATCACTGCTAAAGCAGCTCAAGGTCTGGCCACGGGTGCAGCAGATGCGCTATGCGCCTTATCGCCGGCTTGAGACGTGGGAACAGCCGGGTTCTGAGGTCGTCTTTGATGCGGCTTCGCTGTCTTTGCCAGAATTAGGTTTTATGGTAGAGAATCGGGTTTTGCAACTCGCACTGTGGCAACAAATGGCAGAATGCCCAAATTTGGCGTTGCTGTGCCCGTCACGGCTGCAAACTATGGTTAGAATAGACGAGTGCTGGAATATCACCCTAGATGCTCAGCAAGTGATACAGGGCCGTTTAGTGATAGGGGCCGATGGTGCCAATTCCTTGGTGCGTCGTTTAGCCGGGATTGGGACTAGTGGCTGGCAGTATCGTCAGTCTTGTCTGTTAATTACGGTCGCAACTGACACTGCCCAGCAAGACACCACCTGGCAACAGTTC
Source organism: Yersinia rohdei ATCC 43380 (assembly GCF_000173775.1). Classification (GTDB taxonomy): domain Bacteria; phylum Pseudomonadota; class Gammaproteobacteria; order Enterobacterales; family Enterobacteriaceae; genus Yersinia; species Yersinia rohdei. The sequence goes on from NZ_ACCD01000033.1 coordinate 41,369, forward strand.
TTCCCAACAGGGCCGCGTGCTTTTCTGCCGTTGTTTGATAATTGGGCCTCATTGGTCTGGTATGACAGCCCGCAACGCATACGCCAGCTTCAGGCGATGCCAATGGCACAATTAAATCAGGAAATCGCTGCGGCCTTCCCATCACGCCTGGGGGCTGTCAAAGCAATTGCGGCCGGTTCTTTCCCATTGGTTCGCCGTCATGCGCAGCAGTATGTGCAGCCGGGGCTGGTATTACTCGGAGATGCCGCCCATACCATCAACCCATTGGCCGGGCAGGGGGTTAATCTGGGGTATCGGGATGTTGATGCCCTGCTGGAGGTATTAAATCAGGCGCGTGAACAGGCCGAGATTTGGTATAGCGAGCCGGTATTACTGCGTTATCAGCGCCGCCGCCGTACAGATAACCTGATTATGCAAAGTGGGATGGATGTGTTTTACACCACATTCAGTAATAACCTGCCAGCAGTGAAATTTGTCCGTAATTTAGCGCTAATGGCCGCGCAGCGGGCTGGTAAGCTTAAAGAGCATGCACTGAAGTATGCACTAGGTTTGTAGGTGATAGAATTAGGGATGTAGGTGACTCGCGGTTATAGCCAGTAGGCAGACATTGGTTTTGCTTACCGGCTATAGGAGCGTAACTCATCAATTATCTTTGGATTTCGTTCAATAATCATCAGTAACCTCAATGCGGCCCCAGCAGTAATTCCCCGATGTTGTTCCCAACTTGGCACCAATCCCTTGCTGACCCTCACAATTTTGGCGAATAATGGGCGTTGCTACAAACTCAAGGAAACCCATTCCTGTGACTCCATGTCATTGCCATGAATTGAGTCTGTGGTACGACAACTGTTTTGGAAAAGAATGAAGCCAGGGACAATGAAGAGAGTGAAACGCTGAAAAGCAAAAAGCCCGCCGAAGCGAGCTTTTCTAAATTTGGCTGGGGTACGAGGATTCGAACCTCGGATGCTGGAATCAGAATCCA
>NZ_ACCD01000032.1 GCF_000173775.1 Yersinia rohdei ATCC 43380
ACTTACCCGAATCATTGACTTGAGTAAGCTCCTCGGAATAAACCTCAGGGGCACAAAGCCGCCTGAGGTTCTTTACTTACTTCGGTTGGAAAAAACCTGCTGTTACTTGCTCTGGCCTGATAACGCCGCTATCTAACACCCAACCACTGATTAATGCCGCGGGTGTGACATCAAATGCTGGGTTATACACGCCCGCATTTTCTGGTGCCCAGCGGCAACTGCCAAAACCGCCTGACACACCAGTGACCTCGCTGGCCGCGCGCTGCTCGATTGGGATCGCCGCACCATTAGGACACGCCGGGTCATGGGTTGTATGCGGGGCCGCGACGTAGAAGGGAATGCGGTGATATTGGGCCAATACCGCCAGGCTATAAGTGCCAATTTTATTCGCCACATCGCCATTAGCGGCAATGCGATCCGCACCAACCCAGACCGCATCAACTTTCCCTTGAGCCATCAGGCTCGCCGCCATCGAATCACAAATTAATTGATATGGAATGCCAAGTTCACCTAACTCCCATGCGGTCAAACGCCCCCCTTGCAACAAGGGGCGGGTTTCATCGACCCACACTTGGCGGACATTGCCTTGCTGATGGGCCCGCAATATAACGCCGATAGCCGTCCCTATACCTGCCGTCGCAAGACCGCCAGTGTTGCAATGGGTCAGTAAATTACTGCCGGGCTTCACCAATGGCGCACCATGCTGAGCAATGCGCTCACACAATTGTCGGTCTTCCTCGACCAAGTGCAGCGCCTCGTGAGTCATAGCTTCAACCCAATTGGCTTGCAATAGCGCTTGTTGCATGCGCGCCAGATTATTCATCAGATTCACCGCAGTGGGCCGGGACTCTCGCAGGGCAATAAGAGCTTGCTCAAGTTGAGCTTGCGACAAACCCCGTTCGGCCAGCAATGCCAGCAACAGACTGGCGGACAAGCCAATCAAAGGTGCGCCGCGCACACGCAAGGTTTGGATATGCTCAATGAGCAATTCCAGTGTGTCGGCGGACAGCCATTCTTGACGCTGCGGTAGCGCCTGTTGGTCAAGGATCCAAAGCTGTCCATTGGCAATTTTTAAGCTGGTGGTCTGTAAATCGAGAGTGTTAAAGGTCTGCATTGTCAGTTAAATCCATGTTGCGTTATTGCATCTGGTTTCTTATTCTGCCAACATAACTTATGGATGTGTAGACGTCTATATGGTTTTACGCCTAATACGGATTTTTTTGCTCTAACAGGGAATAATTTCACAGCTAAGCAAATGGTTGGCGGTGAGTGAATCAAAATCAAATCAAGAATAAAGAGGTTGAAGATGTCGCGCTACCATACATTTACTGCTGCGGATGCTGTTGAATATGCTCGTCAATTTGGTCAAGTGGCCGACCCACTGACATTAGTGTCGGCGGATGAAATTGGCGATGGTAATCTCAATCTGGTGTTTAAAATCCGTGATGCAGCAGGGGTTAGCCGAGTGATTGTCAAACAGGCGTTGCCCTATGTGCGCTGTGTCGGTGAGTCCTGGCCATTGACCTTAGATCGCGCCAGAATTGAAGCAGAAACCTTGCTGACACACAGCCAATTTTGCCCACAACACACGGTAAATGTACTGCATCACGATGCAGAACTGGCGGTTATGGTGCAAGAGGATTTATCTGATCACCAAATCTGGCGCAGTGAATTGCTGGCGGGGAAACATTATCCACAGGCCGCCGGACAATTAGCTGAGTATTTGGCACAAACTTTATTCCACACTTCAGATTTTTACCAATCAGCACAAGCTAAAAAAGCCGCAGTTAGCCAATATACCAACCCGGAATTATGCCAAATCACGGAAGATTTATTCTTTACTGACCCTTATATCGACCATGAACGTAATAATTTTGATCTCGAATTATTACCTGATGTGCTGGCATTGCGTCAGGATAATGCACTCAAATTGGCGGTGGCTTCACTTAAGCATCGTTTCCTGAGTAAAGCCGAGGCATTGCTTCATGGTGATATTCATAGCGGTTCAATTTTTGTTGCCGATGGCCGCCTAAAAGCCATTGATGCGGAATTTGGTTTCTATGGTCCGATGGGCTTTGATATAGGTACTGCGCTGGGTAATTTACTGCTTAATTATTGTGGTTTGCCTGGGCTGGTTGGCCCACGGGATGCCGCTGCCGGGCGCGAACAACGACTGAAAGATATTGCTATTTTGTGGGAAACCTTCGCCACACGTTTTCTGACATTAAGTCAGGAAAAAACACAGGACGCCACACTGGCAACAGAGGGCTATGTTCCGCTATTTCTGCAACAAGTTTGGCAAGATGCTATCGGTTATTGTGGCTGCGAATTAATCAGGCGCACTATTGGTTTGGCACATGTTGCTGACCTGGATAGCATTGCCGATGAAGAAATGCGCCGGGCCTGCCAGCGCCATGCTTTAAGCTTAGGGTATACATTGATATTGGCGGCACAACACATTGATAGTGTTGATGGTTTTATTGCACGCGTCAGACAAAATGGGTAAGTGAATTTTGTCTTCTGCCAATAGAATGAGTAAGACTCGCACCAATAAATATCCCACAGAATAATGTGGGATTTTTTTTATTAAAAATATCATTTTAAGGTTATGATTTATTTACTGATGAAAAATACTGTTTTTATTGAGCTAATTCCCCCCCCTGACTTTTTTTAATTATATGCAAGTGAATATATTTATTAATATTGCTTGTGGTAACTTATTATTAATTCGTGTTGATAATCTTAAGTTTATCACTAATCACTATTTGTGATAAAGATACCTATTCTATTAGGCTGTTCCAGTGATGAATAAATAAAACCATTTTGTCTGTATGTGTTTGTTTGGCTATTGAATTTGAGTGTTATGCTGAAAAGTATTTACTTGCTAATTAAAAATAACCAATCATGCGGTTAGTATTAAACTATGAGCTTACTTATTATTTCTCTGGTGTTATCCCTATTAACATGGGCGGGTTTTATGCGATATGTTTATTGTCCAGTAGCATCCTTAAACCAATCAACATTGAGTGCGACATTATTTATTATTATCTTGTTTCCTGCAGTATTTATTGCACCATCACTGAAGGCTGTACCACAAATTAGCAATATACCGGATGCGGGGGCTATTGGTAATGAAATTAGGCAAGCGAGAATAGAACCAGCACTTGCCCCGCGTGAAGCGGAAATAAAATTATTACCATTAGCGCCAATATCACCGTTAAAACAACCTGCTACATCGGCTCATATTAAGCTACGCAAGGTAAAGTTTGAGGGGGAACTTGGGTTATTAAAGACCTCAAATAATGCTTTGCAAGCTGTAGTCAATCCTTGGTTAGGCCGAACATTAACCTTTGCTGATTTGCAGAGTTTGACACAGGCGGTAACACGCTTTTACCGAAATCAAGGATGGGTAGCTGCTCAGGCAATATTACCACCTCAAACTGTTCAGGAGGGTGTTATTGTTGTTAGGGTTATTTCTGGTCGATTAGATAGGCCAGAGCTTAATAATCAGAGTCGATTAGATACTCAGTTTGCTACTGCGGTGATTGAAAGTAATAGTTGCAGTCAGGAAGTGGGTTTCTTGGGTGAAAAAGAGTGTTTTGCTTCACCCGTCGAATTATCCCGTCTGGAACGTACTGCTCTTATTCTTAATGAAATACCCGGTATTGATGCTTCTTTGGCATTAAAACCGGGTACCCAATCAGGAATGACACGAATTTATGCTGATATTACGCCGGGGGCAATAGTATCGGGATATCTCGGAGCTGATAATCAAGGTAATGATTATTCTGGTCATAATAGGTTATTAGCGGGAGGTGTGCTTAATAATCTGACGGGGTGGGGGGATCAATTAGGTGCAGGTTTAATTTTATCCAGTTCGACGGATGTTTTTAGTGGTGTGTTGGACTACAGCTTCCCGATTAATAGCTATGGTACCCGTGCAGCACTTAAGTATAGCCATTTGAATTATAGTCTCACCGGGCCATTTGAAGTCTTGGATGCTCACGGGCACTCTGATACCTGGGGCCTTAATTTACGTCATCCTTGGATATACCACTCTCAAGCTCGGATTAATGTGGATGTCGGTTATTATCAGTCCAGAATGCGTGATTCACTGATTATGCTGCCAGAGCAAAAACGTAATCTTAATGCGGGTGAATTTGCTATTGATGGAACCTTTAGTGCATTACCTGGGGGGCTAAGTAATTTCAATTTACTCGGTACTGCTGGTCATCTTGCTTTAGATGACGAATTTAGCCAAAGCATAAATACCCTCACCGAAATTGGCGGCGATTTTGCCCGTTTTAATTATCGTGCTGGCCATGACCAGAGTTTTGGCCATTATTTTTCATTCTTTAATCAATTTACCGGCCAAATGGCCAGTAAGAATTTAGATAGCTCGCAAAAGTTATTACTCGGCGGGCCATTAGCCGTTCGTGCCTATGGTATTGGAGAAGGTGCGGTGGATAAAGGCACTATTTTCACCACGGAAATACATACTCGCTGGCAGCCGCTATTTCCCTCTTGGGCCGGAGTAGGGAACCAAATAACGCTTGCGGCTTTTTTTGATCAAGGATGGGGGGCTTATTATCGTCAGCCGATCGACGGCTTATCAGAAAACAAGATTAATTTATCGGGCTTTGGTGCCTATATCACATTCGCTCGCCCAGCAGATTACGCCTTAAATCTGACTTGGGCACACCGAACCGGCCAGGCAGTAACACGTAATCAGGATAACGACCAACTGTGGCTCAGCGCTTATAAGATGTTTTAGCGCTAACCGGCATATTTGTCAGATTTAATGGACGTGACTAATGAACAGTAAATTATACAAACTTGTTTTTTGTCGTCGGTTGGGATGCTGGATTGCCGTAGGAGAATTTACCCAAACTTATGGCAAATCATTTTCGGCTACAGGTAGAAAATTAAATACAGAGAGGCGCACCAGACTCGGAATAATAAGTTATCTGGCCATAATGACTGGGTTAGCCCTGGGTACATTACCTTTACTGGTTTTGGCCCATCCTTCATTACCGGTTAACGGTAAAATAGTTATCGGCCAAGGTAGGCTGGATATCAATAACACCACTCTTACTGTGACTCAGCAATCTGACCAGTTGGCCATCAATTGGGGCAGTTTTGATATTGCGCAGGGGAATAGTGTTATTTATAACCAGCCAGGGGGCCACAGTATTGTGTTGAACCGAGTAGTCGGTCGGGATGCATCACAGATATATGGCAGTCTCAAAGCTAATGGGCAGATATTCCTCCTTAATCCACATGGTGTCTTATTTGGTAAAGGAGCAGAAGTTAATGTAGGTGGGCTGGTAGCCTCGACTAAATCACTTTCTGATCAGGATTTTATTGATGGGCGTTATAGGCTCACAAGTCCCAAACAGGAAGGTAGCGTAATTAATCAGGCTAATTTACGGACTATAGCGAGAGGCTATATTGCATTAGTGAGCCAGCGAGTTAATAACCAAGATTCGGGCGTTATTGATGCCAAAGGGGGCAGGGCAATATTAGCAGCAGGACAGCATGTCACACTTAATTTGGATCACGGACAATTGCTAGGAGTACAAATTCAGGGGGAGCAAGTTGCAGCGCTAATCCAAAATGGTGGACTAATTAAAGCTGACGGCGGGGTTATTCAATTAACTGCCCGCGGTAAAGATATGTTGATGAATACCGTAATTGATAATACCGGTATTTTGCAGGCCAAGGGGTTGTCTGAAAATAATGGCGTTATCCAGCTTGATGGTGGTGATGACGGTGTTGTGAAACAACAAGGAGTGATAAATGCGAGTCATCCACAGGGACGTGGTGGGGAGGTTATCCTGCATGGCAAAAATATTCATTTGGTTGCTGGCAGTAAAATAGAGGCGCGCGGGGATGATGGCGGTGGCAATGTATGGGTGGGTGGCGGTTGGCAGGGAAATAATAGGCTGATAAATAATTCCCATTCAGTTGTTATTGATAAAGCAGCCCAGATTGATGTTTCCGCCATGCGCAAGGGGGATGGCGGCACGGCAGTTTTATGGTCGGATAATTACACCGGCTTCTATGGTGAGATTAAAGCCAGCGGTGGAACAGAATCAGGTGATGGCGGGAAGGTCGAAACATCCAGTCTGCAAAATTTACAAGCTTTTGGCCAGGTGGATACTGCAGCTAATTATGGCCAACACGGCACTTGGCTACTGGATCCGGCAGAGGTCACTATTGTTAGCGGCACTGAAAGCAGTACTTCGATGGCGGTGGGAGACATCCCTGCGGGATATGCAAGCAATGCACAGGTTTTTATTCCAACGGCCAATATTGCTCAAATATTAAATAGCAGTATTAATGCTCAACTCGACAAAGGTGCGAATGTCACTATCACCACCAGTAATAACAGCTTACCGAGTTGTCGATGGTGTAATATTACAGTACAAGCAGATATTAATAAAACTGCCGGTACAGATGCAACCTTGACGCTACATGCAGATGGAAGTGTTATCTCAAATAGTAGTATCACTGCTAATGCAGGGAAATTGAATCTTAATTTATTGTCAGGAAACTCAGCGGTAGACTCGGAAATTATATTAAACAATAGTGATGTATTGTTAAATGGTGGAGATTTATTAGCAAAGAATGCTAATGATAATAACACGGCGCGTATCAGCATCGTCGGGGGTAAATATGAGGTTGGTAACCTGACTCTGGAAGGCAATGCGGGAGTGGCTTCACAGATCGGGGTTAATATCAGTAATAGTGCTAATATTACTGTAGCAGGTAAAACACATATATCTGGTGAAAGTAGTAATGCTAACGGGCAAGGCTGGCGTGGTATTGATATCTCTGGTAATTCTACTTTAACGGGCCAAGGGGATGTGATATTTAACCTTACTTCCAATTCTAAAACTGCATGGATAGGCTCCTTCACTAATACGGCCATTGTTAGTGGGGGAAATATTATATTTAACGTCAATGGTGCTGCTTTGGGTGGGTTGGAATTTAATTATAGTAACTTAACTGCTAACTCAGGAAATATTGCTATTAAATTAAATGGCAATGTTATTTCTTCTGCTAATCCTGGTATTTATTTGAATGTTTCACAGGTAAGTGCGCAACAGATTGGTTTGGAAAGCTATGCTACTGGTGCGGGTGGCATCGTATTAGAGAACTCTACTCTAACCTCAGTTGCGGGAGATATTAATGCTCATGCATCAGCAATAAATAAAGGCGTGTGGATTAAAGGGAATTCAACCTTGACTTCAAATAGAGATGTTGTATTGGTTGGTAAGTCCACTGTTCCTGGTGAAGGGGTTATTATTAATGGTTCTGCAAATAATTCAAGAAGTAACATTGTTGCCAGGAGAGATATTATCCTGGATGCAAATAATATTAATGGCAGCAGCCAAAGTAAATCAATGACCTTAGAGAATGTTAATTTAGCATCAGCGGCAGGTAATATTACTATTAATAGCATTGGTTCAGGAAATGTTCATTTTACTAATATTGAGTTAAATGCCACTGAGGGCCATGTTTCTGTTTATGCCGAAGCACAGGCTGCTTTTACCTCAGCCATAATTTCAGCATTAAGTCTGGGGGGCAATAATACCATAAAGGCCAAGAATGGCCTCTTGATTGGTAACGCGTTAAATACGACACAGGGGGCCGGTATTGGTTTTAGAGCAAATAGTGTTTTAGCCATTGAAGGTAATATTGCATTTCAAGGTGAAACTGGCGGTACAGGAGCAACACGTAAAGGCATCGATTTTTATGGTGTCAATACACTTAATATTGCTAAAGAAAGCCAACTTTCTTTAGTTGGAGAAAATAAAGGCGCACAAGATACTGCGGGGGGAAATGGTATCACTCACTCCGGCCCGATTAAACTCACAGTCAATAATAATGGCTCTTTAATTATGGACGGCCGCTCAACTAGCGGTGCGGGGATTAACTTCCCTGCCAGTAATAATACGGTGATATTAAATGGCGACGGCGAAACGCTGCTTAAAGGTAGCAGTGTTGCTGGTAGCGGGGTCGCTATTTCCGGAGTGGTGAATAATAGTACTGGCCCGGTAACGATAGAAGGTATCAGTGTTGATGGCGCCGGAGTCCATATTTTTAGTGCTGAACATCAAATAAATCGCATTAATATTGCTGGGAACTCTACTCATGCTGAAGGCCTGCGAATTAGCGGCAATGCAACCATTACTGATACCCAACTCAGTGGGAACTCAATAAATGGCAGCGGTATTAAAGTTGGTTTCAGTGCCACTACCCACGCCGTCTTGGATAATGCTGCACTCAATGGCATCAGTACCGATGGTAAAGGAGTGGAAATTACCAGCGATATAAATGGTATTCACCAAAGTACCATTAATGGAATAACGAATGGCGCGGGACATGGCATTGATATTGCCGAAAACGTAAATGTTACTGGCACCAGTGAAACAGATTTACTCACACTCAAAGGTATTGCTACAACAGGAATTGGCACTGGGATAAAACTTAAAGGTAATAATGATTTAAGCAATACCAGTTTAAATGCATCTGTTGTAGATGGCATTGCTTTGGATATTACCGGCCCGCTGCATAATGCTCGTTCGGGATTAAATGGCACGGCCTCCGGTCGCGGTATAGGGGTACAAATTAATGGCTCACTGAACAGCAGTGTTGTTAATGGCAGTGCTTTGAGTGGCACTGGTGTGCTGGTTAATGGTTCGCTTGCCGATAGCCGCCTTAGTGGTGTTTCAAAGAGTGGTAGTGGGCTAAAAATTGATGGCGACAGTATCCTGAATAACTCTGCACTTATGGGCAATAGCACTGTTGGCAAGGGGGTAGAGATTGCAGGTAATCTCACCGGTAACCAAAGTAGTGCGGTGCGCGGTGACACGGTGAATGGTACTGGGGTCGAGGCGGGTGATAATAGCATTCTGACCGGCGGTGGCGCTGATGATCCGCTGACGGTAACCGGCAATGCCAGCGGCGATAAAGGCATTGGGGTGCAACTCGATGGCAATAATATACTGGAGAATACCTCGCTGGCGGGCAATGCCACGGGTGGGCATGGTGTGGAAATCAATGGGCCGCTGACCAATCAGGGCAACACCACCATTTCGGGAAATGCTTCGGGTAATGGTCATGGCGTGCATGCCGATGGCCCAGTCAATGGGGGGCTAATCAATGGTTATTCTGGTGATAACCACGGTGTTTATCTTGCTGAAAATGGTGGGCTAACTGAGCTTGTTGTTACGGGAGGTACTGATTCGGATAAAACCCCGTTGCATATAACATCACCACAGCTTATTGGTGAAAATGTAACAATTAACGGAAAACCCTTCGATATAACTAATCCAGGAAGCCATACCGGGCGCGAAGGCGATAATCCTAATACTGATAAAACCAAGCCAGACCCAACTAAACCAGACCAGATCACGGGCGATAAAACGGCAGGGAAGGGGCCGAAAATGACCTTATCGGTGCCAGTGGATTTTCTGCAAATACTATTGATGAAACGAGAACAGATCCTCAGCGCCATTGAAGGGGAGCGGCTTCCTCCGGCTATTGTGACCGACTCTGAGAAAGATATTACCGCTAATGTCAGTATCGCGGTTTGTATTCTACAGGGTATTGCTACCCAATCGGCTGAACAGGAATCTTGCGACCAACATCTTTTGGGCCGCTGGAAACCTTGGCCTCAAACAGAGCAACCAAAATAACCCGCGGCTTTGCGGCGGATGATTTTATCAGTAATGAATGGCATGCATTTTATCGCCAGGGAGAGCTAAGAATGGTGGAAAAATCTATTGCAATAGCGCCGCTAGTTAAGAATTCAGCCGTATTTTCATTGTCTTATTTTGAGTTTTTAGTCTGTGCGCGACGTTATGAGGAATCAGGGCGAATATTGCTACAGATGTTGGAACAATTAGATACTCATTATGGGCGTTGGGATGTTTTTTCGCTTAATAAAGAATCACTACAGCAGCAGGAACATTATTGTAATAGGTTGGCTGCTGCCATTGGAAATCTGTTTTCTGACCCCGGTTTTATACTGTCGGAAAAGGGATTTATACAATTAATTAATTTCCATCGTTGGATTGCATTAATTTTTGCCGCCTCTCCTTTTGGGCATGCAGATCATGTGATTACCAACCTTAATCAGGCGGGAGAAGGGCGTGCGCATCCTTTGCATTTTGAGGAAAATAACTTCCTAAAATTCTGCGTGATGTATTTACCTGAATCAGGTATTCCGCTTCAGCCGGAAATATTATGGCAATTTAATCCGAATGCCGCGGCGGCATTATTTCTGGCGTTATTATCCCCACGTATTTTACCCCGCCCCGTCGGGCATGCAAAACGTGAGTTTCTGTTGCGCTGGTTACCGGAAAAGCTATTAACACTGACCAGTCTTGAGCTTTTACCAGAACGTATTTTGCACGATGTTTATATGCATTGCAGTTATGCCGATCTGGCAGAAAAGCATGCCATAAAACGCAGCATTAATTTTCATCTACGTAATACACTGCTGCACAATGGATTATCTGATAATCACTTGCAGCCACCATCGCGCGATAAACCATTGATGCTAGTTATCTTAGAGTGGTTTAACAGCGGCCATTCTATTTATCGCACTCATTCCAGTACCTTACGTGCCGCTCGTGAGCATTTTTCCACCCACGGGGCCACGATTACTGAAGCAACAGATGCGATAACTCGCAAGGTATTTGATGATTTCACGGAGGTCAACCGCGCGGGGGCCGTGGAGGCAATGGTTGAATTAGCACAGCAATTACGGCCTGATGTTATCTATTTCCCCAGTGTCGGGATGTTCCCGCTGACCATAGCGCTGACCAATTTGCGGCTGGCCCCTTTGCAAGTGATGGCCTTAGGCCACCCCGCCACCACTCATTCCGAGTATATTGATGCTGTTTTGGTGGAGGAGGATTATTTGGGCGATAGCGGGTGTTTTTCTGAAAAAATCGTCTCCTTGCCCAAGGATTGCTTACCTTATGTTCCGCCAGCCAACATTTGTCAGCCGAAACCCATAGCATATTTTGATGAGCGGCCTGCTGTGCATATTGCTGTTTGTGCCTCTGCGATGAAGATTAATCCTCGCTTTTTAGCGACTTGCGCTGAAATAGCTTTACGAGTATCAACACCCATAATTTTTCATTTTCTGGTGGGTTTTTGCTGGGGTATTACTCATCGGGTAATGAAAAAAGCGGTCAATGACCGGCTTCCCCAAGCCAAAGTTTATGAACACTTAGGATATTTGGATTATTTGCAGGTCATTAATCAGTGCGACTTATTTATCAATCCATTTCCTTTCGGCAATACCAATGGCATTGTCGACACGGTTCGCCAAGGGTTACCCGGAGTTTGTCTTAGTGGAGAAGAAGTTCATGAGCATATTGATGAAGGGTTATTCCGCCGGCTGGGGTTGGCTGAGGATCTCATCGCACATAACTTGACTGAATATATCGCGGCGGCAGTTCGGCTAATTACCGATACCCAATGGCGCCATAGTTTGCGACGCCAATTGCTACAAATTCAGCCAGATAATGTGCTGTTTACCGGTAAACCGGAACAGTTTGGCTTGATTGTTCGGGGCTTGTTGGATGATAAAAAAGCCTCCAATAATGAATTGGAGGCTGGGTTATAGAGTTAGACACTCACATCAATAAGGGCAGGTATTAAGCCGCTTCAGTCTGGCGTTGTTTGGCGCGCGGCTTTACCTCTGGTTTGACCGCCAGTGTATCCGCTTCAAACTCATCTACATTAATAGAGCGCAGACGGCTTTCCTCGGCTTTGGTGAGTATTGCCGCTTCTTCGGCATTAATTTTACCTTCAGCCAAGGCGCGTTGAGCCAATTTATCCAGCCGTGTAAAGGGCAGGCTTTTACCCGCGTCTTTACTCAGACGTTTATGAATAGGTTCTGCGACAATCACATCCTGTAATGCGGCTTCCAGTAAACCTACTGGATTGAACTCACTCGGTGTCAGATATTGACCGCGGCCCAGGCGGCTGCGGGTGGCTGACGGGACTTGCAGCAATTGTGCCAACTGGTGGTCAAGCCTGTCTGAAGGCGCGCGGTGCACTCGACCAAATGGGAAGATCCCCATGCGCAATACCCCGGCAATAAATCTATTGGGGAAGTTGCGCAGTAAATCATCCATAGCAATCTCTGCTTGATTCAGCGCATCCTGCACGCCCCAGTGCACCAGCGGCAAATCTTCTTTCTGGCGGCCTTCATCTTCATAACGTTTCAGTGTGGCAGAGGCCAAATACATTTGGCTGAGGATATCCCCCAAGCGGGCAGAAATTCGTTCGCGACGTTTCAAACTGCCACCCAATACCCCCATTGAGACATCAGACAGCAATGCCAGATTGGCGCTCAGGCGATTTAAGTGCTGGTAATAGCGGCGTGTGCTGTCTTTTACCGGCGTAGCACTGGTACGACCATTGGTCAGCCCTAACCAGAAGCTGCGCACTTTGCTGCTGGCCACATGACCCAGATGACCAAACAGCGCTTTATCAAAGGCAGCAACATCATTGGATTGCGCGGCGGCCATTTCATCCAGCACAAACGGATGGCAACGAATAGCTCCCTGACCGAAGATAATCATGCTGCGAGTCAGGATATTTGCGCCCTCAACTGTGATACCAATTGGCGCACCTTGATAACTACGGGCAATAAAGTTGGTTGGGCCAAGGCAAATACCTTTCCCACCGGCGATATCCATTGCATCCATCACGGCGCGCTGGCCGCGGTGAGTACAGTGATATTTAACAATGGCGGATAATACTGCGGGCTTTTCGCCCAGCATAATACCGCTGGTTATCAAGGTAGCGGCGGCGTCCATCACATAAGTGTTACCGGCAATTCGTGCCAAGGGTTCTTCAATCCCTTCCATTTTACCAATTGAGATTTTGAACTGACGACGAATATAGGCATAAGCCCCAATTCCCATTGCCACACTTTTCAAGCTGCCAGTGGCGTTGGATGGCAAGGTAATGCCGCGACCAACGGACAGACATTCCACCAGCATCCGCCAGCCTTGCCCGGCCATACTTGGCCCGCCGATAATGTAGTCAATCGGCACAAAAATGTCGTTACCGCGTGTCGGGCCATTTTGGAATGGCACATTTAATGGGAAGTGGCGATGGCCAATTTCTACCCCTGGGGTATTGGTGGGGATCAGTGCGCAGGTGATACCTAAATCAACAGTATCGCCCAGCAGGTGCTCCGGATCGTGCAGCTTGAAGGCCAGCCCGAGCACGGTGGCAATGGGGGCCAGAGTAATATAGCGTTTGTTCCAGGTTAGGCGCATGCCCAACACCTGCTTACCTTGCCATTCACCCATGCAAACTGTGCCAGTATCTGGGATGGCACCGGCATCAGAACCGGCTTCTGGACTGGTCAGGGCGAAGCAAGGGATTTCATCGCCACGGGCTAAACCCGGTAAATAATGATTTTTTTGTTCTTCAGTACCATAGTGTTGCAATAATTCACCGGGGCCGAGGGAGTTAGGCACACCGACGGTGATGGCTAAAATACCCGAGACACCAGACAGCTTTTGCAACACTCGCGCCTGTGCATAAGCAGAGAAATCAAGACCGCCATATTCTTTCTTAATTATCATCGCAAAGAAGCGATTTTCTTTCAGATAGGCCCAAAGCTCTGGCGGCAAATCAGCCAGTTCATGAGTAATCTGGAAGTCGTTAGCCATGCGGCAAGCTTCTTCAACTGGCCCGTCGATAAAAGCTTGCTCTTCTGGCGTTAATTGCGGTTTTGGGTAATTGTGCAATTTCTTCCAGTCGGGTTTTCCCTGGAATAAATCGCCTTCCCACCACGTCGTGCCCGCATCAATGGCTTCTTTTTCGGTGCGCGACATTGCCGGCATGACTTTGCGGAACATACTCAAAGCTTTGGATGAAAACAGCGATTGGCGCAGTGGTTTTAGTGTCAGCGGCAGCAAAACAATCACCAGCGGCAATAATACCCAGTATGACCATAATTGCGACGCCCCTAAAGCGGCGGTATAAACCACCAGAATCAAACTACTGAGGTACAGGTTCACCCGGTGATAGAACAGCACACCAATAAGAACCAGCAAGGCAACAATGCTAAGAACCATCATAATAAAGCTCCTGAGATGTAGGAGGTCTGACCTGTTGAGTGATACATTTGTTGTAGTTCATCTCATGATCTTTATCAATACCATTACATATTATTTACAACTCATCTCACAAATTGCTCTCATCGGGTGCCAAAACTGTTCTGTCTAATTCATCACGGCACTTCTCGCAGTTTGTGCTATCCGGTACACTGGGACAGGAAGAACATTGATGCCATAGGACTATAAAGAGGCTCCCATGTACCACGATTTAATCCGCAGTGAACTGAACGAAGCAGCAGACACACTGGCAAATTTTCTAAAAGATGATGCCAATATTGATGCCATCCAGCGCGCAGCTGTTTTATTGGCTGACTCTTTTAAAGCGGGCGGCAAAGTCTTGTCATGCGGCAATGGCGGCTCCCACTGTGATGCCATGCATTTTGCTGAAGAACTAACTGGCCGCTACCGCGAAAATCGCCCTGGTTATCCGGCGATTGCTATTTCTGATGTCAGCCATCTGTCCTGTGTCAGCAATGACTTTGGTTATGACTATGTTTTCTCTCGCTATGTTGAAGCGGTAGGCCGTGAGGGGGATGTGTTATTGGGCATTTCCACTTCAGGTCATTCAGGTAATATCATTAAAGCCATTGCCGCGGCTCGTGCCAAAGGCATGAAAGTCATCACGCTAACAGGTAAAGATGGCGGTAAAATGGCGGGCTCTGCGGATATAGAAATCCGCGTTCCTCATTTCGGTTATGCTGATCGTATTCAGGAAATTCATATCAAGGCGATTCATATCTTGATTCAATTGATTGAAAAAGAGATGGTAAAAGCCTGATGTTGCAAGGTGATCAGCAGTGCTGTTGGTCACCTTGACTGTCAGTCAATACAGGGTAAGGCCGAGTCGGTTTTTGGCCCAATAGGGCGATGCGGAGGACGATATGTGCGAATTGCTCGGGATGAGCGCAAATGTCCCCACGGATATTTGCTTTAGCTTTACCGGCCTGGTGCAACGAGGCGGGGGGACCGGCCCACATAAAGATGGCTGGGGAATTACTTTCTATGAAGGTAATGGCTGTCGCACGTTTAAAGATCCTCAACCCAGCTTTAATTCACCCATTGCCCGGCTAGTTCAAGATTATCCCATCAAATCTTGCGCGGTGATTTCCCATATTCGTCAAGCCAACCGGGGTGAAGTCGCGTTAGAAAATACCCACCCCTTTACCCGCGAAATGTGGGGGCGCAATTGGACTTATGCCCATAACGGCCAGCTTAAAGGATATCGTCAATTAGATACCGGCACTTTCCGGCCCATTGGCCAGACCGACAGCGAATATGCTTTTTGCTGGTTACTTAACCAATTGGCAAAACGTTATCCTCGCAAGCCCAGTAACTGGCCGGCAGTATTTCGTTATATTGGCCAATTATGTGAGCAGTTGCGCACCAAGGGCGTCTTTAATATGTTGCTCTCGGATGGGCGTTTTGTGATGGCGTTCTGTTCAACCAATTTATATTGGATAACTCGTCGCGCGCCTTTTGGTAAAGCAACCTTGCTGGATCAAGATGTTGAAATTGATTTTCAACGCCAGACCACACCCCAAGATGTGGTCACCTTGATTGCCACCGCGCCTCTGACGGGCAATGAAACCTGGCACAAGATTGCACCAGGTGAATTTGTATTATTCTGTTTTGGTGAGCAGCTTTGATTGGGTCGATGCATACTGAGATTCTGGTGCACTGGAAACAGGCGGGCGGCTCAACACATACTGCCCGTTAATCACCGAGACCGACGGCGGCATCCGGTTTTTGGCAAAATAGCTGTAACCCGGCTGTAACTGACGCCAGAAATTATAATCTGAAGAGTTACGGTGGCGTTGCATATTTTTTTCAGTCATGCGGAAGGGATAGATACTGATATCCACTTTTTCCTGACCAAAGATAAATGCCGTTTGAACGTAGTTAAATATCTCGTCCATATAGGCATCTGTCATTGCATAACAGCCGATTGATTTGCACGCGCCGTGGATCATCAGATATTTCCCTGAATAACCTTGCGACTTATCGAAATCATTTGGGAAACCAATATTGATTGCTCGATAAAACTTACTGTCAGGTTTTAAATGGCGCATATCAATACTGTAAAAACCTTCCGGGCTCTTAAAATCCCCTTCACGGCGTTTCGGGCCAAGGCCGCCTGAAAATTCACAGATGCGATAGCTTTGTACTAAACGATACTCGCCTTGCAGCCTGGCATATAATTCCAAGGTGCGTTCTTCTTTGAAGATTTGAATATAGACCGATGAGCCAAGTAATTGCTGTTTTAGCTCTTTGGATACCGCCACAGGCTCACTGGCTGAGCTGGTGAAGGATACCGCCGGTAAACAAATTATCATCGCAAGCATTATTATCGCAGACAACGGCGCGATTTTGCCCATTATTATTCCTACTTATTCTTATAGATGCCACTGACTTTTCTGATGTTTCCACTCTAATCAATGTTGCTATCTTGTTAACGGTTATCGCTAATCTGCATCACTGACTTAAGTCAACTTAGCGGAATGCATTCAATTTGCCATCTGACAGCAATTTCAATTATTTTAGGGAAATATATAAGCGCAGATTATCAGTCAGAAATTTTTTAGCAATATATGTTTTGTATAAAATAAATACAAAATCAGTAAAGATTAATTGAGGAAATGATTTTACCGAATATATACAAAATTTGGCAGTAAATTATTTGTATTTGCATGACGTAAGTCACTGCATTTGTCAGACACTGTGGGATGGAAATGCTAAAATTGCCCGCGGCTGATGCTGTGCTCAATTAATGGTCAGTTCTGTATTATTGAGCTCAGTGATATTCAATATGGGTTCGGCATTAATTGTTAGATTGTTCTATCAGTCGTTATGTTGGTCGAATCGACTGAATATTCAGCTGTCGTTTAACTGAACTATGAAATTATCTTATCTTTGCGTAGCTGTACATTCTGGGCTAAGTGCAGCATTTGCTATAACTAATAAAGTTGTTCAACTCTATGATTAAAATAAAGAAAGGTCTTGACCTTCCCATCGCTGGAGCACCTGAGCAAGTGATAGAAATGGGGCCAGCTATTCATCATGTCGCTGTCCTCGGTGAAGAGTATGTGGGCATGCGCCCCTCAATGTTGGTACAAGAAGGTGATTGGGTTAAGAAAGGCCAACCGCTGTTTGAAGATAAAAAAAATCCTGGCGTGCTGTTTACTGCGCCCGCCAGTGGCAAAGTCAGCGCCATTAATCGTGGTGAGCGCCGGGTTCTGCAATCTGTCGTGATTGAAGTCGATGGGGATGAGCAAATTCCTTTCGAACATGTTGCTGAGGCCGACCTCAAGCAACTGAGTCAGGAACAAGTTCAAAGCCAGTTATTGTCTTCTGGTTTATGGACAGCACTACGTACTCGCCCATTTAGCAAAACCCCGGTTCCAGGTAGTCGCCCACGGGCTATTTTTGTCAGTGCGATGGATACCCAACCTTTGGCGGCCGACCCTCGGGTAATAATTGCCACTGAACCTGACGCGTTTAACCACGGCTTAACCGTGTTAACTCGTTTAACTGAAGGCAAAGTGCATGTCTGTCATGCTCCAGGGCAGGTGGTTGCCAGCCATTCGAGCGCACAGGTAACTTACAATGAGTTCTCCGGCCCACACCCTGCGGGGCTGGTTGGCACCCACATCCATTTCCTTGAACCTGTGAGCCTGAGCAAAACTGTTTGGCATGTGGGTTATCAGGATGTTATTGCCATCGGCAAATTGTTTACCCGTGGTGAGCTGTGGACTGACCGTATCGTCGCCGTGGCTGGCCCACAGGTGAATCAGCCAATATTGCTGCGCACCCGGCTTGGTGCCAGTTTATCTGAGCTGACTGCTGGCCGACTGAAAGACGGTGATAACCGCATTATCTCGGGTTCAGTGCTGAGCGGCACGGCCTTCTCCGCCACTCATGGCTATTTGGGGCGCTTCCATCAGCAAGTGTCGGTTATCCGTGAAGGGCGAGAAAAAGAATTATTCGGTTGGGTGATGCCAGGCCTTGATAAATACTCCATTACTCGCACCACTCTGGGGCATTTCTTCAAACATAAATTGTTTGCTTTCTCCACGGATATGCACGGTGGGGAGCGCGCTATGGTGCCCATTGGCAACTATGAGCGGGTTATGCCGCTGGATATTCTGGCCACACACTTGCTGCGTGACCTGTTATCCGGTGATACCGACAGCGCCCAGGCGCTGGGGTGTCTGGAATTGGATGAAGAAGATTTGGCGCTGTGTACATTTGTCTGCCCCGGAAAGTACGAATACGGGCCGGCATTGCGCGACATACTGACCAAGATTGAGCAGGAAGGATAACTGATGGGTCTGAAAAGTTTTCTTGAGAAAATAGAGCATCACTTCGAAGCCGGTGGAAAGCTAGAGAAGTATTATCCACTGTACGAAGCGGCTGCCACTATTTTCTATACTCAGGGTAAAGTGACACCGGGGGCCTCTCACGTTCGTGATGCCATCGACCTGAAACGCATGATGATTTTGGTGTGGCTGGCAGTATTTCCGGCGATGTTCTGGGGCATGTACAACGTCGGGGCGCAGGCAATTCCTGCCTTGAATCAGCTCTACAGTGGTGCGCAACTACAACAGATTATTGCTGGCGACTGGCATTACCGACTGGCAGAAATATTAGGTGCATCATTAACACCGGATGCCGGTTGGGCAAGCAAAATGCTGCTCGGCGCAGTCTATTTCCTGCCAATTTATGCCGTGGTATTCGTGGTTGGGGGCTTTTGGGAGGTGGTATTTTCCATTATCCGCAAACATGAAATCAATGAAGGTTTCTTTGTTACTTCAATTCTGTTTTCCCTGATTTTACCGCCAACCTTGCCATTATGGCAGGCAGCGCTGGGGATCTCTTTTGGGGTCGTGGTCGGTAAAGAGATCTTTGGTGGTACTGGGCGTAACTTCCTCAACCCGGCACTGGCTGGGCGTGCATTCCTGTTCTTTGCTTATCCGGCGCAAATCTCGGGTGACTTGGTATGGACTGCGGCGGATGGTTTCTCTGGCGCGACCCCTTTGTCGCAGTGGAGTGTTAACGGCAGCCAAAGTCTGGTCAATACGATTAGCGGTCAACCTATTACTTGGATGGATGCTTTCCTCGGTAATATCCCTGGTTCCATTGGGGAGGTTTCGACACTGATGATCTTAATCGGTGGTGCCATTATCCTCTTTGGCCGCGTGGCATCCTGGCGCATTGTTGCCGGGGTCATGATTGGCATGATTGCGACGGCTTATCTGTTTAACTTAATAGGCTCCACCACTAACCCGCTATTTGCGATGCCGTGGTACTGGCATTTAGTGCTGGGTGGCTTTGCGTTCGGCATGATCTTTATGGCGACTGACCCGGTATCCGCGTCCTTTACTAACAAAGGAAAGTGGTGGTATGGCGGTTTGATTGGCGCGATGTGTGTTTTGATCCGCGTCGCCAATCCGGCTTATCCAGAGGGAATGATGCTGGCAATTCTGTTTGCCAACCTGTTTGCGCCACTGTTCGACTATGTGGTTGTTCAGGCCAACATCAAGCGGAGGAAAGCCCGTGGCAAATGATAAACCAAGAAATAATGACAGCATCGGCAAAACATTGCTGGTGGTGTTGGTGCTGTGTCTGGTGTGTTCCGTGGTGGTTGCGGGTGCGGCGGTGGGTTTGAAAGCGAAGCAGCAGGAACAGCGTCTGCTGGATAAACAGCGCAATATTCTGGCGGTAGCGGGTTTGCTACAACCGAGAATGCCAGCTGAAGAAGTACAACGTGAGTTTGCTGAGCGGATTGAACCCCGTCTGCTGGATTTACGAAGCGGCACATTTATCGAGCAAGATCCGGCAACATTTGATCGCGCGGCAGCATTGCGTGATAACCAAATGAGTATGGCGTTAACACCGGCACAGGATATCGCCGGTATTCGTCGTCGGGCTAATACTGTTGAAATTTATTTGGTGCGCGGTGAAAGCGGTCAGATAAACAAAATCGTATTACCGGTTTATGGTTCCGGTTTGTGGTCAATGATGTATGCCTTTGTGGCCATTGATACTGACGGTAAAACAGTTCGCGGTATTACCTATTATGACCAAGGCGAAACCCCTGGGCTGGGGGGTGAAATTGAAAACCCAATTTGGCGTAACCAGTGGATTGGTAAGCGGTTATTCGATGAACAAGGGCAACCGGCTATTCGTATCGTTAAAGGGCGAGCCCCTGCTAATGACCCCCATGCAATTGATGGTTTGTCAGGTGCAACTCTGACATCCAATGGGGTGCAAAATAGCTTTGATTTTTGGCTCGGTGAAAACGGCTTTGGCCCGTTCCTGAAAAAAGTGCGCGAAGGGGCGTTAAAAAATGGCTGATAGCAAAGAGATTAAACGGGTTTTATTCGGGCCGTTATTTGATAACAACCCGATTGCGTTACAAATCCTAGGGGTATGTTCGGCATTGGCGGTAACCACCAAAATGGAAACCGCGTTAGTGATGACGTTGGCAGTAACCTTGGTAACGGCCTTCTCCAGCTTCTTCATCTCGCTGATTCGTCACCATATTCCTAACAGTGTGCGGATCATTGTTCAGATGGTCATTATTGCCTCGCTGGTGATTGTGGTGGATCAGTTCCTGCGCGCCTATGCCTATGAGATATCCAAACAGTTATCGGTATTTGTCGGCCTGATTATTACCAACTGTATTGTGATGGGGCGTGCAGAAGCTTATGCAATGAAATCCCCGCCAATTGAAAGCTTTATGGATGGCATCGGTAATGGTTTGGGTTATGGCGTCGTGCTGGTACTGGTGGGCTTTGTCCGTGAGTTAACTGGCTCAGGTAAATTGTTTGGCTTCCCAGTCTTGGAAACCGTTCAAAATGGCGGATGGTATCAGCCGAATGGATTGTTCCTGTTGGCACCAAGCGCATTCTTTATCATTGGTTTGCTGATTTGGGGTCTGCGAACCCTGAAGCCTGCGCAGATTGAGAAGGAGTAATTGACGATGGAACATTACATCAGTCTGTTTGTCCGCGCAGTCTTTGTCGAGAATATGGCATTAGCCTTCTTTCTGGGGATGTGTACTTTCCTGGCAGTCTCTAAGAAAGTCTCGACAGCTTTCGGCCTCGGCATTGCGGTAACAGTGGTATTAGGCATCTCCGTGCCTGCGAATAATCTGGTTTATAATTTAGTTCTGCGAGACGGCGCTTTAGTTGAAGGTGTTGACCTCAGTTTTCTGAACTTTATTACCTTTATTGGGGTTATCGCCGCCATTGTACAAGTGCTGGAGATGATTCTTGATCGCTACTTCCCGGCGCTGTACAACGCGCTGGGCATTTTCCTGCCACTTATCACGGTTAACTGCGCCATCTTTGGTGGTGTGTCATTTATGGCGCAACGTGATTACAACTTCCCGGAATCTATAGTTTATGGTTTTGGTTCCGGTATCGGTTGGATGCTGGCGATTGTCGCGCTGGCGGGGATTCGCGAGAAAATGAAATATGCCAATGTGCCTGCGGGTTTACAGGGGTTAGGGATCACCTTTATCACCACCGGATTAATGGCATTAGGGTTTATGTCTTTTTCCGGTGTGAACTTATAAAGGCAGGAATAATTGATGGAAATAATTCTGGGCGTAGTGATGTTCACCCTGATCGTGCTGGCATTGACGGTAATGATTTTATTTGCCAAATCAAAGCTGGTGAATACGGGTGATATCACAATTGATATAAATGATGATGTGGACAAAAGCTTCACCGCTCCGGCTGGGGATAAGCTGCTTAACATGCTTTCCAGCCACGGTATTTTTGTTTCTTCAGCTTGCGGCGGCGGCGGCTCTTGTGGGCAGTGCCGTGTGACCATTAAAGAAGGTGGCGGCGATATTCTTCCTACCGAGCTTTCTCATATTTCAAAGCGCGAAGCCAAAGAAGGATGCCGGTTGGCTTGTCAGGTTAATGTGAAGCAAAATCTGAAAATTGAGCTGCCGGAAGAAATCTTTGGGGTGAAAAAGTGGGAATGTGAAGTTATCTCTAATGATAATAAAGCGACGTTTATCAAAGAGTTGAAACTGAAAATCCCTGATGGTGATGTAGTGCCATTCCGTGCTGGTGGCTTTATTCAAATTGAAGCTGAACCTCATACTGTCAAATACGCTGATTTTGATGTACCAGAGGAATATCGCGGCGATTGGGATAAATTCAATCTGTTCCGGTTTGAATCAGTGGTCACCGAACCGACGGTGCGTGCTTATTCTATGGCAAACTACCCGGAAGAACGCGGCATTATCATGCTGAACGTCCGTATTGCCACACCGCCACCTTCAGTACCTGATGCACCTCCGGGAATAATGTCTTCTTATATCTGGTCGCTGAAACCGGGTGATAAAGTGGTTATTTCTGGGCCGTTTGGTGAGTTCTTTGCTAAAGATACTGATGCCGAAATGGTCTTTATTGGCGGTGGTGCCGGTATGGCTCCCATGCGTTCGCACATTTTTGACCAGCTCAAACGACTGCATTCGAAGCGAAAAATTAGCTTCTGGTATGGTGCGCGTTCACGGCGTGAAATGTTTTATGAAGAAGATTTTGACCAGTTACAGGCTGAAAATGAGAACTTCCGTTGGCATGTCGCCTTGTCAGATCCACAGCCAGAGGATAATTGGACTGGCTATACTGGCTTCATTCATAACGTATTATTAGAGAATTACCTTAAAAATCATCCAGCGCCTGAAGATTGTGAATTCTATATGTGTGGCCCGCCGATGATGAATGCGGCAGTTATCAAAATGCTGAAAGATCTTGGTGTAGAAGACGACAACATTATGCTTGATGATTTCGGTGGTTGATTAATTATTACTCGGGTTTTCACAGTAAGTGGAAGTATCCCCAAAGAGTCTGGCGTTGCAGCTAATCTGCTGTAACGCCAGATACCATAAAGACTTAAAATTGAGGATATCGTGCAGAGACATATAATGCATTGGCTAATGGCTGCGGTGGGTATTTTGCTGCTTACAGGATGTGGCCCCGAGCAAATTAATCTCGAAGGTAAGACGATGGGTACCTCATATTCAATTAAATATGTGAGTAACTCATCAGCGCCTGATTCGGAAAAATTGCAGCAGGAAATAGACCGTGAGCTGGAACTGGTCAATGACCAAATGTCGACTTACCGGCCAAATTCTGAATTAAGCCGTTTTAACCAAAGCCGGGTTGTGAATACTCCGTTTCCTGTCTCTGCGGCTACAGCAAAAGTGGTACGAGAGGCTATCCGCCTTAATCGTCTAACTGATGGGGCGCTGGATGTGACCGTCGGGCCTTTGGTTAACTTATGGGGTTTTGGCCCAGAAGGGCGGCCAACATCGGTTCCAACAGATGCAGATATTGCTAAACGACAGCAATGGGTTGGTATTGATAAACTAGCAGTAGAAAAAGGCTCGTTGATTAAACGTATTCCAGAGCTGTATGTTGACCTTTCTTCTATTGCTAAGGGTTTTGGGGTTGATGTCATTGCTGAGTATTTAGAATCTCAACATATTGATAATTATATGGTCGATATTGGTGGTGAAGTCCGTACCCGTGGAAATAATGGTGAGAATAAACCCTGGCGTATTGCGATAGAAAAACCGGTAGCGGGTGCTGAACAAAGTGCGCAAGAGATTATTGAACCCGGACGTATGGCAATTGCGACCTCAGGGGATTATCGTAACTATTTTGAGCAGGATGGGGTGCGGTATTCTCATACCATTGACCCTGCTACTGGTCGGCCAATTAACCATCGCCTGGTCTCAATTACTGTTTTAGATCCAAGCTGCATGACGGCAGATGGTTTATCTACTGGCTTAGGTGTTCTTGGGCCTGAGCGGGGAATGGCATTAGCTAATTTACTGGATATTCCTGTATTTATGATAGTCAAAACAGATGAGGGTTTTGAAGAGCGCTATTCTGAGTCGTTCAAACCTTATCTGCAAGGTCGGCCTTAATAGGAGAGGGATATGTTGACAGTTTTTATCGCGTCCTTTGTCTTTTTTCTCTTGGTCATCGCTGGGATGTCGCTGGGTTATATTATAAAACGTAAAACCTTGCAGGGCAGTTGCGGTGGCATTGGGGCTTTGGGGATGGAGAAAGTTTGTGATTGCCCAGAGCCTTGTGATTCGCGTAAGAAACGCTTGGCTAAAGAAGCGGCACGTAAGAAAGCGCTGGAGCAGTATCGTATTTTATAGTCAGAATTCAAGTTGTTGCATAGAACTGGCAATGAATAACCGGGATGCAGCAGGTAATCTGGTAACTAACCCCCAGTTAATAATATATTGACTGGGGGTTGTTACATTATGGCAGTTGGTCTCTATTGAAAATTAATGACTTTCTTATTTAGGCTGATTTTCATTGGTTATTTTTTTAAACAATTCTGGCGAGTCAACCATAACACCATTAGCACCTAATTCTTTCGCTTTGTTATAATCTTCAGGCGTGTTAATGCCGAAGAAAATAATATGCGCATTTCTATTTTTACGGAAGCAATCAACCGCTTCCTTATCCCAACTTAATATGGCATTTGAGCGCCCTTCACCCAAGGTATATTTCTCTACGACCTCGACGTTACGGTGCAATTCCAAACCATACCAACGCTCTTTATTATCTGTCGGTAATTCGCATTTATGATCCATGGTAATGTTGGCTAATTGCGTTCGAGTAAAATCACGGCTTTCAAAACGTTGAATTTTATGTGCGTTATCACTGTGCTGATTTACCGCATCTAAGGCATTTAAATAGTTATCATTAGTTGAATAGACGCGGGTTCTGGCCAGGCGACTGTCTTCACCTTTGGATGCCTCAGTTAAGGTATTTTGCAGGGCTTTGGCAAAGGTGGCAGGGTCTGCATCCGGGGATTTAATGTCGAGATAAAATATCGTGGTTGGGAATTTTTTCAATACTTCATCAAGAGTAGGAATACCCACGTTTGAAGCGGACTTAGTGACAATATTATGCTTTTTATTGTAGCCGACAGTCGCATCAACCTGGGCGAGTTGTGCGGCTGTATAGTCAGAAACCTTACCAGACTTATTGGTCAATTCCTTAAGATCAGAAGGGCGATACAAGACGAGAACATTATCCTTTGACAGCTGTAGTGTTATCCAGACAGCATTGGCACCATTTGCCAATGCTTTCTCGATGGCGGGTAAGGTGTTTTCAGGTGCATCGGCAGTGCCACCTCGGTGAGCAATAATTTGGGGCGGC
Source organism: Yersinia rohdei ATCC 43380 (assembly GCF_000173775.1). Classification (GTDB taxonomy): domain Bacteria; phylum Pseudomonadota; class Gammaproteobacteria; order Enterobacterales; family Enterobacteriaceae; genus Yersinia; species Yersinia rohdei. Next base: position 25,376 of record NZ_ACCD01000032.1, read on the forward strand.
TGCATAACAGCAGTGGATGTCACTGAATTAGCCTGTGTTACAAAAGCAGTAGAGAGTAATAAGGTAGCCATTATATAATTTCGCATAATATTTAGTTTCCATTCATTGTTGTTAAATGAATTTTTATAGGGATGTTAATCATATAGATAATATTATTTTGCTTTGTCAAATTTAATGATTTTTTATTAAAAATAAATGACAGAAAGGCTAAATATGGCAATAACAGAATTCAATTCTGTTATTTTTTGAATTAAATGGCATTTTGATTAGGATGATTATGACTTTTAGCCATTTGGCACATTGTTCTTTGAAGAGATAGCGCCTTCTTGACAGCATCCCCTGACACGCAATGTGTTCATCAATCTGTGTGGCAAGAAAATTCCCAAGTAATCTTAAAAAAGATTGGTGAAGCATACAAAGGTTGTATTAGTGTTATGTGCAATTTCATTGGGTGTTTATGCCCTAAGTCTCAGGTCTTAAGAAGGAATGCAGTGTGTCGAAATTGCGGGTTGGTGTGATTTTTGGCGGTAAATCAGCCGAACATGAAGTGTCATTACAGTCGGCAAAAAACATCGTAGAGGCGATTGATACCGATAAATTTGATGTGATGCTGCTAGGCATTGATAAACAAGGGAAATGGCATGTTAACGATGCATCCAGTTACTTGTTAAATGCAGAAAATCCTGCACTTATCTCTCTGAACCATTCAAACCGCAATGTCGCATTAATTCCGGGGCAAGAAAATCAACAACTTATTGCGGCAGACAATGCTGCTGTGTTGGCCCAGTTGGATGTCATTTTTCCGATTGTACACGGTACATTAGGGGAGGATGGCTCCCTGCAAGGGCTGCTGCGAATGGCGAATATTCCTTTTGTCGGCTCGGGTGTTTTAGGTTCAGCGGTCAGTATGGATAAAGATATCACCAAGCGCTTGCTGCGGGATGCTGGGCTGAATATTGCTCCTTTTATCACTCTGACGCGGTCTAACAAAGATAACTATAGCTTTGAGCAGGTCACGGAAAAACTCGGCTTACCCTTATTTATTAAACCAGCAAATCAAGGTTCGTCCGTGGGGGTCAGTAAGGTGCGTAATGCCGCCGAGTATCAACAGGCTGTAGCGTTAGCTTTTGATTTTGACCATAAAGTTTTGGTCGAATCCGCCATTGTTGGCCGCGAAATAGAATGCGCCGTGATGGGGAATGACTCCCCACAAGCCAGTGTGTGTGGCGAGGTGGTGATAAGTGATGAGTTTTATTCCTATGACACAAAATATATTAATGAAAGTGGCGCACAGGTTATCATCCCGGCAGCAATAGACACTGATGCTAGCGACCGCATCCGCGCCGTGGCATTGGCGGCTTTTAGTGCTCTTGAGTGCAGGGGAATGGCGCGCGTTGATGTTTTTCTGACGCCCGACAATACTGTAATTATCAATGAAATAAATACCTTGCCAGGATTTACCAATATCAGCATGTATCCCAAATTATGGCGCGCCACGGGGATTGGCTCGACGGAATTAATCACCACACTTATTGAGTTAGCTGTAGATCGCCACCAGCAAGATAAATCGCTGAAAAGTTCTATTTTTCAATAAGCTGCTCGGCGGCGAGCTCCGCCCATGCAGGTCTCCCAACCGGGTATATTGTGCATAACACGTTCTCGGCATAATAGAATGTGGCCGGACAGCAATGAGGATAATCTTGAATTATCCTCATTTAACTGTATTCTTATACAGTGGTTTGGTTGGGGGGATAAATATGCGAAAAATTATTCATGTCGATATGGATTGCTTCTTCGCGGCAGTTGAAATGCGTGACGATCCCAGCTTGCGTGATATTCCCATTGCTATTGGCGGGAGCCGGGATCGACGTGGTGTGATAAGCACCGCCAATTATCCGGCACGGCGTTATGGTGTGCGCAGTGCTATGCCCACCGCAATGGCGCTTAAACTTTGCCCCCAACTGAAAGTTATCCCCGGAAGAATGGCGGCCTATAAAGAGGCCTCGCTGCATATCCGTGAAATTTTTGCGCGCTATACCCCATTAATTGAGCCGCTGTCGTTGGATGAAGCCTATCTGGATGTGTCCGATTGCCAGGTTTGCAGCGGCTCTGCGACATTAATTGCCCAGGAAATCCGCCAATCTATTGCGATGGAGCTGAATCTGACGGCTTCCGCGGGGATTGCCCCGATTAAGTTTTTGGCCAAGATAGCCTCTGATTTAAATAAACCTAATGGTCAGTATGTAATCACGCCGGATAAGGTTTTGTCTTTTCTGCATGATTTGCCGTTGAGTAAAATTCCGGGGGTGGGGAAAGTAACCGCCAAACGATTACAAGAGTTGGGTTTGATAACCTGTAGTGATGTACAAAATTTTTCGCAGGCTGAATTATTAAAGCGCTTTGGAAAATTCGGTCATGTGCTGTGGGAGCGGAGCCACGGGATTGATGAGCGCGAAGTTTCCCCCGACCGCTTGCGTAAATCCGTCGGGGTGGAGAGAACCCTGGCGGAGGATATTCATGATTGGCAAAGCTGTGAGTCATTAATTGAGCAGCTCTACAGTGAACTGGAAACCCGTTTGCGTAAGGTCAGGCCAGATCTGCATATTGCCCGGCAGGGCGTTAAGTTAAAATTTCATGATTTTCAGCAAACGACTCAAGAACATGCTTGGCCGGAGCTGAATAAAGCTGATTTATTGCACGTCGCGCGAGCCGCATGGAATGAGCGGCGCGCCGGTAGAGGTGTCCGACTGGTGGGGTTACATGTGACGTTGCTCGACCCACAACTTGAGCGGCAATTACTGTTGAGCTTGGAATAACCCTAGAAGGGCGAGCCAGTATGGCCCTCATGGTTGATATTAATAAGCGCTAGATAATTCGAATTGCAGGTGGATGGCAAGGGGGCAAATCCCCAGTCACTTACTTGAGTAAGTGGCCGGGGTGCGGGAATGAAACCAACATCCCGCAATTTGTAGCATGCCGAATATTATGCGCGCTCAGGAATGGCTTTTAGCAGCGCTGTCAGCAATTGCCAATATTGGCCCACACTCTCGATATGAACTTGTTCATCCGGTGAATGTGGCCCAGTCATGGTTGGCCCAATAGAGACCATATCCATCTCTGGGTAAGGTTTTTTGAATAAACCACATTCCAGACCCGCATGGATAACCATGATATTTGGCGTTTTGTTAAATAGCTTCTGGTAGGTTTCCCGCACTAACGCCATGACTGGTGAGCTAGGATCAGGCTGCCAGCCAGGGTAACCGCCTTTGGGTGAGGTTTCTGCGCCAGCCAACTGGCCCACGGCTGTCAGCATGCTCACCACGTAATCTTTACCGCTATCAATCAGAGAACGAATCAGGCAAATGATTTCTACTTCGTTTTCATTCATGGTAACCACACCCACATTCAGTGAGGTTTCAACCACGCCTTTCACTGCGTCACTCATGCGGATAACACCGTTTGGTGTGGCATTTAATAGTGCAACCAAGCGCTGCTGAGTCTCTTTTGTCAGCGCTTTTGCATCAGTGGAAACCGGCTCCAGCAAGACAGTCAGATTTTTTTCGACTGCGGCAAGCTCGTTTTTCAATATTGCCAGATAGTCCTGACTCAATTTTTTCAGCTGCTCGACTTTATCTGCGGCAATGGCCAGGGTTACCGAACCTTCGCGTGGGATTGCATTACGCAGCGTACCGCCATGCAAGTCGATAACCCGCAGGTCTAAATCTTTTGCCTGTTCGAACAAGAAACGGGCCAGCAGTTTATTGGCATTGCCCAATCCCAGATGAATATCAGCACCTGAGTGACCGCCTTTCAAGCCTTTAAGGGTCAGTTTTAGTGTCTGGTAACCGGCAGGGATAGCTTCCCGTTTCAGCGCCATACTAGTGATAAAATCAATACCACCGGCACAACCCATATAGATTTCACCTTCCTGCTCGGAGTCGGTGTTGATCAGGATATCCGCTTTTAACCAGTTAGGTTGCAGGCCGAATGCGCCGTCCATACCGGCTTCTTCAGTCATGGTCAGCAGCACTTCCAGTGGGCCGTGCTCGACACTGTCGTCGGACAGGACGGCCAACGCAGAGGCCATACCAATGCCATTATCCGCACCTAATGTTGTGCCACGGGCTTTAACCCATTCACCGTCGATATAAGGTTGAATGGGATCTTTGGTAAAGTCATGCACCGTATCATTATTCTTCTGCGGAACCATATCCAGATGGGCTTGCAGTGCCACGGGCTTACGGTTTTCCATCCCTTGGGTCGCAGGCTTACGCAGCAGGATATTACCAACCTGGTCACGTTCGGCGTGCAGGCCTTTTTCCTTGGCCCACGTCATAATATGCTGTGCCAGCGCTTCTTCATGATAAGACGGATGCGGGATAGAGCAGATTTTTGCGAAAATATCCCACAACGGCTGAGGCGAAAGTTGAGACAGTTCAGACACTGTAAGTCTCCTGTAATAGCATTTCCTTTACAATGGAGGATGCTATTGGGTTGATGACTAAAGATTTTAGGGGTTGCAACAAACCGCCATTAAGATGGCGAGATAGTTTGAGAATATCACTTTCATTGGCTTCGCGCGCGCATCACAGCACAATTCCTCCGCCAAAACTGATTAATTAGCAGGATAATTGCTGGTTTTTATTCGGCTGGCTCTCTATAATCTCGCGCAACCTTTTTTCCCCTTCTGATACATAGCAAGCCACTCCTATACTGGCTGGGATTACACTTTATGAGCGAAAAATACGTCGTTACCTGGGATATGTTGCAAATTCACGTCCGCAAACTGGCACAGCGTTTACTGCCAGCCGAGCAATGGAAAGGTATCATCGCGGTTAGCCGTGGTGGGTTAGTACCGGCTGGTATTCTGGCGCGTGAGCTGGGTATTCGTTATGTAGACACTGTCTGTATCGCTAGCTATGATCATGATAACCAAGGCGATTTAAAGGTCTTAAAGCGCGCTGAAGGCGACGGTGAAGGCTTCGTCGTGATTGATGACTTGGTTGATACCGGTAGCACTGCGGTCGCCATTCGCGCCATGTATCCGAAAGCACATTTTGTCACTGTGTTTGCCAAACCTGCTGGTCGTCCATTGGTTGATAGTTATGTTGTTGATATCCCTCAGGATACATGGATTGAACAGCCGTGGGATATGGCGGTAACTTTCGTCCCACCTCTGAGCGGTAAGTAATTTAATCGATTTTAAACGCCTGGTACCTCTTTACCGGGCGTTTCATTTTCCCCGCAGTATGAGTACACTTATCCCCATCTGACCAGCCCTTATCGGGCCTGAATCACGGCTTATGGAGGCTATTGTTATCATGGCACAAGCCAACCTTTCTGAAATTCTGTTCAAACCCAAATTCAAGCATCCTGAAACCTCGACTCTGGTGCGGCATGCCCATTGTAACCATCCTATGAGTGTTCACTCAGCATTGGATGGAGATACAGCCAGCCATTGGTATCGTATGATAAACCGCCTTATCTGGACTTGGCGTGGGGTTGATCCACTGGAAATCGAAGAGGTATTATCCCGCATTGCCTGCTCCAAGGCGGAGCACAGCGATAACGAATTACTGGATACCGTGGTGGGTTACCGCAATGGTAACTGGATTTATGAGTGGGCCCATCAAGGGATGCTTTGGCAGCAAAAAGCCATGGAAACAACAGACTCGATGAAAGCGGGCCAATATTGGCTAAATGCGGCGAACTTATACAGCATTGCCAGTTATCCGCATCTAAAAGGCGATGAGTTGGCCGAGCAAATCGAGGTGTTATCTAACCGAGCTTATGAATCTGCCGCTGAGCATTTGCCTTACACCTTAAAAGAACTTAGTTTTGCGATTTCTGATGGCGGCACCCTGACCGGGTTCTTGCATATGCCGACCGTCGGTAGCGCGCCCTTCCCGACAGTGCTGATGTGTGGCGGATTAGATACATTGCAAAGTGATTATCACCGCTTGTTCCGTGACTATCTTGCGCCAAAAGGCATCGCCATGTTGACCATCGACATGCCTTCTGTTGGGGCGTCATCGCGTTGGAAACTCACTCAGGACACCAGCTTCTTACACCAACAGGTATTGCACGCATTGCCGAATATCCCTTGGGTTGATCACCAACGCGTTAGTGTTTTCGGTTTCCGTTTTGGTGCCAATGTGGCGGTGCGTTTGGGGTATTTGGAACCTCAGCGGGTGCGGGCCGTGGCCTGTCTTGGGCCGATTGTTCATCATCTATTGTGTAACAGTGATTTGCAGCGCAAAGTGCCAGATATGTATATGGATGTGATGGCCAGCCGTTTGGGTATGGCAGATGCATCAGATGAAATTCTTAAAACAGAAATGAACCGCTATTCATTGAAAACACAGGGATTGCTTGGGCGGCGCTGTCAAACACCTATGTTGGCAGGTTTCTGGGAAAACGACCCTTTCAGCCCGAAAGAAGAATCCAAGCTTATCTGTTCTTCTTCATCTGACGGCAAATTATTACCTATAGCATCAACCCCATTGTATGACAATTTCCATCGCGCGTTATTGCAGACCAGCCAATGGTTAGAAGATAAAATGCGTTAATGAGTTGCTAATTTTTAACAATTTGCTAAAAAGGTGAGTCTACATAAGGAGATTTAAGAATGACGTCAACCAGTGCTCATCCTAAAAGCAAGCTTATGAAACGTTTCGCAGCTTTAGGGCCATATTTGCGCGAAGGGCAGTGCCAGAACGACCGGTTTTTTTTTGATTGCTTAGCGGTGTGCGTCAATGTGAAACTTGCTCCAGAAAAACGTGAGTTTTGGGGATGGTGGATAGAGCTGACACCGGCACCTGACCATTTTGCCTATGTTTACCAGTTCGGCTTATTTAATAAAGATGGCAGCTGGAAAGCAGAAAAGATTAAAGACCCTGAAGTGCAAGAGAAATTGGAGACTACCTTGCGTGGTTTCCACAAACGTCTTGCTGAGATGCTAACGTCGATTGAAATGAACTTGTTGCCAGCACAGGATTTTAGCGAGCATCCGGTTAAGTTATCTGCATAAAACAGCTATTCGTCACCTTTCAATAGGCAGAGTTGTTAGTTGTTATCATTCATCTCGATAAGCTTTCATGAGGAAGTTATTCGGTTGTATGAACAATAGCTAACACCCCTGCACAGTAATTTAAGAAGAAAAATTCCTCTTTAGCACAATAAAAAGGGGAATTTCTCATTATGCCTGTTGGCATAATGCCTCGCGCCTGCTAAAACGATCCCTGAATCATTTCTTTTATTCATTTCAATGGCAGAAAAATTATGAGTGGCAGCCAGACTTTGGTTGTGAAATTGGGCACGAGTGTGTTGACTGGCGGCTCCCGTCGTCTTAACCGCGCCCATATTGTTGAACTGGTGCGCCAATGCGCCCAGCAACACGCAAAAGGTCATCGTATTGTTATTGTCACCTCCGGGGCGATTGCTGCGGGGCGTGAACACTTGGGTTACCCAGAATTACCCGCCACCATTGCCTCAAAACAATTATTAGCCGCAGTGGGGCAAAGCCGGCTTATTCAACTTTGGGAACAACTGTTTTCCATCTATGGCATCCATGTGGGCCAGATGTTACTGACCCGTGCTGATTTAGAAGACCGTGAACGTTTCTTAAATGCGCGCGATACCATGAATGCTTTGCTGGATAATCGCATAGTTCCTGTTATCAATGAGAATGATGCTGTTGCCACCGCTGAAATCAAAGTCGGTGATAATGATAATCTCTCGGCACTGGCGGCTATTCTGGCGGGTGCTGATAAGCTGTTATTACTGACTGACCAGTCAGGGTTATTCACAGCTGATCCGCGTAATAATCCAGCCGCTGAACTGATCCGTGAAGTCCATGGAATTGATGATGCTTTGCGTGAGATTGCTGGCGACAGTGTCTCAGGGCTTGGGACTGGCGGTATGGCGACAAAACTGCAGGCGGCAGATGTGGCATGCCGTGCCGGTATTGACGTCGTGATTGCTGCGGGCAGTCAAGTGAATGTCATTGCTGATGTGATTGAGGGGACGCCAGTAGGCACCCGATTCCATGCACTGGAAACTCCACTGGAAAACCGAAAACGTTGGATTTTTGGCGCACCACCGGCGGGTGAAATAACCATTGATGATGGTGCTGTTGCCGCGATGCTGGAGCGGGGGAGTTCATTGCTGCCAAAAGGCATTCGCAGTGTAAAAGGGAATTTCTCTCGCGGTGAAGTTATTCGTATCCGCAATCTCAGTGGGCGCGATTTAGCTCATGGCGTGTCGCGCTATAACAGCGATGCGCTGCGCTTATTGGCAGGGCACCATTCACAACAAATCAGTGAAATCCTCGGGTATGAATACGGCCCGGTGGCTGTTCATCGTGACGATATGATTGTCAGCTAAGGAGCAAGAATGAACATGCTGGAACAGATGGGAAAAGCGGCGAAACAGGCCTCTTGGCAATTAGCCATGCTAAGCACGGCAAAGAAAAATCAGGCGCTGGCAGTAATAGCTAATTTGCTGGAATCTGAAAGTCAGGCAATTTTACAAGCTAATGAACAAGATATGCAGGCCGCAAGTGACAGCGGCATGAGCGAAGCACTGCTGGACAGGTTGTTGCTGACGCCTGCTCGCTTAGCTGCCATTGCTAATGATGTGCGCCAGGTATGCCGCCTCAATGACCCTGTTGGCCGGATTATTGATGGGAGCTTGCTCGACAGCGGCCTAAAATTAGAACGTCGCCGTGTGCCATTGGGGGTGATTGCTGTCATTTATGAAGCCCGCCCTAATGTTACGATTGATGTGGCTAGCTTATGTCTAAAGACCGGTAACGCGGTTATTTTGCGGGGTGGTAAAGAGACTCACCATACCAATCAGGCCACGGTGAAAGTTATTCAGCAAGCATTGGAGCAATGCGGCTTACCGGCGGCGGCGGTGCAGGCGATTGAAAGCCCGGATCGCGAATGGGTGAATCAATTGCTGCGTATGGATCAGTATATCGATATGCTTATCCCCCGCGGTGGGGCCGGTTTGCACAAACTGTGCCGTGAACAATCGACCATTCCGGTGATTACCGGCGGTATTGGTGTTTGCCATACTTTTGTTGATGAAAGCGCCGATATTGAGAAAGCTTTGCTGGTTATCGAAAATGCTAAAATCCAGCGGCCAAGTGCTTGTAACTCACTGGAAACCTTGCTGGTTCATCAGAACATCGCCGAGCGTTTTCTGCCGGTATTGAGCGCCAGAATGCATGCCGTTACACTGCACGCAAGTCCTCAGGCAATGCCGTATCTGCTACCAGGTAAGGCTAAGGTCGTGGCCGTGGAGGCCGCAGATTACGATGATGAATGGTTATCGTTGGATCTCAACGTGGATATTGTTGCCAATATTGATGCAGCAATTGACCATATCCGTGAACATGGCACCAGCCATTCTGACGCTATTCTGACTCGCTCTCTTAGCAGTGCTGAATACTTTGTTCACGCGGTTGATTCGTCAGCGGTTTATGTCAATGCCAGTACCCGTTTCACTGATGGCGGTCAATTTGGTTTGGGTGCAGAAGTCGCTGTTAGTACGCAAAAACTTCATGCGCGTGGCCCAATGGGGTTGGATGCCTTGACGACGTATAAGTGGATTGGTTATGGCGATGACTTAGTCCGCAGTTAATCCCCGTCATCTGTCAGTATGCGGGCGGTTATTAATATAATTCTTAGTGCATTAATCTATCGATAAAAAGATTAATGCACTCATCCAAATGGGATAGATAACCCAATAGTCATTAGTTTTATAATCTCTCGGATTAAAACTAACTACCAAAAATCCACAATTATCACTATTGGGGACTGCCAATAATTACACTCGCGGGCGCTATAAAATTGTAGCGCTAACTTTTGGTTGGCAATAATCGGCAAGAATATCTTAACCTCGCTAAGTCGCCACGTCATAACCCGTCTGAATCATGTTCGGCCTCAAATTGAGTCCCGAAGCTTTGAGCTGCGAAAACAGGTGTTCAAAATCATCTTGCCGGAAAATGAACAAGTAAAAGTGAAGTTTAGGGCGAATAACGTGATAACCGGCGGGGATAAATTGGCCTTGATGAGTGGTAAAAATTATTGAGGAGGAGGTGCTGATATTGATCCACTGCTATTATGGCCTAACACTATGTTGTAGCTCCATGTTTTATAGAAAAATAATTAAAGTATTCCAGTGCTCTGCCGATAACAATCTATGATATTTATATACTATATTAATAATAATCTGGGTAGCCAGAGCAACAAATTAAAGATGGGGAATGGCAGGTGAGCGAAGCGTCTAAAGAGCATTTTATAAAAACGAATAAATTAGCGATTTGTGCAATTCTTCGTGACTTAAAGAAGAATGATACTGCAGTGATGATGATTCATGCTCGTGGGCAATTTATTAGCCGTATTCTGGATGTGGTACCTGAAACGAATCAATTTATTTTCGATTTCGGTAGTGTAGCCCATGAAAACATCTCAGCTCTTGCAGCTAATCAGCTGACAGTAATTGCAGAACCTACAGGGGCAAAAATTGAATTCACCTGCAATCATCTGAAAGAAATACAATACTTATCTTTACCCGCCTTTAGCACTGCTATTCCAGATAGCCTCTATTTTATTCAACGACGAGAGTATTTCCGGATAAATATTCCACAATGGCCTGCTTATTATTGTTCAGGAAAATTCGCAGATGGAAGTAAGTTCTCATATACCCTGGCAGATGTTTCTTTGGGTGGAATAGGGTTGTATGCAGTAAAAGGCAGTGAGTTCCCCATTCAGGGATGCGGCATCTTGCGCGATGTCTCCGTTGATCTCTGTGGTTTTGGTATTTTTAAGTTGGATTTACAATTTATCCGAGCTATCGATAAACAAATTGTAAATAACAAAGGTGAAACGCTCACCGTGCAGCGCTTGAGTTTTAAATTCCCTTGTTTAACGCCAATACAGGAAAAGGGCTTACAACGCGCTATTTTTGAACTGGAAAAACAGCAAATGGCCAAAGCGAGAAAATTTCAAGACAGCATCTAGTCTTTGAATACACCCAGACTAAATATTATTGGCGTTGCTACAGTGATTATTGCTGCAATGCCAAAGAAAATGTCATGGGCCAGCTTGAAGTAGAATGTTAACTCTTTCTCAACAAAACAAAAAAATACAAAAATTATATTGAATTATCATGTGATTGACCCAATATTATAAGCTCGTTACTAAGGAGTGATAAGCATGGGAATCAGCGAGGAAGAGAATATTCGCCGTTTGACTGATGAGAAAAGCTCTATTGGTCATTCGGCTAAATGGGTAGCAATAATTTCTGCTGTCTATTTTGTTATCATGTTGTTTTATCAGCATGAATTGGGTGTGTTAACCTTAGCTGGTGGGATTTTTATCGTATCATTCTCTATCTGGATGAAGAAACGCCAGAAAGTGAAATCCTATAAAAATCAGCTGCAAAAAATGGGCGGAGATTAAATAATCTAATCCAATGTTGCCAGTCCCATTTGACTGATTTCTCAGAGGAACAGCAGGTAAAGCACCTGACATGCTGTTTGTCCGATCTTCAGCCTTTGCATCGTTTTCGTTTGCAACCCTGCAAGCGACTCATAAATATTGTCCTTATTCCTAATATTACCTGTTTGTCGCTTCCAATGACTTGGACATATTAAAGCCTGTTACGACAAATGCCATTTGCTCATATAATCTTTTTGCTTGCGGATTATCAGCCGCAACTCGCAGTTTTATCTCAAATATCCCCTGAGCAACTAAGAGTCTTTCCAATTCTTGTAAACACGACGAACCATAACCTTGGCGTTGATATTGCGGCAGCACATAGAAGTCTTTGATAAAGGCCGCGTTATCATCTTTACCTAGGCCATACCATAAATAGCCAACCAGTTGACGGGGATTATCTTGGTTTTCGATGCAATATAAGGTGTTGTTAGGGCTATTAATTCCTGCCGGTAGATAGCTATCAAAACTATGTGTTGCATGAGCCAGGGCTTGCTCTGGGCTATAACCACTGTTAGATGATAAATCTTGCATATATTCGGTGATAAAGATCTTCCGATAGTCATTGAATTCATCAGACTGCATTGCTCTGAGTATTACCATTATGTTTTCCTTAATGAAATCGCGCTATTGTGGTAGTTAGGTCTATATGGCGGATGCCGTTCGAGATTAATATATTAACGCTTTACAGGAAATAAGATACATAAACTAAATCAGAAGGTTAACTACAGGCGGGGATGCAATGACAATAAAAAATAGCCATAAAGATGCCGTTGAAAGGCAATTTGGTGATCAAGCCAATGCTTATTTAACCAGTAGGGTTCATGCACAGGGCAAAGATTTACAGCGCCTGGCGACACTACTGCAACCTCATGGTGATGCCCGTCTGCTTGATCTTGGATGTGGTGCAGGACATGCGAGTTTTACTGCGGCGGCTGCGGTAAAGTCGGTGGTTGCTTATGATCTTTCGGCGCAAATGTTGCAAGTGGTAAGTCAGGAAATATTGGATAAAAAATTGCCCAATATCGAAGTGACACAAGGGCTCGCTGAATCATTGCCCTTTGATGATCAGAGTTTCGATATTGTTATTAGCCGATATTCAGCTCATCACTGGCATGATGTTGGCCAGGCATTACGTGAGGTAAAACGGGTATTACGTCCCTCTGGTAAGGTTATTTTTATGGATGTTGTTTCCCCCGGTCAGCCAGTGTTAGATATTTATCTGCAAACGGTGGAAGTTTTACGTGATACCTCCCATGTACGAAACTATTCCCCTGGTGAGTGGCTGGCACTGTTTACTGAGGCGGGATTGGTCATTAATGAAGTGACTACCGATAGATTATATTTAGAGTTCAGTAGTTGGATTGCGAGAATGCGCACACCGGAGTATTTTGCTACTGCGATCCGTGAACTGCAAAAATCAGCCTCTGACAGTGTGATTAATCATTATGAGATCCAAAATGAAGGTTCGTTTACTAGCGATATTATGATGATTGTTGCAAAACGTAATTAATCATCTGTTAATGTGGATGCTGATAATAAAATATCGGTGTCCGCATTTTTATTCCTCATTTATTTAACTCTGACACGGTTTGATTAACTTCCTCCTTATTCCTCTCACAATGATTGAGTTTCTTTACATAGCATTACGTCCCCTTGCATTGCTCCGCTCATAATTAGTATCACTAAGTCATTACATCTAATCTGCTAGTTGGAGTTTATTATGAAACTATTACCCGTCATTGCTGCTGCACTTATTGCTACCGCTTCATTCGCCACTCAGGCCGCACAAGAAGTCAGCTCGGAGCAAGCCGCTAAGTTACAAAGTATGGGTGTCATTTCTCTTTCCAATGTCAGTGGTTCACCGACGGATGTAGAATCAGCACTTAATGCGAAAGCGAGTGCTGATGGTGCCAGCCATTATCGGATAATTGGTATGAGTACCCCAGGGGATTCAAGCAATTACAGTGCCAGTGCCGAAATTTATCGTTAATTATTAGCGCAATATGATGATAGAAATCCATTATCATATTGCGCCTAATTATTGCAATATTGGCCATCTTTATATGGCTTTTTTTTGCTATTTTACCTACTAAAAGTAATTGGTTTTTAGAGCAATCTTAATGATAACTTCAGGAATATAAGGTGTTATTGTAGTCCATCTGAGTTTCTGAGGAGCGGCTATGTTAAACACTGTTCGGCGTAATTTTAAAAGTCAATTCTCTTATTTGCAGCGCTTTCTTGCCTCGCCGCGTACTGTTGGCACATTGGCACCGTCTTCGCCTTGGCTATGTCAGGCGATGTTGAATCAGGTAGATTGGAAACAAGACTGTAATATTGCTGAGTTAGGGGCTGCTGATGGAGTGCTGACAAAGCGTATTCTGTCACATATGTCAGTAAACTCCCGCTTACAGGCATACGAGATTCAACCCCACTTTGTGCATGCATTACATCAGATAAATGACCCGCGTTTGCAGGTGGCTTTTCGATCTGCTGAGCAGTTGGACCAAGATTACGACGTCGTGTTTTGTTGCCTGCCATTACTCTCTATCCCGACCAAGATCAGTATTAAGATATTACAACAGTCCCAGCAACGTTTACGTGCAAACCAAGGGGTGTTGGTCTTATTCCAATATAGTCATCTTTCCGAGCACCTATTATCTCGCTATTTCACATGGAGAAAAATCCGCGTGGTACGTAATTTCCCTCCTGCCTTGGTTTACATTTGCCAACCGCGTTAGCCGCTAAAAAATCTTTATTTATCTAAGGGTTGATAAGGTTTTTAATGTCAGCGAGTGAGAAAGACAGTCATTGGGATGAGAGTATGTAAAATTACGCCTGGTTTATGCATGACGCCATTGAGTTGATGCATAAACCGCTGCTACTGGCAGGTTTTCGTTACGTTAATTTTGATGTTATTGCGGGTAAAGGTCGGTCTTTTATCACCAACACTCTTAGTTCAGACAGTAAATTAACGCCATCAGTATGGCCCATCAACTGCTGTCAGGCGCTCTTTGCTAAGGCAATAATAGTGAGTTATTTAGTCCTAAACTCTTTGGTAATGGTGGTTTTAAGGGGACGGAGAGTGGGTGGCTTGTGGTGCATGCCAGTACCGAGTTCTAAATTGTAATCATCGCCAGCTGTGAAGTAATGCTGCATGCTTAGCTGTTGTACAATATTATTTATATACGTTGTATCGTAAAATTTACGAAATTGTAAAGTTTGCACTACCCTCAATTATAGGTATGATTTGCATCTACAGCGTAGAGCTGAGTGTTAATCCTGTTTAACCCGCCAATAATGATGACGGGTTTTTAATACTGAGAATTTATCCTCAGAAGTTGATGCTAAAGGACTTTCAAGTAATGACACAGACTATCTTCATGGTAGGCGCGCGCGGTGCAGGTAAGACAACAATAGGGAAAGCGTTGGCACAAGCGCTAGGATATCGGTTTATTGATACAGATCTGTTTATGCAACAAAGTTTGCAATCAAGTGTTGCCGATATTGTCGCCCGTGAAGGGTGGGACGGCTTTCGCTTGCGAGAGAGCATGGCTCTACAGACTGTAACCGCTCCTAAAACTGTGGTTGCTACTGGTGGTGGCGCGGTGTTGTCCCATGAGAATCGGACATTTATGTGCAATCACGGGCTGGTCGTTTATCTCCAAGCCTCTGCTAATGTATTAGCTGAGCGATTAGCGGAAGATCCTGAGGATGCCCAGCGACCAAGTCTTACTGGCAAACCTATTGTTGAGGAAATGTTGGATGTCCTGGCCAGCCGAGAGGCGTTATATCAGGAAGTTGCTCATCATGTGCTGGATGCCACCCAACGGCCGGAAGATGTTGTTGAACAAATTTTACAGATTTTGGCTGATGAAAAAGTAAAATAGTTGGGAATGATTATTAGCAGGGTGAATATTTCCCTGCTGATTGCCTGATAATTACGCGAAGCGTATAATTATTACTTACATAGTAATTATGACGTAAATCATTTGCGTCAATTAATGCCAATCAAGGCAAGGCCGATCAAGGCGGGCCGATGAGAACCTTCAAACTGTTTATCCACCAACACACTAATTTTATGCCTGCTTTTTGGTCAATATTAATAGTGGTCTTTGAAACTTCGCTGGCGCTGTATATTTTACGTAACCTGTAATATCACTCTTCTTTTCTACTAATAACCTTCACCCATAGCTGTGAAGGTGTTTGCTATTGCTCATTTTCTTCGGACAGCGCCTCACGGTGGGGATAAAAGTGTAGGGTTTAGGTGACGATTGTATGTTTTTACTGCAACTTTACCGGTGAATCCGGTTATGATCCCATTTCGCTATAATAATCAGTGACAGAGCGTTTACAGAGACTCTAATATGAAAGTTCAATATTGATTAATACGCGGGTGCAAAACTATGCTGAAATTTAATGAGTATTTTACCGGGAAAGTGAAATCAATTGGTTTTGACAGTGACAGCATTGGGCCAGCTAGCGTTGGGGTGATGGAAAAAGGTGAGTACACCTTTAGTACGGCTAAAGCGGAAGAGATGACAGTTATCACCGGTAGCTTAAAAGTACTTATTCCTGGTTCATCAGGTTGGGAAGTTTTTAAGCCAGGTGAGACTTTCTATATCCCAGGGGAAAGTGAGTTTAATTTGCAAGTTGCTGAAGCATCTTCGTATTTGTGTAAATATTTGAGCTAATAGATTCTTTGATTTTTGCCCTCTCCATGCCAGAGAGGGCGATGTCTTTCCTTAAGTGTCTGCGCTACTAGTGCTGCGCCTCGCCACCTAAAGCTTCAATCAGATTTTTAATCAGGGCGGCCAATTCACTGGTCATCAGAATAAAATCAGCATCAAAGCGCTGAGCAAAATCTTCCCGATCAATATCTTCATTCTGGTCACGCAAGGTGTCTGAGAATTTCAGGCGTTTTAGCGAACCATCATCGGACAGCACTAACTGAACGCGCTCTTGCCAATCCAGCGCTAACTTAGTGACTAACTTACCTGCTTCAATATGCACCGCGATTTCATCACTGAACAAATCCTGCTTCTTACAGCGGATCACGCCACCTTCTTCCAAAATAGCTTTTAATTCAGCTTCATCCATTAAGGCAAAACCAGCAGGTAATTCTTTACTGCGAACCCATTCAGTTAAGGTGAGTTCAATAGGATTTTCTAATGTTAGTGGCACTACTGGCAGGGAACCTAGGCTTTTACGCAGCAATGCCAAGGTATCTTCAGCTCTTTTGGCGCTGGCGGCATCGACCATAATCAAGTCATTGACAGTGTCAATCCACAAGAAGGTTTGATTAAATCGACTGAATGCCCGTGGCAACAAACTGTGCAGAACTTCATCTTTTAATGAGTCTTTCTCAGTCTTTTTCAGTTTGCGATGTTGCTCGCCTTCAAGGCGCTCAATTTTGGCCTGCAATTCTTGCTTAATCACCGGGGATGGCAAGATTTTCTCTTCTTTACGGGCACAAATGACGATTTGACCATTAACCGAATGCGTTAATGCATCGCTGTGTGATCCCATCGGTGAGACCCAACCGGTTTTCGTCATATCTTGACTGCCGCATGGTGTGAAACTAAGGGCGCTTAACTGTTTCTCCATTTCATCCGCAGACAGTGAAACTTCTCGGCTCAAACGGTAAACCATTAAATTCTTAAACCACAGCATAGTGTTGTCCCTGGCTCGGGCGCGCTTAAAGCGCGCGAGTTAATCAAACGCAGGGCGGCATGATAACGAATTGATGCGCCTGTCCCTAGTAAAAAGAATAAGAAAAAAACCGAGCCAGCCTGCAATTCTATAAACAATTCTGTTATCTGAAGGAACTCAAACACCGCATAATGAAAAATTGCAGGTGACAAAGATTGTGTCACGGCAAGCTATTGTCCAAACTGAAAGAAGAGAACTCTTATTATCATGAACCTGTCAATGAGGTGAGGCGCTATGCGCATTGGTATAGATTTGGGTGGTACCAAAATAGAGGTTATTGCTTTAGCCAATGATGGACAGGAACTTTTTCGTAAAAGAGTCGATACTCCGCGCCATGATTATCAAAAAACCTTGCAGGCAATTGCGGCGTTAGTCGCAGATGCGGAACAAGCTACCGGGGAGCAGGGCAGTGTTGGTGTGGGTATTCCTGGCACACTTTCGCCTTTTACCGGCAAAGTCAAAAATGCCAATTCGGTATGGCTCAATGGTCAGGCTGTAGATAAAGATCTTTCAGGGTTACTTTCCCGCCCGGTGCGCTTGGCTAATGATGCCAATTGTCTTGCGGTGTCTGAGGCCACTGATGGCGCAGGTGTCGGGAAGCATTTAGTATTTGCGGGTATTATTGGCACGGGTTGTGGATCTGGTATTGCTATTGATGGGCGCGTTCATGCCGGTGGGAATGGTATCGCCGGTGAGTGGGGACATAACCCATTGCCGTGGCAGAATGATGAAGAGCGGCAATATCAACAGGAAGTTGCTTGTTACTGCGGTAAAAAAGGCTGTATTGAAACCTTTGTTTCTGGAACTGGCTTTGCCACTGATTACTTCCGGCTGAGTGGTAAACCGCTTAAAGGTGATGAAATTATGACCTTGGTCGAGCAAGGTGATGTCATCGCTGAGCAGGCTATGGCCAATTATGAGCAACGATTGGCTAAGTCCTTAGCGAATGTCATAAACCTATTTGATCCAGATGTAGTGGTATTGGGCGGCGGAATGAGTAATGTCGATCGGCTTTATAAAACATTACCGGCATTAATCAGCCCCTGGGTTTTCGGTGGCGAGTGTGAAACGCCAATCCGCAAGGCATTGCATGGGGATTCTAGTGGGGTTCGTGGTGCCGCCTGGTTGTGGCCCCTTCGTCCTTAACGCCGCAGGGTTGTTGGCTGCGTTCACGCACCCGAATCACTGACTTGGGTCCGCTCATCGGGATTTGTTTACTTGCCGCCTATCTGTAACGCCAATGACTTTGGGGCAAGCTATTGCTCAAGATGCC
>NZ_ACCD01000031.1 GCF_000173775.1 Yersinia rohdei ATCC 43380
GGGTTTAAGCAGGGTTAAGGAAGGGGATGGGTGGCAAACCACTCCACCAGATAATCCAACATCGCCCTAAGTGTCCCGGGCATCTGCCGCCTGGAAGTATAGATGCCATAAATACCCATTGCTTGCGGTTGATAATCTGGCAATAACTTTATTAACTCGCCACGGGCGATATGGGGTGCGGCTGAGTAGCTGGGTTGTAAGGTAATCCCGGCGCCCTCTAATGCTCCACTTAGCAAAACAACCGATTCATTAGCGCTCAAGTTTCCCCCCACGGCGACAGAGGATTGCACTCCTTGCTGGTCAAAATGCCATAAACTTTTGCCGAAATAAGAGTAAGTCAGGCAATTGTGTACTGCCAGATCTGAGGGCGTTTTCGGAGTGCCTTTCGCTAACAAATAGGCAGGAGCCGCACACACCACGGAATGACAGGTAGCTAGTGGCCTGGCTATCAGGTTGGGGTCTAACTCATTGGTAATGCGCAGTGCCAGATCAATACGTTCTTCCACCAAATTGACGGCCCGATTATTCATCTGTAAATCAACGGCAACCTGTGGATAGCGCCGCAAATACTCGGTGACGGCAATCACCAGTGCGCTTTGCCCAAGAGACTGAGAACAACTGATCCGCAACAAACCGCGCAATTCGTCATTTTCCTGCCCCTCGATCAAATCCATATCTTGCGCAAATTCAAGCATGCGGCGACAGCGTTCGAGGGTCGCTTCCCCTGCATGAGTCAGGCTTAATTTGCGAGTGGTTCGATGCAATAAACGCGCCCCTGCCCACTGTTCCATCTGAGCCAGATAGCGCGTGACCATCGCCCGCGACATCTCCAACGCATCAGCTGCGCCAATCATACTGCCGCGCTCAACAATGGCGACAAAGACCTCTGCCGCGGTGACTCTATCCATGATTAGCTCGATTTAAGCAACAAACAATTGTCCATTGTCAGGTTTTTCTGTCGATTAATGCAATCTATTCTTTAGCCCCTACCCCAGTCACTCTCAGGAAAATAACCATGTTTACTAAAACGCTATTCAATATGGCCTTTGTCGGCCTGACAACGTTAGCTGCTGTATCAACGGCTAACGCAGCTGAACAGTTAAAAATGGAAGTCTACAATCCCGGGGAAAAAAGTATCTTCCCGGTATCGTCAGAAATTATTAGCGGTAAAAACGAAATTGTTTTAATTGATGCGCAATTTCAGCGTAATGATGCCGAAACCTTGGTAAAGAAAATCCAGCAAAGTGGTAAAAAATTAACCACGATATATATCAGCCAGGCAGATCCGGATTTCTATTTCGGGCTGGATGTCATCACCAGCGCATTCCCACAAGCCAAGGTAATAGCAACAGCGGAAACTATTGCAGAAATTAAAGCCACCAAAGAGGGGAAAATAGCCTATTGGGGCCCAATATTAAAAGAAAATGCCCCCACTCGCGTCATTGTGCCAGCAGAACTGCAAGGCAACAGTTTTACTATTGATGGACAAAGAATTGAGATTAAAGGCTTGGATGGCCCATCGCCTGAAAAAACATTTGTCTGGATCCCTGCATTAAAAGCCGTGGTGGGTGGAGTGGCTGTTTCCGGTAATATTCATTTATGGGCCGCAGATAGCCAAACACCAGAATCACGCCAGCACTGGCTGACAACACTGGAAAAAATTAAAACCTTAAAACCCATCACCGTGGTTCCTGGGCATTTTATGGATAATGCGCCACAAACATTGGCTTCAGTCACCTTCACTCAACATTATTTAACCACCTTGAATACAGAGATCCCCAAAGCCAAAAACTCTGCTGAACTGATTGCAGCCATGAAAAAACATTATCCAGATTTGAAAGACGAATCCAGCCTTGAATTAAGCGCAAAAGTGCTGAAAAATGAAATGAAGTGGCCGCTATAAAAACCAATAAAATAGATTAATACTTATTATCCGATCAGGAAGAAATTGAGGTAAATACAATGGCCAGTACAAAATTGCACTACATTTTCGACCCACTATGTGGTTGGTGTTATGGCGCAGCACCACTGATAGATGCGGCTCAAGGTATTCCTGACTTGGCACTCATATTACATGGTGGCGGTATGATGTCCGGGCCTAATCGCCGACAAATAGACAGCCAATGGCGTAGTTATGTCATGCCGCATGACCAACGAATTGCCAAATTAACCGGACAAACGTTTGGTGACAGTTACTTTAATCAATTATTGAATGATACCTCGGCGATAATGGACTCCACACCCCCTATTGCTGCAATTTTGGCGGCAGAAGAACTGGCGGGATGTGGTGTTGCAATGCTCCATCGTATCCAGCAAGCACATTATATTGAAGGCCGCCGTATCGCCGATAACCCAGTATTAAATGAACTGGCTACCAATATTGGTCTTGAATGCTCAGCATTTATCACCGCTTTTAATGCCGCCCTGGCTATATCCAGCCAACATATTGCTGAAAGTCGAGTTTTATTAGCAAAAGTACATGGACAGGGTTTTCCAACATGGGTTTTGGAAGATAAACGGGGAGAAATGACTATTTTGCCAGCAAGTGAGTATTATGGTAATCCATCTGGCTGGGCTACACTGTTAAAAAATTCCATCGCAAAATAACCTGTCACCTAAAATTCACCGCAACCTCCTCATCCATAAGTTGAGGAGGTCATACAATAACAGTGAAACAAAAACTGACCACAAAAATCGAGTATGAACATGCACTGCTACCTAACCCGGAAACTCATCATCTATTTACACGAGTCAATAGCCGCAAATTATTAACCGGATGCCCCTGAGATTGCTCCATCAAAAGAGTATTTTCATTAATTTTATAGAAAACGGGATGGCTTACCGCATAAGGTGTATTTAAAAAATCATACAGATAGCTGTCATCATCATTCACCATTGATAAATAACTAACCTTTCCAATAAAAATGTTATCACCAACATCTAAAACATTAAAAACAATATTTCTCCTGGCTCTAATTAGATTATCATCATCATAAACATCTGCAGACGAACTTATTTCTCTATTGAGAATGCTAACTCTTGAAAAAACGTGATAATTTTTATCTGACTTATTAAAATCATAGTTAATCTCCCAATACCCTTCAATATTATTCATTGGATGAACATAAAAATAGACTCGCCCAATACCGAGTCCGAATGCTATCCCCAGGCAAATTGCAAAACCTAAGTATTGAGCTATTTTTTTTCGCATGTTAACCCTCCGTGTTGATATTTACAAAGGGTATACTCACCATTCTTCTGTTTTTTTAAATAAACATAAGGGTCTTTATTGTAAACAGACAGAAAATCTTTATCCTGAACTTTATCTAAATTAACCAATACGGGTAGTTTTTTAACATCTAAAATCCTTATTTGGTAGAAGCAAGATGTAATTTTAAATGAAGAAAACAGGAAAATAAAAAACACTAGTGCTATAACAAATTTATCAATAAATCGAACAGATGTTGATACCGCTATGATAGATTCATTTTCTAGATTATCTTTAACATACTCATGGGAAGGCAATGTATTATCTAAAGAATTATTTGAAATAAAGTTTGGTTTAATAGCAATACAATATCCTTTCTTAGGTATCGTTATCACTAACTCATGTGCCTTATCATCTAGTGCATTACGTAAATTACTGATGGTTTGCGTTAGCGTATTATCAGTCACATAACTCCCTACCCATATTTCTTTCTCAATCATTTCGCGAGAAAGGCAATCTGGATAATGACTACACAGCAAAGATAATAATTCAGACTCTTTATTTCTTAATTTCACAACACTGCCATTTTTATTAACCATTCTTTGTTGTGGGATAAAAACAATGCTTCCAATAATTATTTCATTCATTTAACTTCTCACACTTAGAGAATATTATCACAATAAATTATCAGAAATAACATCATCCAGCCTTAGTCACAAGGCATGAAAAAAATCAAAAATCATAGAATTTATTAAAACCTAATAATAGATATTAAAAATCATCATAACCAGATGGGTGTCTATCAATAAAAATCGATTAGCAACAAAAACAACCACCACACTGAGTTTGTTTATAAGATATAATCAATAACATAGTCAATTCAAATATTAACTTTCCTTTCGCATTCCATATATCCACTTAAGTTAATAAGCACATCTTAAATAGTTATCATGTAATATAGAAGAGATCATAGGGACAATATGAAAACAATAAAAAAAACAACGATAGTATTATTTTTATTGCCAATAATATTCGGGTGTCAACTAAAAAATAAAACTCATTTTATAGAAAAAAGCACAATAAATAAAATTACCGCATTAACATCTAGCATCCATTTTCTAAAAGAAGAATGTAATAACGAAGGGCTACCAAGTGAAGCAGAGACAATTAGCGCCGCTCTGAGAATGATGGGGCAAAACAAGTCAGATATCTCTACAGAATTTCACATAGAAATATCAAGCATGGCCAAAATAAGATACGCAGAGATAAAATCAGACATCTTAGAAAATGACATTAAATGTCGTGAACTTGAAAACCTCCTCTCCAACTTCATTATCAAAATAAATAATTAACTTCCTCACCAAAAAACAGATAAATTACTCCAGCCAAAGCAATATATGGGCCAAAGGCTATATACTTTAATCTTTTATTTAAACAGTAATAAATAACAATATAAGAAACAACCCCAAAACAGGAAGATAACAAAACCAAAAACGGTATTGCAGTAACACCGAACCAAGCGCCTAACATAGCCATCAGCTTGAAATCACCATGCCCCATGCCAACAATCCCTTTAAAAAACTTAAATGTCCAATATGGAAACCATAAAAAAATATAACCAACAACTGCACCGAGCACAGATAAATGTAAGGGAGAAAACACATCATTAATATTAACAAGCAGACCAACCCATAATAGCGGGAGGGTAATATTATCAGGAAGTAGATAACAATCAAGGTCGATGAAAGTTAACACAATCAAAGACCAAATGAGCAATAGACTGGCGGCTATTATAAAATAATCTTGATAAGTAACACCAACAGCAAGAGTTAAAATAGCTGTCAATATCTCAACAATGATGTAGCGGGAATTTATTTTTTTCCCACAACACTGGCTAATGCCACGTAAAAAAAACCAACCGAAGAGTGGTATGTTATATTTTAATGGTAAAGGATGAAAGCAACTCGGACAAAATGACTTAGGAAAACACAAATTAAATCCAGATTTAAATAAGCAATGTTCTGTAATACTATAGCTCACTTTACTTGTTGATACTGCTCTAGAAATAGAAAGCATAATGGGAAGACGATAGATAATAACATTTAGAAAACTACCGATGCAAAACCCAAATACAACATAAAACAAAACACTAATAAATTCAGATAGTTCGAACATAATTTTATTATATACCTTGTGATGGCAGTATGGTTATCTCAGCAGAAACATAATCCTGCTCTTGATTGAAGTGTATATTTACATTGCTGATCACAATAGTCTCATCGTTACACAATATAAATATCACATCCAAAAACCTAATTAACTCAATAGATTCTACTTTAACAAAAACAACATCCTGCGCTAAGAATAAAATCTCCGAATTAACATCATACTCATTAAAAACAATCATCAATCCATTAACAATACTTTCCTTGGGATCACTGTGTGAAACAGGGGTATGCTTCAATGTTAATTTTTCTGCTATAGAGGAATGATGTGTTATTTTTGTTTTCAACTCATCATATTCCTTAATTAATAAATTACTTTCCAATGAAAATAGGATAGAAAAACATGTAAGTAAAAACATTAAAAATATAAGAAAACATTTAAACCAATTATAGTAAAAAAACCTTAAAATTGAATTTTCAATACTCATAATTGATGTTGAAACACGATATTGTAAGTATCATCATCATGATAACTTTTAGTCATACTTAAACCGGCCATTTTTAAATCTATCTGATCAAATTCAGAGTCAGTAACATTACTGTTAGTGATATCTAAATTATAAATAAGCGTTCTATTTTTATTGTCAAATCTGATACTGTTTATTGCAGAATTGATATTTACCATAGCTGTATTAGAGTCATGCAGATACATAATAAAATTATATCTGTCTGTAAGTGGGTAGCCATTATCATTCTGACTGTATGAATCATACTGTTCTACTGATGGGAATTTTGCATAAAAACCTCGCGATAATTCATTTAATATATTAATGTCATTCTCAATTTCATACTTGTTAAATAGAGAGTTAATAAAAACAACAACAAACAATAATAATAAAATGCTAATTCTTGTAAAAGAAAAATAATTGTCAGCCACTCGTTTTCTATAACGATAATACCTTCCACACAAAAGATTAACATCACTATCATTGACATTATTAGCCATAATGCGTAATGCATCGCAAGACTGCCCTCGCTGCAAATTTTCAGGTTGACTATTAGTACAAATAAATACATCTTCTGAAAGAAGATGTGACTTAGTTAATAATAGTTTTTCTACAATGGTATCCTTAACTAAGAAACCTGAAAAATAATTATTTCTTATCAAATATTCATTGTTTAATTTTACTGACGTCCATTGCCCATTACTGAAGGGTAAAGTTAACACATCCGGGATAATCACCGTGGTGGATATACCTGCATCTTTTAGCCACCCCAACCAGAGTTGCATGAATTTATGTTCAACTGCAGCAACATAACAGCAATCACTATCCGTTTTTAAAATAATAGTGTGAAAATAATCTATATTACTCACAATCGTTTTTTCAAAAGAAAACCTAAGACTCTTTAAATTATTTATTTTTTTATTGCCTTGTAATTTAATTCGTCTGTAAATAATCTGGCTGGTACAAACCAATATTTTCACATCACTATTAAATAACATGGGGATATCTATTAACTCTGAAGGATTATTTAACCTGCCAAACTGTTCATTCTTTCCATCATTTGATGTCAAATGCCAATATATAATATCAGTCATATGACAACCAAACCTAATGACCAATGTTGCCTGAGAGGTGATTTTACTTGATAGGATATTCACCGATGCTAAACCTCCTGTCTAACAAGGTAATTTTTTTGTTTTTTATATAAAAATGACTCTTCAACTGATGACTGATATATTTATCTGAAACTTTAAAGGTTGATAAAAAATGATATTCATCATGAGAAAAACTTAACATTTCCAAATTAATTATTTTAAGTACATCGTCAATATCGATAGTTGTGTCATTCATGATTGATTCAAAGAAGTGCGTAACACTACTCCAACCATTTTCAGGTTTGGATAATATAATTTTAGTAATATCTACTTCATTAAGTACATGTAAAAAAATGGCTTGTATTAGCTTTGTATGTCTCGCCTCTAACATATTCACATTAATTAATAATTTATCATCATTTCTAGAACAAAATATAGGTGATGTATTGAAAAAAAATTCATCAATTTTCAGTAGGGTTTCAAAAAAATAACCCACAAGTAACTCTTGTTTTATTTTAATTATAAGTTCAATATCATCATGATCAGATTCATGGTTAGTTTTAAAGAAGAATTCCGAGTCCATTATTATTTCATTTAGATATGATGAAGGTCTATTTTCCAGTTGAAGAATATTTTTTAAAACCCACCAAGGATAAGCTTTATTTTTCGCATTTTCTTTGGATGATGAATATTGAAGAGTATTAATATTAAAGCAATTCCCTATTTCAATTAATTCCACATCAATGTTTTTTCTATTTATAATTATATTTTCAGATTGATTAATCATGAAATTATCATTTGAGACTGTTTTTATCATGTCATTAAAAAAAAACCTCTCTGCCGCTAATAACAACCATTTATTTTCTTTTTCTTTTTTTTCCTTTTCAGTTAAATAATACATTTCAACCCAATAATCAGATGAGATCGTCACCATTACACTCATCAACAAAAGAACACATAGAACTAAAAGTAGAGCAATACCACGCTGTTCCACTTACTCTTATCCTATTAATTGGTACTGTTTAATAAAATAATCACTCGCCTAATAGTACCTATGCCCTCTAATTCAAGAGTAAACTCAACAGCCTTAGGCAAGTAGAGCTTATTATTCCATTTTTTTATCCATATACCATCGTGAAATATTCGTATATGGAATGCGGTAACCCCCGCTAGAATTTTTGAGGCTCTTGGTATGCTTTCAGTTAAGTTATATCTCAATATTTCCAACTGCTTATTTTTTAATCTAAAGCCAACTATTTCTACTTGAGCATGATATACAATATTTGTTTCACTATTAAAGAGTAAATAAATACCATAGTCATCACTATCCAATAAGTGTTTGTCTATTTTAAAGTTACTATCTAATGGGCTTACCGCAAATAAATTAGTGGGCATTACAGCATGGGATATATTATCCTCCATAATATTAATTGCCCTTTGCAGTTGGCTATTCTTCCTTGTTTTTTTGCTAACTATATCACTTCCTTTAATAACTATCATGAGAGATTGATAAATAGTCATACTCATTAAGGTAAAAACAATGGCTGATAGTAATATCTCCAACAGTGTATAACCGCAATCTAAGCGTTTACTCATAAATAAGCTGGTATCCATCTAATATAAACTCAGGTTCTTGGCTATTTACTTGGCTACTCACCTCAACTGTAATAACATTCATGACTTCACTCTCAGTTTTTATTTTTCTTGATTGCCAATACCATAGTTTATTCATCATCAACTCACGTCCCTTTTCCCAATTTTCAGTTTGTTCTATTCTAGCCATTTTAATTTCCGCTAAAATATTATCTGCGACCCAAGATGCCATGATCTTATCCTCTAAAGATTTAGACCACATTAATTGTGTACTGATGATCTTTACCATATTAATACCTACAATGGTGAAAATGGCCATTGCTACCATAACTTCTAATAATGAAAAACCTGAATAACTGTGCCATGCTGAGTAGTTATGGCTATCTTTATGCTTACTCAGCATTATCTACTTTATCCTCCACTAATAATGCTATCCAGTTACCTATATCATCATCAGTACCTACTTCTCTATCTGGCCCAGCTGAAAAAATATCAATTTCTTCATATCTGCCAGGGTTGGTCATCTGGTATGTATTATTCCAGGGATCTCTCGGTAGTCTGCGGATATAACCATTAGGTGGATAACTTCGTGGTATTGGTAACTCTATTGGTTTGACAATGAGAGCGTCGATACCTTGTGCTTCTGTTGGGTAATAACCATTATCTAGCTTATACATATCCAATGCATTTTCTATAGCAACAATATCACTTAGCGTTTTTTGTTGATCTGCCCTATTTTTATTAGCCATCAGGCTAGGGATTGTTAAACTAGCAAGAAGTCCTAATATTATGATAATCACCATTATTTCTAGTAATGTAAAACCACCCATTTTTACTTTTCCCATAAAACCCCTTAGATAAAATCACAAAATTAAATTATTCATTTCCAATATTGGTTGAAATATTGACAAAACAATAAAAAAAACAAACCCAGCCATGAAAATCATTATTACTGGTTCTAGAAGAGTTATAAAAATATCCATATACCCAATCAACTCCTGCTCTTGAATATCTGTTATTTTCTCCAAAAAAACATCCAACTGGCCACTACGCTCACCTGATGAAATCATATGTAATATCATAGGAGAGAATACTCGACTATCAGATAAAGACGATGAGAAACTTCCTCCCTCACTCACTAACCTTATTGAGTCAGTTAATTGTTTTTTTATATATCCATTAGTTAAAACCGTACTGCTTACTTTCATTGATTGTATTATCTCAACCCCATTAGAGTTTAAAATAGCCATCATCCTTAGATAGCGGGAGATATTTATCTTAGTAATTACTTGACCTAATACAGGTATTTTTAAATAGTTACGCTCAATAAATATCTTTATCATTTTTATTTTTGACATTAGGTTAGCCACAATAAATAGCATTATTAATGTAATCAATATTAATAATAGGTTATCTTTAAGCCAATAACTGACAGTCATAAGAGTTCGAGTTGATAAAGGCAGTGCTTTTTCATGAAAAGAAAACTGCTCAATTATGTTAGGTATTACAAAAGATAAAAGTATAATAATTACACTTATAGAAACAAATACTAAGAAACAAGGGTAAATTAATGTTTGAATTATTTTATTTCTTATCATGTACGTTTTTTCAATATGCTCAGCAAGCTTGGATAGCACCAGGTCTAAGTGGCCAGATACTTCCCCAGCAGCAATCATAGAACGATATAATTCATTGAAAACAGCTGGAAAAAGAGAAAGTGAATCAGAAAGTGAATATCCTTCAATTACTTTACTTCTTATCTCATGAATAATATTGTGAATATTACTTTTTATATGTTGTTTTTCAACTATCTCCAATACTTCATCTAATGGTATTGCTGCATTGACTAAAATCGACATTTGTCTGGTTATCAGAACAAGTTCTAACTTCTTTATTCCTGTGGAAAACTTGCTAATTATACTTATTTTATTTATCCGTTTTACCGTTACATCTAATAAGAAAAGATCTTTTTGGTAAAGAATATGTCTGGCTGCTAATATATTATCCGCTTCTACAGTCCCTTTTATCTTCTGTCCTTTAGGGTTTAAAAAAGTATACTTATATACAGGCATGTTTATCTTCTAAGTTTATTCGCTTCACTTCTTCTATTGTTGTTAAACCCAAAATAACCTTATCTATACCATCCTGGTCAATGTTGTATATATCTCCCTTAGCAAGTTTAATTAAATCACCTTCACTCCTTCCTTTATAAATACCTTCTCGCATACTGTTGTTTATAATCAGTAATTCATGTAATGCTATTCTCCCTCGGTAACCGGTTGTATTACATTTATCACAACCTACTGCTCTGTATCCATATCTATTCAAAGGAATTTGATAATTAATGCACATCTCTCGTAATACTTCTGATGTAGCTGAATATGCCAGTCGGCATTCAATACATAATCGACGAACTAAACGTTGTGATAAAACAGCCAGTAGTGAACTTGAAAGCATAAAGGGTTCAACCCCCATATCTTTAAGCCTGGTTACCGCGCCAATAGCGCTATTTGCATGTAATGTTGATAAGACCAGGTGCCCGGTCAAAGAAGCTTGCACTGCAATTTGAGCAGTTTCTACATCTCGGATCTCGCCAATAAGAATAACATCAGGATCTTGTCGTAGTATCGCTCTCAGGCTACGTGCAAACGTCATATCAATTTTTGAGTTTACTTGTGTCTGTGAAATCCCATCGATATCAAATTCAATCGGATCTTCAACCGTCATAATATTTTTTTTATGTACGTCTATACCCATTAAAGCAGCATAGAGCGTGGTGCTTTTTCCCGCGCCCGTTGGGCCGACAACCAAGACAATGCCATGAGGTCTATGTACTAACGCCGTCATTGCATTACAATTATTTTGGGACATTCCTAAAGAGCGCAAATCGAGTTTTAGGCTACTTTTATCCAGTAACCGCATAACTACACGTTCGCCATGATTTACGGGTAATACCGAGACCCGGACGTCTAAAGCTCTCCCGGCTAAATTCAATGCAATTCGCCCATCCTGTGGGATCCTTTTCTCTGCAATATCTAATTTAGCCATGATTTTAATCCTGGAAACTAATAATAATGCCACCTTGTGATTCAACTCTAATATATTTTTTAATATTCCATCAATACGAAATCTTATAATTGTTTTTTTATCGAAAGATTCCACATGGATATCTGAAGCCAGTTCCTTAATGGCCTCAGCTAATATTGTATTTATTAACTTTATTACTGGTGCTTCATTATCTGTATCCAGTAAATCTTCACTAATAGAAAGTTCACCACTAAATGCATAAACCGCTATTTCATCACTTATACTATTTATTATTTTATGTGACTGTATCGAACTGTTCTGATATACAAATACGAGATTATTGTCAAATTCATCATCATTAACAAAACTCAGTATCTGAGGCCGATTACCAACTCTATTACCTTCAAGTATTGCTTCAAGAGAGGCTGAATTTCGGCAGATAAGTTGATAGCCATTGTCAGTGGACAATAAAATAACACCGTTATCTCTTGACCAGGTAAATGTCAGTGGCAGGACATCATTTTCACTCGGTGTCATATTTTAACCCTACCATTTGATAAAACTCTAAAATATCATTTTTAACAAAATTAAAATGATTATCATTGTTTTTATCTGAGATGAAATCAATCGGTATATTTTCATTACCATCAGAGTTATTTACATTATTATATTCTGAATATTTATTCGTTGTAACTTGTGTGTAATCACTCGTCTCTCTCAATATTGTTGGTTTAATAAATAATATAAGATTGCTTTTCTCCATCCTCTCTTTGCTCTGCCTAAATAAAGCTCCAATCAGAGGAATATCACCAAGAAATGGAACTTTGTTTATTGTTTTATTTATTTTTTTATCTAATAACCCTCCGACAACAACTGTTTCTCCACTTTTTACCAGAACTGCATTATTAACAACTCTTTTATTAAAAACAGAACCTAAATTATGGGTATTAATGTCAGAGTTGTCCGCAATACTCGATACCTCTTGTCTGATCTCAAGTAAGACTGAATCCCCTTTATTTATCTGTGGCTTAACTTTCAACATGACGCCAACGGATTGTCTTGAAATTGAGTTGTATACTTTATCGGTTGCTGTTGTTTGCGTGGATGTCAGCACTGGAACCTCCTGACCTACATTAAATTCAGCTTCCATGTTATCTAATGTGACAATACTTGGAGTTGCAAGGATATTATTATTTGAGTTAGTGGCTAATGCGGTAAATAAACCATCCCAATTCCCTTTATAAAAACCGGCTGTTAATCCGGTAATCAGCATTGGCACTGGATTTTCACTACTTTTGTTATCTTTGATACTGTCCGGTTTTGGTAGAAAATTAACTCCGCCATAAAATTTATTGGCCCACTGAATGCCTAGATTTAGTCCCTCTCCATTTTGAGTTTCAACTATAATTGCTTCGACTAATACTTGGGCACGCCTAACATCTAATTTTTCAATCACCTTTTCTAATTCTTTCATTATTTTTGGCACGGCTGTAATAACTAATGAATTTGTCTGTTCATGGGCCTTGATAGAAACATTCTCTTCACTTATTTTCCCTGCTGATTTTTTATTTTTATCATAATAAAATCCATGACTCACTCCATTTAAAACATCTAATAGTTTAGTTGCCTTTGCATACTTCATATAAATGACTTTTGTATTACCATAATTATCCTGTGGTTTATCAAGTTCTCTTATCATTTGAATGGCTTTCTTTCTTATATGGCCATCGCCACTCACTAATACTGAATTCGTCCTATCATCAGCAATAATTTTCCCTGTATTGAATGATTCTTGTCTATTATCTGCTCCTGAATTTAGTATCTGATTGACGAGTTTTGTAATATCAGATGCAGCCGCATAATTCAATTTATAGAGTTCGGCATCTGATTCTCCTGGCAGGTCGATCTCGTTAATAATTGCATGTAAACGATTAACTACAGCAGCACGCCCCGTGATCAATATCGTATTAGAAGGTTCGTAATGAATAACATTCCCTGATTCAGAATTATCATTTAATTGTCGTAATAATGGAGCTAAGTTTTTAGCAGATATATTTTTAAGTTTGAATATTCGATTAACTAACTCATCACCTTGCGTTTCAACTGAGTCTTTTAATATAGAAACAGCTGAACTTTTTGCCCGTTTTGATGGTATGACCTTTAAAATATCATTGGGCATTTCAATGACCGCATAACCATAGACATCCAGGACATTCAAAAAAAATTGGTAATATTTATCTTCATCTAATAATTCATAACTACGGGTGCTCACCAAACCTTTAACTTTTGGGTCTATAATTATAGTCTTGTTAATATTTTTACTGACCGTGTTAATAAATTCTTTGATATCAGCATCTCTGAAGGATACCGAGAAATTAGCACTATTAACTACCGAGCACATTATCATCAATAATGTTATTAAAATATATTTATACGTGCATTTAAGAAATAAAAAGTAAGATAAACTCAGTTGAATATTATGATACATAAAAACCCACCTTACATAGTCACTCAGGGTGTGTTATTCATTATATAGTCAATTTGTAATATAACTCTTTTTCAATTATTATTATTCCCTTGTCTAATATCATAACGATGATGACATTAGTGCTCTCTATCTCATTACCTATGAAGTAGGTTCTTTGTTTTCCATCCACATCTATAATAGCAATAGACTTTGATTCTTCTGTATGTTTTAGGACACCGACTAACTTTATATTACCGGCATAAAGAGGTGAGTGAAGAATATCGTTTGTGTCATTAGTTTTTTTGTTTCCCTCCACATTAGCTCGTCTAAACTTAAAAAAATCAAATTGTTTTATTTCCGCCATGAGGTTCTCTCTTTCAACCAAGTTATCACTCTCTGAAATCACCCCATCATATAATAATGGCATAGTTCTGTTATGCTCATTGATTATATAATCAAGACTTATAAATAACTGATATGAAATATATAATAATATAGATATATCAAATATAGCTTTCCCGTTATTAACTATTATTTTGTGGGGTGTTATTATTTTCCTGGTAAAAAATGATAACACCCTCACCTCTCTTGCAGAGAATTTTTATATTGATATTGTCGTGGGTAAGCACCAGTTTCTAATAACCAATAAACCTGTCTGTCATGTTACTCGATACCATTGTGCTTAATATTCCGGAATCCAATCTGAGTCCATATCTATTTATGGTTTTTACTATCCCATCAGGAATGCCTGCATTTTTTAAATGTACCCTAAATTTATGTATCAACTGATGATAATTGTTATCAGAAATACTTTTATGATTTTCATACCATACAACTTTTATAATATCTTGTTTTCTATTTACATCATTAAACAAACACATAACCAATCTCTTTTGCTTCTCATTGATATCAATAGTCAACTTCTTAGAATGGAAGTGTATTTTATTCATACAGCAATCAAGTGATATCTCTTTTTCATAATCAATCACTCCCTTCCCATTAATATCAATAAACTTACTGCCAGAAACAACAGAGACTGTATCAACATACATATATAACCCCTAAAAATATATTCACTCAGTTAATATAAACAAATCACATAACAGTACATAACAGATGTGATAAGAGAACAAGTGACTATTATCGCGTTTACTTAATGAATAAAACCAATTAAATTATATTTTTTAATTATATTTGATATTTAAAAAGTGGTTTTAATAAATAAAAATATGCACTCAAAAATGACCATAACCATGACAACCATAATGCATAATAACAAAGTTAGGTAATACGTTTTTTAAACACATCAACCAAAACAATTATATAACCCTGATTTATAATGAAGATATCTATGTTTATAATATTTATTAATTGCTTAATTCATCTTGTACTCTATGCGTAATCACAGAGTTAACATACAATAATAATTAAAAAATTCAAGGAATAAATATTATTTAATAATATCAAATCAAGATATTTACCAATAGCACACAATAATAACATTTACATATTCGATTTACCGCCATCCATAACTGATATTTATTAAAATATATAAGTCATACTATTTACATCAATACTAATAACAGTTTTAAAGC
Source organism: Yersinia rohdei ATCC 43380 (assembly GCF_000173775.1). Taxonomy (GTDB): domain Bacteria; phylum Pseudomonadota; class Gammaproteobacteria; order Enterobacterales; family Enterobacteriaceae; genus Yersinia; species Yersinia rohdei. The sequence goes on from NZ_ACCD01000031.1 coordinate 15,656, forward strand.
TCATCTATTAGCGGCTATCTTTTCATGCAGACTTTGCTTTAGTCATATAACCATAAATTTTAATTACAACCAAGAGAGAGATGTCAATAAAAAACATAACAGGATAAACAAATTAATATTAACATTAAGACCAATGAGAGGTATCCCCCTTAATAAAACTTAAGGGGAATAGATAAAAGGTGAACAATTACATAAAGAAGTCGACGACCCCGCCGTTTAAATTGTACATGCTGCCCACTATTTTTATTTTCCCTTCTTTTTCTAGTTTATTAAGTATCTCACTATTTTTGCGTATATCATCCATTGTGTTCTTTACATTAGTTTTTGCGACAGCATCTACATAATGTTCATTACTACCGCTTTTCTCACCATTAAATTGTGTTTCTTCAATTGCGGGTTTAATTTTATTGAGAAGCCCCGTCAGATTGCCAAGTTTCACGTTATCAATAGCGCCTTTTATCGCGCCACAGCTAGTGTGCCCCATAACTAAAACCACTTTTGCCCCTGCAGCTGCACAAGCAAACTCCAGGCTACCTAATAAATCATCATTCGAGATATTACCGGCAATCCTGGCATTGAATGTTTCACCAATTCCCGTGTCCAGTATAATTTCAATGGGAGCTCGAGAATCAATACAGCTGAGGATAACAGCCGCTGGGAATTGACCCTCTACGGTACTTCGTTTTTGCGCAAGAAAATCATGTTGCTGCATTTTTCCAGAAACAAACCGCTTATTGCCTTGTTCCAATCCTTCAAGTATTTGGTCGGGTGTTAATTTATCCCTTTCTTCTCGAGTCAAAGCCGCAGCATAGGATATTTGAGGTAATCCCAATCCAGCTCCGCCAATAACCCCTAGAGCAGTTAGGCTTAGAGCCGCTTTAAGCACGTTCCGTCGGCTATTAGGATGGTTCTCTTCTGAACAACAGCCGGTTATTTTACCCATATTCTCTCCTTTGAACTATTGTCGCAATTTGTATGCTGCTCAATTAATAAGCAGTCTATTAAATGTAGTACATCTTTTCTAAATTTAGCGATCCCAATTCTGCGGATGACAAAAATTACGTGATGATAATCACTGTTATAAACAGTAATTAATTTCTCCAGGGCGAGCTTTCATCCATTCCACCAATGAATTCTGTTTTGCCATCGATACAGATGAAGTACAAATTGAGAGAATAGATTTAAAAGAGATGAAATGATGAACGCCACAATCGTCAGCTTGCTTGATAACCCACCAACTTCGGGCAAGTGTTGAGCCCCTTTTACTCGGCGTAGTAGTGATATTCGTTGAGTCGCGTTGTTGGCTAAAAGTGAGATGGGATAAAGGAAGAATAGGATAAGAGCGACTTCGGGTTGGGCTATGATGAGCACCAACCCGAGCTATGAGCATTAAGAGGTTTGTACAAAACGATCGAGCTGCCGGCGCAGTTGATCATTTTCTTTTTTTAGCTGATCAATTTTCTCCAGCAGAGTTAAGGTCATTGCCACACCAGACCAGTCCAGATCCAACTCATTTTGTAACCGCCGGGCGCGTTTAAGATAACTTAATGCATCGGCGTCAAAAATCCAGAGACTATCTGCGGGTCTTAGCGGCACAATCACCCCCAGCCCGACCACTTCGATCAATTCATCCTGCATTATCCCCGTAAACTGGCATAATTCAGTCAGGGTATAGGTGATTTCTATTTCAGCCATAATCTGTTACTCCCATCCAGTCCGAGGATCAAATGCTGCCTGCTCTGACAATTGTTGCCACAGTGCCCGCGTTTTCTCATCTGGTTTTGGTGGCATCACCACTTTGAGGACAGCGTACAGGTCGCCAGTGCCTTTTTTACTGACCAGCCCTTTACCTTTGATGCGCAACTTCTGGCCACTTTGGCTACCCGCCGGGATGGTTAAGGTGATTTTTCCCGTCAGAGTCGGCATCTCAACACTGGCCCCCAAAGCCGCTTCCCACGGAGCTAACGGCACTACTATCTGTAAATTTTGACCATCAATATCAAACAATGGGTGCGGCGCAATGCGAATAATCAGGTATAAATCGCCATTGGCTCCCCCGGCAAAACCAGGTGCCCCTTGGCCTTTAAGCCGGATACGCTCGCCATCTCCTACTCCCGCAGGGATTTTCACTTTCAGTGTTTTAGACGTTTCCCCCCCCGGCATTCCCGATGCATCAATAGTGGGGATTTTGTAAGAGATAGAGCGGGATTGTTCAGCCAAGGTTTCTTCTAAAAAGACGGGTAACTCCATCTCCAGATCTTGGCCGCGAATTCCTTGAGATGCTCGATGAGAACTGTGCCCCGTAGCAGCGCCACGGTTGGCAAAGAAAGATTCAAAGAAGTCAGAAAAGTCATGAGCGCCCCCACCGGCACTGCTGTGCCACTGTTGCCCTCCGCCATTGTAGGCCGCCTGCTGTTGTGAGAAGCGCGGGTCATTACGATGCAGCCTTAACTCATCATATTCGGCCCGCCGTTCTGCATCTTTGAGGACTTCATAAGCTTCGGCAACTTCCTTAAACTTACTTTCGGCATCATCTTCAGAGCTGACATCAGGATGGTATTTGCGAGCCAGCCTACGATAGGCCGTTTTAATCTCTTTTAAGGAGGCGGTTGGTTCCACTCCCATCACGGCGTAATAGTCTTTAAATTCCATGCAGTAATATCCTTAAATTCAATGTGCTGTACGCAATAGATTTCAAGATATGGCACTCATAACTCTAAACTATAGCTTATGTTATCGCAGTGCTTGTAACCATCTATCATCCAAATCACTGATGTGAATCATATAAGCGTTACAAATCATATAACTGATCACTTGGCTTATTTGCCGCCGGCATCGCCCTTTTCTGATTGACCTGCTTTACCGACGCGCGAACCACTAATTTGCCTTGTAGGAGGATATTGCTGAAAGGGGCATCTGGGCGCAATAAACGCCTTTGTAACAATTGGATAGCCTCAGCCCCCAACTCATCACGAGGGACATGCACCGCCGTCAGCGGCACATCATGTATTTCCGCCAGATTAAAACCATCCATGCTCATCACAGAAATAGTCTCCGGCACATTTATCTTGAGTTTATTCAATGCATTAACTGCGCCAACTGCCATATAGTCTCCTCCGGCTAAAATGGCCGTGGGCAGTGGATGGCTATCGCTACAGGCGGTGATATAGGCCGTGATGGCTTGCTCTGCTTCCTCGGCACCAAAACCATGGGTGGTGAGCAAATGCTGATTATCATCAAAACTCATATTATGGCTGGCGAAAGCCTCTTTGATCCCCACCAGTCGCAACTCCATCGTGTTTCGCCGTAAGCATTGCAGGGTCAGAATGCGCCGGTGCCCCTGTTGTATTAGATAATTAGCAGAAAACTCGCCAATTAATTGATGGTCAGGGGAAACACTGTCTAATGACATTTCTTTATCACGACAATTAATTAATACCGATGGCTTATGTACCCCTGCTGCTAATGTGTGGATCCGAGAATCATCAATGCCGATAATGATTGCCGCTTCCGTCTGCGGATGAGTTATTTTTTCTAAGAACAATGAGATATCACTGTGAGTTTCAGACAACCCACAGTAGCGAATCATCACTTCATGCTGGCTCACCGCCTCCGTAATTCCCTGAATAACTTTATAATAAAAAATATCGGTTCGTACATCAAAGGCCCGGTGCGGCGCAAATACCATAATATTATTAAGCATTAGCCGCCCACTGGATAAATTCTGCAAAATCCCCTGCGACTGCGCATAAGCCATGACCTGCTGCTTTGCTTTCACACTGGTGTTAGCTTTACCGGCTAATACTCGGGATACAGTGCTAATTGAAAGGCCAGTCTGATTCGCTATTTCTTGTATTTTTAGCTTTCCATTCATTTTGTGATCTCTCTCAAATTAGCAAATGAAAAAATTTTCATAGCCAGTAAATGGCTTATTTAGTGCGTTATAAAATATAAATGCGGAAATATTACTCAGCTTATGAAAATTCTTTCAAAAAAAGGCGTATTAAAGCCAATTTAAGCTAGTTACCTTGTTTTTACTAAAACTAAATGATCTTTGGTAAACCAATTTTACAAACTTATCAGTCCGGTTATTTATGGTTAAATATAAAATTATCAATGTTATCAATTGAATAAATTTATAATCCGATTTTAATGTGAACAAGATCACAATAAAACTCAGCATAATCTTAATAGCCAAAAATGGATCATACCAAAATAATAAGTTGGTCAGATTAATTTGCTGCCGACTAACGACAGGAGTCTGGGATGAGTATTGAGATTAATCAATCTGCTAAAGTTGTTGGGCGGCGAAAAATAAAGTCATTACGTTGGTGGATGCTGGCGCTATTTCTACTTGGGGTCACGGTTAACTATATTACCCGCAACTCTTTGGGGATACTCGCCCCTGAATTAAAAACCAGCCTGAATATGACCACAGAACAATATTCATGGATTGTGGCGTCATTTCAACTGGCTTACACCCTGTTCCAGCCGCTCTGTGGTTGGCTAATTGATGTTATCGGTTTAAAAATGGGGTTCCTGATTTGCGCCAGTGTTTGGGCGGTGGTGTGTATGATGCACGCCGGCGCAGGCACTTGGTTCCAATTGGCGGTATTGCGTTTCTTTATGGGCAGTGCTGAAGCCGCCGCCACACCGGCAAACGCCAAAGCCATTTCTGACTGGTTCCCGAAAAAAGAGCGCCCAATAGCCGCCGGTTGGGCGGGGGTGGGTTTCTCCATTGGCGCAATGTTAGCCCCGCCTATTATTGTGCTAGCGCATGTGGCCCTCGGCTGGCAAGGCGCATTTTTATTCTCCGGTGCCTTAGCCATGATTTGGGTATTGCTGTGGTGGCGTTTTTACCATTCACCGGATACCCACCCCAATCTCAGTGAAGAAGAATTTGAATTCATTCATCAAGATAATGAGCCAGTGCTGCCACGGCTACCTTTCCTGAAATCACTGGCTATTCTCAGTAAAAATAAGAAATTCTACGGCATTGCTATCCCTGCATTTCTGGCAGAACCCGCATGGGCGGTATTTAGCTTCTGGGTTCCCTTGTATCTGGCGACCGAACGCGGCATGGATTTAAAGCAAATCGCCATGTTTGCCTGGTTGCCCTTCCTGGCAGCAGATATCGGCAGTGTTGCCAGTGGTTACTTAACTAAGTTGTATCAGAAATGGTTTGGTTGCAGCCGCATCAACTCGGTGGTGGCCAGCTCGGTAACCGGCGCTTTTATGATGATTTCACTGGCATTTGTTGCTATCACCCAAAACCCCTATCTGGCGATTGCCTTGATCTCTATCGGTGGCTTTGGACATCAGGTTATTTCCTGCATGCTTAGCGCCTTAGTTGTTGAATCATTTGATAAAAACCAAGTGGCAACCGTCAATGGGCTGCGCGGTTCATCCGCCTGGATAGCCAGCTTCTTGTTTACCTTATTGATTGGTGCAGTTTCCGACACCATCGGCTTTAACCCCTTGTTTATCGCCATGGGTTTCTTCGATTTGATTGGTGCCGTGTTCCTGATTGCCCTGTTTGCTGAACGCCGTAATAAAAAACAGTCGGCTGCCTGATGTTATCCCGGCAACAGTGCCGCCTGTGCTGTTGCCCCCAAAAAAGATGAGCTGTGATGAAAACATTAAAAAATTGGCAGTTAAAACATGACTATCCCGACCATCTGGAATTGCTGGTTGATGGTCGACATAGCTTTTGTCTGTATGTATTAGAGCCAAACCTTTGCCGTGTGCTGATTAAACGCGACGGCGAGCTGGCGCTGAACCGCACCTGGAGCATCGCACCGCAGGGTGATGTGCCCTGGGCTGGGCGTGACCGGCTAAGTCTGGAGGGTTTTTCTGTACCGGGTTATCAGTTAGAGCGCCGCGACCAACAACTGATAGTCACCACCGACTGCTTACGGGTCACTATTCATCAGCCACTGTATTTGGAATGGGAATATAAAAATCAGCAGGGAGAATGGCAACCACTGGCGGCAGACCGCCCTACCAGTGCTTATTTACTCAGCCCGCAAGGAGAAGCAATTGCTCACTATCAGCGCCGCTATCCTAACGAGCAGTATTATGGATTAGGCGAAAAAGCCGGTGACCTTAATCGCGCTGGCCGCCGCTTTGAAATGCGCAATTTAGATGCCATGGGCTACAATGCCGCCAGCACTGACCCACTCTATAAACATATTCCATTTACCATCACCCGCCGTGATGATGTCAGTTTTGGTCTGTTTTATGACAACTTAAGCAGCTGCTGGCTGGACTTAGGTAATGAGATTGATAATTATCATCTGGCTTATCGCCGCTATCAGGCCGAAGCGGGCGACCTTGATTACTATATGTTCCTCGGCCCGAAAGTGCTGGATGTCACCAAAACCTTTGTTCGCCTGACCGGTAAAACTCAATTTGGCCCTAAATGGAGCCTTGGCTACAGCGGTTCGACCATGCATTACACCGACGCCCCGGATGCACAGGTGCAACTGCAAAAATTCATTACATTGTGTCAACAGCATGATATTCCTTGCGATTCTTTCCAGCTTTCGTCCGGCTATACCTCCATCAATAATAAGCGGTATGTCTTTAACTGGAATTACGACAAAGTGCCGCAACCCAAGGTGATGAGTCAGGCATTTTTGCAAGCGGGCATCAAACTGGCCGCCAATATTAAGCCATGCTTACTGCAAGATCATCCGCTATATCAACATGTTGCAGAACAAGGTTTATTTATTCGTGATGGTGAAAGCGGGCTTCCTGAGCGCTCATCATTTTGGGATGACGAAGGTTCTCACCTTGATTTTACCAACCCGGCAACCGTGGCCTGGTGGCAGGAAAATGTCACCCAGCAACTGCTGGAGAGAGGCATTGGCTCCACCTGGAATGATAATAACGAATACGAAGTGTGGGACGGTGAAGCGCGATGCAATGGGTTTGGTGAATCAATTGCTATCAAACATATCAGGCCGGTGATGCCTTTACTGATGATGCGCGCATCAATGGAAGCTCAACAGAAATTTGCACCAGATATGCGTCCGTATCTAATATCACGTTCAGGTTGTGCTGGCATGCAACGCTACGCCCAAACCTGGAGTGGAGACAACCGCACCAGTTGGCAAACCCTGCGCTATAACATCCGCATGGGGCTCGGCATGAGCCTATCTGGCTTGTATAACCTTGGCCACGATGTCGGTGGTTTTTCCGGTGACAAACCAGAAGCAGAATTGTTTATCCGTTGGGTGCAAAACGGCGTTATGCATCCGCGATTTACTATTCACTCATGGAATGATGACAACACCGTCAACGAACCTTGGATGTATCCGGCCGCAACGCCGATGATCCGCGATGCCATGGCACTGCGCTACCGGCTATTACCTTACTTTTACACGTTACAGTGGCAAGCTAGCCATGATGACGAGCCAATGTTGCGCCCTACTTTCCTCGATCATGAGCACGATAGCTGCACGTTTAAAGAAAATGACGACTTTATGTTGGGCCGTGACTTACTGGTCGCCAGTGTCGTTGAACCGGCACAGCGCCAGCGTCCTATTTATCTGCCAAATAATAATGTTGGCTGGTATTGTTTCCATACCGGGCAATGGTACAGCGGCGGGCAAACCGTCATCATTGATGCTCCACTGGAGCGTTTGCCTCTGTTGGTGCGGGCGGGTGCAGCACTGCCGCTGTCACGGCGCATCGCCTTTGTGAATGCCGCACTGGATACCCAACGCGAACTGGCACTTTATCCCACCAAAGGCGGCGGGCAATCCAACGGAATGCTATTTGAAGACGATGGCGAAAGTCACCGCTGGCAGCAAGGTGTTGCCTTATGGCTGCACTGGCAAGTGACGACGGATAATCATCGTATTGATATCACTTTTAACCGCACTGGGAGCTATCAGCCAGCATGGCAAGAAGTGGTAATAAAGCTGCCCGAAAACGAACACCGTGAGTTATATATCAATGGCATTGCCGGCCATATTCTGCAATTAAAACATTTGGCTTAACTCGCTGAAATTAGTCAATATGCGGGCTTCATTCCAAAGCCCGCTGGTTATTGCCTACATAAACAGGCCAATTTATGCTGACTAGCGCAGCAATTTTAATGCTCCGGTCAATGACCGCACCCATTTCTCCGGCCCGACTAATCCTAAACCATCTAACTGCTCATCAATAAGAGAACGTAACGGGAAAGCTGCTTCATAATCCTGAAAACTGTGCAGCGAACGCGCGAACGCCGGGAAAGGGACTATCGCCCGTTGATGGGGGGATGCCAACGCTTTCAGCAAAACCTCTCTCATCTGTACCGCATTGGCCTGTAAAATAGGTACTGGCAATGTTGAACTCACATCAATTTCTTTCCCCGTCGAGTCTGATAACGTTATTCCCGCCAATTGGGGGAATTTTGCTGCTAAACCAATACCTACAGCACCGGTGGTATTGGCAATTAAGCCAACAGGAAGTTCGGGGTTAACGATAATTGCAATCCGCATTTGTTCTGTCACAGCCACTGCCCTTTTGCCGCTAATATGTACAAATAGCCTATCCCTATCTGGCGGGTAGGTGCTTTCTTTTATCACCCATATTCAGCTAATATTGGCAATCCTTACCTAATTTAATTAATAAAAAGGTAGAAAATGCCATCACCACTGATAACCCCGGCAGATATAAAAATTTTAAAACAATTGCAACGCGCTGGCCGCATGACTAACCAGGAACTGGCCAATAAAGTCGGGATGGCAAGCTCTCCCTGTTGGCGGCGGGTTAAACAACTGGAAGAAAGCGGCATCATCACGGGCTATCAAGCCAATATTGATAGGCGAAAAATAGGCCTGGGAATTCTGGCTTTTATTCGGGTTAAAATTGACAGCCATAATGAAGAAGAAGCGAAATTATTTGAGCTGCAAGTGGGGGCATTAAAGCCGGTTATCGCCTGCTATGCCGTAGCTGGGGATGCAGATTTCTTGCTGCAAGTGGTCGCGGAAGATCTCGACAGTTTCTCGACCTTTGCGATGTCGGTGATTCGCCAGTTATCAGGGATTAAAGAGATGCAAACGACATTTGTGTTGCGTGAGGTAAAGCCGCTGGATAATTTACCTCTGTAATAGGTGATGTTTAAAAAGCCACCTTCTAGGCCGCCGCCAACACTCTGTTGCGGCCCGCTGCTTTGGCACGATAGAGCGCTTCATCCATACGTTTGAATAAACTATCAGTATCTTCACCCACTTGATGCTGTGCAACACCAAGACTTACCGTCAGTGTCGGCAGATTAGGCTGGCAGATCATCTGAATAGTTTCTCTAATAGATTCAGCCAATTGCAATGCACCTTGCAGATTGGTTAAGGGTAATAGGATGGCAAATTCCTCTCCTCCCCAACGAAATACGCTATCACTTTCGCGAACAATGGACTCCAAGGTTCTGGCCAACAAAATCAGTACCTCGTCACCTTTATGATGTCCAAGTTGATCATTAATAGATTTGAAATGATCTACATCTAATAAAATTAAACTGAAATTTTGGTTATAACGTTGGCTTTGGGTATAAGCTTGCTCGACCAAAGGAAAGAATTGGCGTCGATTACCTAAGTTGGTCAATGGATCCCGCAAAGCAGCATGTTCCAATGCCTGTTCCAGCCGTTTTTGTTCAGTGATGTCATGAATAATGCATAGCATCAGCCGTATGCCATCTAATTCCACTGGCCCGGCATAGGTTTGAACATGGCGGGTATTTCCATCAGCTAATATATGAATAAAGTTAAAGGGTTTATGCCCACCGGGTAATTTGGCAACCTCATTCATCACCGGTAAAACATCCCTCCCCATGGTATTAATTTCCCAGGTATGCTTGCTGCACATCTCATCCCGCGAATAACCATAGAAACGTGTTGCTGCCAGATTTGCATCAACAATCAACCCTTCTCTCGACGGATCAATAAGTAACATTGGTGCGGTATTCGTATTGAAAAACTGCTCATAGAAACCCCTCTCATCACGATAATAAGGTTTTGAGAACAATTGTTCAGCATGAGGTTTGGCCAGGACAGAGGATGAGATAAATAGCCCTTCAAAAACGATCACATCACCGTAAGGCGCTAATTGTATAAGGGAAAGTTGGCAACTCAGAGGAAAGCTAGCCTCTTTTTTCTCAATAGTCCAAATCTCAATAATTTGATCAAGGCCAGCTAAGGCGGGGAGATAAGCATCCAACTGTTGCTGCGCATGTGCTGAAAAACGCCCATTACGCATCAGTGGCAACGCACTGTCACCTGTAATCTTCCGAGCTTCCTTGTTAGCAAAAACTATTTCCTGATTTTTGGGTAAAACAATCCAAACAGGTGTACTCAAAATATTTAATGCATCTAAGTAAGTGCTTAACATAGGAATACCTACCGATATTTGGCATAGGAACAGAATACAGTTAATTACCCCAGATTCACTACATTTCAATTAAAACTAACAAATAGCATTAACTATATTACCCATAGGCACTTTTACTTTATATCTCATGGCATCATCTGCTCCGCCAGATAGCTATCAATAGCGGCTAATTTCTTTCTGCTTTTTCTGCGGGCGAACTTTCATCTCTGTGACCAATATTTTTGCACACTCCAGAAAGCGTGGTTAACAGGCCTAAGGTTTGGTGTTTTATTGCAAGTTATGGTGGTGTAAGCGGGATCATGAGCCTATATGCACTGGGTTACAGCGAATGACTCGGTAAGAAAGCTATTCTCGGTAGCATTTGGTCGCGGTTGAAACCTTACTGGTGTTACGCAAAGGTCAGATTTAGCCCGGTTAAAGGGCTAAATTATTGGCAACAATACCGTTTTAGCGGAGTAAATTTGGCCTCTATTCAGGGCAAAATGCGTTTTCCCTGAGCATCCAGTAAATAGGTTAATAGCGCGGAGCCATCACTACCGACGCGAAACTCCCCGTAGCGGGCTTTCTCAAAACGCTCTGCATGCCCCTCTTGGAAGAAATAACTTGGCGTACCGATATGCAAGGCATGGTTAGCAAGATGGTATTTCATCAGCACTTCTTGCGGCTTCAGCATTTCTCCCTGAGCAAGGCGGGCATCCACGGCCCGATGTTGTTCATCAAGTTCAACCACAATTTCTCCGGTGCTGGCGAGGCGAGCTTGACTCTGGCTTTCAAGCTGCTGATACAACTGGCGAGCTAGCGCATAATCCAGTGCCATATAATCGCCCTGCATCAGCGAACGCGGGTCGACTGGGGCCAGCTCCATAATCACCAAGTTACCCTTTTTCAGTACCTGCTCTTTTTGGAAAATCGACAGGTTAACCAGTAGCAGCGCCAGCAGGAGAGTGCCAGCCGTCAGCCATTTCAGTACACGATTAATTTGCATAAGTTTCTCCGGTCGCTCCAGGCAGTAATTTTTTCGCGGCCCAGGCCAGGCCCAATAGCAGCAGCCCACTGGCTAACAGCAACAGCGATTTATGCAGCAAAGTGACACCGAGGAAATAATACCAATAGATGAGATACAGCATCAGGAAGCAACCCGCGGTGGCCAATAATACTTGGCTGCCCTGATACCTGGCGACCAGCAAGAGTGCCAGACCCAGACCAATACCCGGGGCGAAAATGGCGATGGCACCGCAGACGATGGCAGCAGGCAAATAAACTGCGGTGGTCGCCGCCCGGAAACGGCCAGCATGAATTAACGCGCCAGTGATAAAACCTACCGCTATCCCTACCCCCAGCAACAGCGGCAAAGGGCTATAAAGAGAATTCGCCCAGAATATCCCATACAAAATATCAGACTGCACGTTGGCAAGGCACTGTAGCGCTAGCCCGACCGGTATGCCGGAGAGGAGTGCTAGATGAGCCGCAGTGCGCGGGCGCTCCTGACGGGTGAGAAGCCATAACCATAAAACCACTATGCCGGCGACCAGCAGCACGGTGAGCCCCAACGCCAGCTTGTAAGGTAAAGATGAACTGACAAGGGCAGCAAATGATGGGATAAGGAGAAACACCAAGGTGGTAACCGCCATAAAACGATACAGGCGATCCGGCATAGCAACTGCCATCAGCGCAATGACCGGTAGGTACCAGAGCGCATCGATAATAACCTCACCGCGCCACGAAGATTCAAGCAGTAAATAAACCCCAATACATAAACCATAGGTAGCGGCAATCGCCCACGCCAACCCAATATGGTGTTTGCCGACCCCCTCAGCCCGTAACATTATAGCGGCCAGCGCCGCGATAACTAATGAAGGCAAAATCAGGCTGATACCATTGAATGAGTCAAGCAGGTTGGTGGTGTAAAGCAGCAAAGCCAGCAGGAGCAAAGTAATCAGCGCAGCCACCCAGCCGCCAACAGCCAATGCGACACGTAAATACCAGGGTAAATCGGTAGCGTGGTCGAATGCTGCGATCTCCGCCACCTGCGCATCATTTAAGAGCTGATGCTGGCGAAGTGCTTCTAGCAGGTCAGTTTCCTCACTTGCTGCCAACCCGGTGGCCTGCGAATGAGACATTGTGCGCCGCCAATGCAATAACAGCGCACTGCCTGCCGCCAACAAAATAGCCATGAGCAAACCCATGATGAACAGACTGTCGAGACTCCATGAGTTACCTAACAACTGTATGATAAGCACACAGCCAACCACCATCAGGCTGATAACCCCCAAAGTCAGCATGCATAAATCTGGGCGGCGATAGCGATAGTAACCATAACCGGTGGCCAAGACCGCCCCCCAGACTATGAGCGGGGTTCCACTGAAAAAGGCGCGACTCCAGAGCGAGTCGACAACCAGCAGCGTCAAGGTCAGCAGCAGATAGGCCGCCATCACACGTGAAAACCAACGGCTGGCCAGCCAGCTCGAGGGATGATTCTTGGCGGTGTACTCAGCCAGTGCTTCACGCACCAGCAGAAGAGCAATTTGCACAGCAAGATAGCCATACAGAATGACATTGGGCAACCAGGATAAAAAAGAAGGCATTATGTCATCAAAAAGTAGCCAGACCCGGCTGAGATAATAAAGCTGGAAAGCCAGATTGGCGATGACCCAGGTACAGAACCACAATGCATTCTGTCGGCCAAGTAATGCCAATGGCAGCAGCACACCAGCCCAGGCACGGAACAATTCCCAGCTATCAGCACCGGTTTGGTAAACCTGCCCATACAGTGCAAATAGCCCACCAAAACTCAGCCCGACCGCCAATAAAGCCATTCGCGCCACTGCATCATACCAACGCCACCAAACCACCACCGCCAGCGCAATAATCAGCAGTTGAGCCAGGGCAAATTTAGCCATCTTTGGCATTGCAGCCCAGTTCCAGGCAATGAAAAACACCGCCCCCGCCACCAAAGCCAACAGGCCCAACAAAGTGAGAAATGCAGTAAGAAAACTGCTCCACCCCATCAGATTTGGCCGAACACCACAATAATGAAGGATTTGTTGGTAAACAGTGGGCGATAACTTGCGGCTTTCTGTCGTTGGGGAGTCCATTAATGAGGAAAGGGAACGACACAGACGTTCTGCTGCCTTCGAGGGCATGGCATCTTTCTGATTCGACGACAAATCCATACTGACTTCCTTATCGATGTGACGTTTAACTTATCGGAGTTCCGTGCATATTTTCACGAAAATACTAAACATTTTAAACATTATATGCAAAGAACACCTTCAGCACTCCTATGAAAAAGGATTATCACAGATAACATAATTTTATTCCTCCCTAAAAATCAGCCTCGCCACTTTCACTTACTTGCCTACCCGCTAATCCAGCACAGCTTTTATTGTAGATAAAACCAATTAATTTACTTCTGAGCATAATCACAACTATCACGAGCATCAACAAGCAGCTGATAGGCATATATACCTATTCAGCAAGCAACATGAAATAGGTAAATTGCTTTAACTCCAGCTCTACATTTTTATTTCCCCCGTCTCAAACCACGATAATTAAAACAAATAAGCATCATTACATACAAATAAGCATCGCTACATATAGTTATCTTGTTGCAATGAATTTAATTCATATATTCAGTTGTTAATAACTAACATAAAATAAAGAAATTTCTTATTTACCACCTTGTAGGATTCTTCTTTGCATTTGTAGGAAAACGTGTATTTTTACATTCCAATCGGATGAGAAAATTAACTAAAGTCAGCTGAGCGGCTGACATCATAATTTATTTTTACCTTTAAATACAACAAGAAAGAAAACTTCACTTTTAATACCTTCATATGGTGAAACTGGTCTAATTAGTTTTGTTTGCTATATTTCACTGCAAAGACGCATTTGTTTAGATTAAAAGATAGTGTATATTTTGATTCATGGTTATTAAGGTCGAACCAAGGAAAAGTTAAGTAAGATTTATTATTCACCGTATCGATTAGAGATGTTCACCGTACAGATGAGTCAGGGATTTTCGTCCACCCCCCTGAAGTATCACCCAGATTCAATTACTCATTCATACGCGTTCGATACTGAGGCTATGCCAAAAAGTTATTGGGCGTGAAAATAAAAGAACCTCATTTTTTATCGGTTATTTGAGTCACTGAAAATGATATCAACCGGATAATTAAGACCGGTGTGATATATCAACATCCACAGTACCAGCTTTATTTTTCCTCATATAACCCAGCACAGCTGCATGAAAAAGTTAACGATAGTCGCGCTAATACTATTAGGCGCATTTATACCTAAAGGAATCAGTCAATGATAAAACCCATCCGACTTTCCATTATCGCTTCGTTATTAATGGGTAGCGGTATGGTACTGGCGGCAAACGTGGGAGGTGAGAATAAAACCACCACACCCCCTGAGGCGCGAGCGTATACCGTGCCCCTGACCAGTAGTCTGTACCAACTGGCCTTGCAAAGCGGTATTAGCGTGGCGCAACTGCGCACCATAAACAAAGGCAGCCTTGACCGCCGTGACACTCTCAACGCAGGTGAAAGCCTGTTGCTACCGGCAAGCTCCCCATTGTTTCCGGCGCAAAACAAGGATGACCTGATAGTCAGTAACTTGCCTGAACTGGGCATGGGCAACACCCCGCTCACCCCGTCCGACACCGGTGCCATGAAGGTGGCCGGTACCCTAAAAAACGTGGGTTCGCAGGACTGGAACACCCTGACCGGTGACCAGGTGAAAAATCAGGCCGGGAACTGGGCAAAAAATCAGGCCAAAGCACAAGTGGTGGCCCCGCTGCAACAAGGGGCGCAGGATTTTCTGGGTAAGTTTGGTAAGGCGCAGGTGGGGATTGCCGTTGATGACAAGGGCAGCCTGAAAAACAGCACCGCCGCTCTCTTCACGCCCTGGTATGAAAATGACGACCTTATCGCTTTCTCTCAGGTCGGTATCCACCGCCAGGACGACCGCACCATCGGTAATTTAGGGGTCGGGGTACGTCTCGACCGAGGCAACTGGATGTGGGGGCTCAATAGCTTTATTGACCAGGACCTCAGTCGTAACCACACCCGGGGAGGGGTTGGGGGCGAACTGTGGATGGATAACGCCAAGCTGGCAGCCAACTACTACCACCCGGTCTCTGGCTGGAAGGATTCCAAAGACTTTGACGATTATCTGGAGCGGCCGGCTAGTGGGTTTGATGTCCGCGCTCAGGGCTACCTGCCCGCCCACCCACAACTGGGTGCCTCGGTGGTGTATGAGAAATATTACGGCGACGAAGTGGCGTTGTTCGGCAAAGAAAACCTCCAGTCAGACCCCCATGCGGTCACGCTGGGAGTGGATTATACCCCGGTGCCGTTGCTGACCCTGAAGGTCAGTCATAAAGAGGGGCAAGGGGGCAAGAGTGAAAACAAAGCCGACCTGTTACTCAGTTATCAACTGGGGACACCGCTGGCGAAACAACTTGACCCGGGCAACGTCGCCCTGGCCCGCTCACTGAAAGGCAGCCGCTACGACCTGGTTGACCGTAATTATGACATCGTCCTCGAATACAAAGAGAAAGACGGTGGATTAAGTCTGGATCTGGCCGCAGTGCCGGCAGACCTGCTAGAGGGCGATGACTACATCATGCAACCTCTGGTGCGCAACAAATACGCTATCGCTGCCGTCAGTTGGAATGGCGATGTTATCCCGCTGGCACTGACGGCAACTGCCGGGGCCACCAACCCGCAAGGCTGGAAGATAACGCTACCGGACTGGGATTCATCCCCGGAGGCGACCAATACTTACACCCTGTCCATCACTCTGGTCGATGAGAAAGGGCATCAGGTGACGTCCAACCCGGTAGACATTGTGGTTGGGCATCAGCGGCAGAGCCAGTTGGCACTGGAAAGTGCCAGCATTGCACCGGCCTCCGGCTTGTCGACCGACTCCATTTTGTTGGCGGCCTATCTGGAAAACCACCAGGGCGTGTTGATTAATGACGCGCAACTTCAGCCGACATGGCTGGTGACCAACACCGTCAGTGGGGCCGCGGTTCCCTGGGTAGCACCGGGGGAAACCTGCCCGGTCAATGAACAAGGTACGACGCAGACCTGCCTGCAAATGGTACGCGGCGAGACGGAAGACCGGGACGGTATCAGCCACCATGTTGTTGAACTGGTCAGTACCCTGCCGGGCACCTTTGAGGTCAAGGCTGACCTTGGGGCCTACGGGATGACCGCGCCCCAGACCGTCAGTTTTACCCTCCACGGCCCGACCGCGGTGGTGCGAGCTGAAATCCAAGACCCGCAAGGGCAAGACATTTTGACCAGCGGCACGCCGCCTAATGTGGGGGTGACCTACAGCGTGAAGTTGTTTGATGTAGACGACATTGATATCACCACCAGTATCCCAGAAGCCGATGTGCACTGGGCGCTGGACGGGGCCAACACGGCGGGCTGCGCCGTCACCCTGAACAACCATGATACCGGGGTCACCGGTTACCAATTTACGCCACGCGTCAATGCGGACAGCAACAGCGGTGTGGCCTGCGGTGACCAGGGTTTTGGCCTGAAAGTGAACTGGTAGCCTAAACATTTTTTAGACACGAATTGACTCTGGCCCTGCGTCAGACAACACAGAGACAGAGGAAAGGACAATACATGAACATGAATTTTACCGTCAATAAACGGGTACTGGTACTGGCATTAGCCCTGGCGGGCTGTTCGGCGGGATCCCTCTGGGCCGCCAGCACCCCAACCACCGCCCCGGTCAAAGGGAGTGCACCGGTATTGAGTGCGCCCTCCAATGGGGCTGTCGGTGCCGTGGACTTCAGCGGAACCTATGCCACGGAGGGCAAGTTGTCCACCGGTGACACCCTGGTGATGACTTACCAGTACAACGACAGTGACGGCGACCTGGATGCCTCTCTGACCACCGTCACCTGGAGTTATCTTGACGACGCGGGCCAGTCGGTCACCATCCCGGCCACCAATGCACCGGCTGCGGCATCGGGAAGCAACGGCACCTCGACCATCACTATTCCGGCCGGTGCCACCGGCACTCGCGCCATCAGTGTCACGCTCACCGAATATTCGGCCACGGGTGACCCTTTGCGCGGTAACGTCATCACCGTCACCGACACCAGTACCGGCGGGGCCGGGGGCGGAACCACCACACCACCAGGGCCGGTCACACCGGGCGCGGATGTGGCGGGCGGGATCTTCCTGCAATCTGATTCACCCGCCGCAGGCAGTGGCGCCACTGATTATGCCCGTTCAGCCGCCCATCCACAGGTCGGAGAGACTTATGTGTTCCGTGCCTGGGATGACAGCAACGGCAACGGCGTATGGGATGCAGGCGAAGCCAACCTGACGGCGACACTGGGCAGTATTCAGTGGCAGTTGGACGGCAGCAATGCGACAGCAAATGGCAACAGCACGCTGAGTAACCATGCCATTAGTGGGGCAACCAGCGACAGCTATACCGTGCCGGTCAACAGTGCCTCAAGTTCCGGCGCGACCCCGGGTGACCAGGGCTTCAGCCTCAAAGTGGACTTCAACTAAGTTCTCCGAATTTTTATCTCACAAGATACGTAGGGTGTCGGACAGCCGCACCCTCACTAATGACTCACTAAGGACATAACAAACCATGCATAACACCAAAATCTTCACCTTAAAGAAAATTGTTCTGGCTCTGGCCATCGCCGGTTACACCATGGGCAGCGCATATGCGGTCATGACGGCGCCGACCGGCAGCATTCAGGGGACAGCCCCAGTATTGAGTGCGCCTTCCAACAGTGCCATTAATGCGGTTGACCTGAGCAGCAATGCGGCAGGTAGCACTCTGGCCTCGGGTGATACCATCACCCTGACCTATAATCACACTGACGCCGACGGCGATGCGGATGCCTCGACGGCCCATGTGACCTGGTATTACGTCAAGGGCGAAACAGAGGTGCCTATTGCGGCCAGCGCGGTTACTAATACCCCGGCCACTACCACCACGCCAGGAACCAGTGTGCTGACCGTCCCTGGTGGTGCGATTGGTGCGGATGCCATCAAAGTGGTGATACAAGAATACTCGGTCTCGGGTGACCCGCTGGCAGGCCGGACGCTGACCATCGACGACACCAACGTTGCTGGCCCAAGTAACCCGACCATCACCCCACCAGGGCCAGTGGCACCAGGTACCGGTGAGAACTCTGGCGTCACACCGGGTATCTACCTCAGCACGGATACCGCGTTTGCCAACAACCTGATTGGCAATACCGGCACCCGCTTGAATGTGGGCGAGAGCTACGTGTTCAAACTGTGGGACAGCGCGGCAGTCGGCACTACCGACCTGACGGCGAACGTGACCTATAACTGGCGTCTGGTAGGCACCAGTGCGACCGATAGCACCACGGCACCGGCGGCGGGCTTTGCAACCAGTATCTCCGACGGCAACTTCACTGTACCGACCAATGCTCAACCAAACGGTTCGGCGCTGACCGGTTCTGCAGATGGTGCACAGGGCTTCAACCTGGCGGTGGATTACAACTAATCCCCGACACGGCAGACAGTCGTACATTCACGGGCAGGCCTTTCTGCCCGTGTTTTATCAGACTGACATTGCCTGCCTGAGCGTCTGTAAAGGCGGACACTGAGGCAGGGCATGTTAGCGACCGGGCCGAATTATCCCGGCGACAAACGAGCGAAAGAATAAGGATACCGATAAATGAGAAACATCCACACCCTGCCGGAGTGCACCTGGCTGAAGGGGATACCACTGGCCCTGTTACTGGGGCTAATAACCGGGTCTGCACAGGCGGTACTGAGTGATAACACCGGGCAGATACAGGGTACAGCTCCGACGGGAACCATCAGACTTTGGGTAGACCTCCCGGACGGGAACCCTCTGGTGACAGACAATACCCTATTAGGGCTGTCGATGGTGCCAAACACATTCAAGGTCTCCCCCATTGCGGCGCAGATGCTACAGGATGCCGACCTAGACAGTGGGTTGAGTTACCAGATAGACACCGCCAATGCCACGCTGAGCTGGACACACAATGGCACCCCATTGACGGCAGCCCAACTGGCGGCCCCGCTGGGAGCTAACTTCGTCGGCGAGAAACTGACAGTGAAAGTGAATGCATTGGTGACCATCAGCAGTATCACAGGGCTTCCGACGACCGCAGGGCCCCAGCTCTACAGCACCGAGTATACCGTGCAGGTTAATGCGCCTGATGCATTGAATCTAAGTCTGGACAGTGACACCGCCCATGTGGAAGACGGAACCATCATGATGACCGCTACCGCCAGTAAAGAGGGGGTTCCCATGCCGGGCGCAATCATCAGTTTTGCGACTACCGGCAGCGCCGACCGTCAGGGCAGGACGAGTGGCTGGACTGGCACTAACCGCCCGTTGCGACTGAATGGGGCCAATATAGGGAGCCAAACGTTTACCACCGGCCCCAACGGACAGGTCAGTATTCCGGTGACGCAGGTGGGCGGATTAGGGGTAAAAACTACCATTGGTGCCACCACCACACCGGCGGTAACGGCGTCAACTGACGTGACATTCTCAGTCATCACCAGCCCGGACACGCCACAGGCCAATATGTACGGTCATATGGCGGAGACACTGGAAGCAGGCGGGACAACATTTAAGCGCCCCTCCCTAGAGGCGGAAGTGGCGGGAGTTTTCGTTCCAGGCATGTACGAGTCGTGGTTACACCAATTTAACGAAGTTTGGGGATACCAAACGCGCGAGACAGCCATGCAGGTATGCGCTGGCGCACTACCGTCGTTGAGTGCTCTCCAGGCACTTGCGGCGACAAAAGTGAACGGCCTGCCGGCGTCGCAAGCGGCGGGATGGACGGTACCAGGAGGCTTCGACGCGCGACATTACGCATTTGCCCTAGAGACTGCGCCCAGCTTAAACACGGATCCGTATAGGGTATATACCGTGGACATGCAGCTCAATTCAACCTCTATTGGGGGCTACGGTATCCCGCGCCTCGCATTGTGCACGAAGTAACATGAACTAAACCCAGCGCCCTGCCCAGTCAGTGCCTTTACGACTGAGCAGGGGCCCACAAAATACGGATTAAACATCACCCGCCGCGGAATAAACGACAGCGCGGCGGGCAATCTCCCCCGTCATATCGGCATTTTTACTGCGAGGGCGATAAGGAGAAACATAATGTGCAATACGCTGGTTATGGTGGTTGATGAACACCCGCTGATACGCAGCGCGGTGACTGCGTTAATTAAACGCAAAGGTGAACAGACACTGGATACCGGCTGCCATCTGAAGGCCATCAAATTAATTACTGCTTATAAACCCGACCTGATTATTCTGGAAATCCTGAAACAAGAAGGTCTGGCTCTGGATTTCGTCAAAAAAATAAAGGCCATCTCACCGCGGTCTAAGATTCTGATTTTTTCGTCCCTTAGGTCGGTGATTTTTATCAGGAAATGCCTTGCCGCCGGCGTCCAGGGGTATGTAAATAAAAGAGAGAGCCTCGATAACCTGGAGGGTGTCATTGATGCGGTGTTGTCGGGTCACTGTTGCTTTCCCGATATTGATCTGAGCAACGACACATCAGCCATGTTGTTGATGTAATTAACCGGTTGTGTAATGGATTGTTTATTGACTCAAAAGACAATATGCAGGTAAGCCGCTGGGCCAGTGATAACAGTGAATATCCTCTGACCCTAGGAGATTTCGTTGAGAAAAAGCGTTTCTGCTTTATTTGAAGCGCAGTCAGTTTTATCTCCCTTTGACAAGGAACAAACCGCCCGTGCCAGTTTATTGCCACAAACAGGTAATTAAACACCGGACTACGGATTATTTTTTTTAGCTACAGTGTGAAATGCTGTATTCCAGAATGGATTTAGCAAGCAGGTTAACCCAGTTTAGATACCCTTATGTTTAATATTATTACCTCAGCGATGATTGTTATAGCGTCTTTATTGACATATTCAAGTGCAGTAGAAGCTTCTCAAGGTGTTGCAAAACTAGCCTCATCTCCCGCATCAATACACTCGTTTTCTGGGGGCAATGAACCAGAGAAACTCAAAAAAATCCTAGGCCATTATGAACAATGGGAAGGTGTCAGTTACAAGTTAGGCGGTAATAACCGCAAAGGTATTGATTGTTCTGCTTATATGCAGCGAGTTTTTGCAGATGAATTCTCCCTTAACTTACCAAGAAGTTCACATGAACAAATCAAGCAGGGCTCCCAAATATCTAAGGATGCTTTGCATACAGGCGACCTGGTATTTTTTAAAACCTCACAAAATACACGACACGTGGGTGTGTACATCGGGGAAAATAAATTTATTCATGCATCTAGCAGCATGGGTGTCACTATATCAACGTTCGACAATAAATATTGGGGCCCACGATATGAACAAGCACGGCGTATTCATCATGCGAAAGCTTCTGCCTAATGCTCGATGTTTCTTTTTAATTCACGTATTTTAATTTGTTCAGGCGTAATGGGAGAAACTTTAAGCGCTTTTCCCTGACACTCATCGCATCACTGTTTTACCCATCACGTCATTGTGGAAAGGCCAACCTCCATAGCACTGGCCGCTACAGCAACAGTGTCATTTTGATCAACCACAAGTTGAGCGGGTTCGCGTATGAACTCTGCGCTGAAATTTCTTTTTTTCATTGGGGCACCTGTATTGTTCTGAGGTCAGCATATCACCTCTGTTTAGGTGGCCAAATTCAGTGGGCTACAACACTGGAATACTGACCCTTGACCAGAAAAACCATTTAGGGCCAATCATATTAATTATTATATTTATATTACTTATCACATGAATTAAATATTGAGTGGGATATTTCCTACAAACAATGGTTTCTTAGGTTCATATCTAAGCTTGAAAATAGCAGATATATTAGCGTAGAAAAGTAAATTAAACCTTTAATTTAAAATGTTAATAAAACTCAAAAGACAATCCAACAAAAAAACCGACTCATTTTTTTGTTGGATTCTTTTTTATTTATTACGCACCGATGAAAACATATAATGAAAAATATCAATAAATCGAAAAAATCTTGTATTTTCCATAAAACGTTACTAACAAGTTTACTTATTCCTTTGTGTCATTCCTCTGCTACGTGGGCGGACACCATAAGCCATACAGATGGAACACAACAATCCATCTCTGGCAGTTATGGCAGTGACATTGCCAATCAAAGTGCAGTGTCGGTTAAAGGTACGGGAAGCAAAATTACGGGTGAGGCCGATGTTGACATTATCACAACAGCCCGTAATGCAGATGGGGCGCTAGTTACTGATAATGGCTCACTGGATCTGACGGATACCTCAATAACCGTCAGTGGTAATATCGCTTACGGCGTAATGAATAACAATGGAACCGTCAGCTTACAAGATGGATCCATTGCTAGCTCAGGCGAAAGTGGGCATGGTGTTTTTACCACGGGTACAAATGCTAAAAGTGATATTGATGGTACGGTGATTTCTACCGACAATACATACAGTCACGGTATTTCTGGCGCTTCTGGTGGCACAATTAATCTAAACAATGCCGCTCTGAACGCCAGCGGTGCGCTGAACTATGGCATTTATCTGACCGACGCAGAAACCACATTAATCGGTGCCAATAACGTCATTAATAATACACATGGTATCAGTGGTTATGGAATATATATCGCCAATGGTGCTCATGCCAATCTGGATAACACCACCATCCATATAGACAAGGGTAATGCAGGTGTCAGTGTTAACAAAAACTCAACCGCTACCCTGGATACGCTGGCAATAACCGGCCAAATGACTGCGCTAGATATTAAGGGAACAGCCAATATTAGTAATGGCGATATTCAGTTAGATTCTGGCAAAGTAATAATCGCAATGGGCAGTGCGACTGATACAGCCTCCGTCACCCTCACCGATGTAGTGGCATCCTCGCTTGATAGTGTTTCAGCGTTAGTCGATATAAATAATTATGCCAGTATCACTATTAACGGTGGCTCCTATTATTCTAAAGGGAATAACAACACCGGGCTTTGGGTGTCAGGTAATACCTCGTCCTTGATTGCCAATAATACAGTAGTAATGACTGAAGGTAATGGGGCTATTGGGATAGAAAATCGTGGCTCAGCACTGGTAAATAATACTACAGTCAGTACTAAGGGGAATAATTCCCATGGAATTTATACCCAAGGGGCGACGTTTAATGCCAGTAATATGGATATCACAACAGCAGGAACGGGCAGTATTGCTGCATCATCCGCAATAGCTGGGCAGATGAATCTGGATAATGCGGTTATCCAGACCAGCGGTGCCTCTGGCATGATGTTAGGTACTTTTGCGGGATCATCACTCAATGCTAAAAATATTACCGGCACCTCAACAGGGGCTAGCGCCTACGCCTTATATACACTGAGTAACAGTTCAATTTCGGTGACTGACAGCCAATTTACAACTGAAGGCCTGAACGCGGGCGGAATTTATGCTAACAGTAATTCCGCATTATCATCATACAGTCAGGTTACTTTAGATAATTCATCGGTGGTCAGCCTACAGGGCGCGGGAATAAGAGCATCTGGCGGTAATATTAATGTTGATATGCTCAACGGCTCGCAACTAGTTGGCGGTAATGGATTGCTAGTCTACGCCTCAACAAATGCCACCAACAATAACGCCAGTAATGTGAATCTGAATGTCGATAATCATGTCGTTTTAATGGGCGATATTCTGGCGGACGAAAATAATAATATAAATCTTAACATGACGAATAATTCAGTTTGGACTGGTGCCGCGTATAATGCTAACCATATTGATATTGATAGCAGCAGCGTGTGGAATTTAACCGGTGATGCTGATGCTGAGACCATGCACGTCTTGGGACAAATAAATTTTGTTAACAGTAGCCCTCTATCACGAACCCATAATTTCAGTACATTAACCGTCACCCGTAATTTGACCGGTAATGGCAACCTTACATTTAACACGCAACTAGGCGATAGTAACTCCCCAACAGACCGACTGCATATCATGGGTAACGCCACTGGCGCCCATACCGTCACCGTAATTAACCAAAACGGACTAGGCGCACAAACTACGGGCAGTGGGATTAACTTGATTACTGTTGATGGCGATACCAGCACTGGACGTTTCACGATGAATGATGGGGTGGTTGCGGGAGCCTATCAGTATTTATTGTATAAAGTAGATGCCAATAATTGGAATTTACAATCCAATCTTATTAATGGCGATACTGAAGAAGTTGCTTATCGCCCTGACGTGCCGGGCTATATCGCTGCACCTTGGTTAAATGCACTTTATGGTTTCGTCACCTTAGGCCGTTTACATGAGCGCCGCAGTGTTCTAGAAAGTGCCAATAATAGCTTTAATCAAGCATCATGGGGGCGGGTCAGTGGTGTTTATAATAAATTCGATGCGGGCCGCTTCAGCTATGACTCTGATATCGAGTTTATCCAGTTAGGCCATGATTTTTATCAAGCTGAGAGCGCCTCTGGGACAAAAGCCACTGCGGGTGCCATGTTCACGCTAGGTAAACATCATACAGATACGCAAGATAAGGCCCGTGCATTGCATGCCGATTTATCGATTGATACCGGCAAGATCAAAACCGAAGCCTATGGTTTAGGCGGCTATTACACCCTGATAAGCCAAGACGGTGGCTATCTCGATTTAGTGGGACAAGGCACGCTATATCGCAACGATTATGAAAGCGATGTGAATGCCAAGCAGACGGGCTCTGGTGTGGTGGTTTCTGTTGAAGCAGGGCAAGTTTATCCAATTAGTGATGATTGGAAAATCGAACCACAAGGTCAGGTAAAGTACCAATATTTGAACCTGCGTAATTCTAACGACGCGTTATCGACCATCAACAGTACCCAATATTCAATTGGTCAGGCGCGTGCTGGCTTACGATTATTACAGGATATTGGCAAAGAGCAGGTCGTCAATCCCTACTTTACCAGTGACGTCGTTTATCAGTTAGGCAAAAACCCCGAAGTCTCCATTGATAACACCACTATCCGCCCTGAATTCAGTAAATCTTACTGGCAAACAGGGGCTGGAGTCATAGTTAGAGTAAATGACAGCACTGATATCTATGCTGATGTTAAATACCAAAAGGCCTTTAACAACAACATGGATGGCTACTCAGGCAATCTGGGGATAAAAGTCAGCTTCTAATCCCCCATAAAGCCAGAACCTACCGCGTTCTGGCTTCCTCTAATATCTTTTTATTCCATCGACAACTCACTGCTGCATTGCGCTTTTTTCGTATTTTCTCCGCTAATGCGGCCTAGTCCTGACTTTCATAGATATCCCACATGTGCGGTTCAAAGAGGTCATCTCTTTCAGTTGATCCGTGGCATCCTCAGCCCCTTCTACTTTACTTTCAACGTAATCGGCTAATGTTGTATGGTTGCCTTCGATTCTTGCTGAACCCAAACTTTCCTGCATATGAAAAATACTTTTTAGCTGGGCAAACAACAGAGGATGCACATCAGTTTCAAGGCGCAGGTGTCTTAGTAACTCAAGTTCGGTCAACGCATCAACCAGTGGCGAGTCGAAACGGGGGTTTAACAGTGCTAAATCATAGTGATTAAATTTAGGTATAAAGTTAGATTATCTCAAATATGTAGATATCATTATCTTAAAAAGAGATTAAAAAATACTTTATAGTCATTACGTTAACAGATTATTGCTTGTGGATTATCTCAAAAGTAACTTTATTATTATCTCAAAAATCTATGGCGATACATTGGATTGAATATCACTGTACACCGAACTGAAATCAGCACCATCTCCCTACTATTTTCACTTTGAACCATTATGTTCAGTATTATTCAAAGCAGGGCCAACCCTAAAATGGATGGAACGCCCAGTAATGGATGGATACCTGAAAGTTATAAATCTGGCGAATTTAATCAACGACCCGATGAAGAGGGTAAGCATGAACTTCCCTTCTGAGGTATTAGCAACATGAATTGTGTCACTCAGGCTCCCGTTTCTTTAATTATAATATGCTGACCTGTGTGGTGAACCTCGCAGATCTACAGGCTCGTCATGTTACTTTTCGGATGTCTTCGGGGGGAAGCGTCTTGGTAGATAGCTTTTGGGGTATTAAGTTAGCTCTCCTTCCAGGTCTGAAATATCAAATTCTTTTACATCGGCATTGGATGATACTGCGGTGAAGTACGTTCTGGTATGGCTGACCGGCGTGACACTCTGCGGCGCATTATCCAAGCTGATTATTGGTGATAAGCCCATTAACACCATCGGAGAAAATGGGCTTATCACATGATATTCACTGCTATTAATATTTAACCTATTGGTTAATTACCTATAATAATTAAGATTTAATAGGAATAATGACCTCTGGTTGCACAAAACCATAACGGCTTAGCGGCGTAATTTTTACAGATGTGGGCTGCGTGTTTATTGAAAATTCTTTAGTCGTGCCCGGCATAATATAGGCATTACCCAAAGGAACAACCTCATTATTCGGGACTAAAAATACCTGAGGGCCCAGACGAACGACATGCTTACCCGGATTTTTAATCGTTAACTTATTGCCTGAGGCTGTAAAAACCAGCTCCTCCCATGGGTTTTTAATTTGTGGCACCGCACTGGGCTGGATAAGAAAACCAATTTCCTGACGGATAGGCATGACGGTTGAGTTTCCTTGCACCTGCTCCACGCCTTCAAATGCGGCTTTCAGTAATACTTCCGTGTCCAGCACCGCGCCTTTCTTCAGTACAAAGTTAACTTGCTGACTTTGTCCACCGTCAATACGTGTCACCGGCGGAGAAATCAAAATCTGCTTGCTGAAGTCTTTACCATCGATATCGATCAGTTTTGTGACCAACAATATCGGGTTAGCCGACGTGTTATCAATGGTAAAACTCGCGCGCCCTTCACTTTCTTTTAAAATAACTGTGGTGCTTTCTAATTTGAATGATGCATAAGATGCCATGCTCAAGCAGCTTAAAGAAATAAGTAAATTGAAAATAAAAAATGACTTAAAGCGACTGAATATCGTGTCATATACTGTAATCGTGTTTTTCATAATAAACCTTATAGCTAAATTATTGACTTACCGTGCATTATTCAAATTAATGACATACCGCATCGGCGACTTCATACAATGTCTCTGGATCAAACTTCTCTGGCACGCTATATCCGGCAACACATTCCATTTGGTTCGTCGCCTTTACTCGTAAAACTTTGCCAATAGCATTATTTTCTAGCATAAAATTACCCTCGCCAATAATGGTGCCCAAAAAATCTCCCTGGTCATTGAGCACATTCGCCCCTACAGGCATAGGGTTACCTTTGCTATCACGGATACTCAATAACAACTGGCGAACTTCTGTCGCCTCAAAATTACGGGTCGCGACTGTGCCTCGCATCATCATTAGGTCGGCACTGGTACTGTTAAGACGAACATTAAGGGGTAATGTTTTGGTACTTATTTGAGCTTTTGATGCCGTATAAGGGATCACTGATGGCAGCAAGGCCGTTCCTGAATAATCAGTGATAGCCATTCCGCTGCCCGGCGACGACACGCGTAAACTGGACTGACTTGGTACATTCAAGACCGCGAAGGTATCACCAATAGATGATGAAGACGTCGCAAAAGTATTATTAGCATAAGCCATAGATCCACTCGTCGAAAAATAGGCCGACTGACTATTATTGCTGGCCCGAGAAATACCACCAGACAGTTGCGAATACGCGGTTTTCATATTTAACGCGCCATTAACTCGCCGCTGACTGTCACTTCCCGTAATCCCCACAGAATAACCCTTATTATCGCCCCACGTTCCTTGGTAGGTACTGCCTAATGTCGTATTACCATTAATGCGCTGCATACGCCCGGTGAGCGCCCCTTGTCCTAATGGCATACTTATTCCAAAGTAGACAGAATTTTGCCCCTGTGACGTTGACTGTAAACTTAATGTGGTTGTCACTCGACCAAATTGTTCACTCACGGAGACAGCATGAGAGACGCTACTCTCAGTTTGATAATAAATATTATTAGATAAAGAATAGGAAAATGCGCCCCAGCGGGGATGTGCCCAAGTCACCGCTGCGGATGTAGAATTTTTTAGCTTACCGTATAGCTGGTCATCCAGATTATTTCCCGCGCTCAGGGCATTATCTGGTGACCAGTAATTGACGGAGTCATACACAGTAGATAGCGACGCACTCAAATTGCCGTTAATAGCGACTTGATTCTGTAAAGCAAGCTGATATCCCTGCCCGGTATCTTTTGTGTTGGTATAACGTGCTGATGCCGAAATCCAGGCATTATCGAAGCCGCTATACAGATTTTGTAGACTAAAGTTTTGGTAATCAGTAGAAAGTAGCCCCGCGGTGGTCATGCGGAATGTATTAGTCGGATCGAAAGATACCTCCCCCGTCGCCAATAGCGGTGACTTACTCTCACTGTCATTTAGATTATCGCGGTAACGCCCCAATGCCAGTTGGTATGTGGTCGCATGCTGCCCAAAATTAGGGTCCAATGTATTAGATACGGTAAAATGTTGTTGGGTACCGTCTTCTTCAATCACATTAACATCAGTGGGAACCCCACTGGAGAAGTTACTAATATTCGATAACGAAAAAGGCCCTGGTGCAACCACCGTCCGGTAAATAACGCGCCCACGCTGACTCACTTCAACCGTCGCATTCGTGCTGGCAATCCCTTCAATGGGCACAACCAATTGCATATTATTTAGCTGGGCATTATCAGAATATAATTGCGCCCCCACCATAGGCAGACCAGAATAGGTATCAGCCCTAAGTCCGAATTCACCTAATTGCACGACTGACTTTAAAGATTCAACCGCACGCAAGGCGTAAGTCTCTTGGTTATCATAATGGCTTACCCCTTGGTTATATATATATGAACCACGGTTTCGTAATACCCAGTTAAAAATATTAATACCGGGTTCGAACTGTCCTTGAAATAAATTCAAATTATCGTTTTTGCTTTCGACACGCTGACCAAATAAATTATAATTAAGCAGCAACGCATGACCACCACGTTCGTAATCACTGTTTTCCACTTCAGGGTCAAACGCCTCTTGTGGTAATTTCATCTCGACCAGGAATTTCCCTGGAAATAGCGTTACAACCCCACCGGGCCATAAAGTTTCAATGTTTTCACAATGGTCACCACTCTCGTTATGACGTAACTGCAATTTAATCAACAGTTGGCGGTCTACACATAACTGCCCCTGACTGTCGAAGGTGGCTTCAACCTTGTAAGTTTTATTCGCATTGATAATAACAGTGACATTATGTTGCCCAGGTAAGAATTTATCCTGTCCTTTGAAAAAATCAGCTAATTCTGCCGAGAAGCCTAAACCTTCCAGTGTTTTTGTATCAAACTGGGCTGCGCCCTCTTTTGTGGCAGAAAAAGCTGTCACAGAAAAAAAAGAATAAAATAGAACTGTGAAAGAGAGCAAATAACGGTAAATAAACACAGCTCCCCCAAATAAATAAAAATAATTATTTTAGTAATGTATTAACTAAATACCAAATGAAAAGTTAATACTTGTCGAACCATCAATATTGGCATCTTCCGTAATTGGACCATTCATCGTTGTAGTTCCCGCCAGTATTGGTGATATTGTAACGTCAAAATCAAACGATTTACCCGCAATGGCAGTCCTGGATTCGTCAGAGAAAACGATGAAACCCATGTTATTATACAAATTGCTACCAGTTCCTGTTCCTGACACAACAGTAGAATATATTAGTGTACTTTTACCATCTACGTGATGATTAGATGTCTTCGCGGTATAAAATCCAATTTTACCCGTTCCATTAATATTACCCAATCCATGATTTAAGGATGATGAGGTATCACTGACAGAATCTAAACGGTTATCAGTACTCCGATAACGTAAATAAGTTGCTAAGTCACAATTGATCGTCCAGGTTTTTTTTATCGCAGGTAATTCTGTTGTGGCTGTCCCCGGCTTGACTAAAGATGAAGAGATCCTACCGAGGTCGTAAATACCATCATCAGGTGCAATGACTGTACAGCTTGAAATACCTACTGTTCCTTTAACTTTCAATTCCGAGGATGGCTGTTCCGCCTGTGCCCCGAGAGAAAACATTAACGAGGTAAAAATAGTTAATTTCAACAGATTCAATTTCATAAAAATGAATTCCTTTCAAATGAATTAATATTAATCCATAGAAATAAAAGGCAGAAATATAAATCTGCCCTTATCTTATAGTGCGGCGTCTGCGAAACTTAGATTCCGAAGGCGAAGTTCATGGTCAGAGAGCCATCAATCTTCACATCGTCAGTGATAGGGCCACCCATGTCTGTCGTACCCCCCAGAATCGGGCTTACTGTAATATCAGCCGTAAACACTTTGCCAGAGCTCTGGGTGTTAGCTGCAGATGCCCAACCAGTACGCCTACCGGTTATAAGGCCCGCTGTGGGGGCCGATGAAATTTCGTTTGTCGCTGTAGTGAACAGGTTAGAGGCTTTGCTGTCTACCGTAGCTTGCGTCATTTGCGCGGTGTAGTAACCAATTTTACCTGTGTTATTGACATTCCCCAGACCAAAGGCGTTTGCTGTCGCAACACTTGAAGAAGCTGCACGGTTATCAACCGGCGTGAAGTTCAAATAGGTGCTAGCATCACAGTTAACAGTCCAGGTTTTCGTCTGTCCAGTTAGAGCGGTCCTATCCGTGCCTGATTTCACTAAAGATGCAGACAGGCGACCAAAATCATAAACACCTTCATCAGGTGCAACGATGGTGCAGCTTGGCACAGTCAAGGTACCGATAACTTTTAATTCGGCAGTCGGGACTTCTGCATTGGCTACATTGCTACCAAAAATTACAGACGATAATACCGTCAGACCGATGAGTTGCTTTTTCATAGCCAAAATATCCAAAATATAAATGCAGAGTTAGGTGATATCTAATCAACCCAATACAACGTTAGGAAAAAGGCAGAAATATAAATCTGCCCTTATCTTATAGTGTGGCGTCTGCAAAACTTAGATTCCGAAGGCGAAGTTCATGGTCATAGAACCATCAATCTCTGCATCTTCAGTGATAGGGCCGCCCATGGTGGTGGTACCTGCCAGAATCGGGCTTACTGTAATATCAGCCGTAAACACTTTGCCAGTGCTTTGGGTGTTAGCTGCTGATGACCAGCCGGTACGCAGACCTGTTGTCAGCGCCGCTGTTGTAGTTGCAGTAAATGTGGATGTGGCAGAAGAGAACAGGTTAGAGGCTTTGCCATCTACCGTACCTTGTTTAATTACTGCGGTGTAGTAACCAATTTTACCTGTTTCATTAACATTCCCCAGGCCAAAGTTGGTTGTTGCTACAGAACTTGCAGAAGCCGCACGGTTATCAACCGGCGTGAAGTTCAAATAGGTGTCAGCATCACAGTTAACAGTCCAGGTTTTCGTTATTGCTGTTAGAGCGGTCAGAGCTGTGCCTGATTTCACTAAAGATGAAGACAGACGACCCAAATCATAAACACCTTCATCAGGTGCAACGATGGTACAGCTTGGCACAGTCAAGGTACCGATAACTTTTAATTCCGCCGTCGGCGTTGCTGCATTGGCGACATTGCTACCAAAGAGTAAAGAAGACAATACCGTCAGGCCAATCAGTTGCTTTTTCATGTATTCAGAATCCATATGTGAATTTAATATATTTTATAAAGTCAATCAGCAATCAGTAACAAACATGATCTAGATCAAGTTTTGCTGTGAAAATATTAAACAATAATCACATGTGGAGAGATATAGCATGACAGACCAGTCGGTGTAGGAAATTTCTTGTTTTAAGGATTATCTGAATAAATCAGAATTTTAATAGGCTTGTTGCAAAAATGGGGGCCTGTCGCTTTAGTAGAAAAGGGGGGCAAAATTAGCATTGCCTATTTCTTAAACTGCCAACCGGCGGAATTGTACGTAAACGCCTGGCGCAATATCAATGGTTGTGTCGCATTAAGGAATGGTTGGGTAATATGCTGTTTTTTTGTGATGTTGCCTGCCCATGTCTCTGATCCGAAACGCCTTCAGTCGCCTGCATTACCCCATCGATGTTATTGCACAGTGTGTCCACTGGTACCTGGCCTATGCCCTGAGCCTTCGTCATCTCGAAGAGATGATGGCTGAACGCGGTATTGTCGTTGACCACTCCACGATACGTAAAGGGCCGCGTCAGCATCCCGACGGCGAAGGTTTATTTCCGGCGGAACAATTCTATCTGTTGGCTGCCGAAAAAACCGGCAGCGCCACTTTTGCTAACTTCTCTGCGCTAATGCGGCAGAGCCAGATCAGCTCCTTTTTGCTGTGCAATTCAACGCTGGCAAGCAGGCATCTCTGGCAATCCAGAAAACAAGGGGGGAATATTACTCAAAAAGCGTAATCGAAAAGTTGCCCTGGCTGAAGCCCTGTCACCGCTTAAAAAATCAGGGCCCTGCTAAAACGGATCAAAAAACTGATTATGTTACTCTCCGTTCTGTATGGCACCGAAGCGTTAACCGTTCTTAAAGACAGTTTTGGCTTAGAAAG
>NZ_ACCD01000030.1 GCF_000173775.1 Yersinia rohdei ATCC 43380
GCGGCCAACGCATCAGCGGGTTGGAAGATGACGAGTATACGCTGGCAGTTATGGATAGTTGCCTTCGGCTTCTTCATGCAAACGCTGGACACCACCATCGTCAACACCGCGCTGCCATCAATGGCGGCCAGTCTGGGCGAAAATCCGCTGCGCATGCAGTCGGTTATTGTCTCTTATGTTCTGACAGTGGCGGTAATGCTGCCCGCCAGTGGTTGGCTGGCTGATCGTATTGGTGTGAAATGGGTTTTCTTCTCGGCGATTATTTTGTTTACCCTCGGTTCACTGTTGTGCGCGCAAGCACAAACCCTGAATCAGTTGATTTCTTTTCGCGTCCTGCAGGGAATTGGCGGTGCCATGATGGTGCCGGTTGGTCGTCTGACCGTGATGAAAATCGTCCCGCGTGAGCAATATATGTCGGCGATGGCCTTTGTCACTCTGCCGGGTCAAATTGGGCCATTGGTTGGCCCGGCACTGGGGGGGTTTTTAGTAGAATACGCCAGTTGGCACTGGATTTTTCTGATCAACTTACCGGTCGGGGTGATTGGCGCAGTGGCTACTTTGCTGTTGATGCCCAATTACACCACCCGCACTCGGCGTTTTGATATCAGTGGTTTTCTCATGCTGGCTATCGGCATGGCAACCCTGACACTGGCGTTGGATGGCCACAATGGCTTGGGCTTACCCCCACTGGCAATTGCGGGTTTGGTACTTTGCGGAATATCGGCGCTGTTGGGTTACTGGTGGCATGCCCGTGGCAACAGTTCGGCCCTGTTCTCATTGCGGCTGTTCAAAAATAAATCTTATTCTCTTGGCCTGATGGCCAGTATGAGCGCCCGTATCGGTAGCGCCATGCTGCCCTTTATGACGCCGGTATTTTTACAAATTGGGCTGGGATTTACCCCCTTCCATGCCGGATTAATGATGATCCCAATGATTATCGGCAGCATGGGGATGAAGCGGATTATTGTGCGCGTGGTTAACCGGTTTGGCTACCGGCGGGTGCTGGTCTACGCCACATTGTTGCTGGCGGTGGTCAGTTTAAGTTTGCCAATGGTCGCCCTAATGGGGTGGACGTTACTGCTGCCGGTAGTGCTATTTTTCCAGGGAGTGCTTAATGCATTGCGCTTCTCTACGATGAATGTCTTAACCTTGAAAGATTTACCCAATCGGCTGGCCAGTAGCGGCAATAGCCTGTTGTCGATGGTAATGCAGTTATCCATGAGCTTAGGGGTCAGCACCGCCGGGATATTACTGGGTATTTTCGCCAATCATCAGGTGACAACCAACACCCCTGCAACCCACAGTGCATTTTTATACAGCTATCTGTGCATGGCCATCATTATTGCCCTGCCAGCACTGATATTTAACCGCGTGCCACCGGATAATGGCACTAACCGCAATCTGACCCGCAGCCGACCAACCGATAAAACAGGTGAAAAACAATGAGAATCGGCATTACCGGAAAACTGTTTATGGCCATATTTGCCACCTGCATGCTGGTGTTGATTACTATGCATTGGGGTATCAGAGCCAGCTTCGAGCGCGGTTTTATCGATTATATAAAGCAAAGCAATGAACAGCGGATCAATATGCTAGCAGATGCCCTCGAAGTGCAGTACCAGCACAACGGCAACTGGAATTTTCTGCGTAACAATGACCAAGTTATTTATCAGATAATGCGCTCTTTTGAACAAAATGGTGATAACAATCGCGGCCTGCCACCGCGTGGGTGGCGCTCTCAATTTTGGGTGGTTGATAATCACCAAAATCTGCTGGTCGGGCACAGTGACCGTTTGCCAAATGATGCCAGACGCAGGGCAATAACTGTGAATAAACAAGTGGTTGGCTGGGTAATATCTACCCCGCCGGAAAAACTGACCCGCAATGCAGACATTAACTTTGATAAACAACAGCGCCAAACCAGTTGGATAATTGTCGCCTTATCGACCTTACTGGCCGCAGCCGTAACCTGGATTTTATCCCGTGGGATGTTGGCTCCCGTCAAACGTCTGGTGGAAGGTACCCATCGACTGGCTGCGGGTGATTTCAGTGCTCGGGTGGCCGTTAGCAGCCGTGATGAGCTGGGCCGTCTGGCTCAGGATTTTAACCAGTTGGCCAGTTCGCTGGAAAAAAATGAACAAATGCGACGCGACTTTATGGCCGATGTTTCCCATGAGTTGCGCACCCCACTGGCGGTGCTGCGCGGTGAGCTGGAAGCATTACAGGATGGAGTGCGCCAGCCAACACCGGAGTCATTGATTTCGTTACAAGCGGAAGTGGCAATCCTGACCAAGCTGGTCAATGACCTGCACCAGTTATCGCTATCTGATCGCGGTGCACTGGCTTACCGCAAAACCCAGTTGGATGCAGTACGGCTATTGCAAGTTGCCATCGCCAGTTATCGCGGACGCTTTCAGAACAAAAACATGACCATCACCGCCCACCTACCTGAACACGCCATCATGTTTGGTGACCCCGACCGGCTCAACCAACTGTTTCATAACTTGCTGGAAAACAGTCTGCGCTACACTAACCAAGACGGGGTGTTGGAAATTAGCGCCCAGCTACAAGAAGAAGAATTAATTCTGGTGTGGCAGGACACGAAACCCGGGCTGAGTGACGAGCAATTACAGCGCATTTTTGAGCGTTTTTATCGCACTGAAAGCTCGCGCAACCGCGCCAGCGGCGGCTCGGGGCTGGGTTTGGCGATTTGCCACAATATTGTTGAAGCCCATAGCGGTAAAATCAGCGCGGAACATTCACCTTTGGGTGGCCTACGTATTACGGTAGTCTTTCCCCTACTCACTTCCATAGGGTAATTCATGGTAATGCACGAACCGCTGCAGTCTGCCAGTCTGTCTGGTTATGTATTAATTGTTGAAGATGAGCCTAAGCTCGGGCAGTTGCTGGTCGACTATCTGCAAGCTGCCGGTTACCGCACGCAGTGGCTGACCAAAGGCACCGAGGTCATTGATGCAGTGCGCCAAGCCCCGCCATCGATTATTTTGCTGGATTTAATGCTGCCGGGTCTTGATGGCATCAGCATTTGCCGTGAAATTCGCCGTTTTTCTAATGTCCCCATCATGATGGTTACAGCAAAAACAGAAGAAATTGACCGCTTACTGGGGCTGGAGATTGGTGCCGATGATTATATCTGCAAACCTTATAGCCCACGGGAAGTGGTCGCAAGGGTCAAAACTATTTTGCGCCGCTGCCAACAGCAACCAGAACAAGCGGGCGACACCGCCACACTGATAATTGATGAATCCCGCTTTCAAGCCAGCTATCAAGGGCACATGCTGGAATTGACCCCAGCAGAATTTCGTCTGCTGAAAATATTAGCCACTCAACCCGGCCATGTGTTTAGCCGCGAACAATTATTAAATAACCTGTATGACGATTACCGCGTGGTTACCGACCGCACTATTGACAGCCATATCAAAAACTTGCGGCGTAAACTGGAAGCTCTTGATGGTGAAAAACCCTTTATCCGCGCAGTCTATGGTATGGGGTATCGCTGGGAGGCAGAAATCTGCCGGTTGCTGTAATTAAGCTGCGCTAAGTTTGCATTATGTTGGTGGTGCAGGAGCCCTTGACTACACTGATTAGAGTCACCACCACCAATAGGAGCAAAACTATGGCCATGGGTCACTATGAAATTAAAAAAGCCAAGAATGGGCAATACCATTTCAATCTGAAAGCCAGCAATGGTGAAATCATTCTCTCCAGTGAGATGTATGCCAGCAGAGCCTCGGCTGACAATGGGATATCCTCAGTGCAAAGTAATTCCCCGCATGAAAGTCAGTATGAGCTAAAGCACAACACCAAAAATGAGCCGTATTTCGTATTAAAAGCCAAAAATCATCAGGTTATTGGTATCAGTGAATCCTACAGTTCCGACACTGCGGCTAAAAATGGTATCGCCTCAGTAATGAAAAATGGCCCGACCACCACAATCAAAGATTTGACACAGTAATTTTTAATCATTGGATAGCGTTTTACCGACATTTTTACCGATATTGTTACCTACATTTTTTACCTAAAAATAGCTGCGCGGGGCATCTGACCGCGCATCTTATGGCGTCCCACACTCAAAAAACAGCTGATTTATTCGCCGCGAAAATCACTCAAAATCGGTTAAATTGATCCAGATCATTTAAACCTTACAAAGATTGTGCAATGGCTGTTTTTCTGCTTAAACCCGATTACAATCCCGAGCTTTTAGCCACCCCTTCGGGCGTGGTTCTGACTTGAACTCAGACTGAGAGCCGCTATTTATGCCTTTATCTACCCCTGCATCAAACACGCCTTTTACACCGGAATTATTATCACCCGCCGGTACACTGAAAAACATGCGCTATGCCTTTGCCTATGGTGCGGATGCGGTTTATGCCGGCCAGCCGCGCTACAGCCTGCGAGTGCGAAATAATGAATTCAACCACGAAAATCTGGCCTTAGGTATTCAGGAAGCCCATGCATTGGGTAAACGCTTCTATGTGGTGGTGAATATTGCCCCCCATAACGCCAAACTGAAAACTTTCTTGCGCGATTTAAAACCGGTGATTGATATGGGGCCAGATGCACTGATTATGTCTGATCCGGGCCTGATTATGCTGGTGCGCGAGGCATTTCCACAGATGGATATCCACCTGTCAGTACAAGCGAATGCCGTCAACTGGGCTACCGTCAAATTCTGGCAGCAAATGGGATTAACGCGCGTGATTCTTTCCCGCGAATTATCACTGGAAGAAATTGCAGAAATCCGCGCACAAGTGCCGGATATGGAACTGGAAATTTTTGTCCACGGCGCACTGTGCATGGCCTATTCTGGCCGCTGCCTGCTTTCCGGCTACATCAATAAACGCGACCCAAATCAGGGGACATGCACCAATGCCTGCCGCTGGGAATATAATGTCCAGGAAGGGAAAGAAGACGAAATTGGCAATATTGTGCATATCCACCAGCCAATTGCGGTAAAAAATGTCGAACCGACCCTGGGAATTGGCGCGCCAACTGACAAAGTATTTATGATTGAAGAAGCCCAGCGCCCCGGCGAATATATGACGGCGACTGAAGATGAGCATGGCACTTACATCATGAATTCCAAAGATTTACGTGCCATTCAGCATGTAGAGCGCTTAACTCAGTTGGGCGTGCATTCGCTGAAAATTGAAGGCCGGACTAAATCGTTTTATTACTGCGCGCGTACCGCCCAGGTATACCGCCGCGCTATCGACGATGCGGTTGCTGGCAAGCCGTTCGACCCCACCTTACTGACCACATTGGAAGGTCTGGCTCACCGGGGTTATACCGAAGGCTTTCTGCGCCGCCATGTGCACGAAGAACAGCAAACCTACGAATATGGCTATTCAGTTTCAGAACGTCAGCAATTTGTCGGGGAATTTACTGGTGTGCGCCGTGATGGCCTGGCTGAAGTCGTGGTTAAAAACAAATTCTCTGTCGGTGACAGCGTCGAACTGATGACGCCAGGCGGTAATATCCAGTTTACACTCGAAAGCATGCAGGATAAAAAAGGCCAGCCAGCCGATATTGCGCCGGGTAATGGGCATATCATGTATTTGCCGATCCCAGAGGATATTAATGTAGAATATGGCTTACTGATACGTAATCTAAATGGGACAAATAGCCGAAATCCCCATGAAAAAGCGTAACAAAAAACAATAAAAAATAATGCCATCACCAAGGTGGCATTTTTAGCAAATATTAGAAATGGATCACATCAATTATAATTACATTGGGGTAGCATGGTTCGAGTACAATAAAGAACTAAAAAAGGTTTAAAGCAAGACTAGGAACCACCTCCTTGGCTAGCCCAATCTCCCTTGGGCTGGCCTTTTCTTTTGGCATTTCAACTCATTGTTTTTCATTGATTTATTATTAATGGTATTTATTAAGCGATTCGTTAATAATAACGTACTCTAATATTATCAATTATTTCACGCAGCATAATAAATATTCCCTCGCAAAAAATATCCCCAGCGAAATTAAACCTGCGTTTATTACGCCAAACTAGCTGTAATACTTACGGCTATTTCTGGAATAATCTAATAGGTAAATTAAACAAGTATGGAGTATTGTTATCCTTATTGTAGAAATGATCTGGAGCAAGTTATGACGCCAATGCCACATACACTTCTAATCCTTAATGGTAAGGAATCGGGAAATCTGGATGTTCGTAATGCCGTCAAAAACTTGCGCGAAGAAGGGCTAACACTGCATGTTCGCGTCACTTGGGAACAAGGAGATGCAAAGCGGTATGTTAAAGAAGCTGCCGAACTGGGTGTCGATACTGTCATTGCCGGTGGTGGAGATGGCACAATCAATGAGGTGGCAAATGCGCTGATGGCCGTGCCCGCCGCTAACCGCCCCAGTTTGGGTATCTTACCATTGGGTACCGCCAACGATTTTGCCACCAGCTGTAATATTCCACTGCCAATAGAAAATGCAATGCAATTGGCGGTTAAAGGCCGAGCGGTTGATATCGATTTAGCACAAGTTAATGGCGAGCACTATTTTATCAACATGGCGACCGGTGGCTTTGGCACCCGCATCACTACCGAAACGCCCGACAAACTCAAAGCAGTGCTTGGCGGCGCATCTTACTTTATTCATGGCCTGATGCGCATGGATGCCATTAAAGCAGACAGCTGTGAAATACGTGGCCCTGATTTCGCATGGTCTGGTGATGCCTTAGTGATAGGGATAGGCAATGGCCGGCAAGCCGGTGGCGGGCAACCGCTCTGCCCGGATGCACTGATTAATGATGGCCTGCTGCAATTACGTTTACTCACCGCCGAAGAATTATTGCCCGCCTTGCTCGCCAGCGTGTTTAGTGGTGAGAAAAACAAAAATGTGGTTGAAACATCCTTACCTTGGCTCGACATCACAGCCCCTCACGACATCACCTTTAATCTGGATGGTGAGCCCCTCTCAGGTAAACATTTTCGCATTGAAGTCATCCCCAATGCTATTCAATGCCGTCTTCCACCCAATTGTGATTTGCTAGGGTAATGAATTTGACATGGGCTGGCATTGGCTAGCCCCTGATTATCCTCTACTTTATTAATTCGCCTATTGGTATAAAACCCCGCATCGACAGTGTATTAGCTCTATTTTCTTTACTTTTCCCCACAAAATCTTTCATTTCAATCTTTTTTTCTTTCATTTTAAATTCATTATTTGAAAGATTTATCTTTCAAAGTGTGATCTATATGCGATAAATAGATCTAAAAAATGATTATGGTAGTGCACATGGCGACAGACAAGATGCTGAAGTTCATTTTGACACCTCGCATTTTGAACTCTTTTATCACACAGAACATGATATTTATTTTTATAAAAAACAGCCATAACCTCGATTACAGGAGAAGAAAAATGATTGAACTTATCACCCATGGAGCCGAATGGTTTATCGGTCTCTTCCAAAAAGGGGGAGAAGTTTTTGTTGGCATGGTCACCGGGATTTTACCTTTATTAATCAGTTTGTTGGTTATTATGAATGCCCTGATTAAGTTTGTCGGTCAGGACAGAATTGAACGATTAGCACAACGTTGCGCGGGCAACCCCGTCTCCCGTTATTTATTACTCCCCCTGATCGGTACCTTTGTATTCTGTAACCCAATGACATTAAGTCTTGGGCGCTTTATGCCAGAAAAGTACAAACCAAGTTATTACGCAGCGGCCTCTTATAGCTGTCACTCAATGAATGGTTTGTTCCCACACATTAACCCAGGTGAATTGTTCGTCTTCCTCGGTATCGCCAGCGGCTTAACCACACTGGGGCTGCCATTGGGCCCACTGGCGGTGAGCTACTTCTTGGTCGGGTTGTTCACCAACTTCTTCCGTGGCTGGGTTACTGATCTGACGACATCTATCTTTGAACGCAAGATGGGCATCCGTTTGGATCGCACCGTACAACTTTGATATTTAAGTTAAATACTTAACGTGTGGAGCAGATCATGAGTGAATTTATCCGGATTGAAAAAGGCGAAGGCGGCTGGGGTGGCCCATTAATATTACCAATCGTCCCAGGTAAAAAAATTGTCTATATCACCGCCGGTACCCGTCCGGCCATTATCGACCTCATCAGCGAACTGACGGGCTGGGAAGCGGTTGATGGATTTAAAGAAGGCGAGCCTCCAGCAGAGGAAATCGCGGTCGCTATTATTGACTGCGGCGGCACCTTGCGCTGCGGCCTTTATCCTAAGCGCCGTATTCCGACAGTTAATATCCATTCGACTGGTCAATCCGGGCCGATGGCGCAATACATACTGGAAGATATTTATGTTTCCGGAGTGCGTGAGAAAAACATCCACAAAGTGACTGCAACTGACCCTGCTGTGGCTGCTGGTTCAGCACCAGTGGCACCTAAAGCCGCCGAAACCACCGCCACCAAAGGGGCGCGTGATTACGACACCAGTAAGAAAATCACCGAACAAAGTGATGGTTTGCTGGCAAAAGTTGGCATGGGCATGGGCTCTGTCGTTGCCGTGTTCTTCCAGTCCGGTCGTGACACCATTGATACGGTGCTGAAAACCATTCTGCCTTTTATGGCTTTTGTGTCGGCATTAATCGGCATCATCATGGCCTCTGGCTTGGGTGATTTTATTGCCCACGGCTTAACACCTTTGGCTAGCAGCCCAATCGGGTTGGTGCTCTTAGCCTTGATCTGCTCCTTCCCATTGTTATCACCCTTCTTAGGCCCAGGGGCTGTTATTGCGCAAGTCATCGGCGTATTGGTTGGGGTTCAAATTGGTTTGGGGAATATCCCACCACAATTAGCCCTGCCAGCGTTATTTGCGATTAATGCTCAGGCGGCGTGTGACTTTATCCCGGTGGGCCTGTCTTTGGCGGAAGCAAAGCAAGATACCGTGCGGGTCGGGGTTCCATCAGTGCTGGTGGGACGCTTCTTGACAGGGGCACCAACAGTATTGATTGCCTGGGCCGCCTCAGCCTTTATTTATCAGTAAAACTAATAACAGCAACCAGATTCAAACAAAATTTCTGTAATACATTCAACGGTTAAGGATTACGTATGAATACTATCTATCAGACAACAATTATCAATATCGGTGACAGCGCCCGCGAGGCGCTGTTGGATGACATGCTCATCACCTTCCGTGAAGGCGCGCCCAAAGATATTGAAGAGTTCTGTTTTATTCACCAGCACAGCACTACCGATGGGGAATTACAGGCAGGAAACATCATGGAATTAGCACAACAGCGCTATGTCATCACGGCGGTGGGGGAAGTTGCCACCCAGAATCTGCGCGAACTGGGCCACGTCACTATTCGTTTTAATGGTGATGAGCAACCTGAGTTCCCCGGATCCATTCATGTCGCAGGCCCAACACCCAGTGATATTTCTGTCGGCAGTTCATTGAAATTTATTCGTTAATTTATTGAGTTATACCCAAGGTCACTGGCGTTGTAGCATGGTAACCATTCACCAGCGCAACGTTAAGTACCAAAGGCATTGGAGGTGTATATGACACAAGTAGCAGTAGTTATCGGCGGTGGGCAAACTTTAGGGGCATTTTTATGCCAGGGTCTGGCAGAAGCCGGTTATAAAGTGGCTGTTGCTGATTTAAATTCAGATAATGCCCAGTTGGTAGCCGCTCAGATTAATGCGGAATATGGTGCCGGCAGCGCACAAGGTTTCCAGGTTGATGCGACTAATGAAAATAGCGTACAAATGCTGGCAAAAGCCGTCGACCTGCGCTTTCATCAAACTGATTTACTGGTTTACAGCGCCGGTATTGCCAAAGCCGCACCTATTACTGATTTCCCGCTGGATGATTTTGACCGCTCATTGCAAGTAAACCTGGTGGGTTACTTTTTATGTGCCCGTGAATTCTCCCGTCTGATGATTCGTGATGGTATTGCTGGGCGTATTATCCAAATCAATTCCAAATCAGGTAAAGTGGGCAGCAAACACAACTCTGGTTACAGTGCTGCAAAATTTGGCGGTGTCGGCCTGACACAATCATTGGCACTGGATCTGGCTGATTACGGTATCACGGTGCATTCTCTGATGCTGGGTAATTTGCTTAAATCGCCGATGTTCCAGTCTCTTTTGCCACAATACGCTGCAAAGTTGGGCATTAAGACTGACGAAGTTGAGAAATACTATACCGATAAAGTGCCGCTAAAACGTGGCTGCGATTATCAAGATGTATTAAATACTTTGTTGTTCTACGCCAGTGATAAAGCGGCATATTGCACCGGCCAATCAATTAATATCACGGGTGGGCAGGTTATGTTTTAACCCAGCCGCCGGAGAATCCCGAATTACTGACTCGCACCGGTGATTCGGGAACACCAAAAGCAAAGAGAGAGATATGACTCCCACATCTGCACTAATCACCATTGTCATCATCGCCTGGGTACTGCAAAGCTTGCTTGGTTGGTGGCAAATCAATCAGTTTAATCGTGCTTTTGACCGGTTATGCCAGCACAGTAAATCGGTTGGTGTTGGCCGTTCTGGTGGGCGTTTTAAACCCAGAGTAGTGATGGCGCTGGCTTTTGATGAAAATATGCGCGTCAGTGACAGCATGATCATGCGCGGAATCAGTGTTTTTGCCCGCCCGCGCCCACTAACTCACCTTCATGGGTTACATCAACAGGATTTAATCCCGGATGTGATCTTCCCTGCGGATACTGCATGTCAAACTGCACTATCATTAGCGATTAAACCGAAATCATGATATTTTCACAATGAAAGCTATTCTTTTTCATGTGAAAGTAATACCTGAAAAAGGGGCAATGAAAATACTTGAGCAGGTATCGCTATGAAACCAAAGCAGCGACAAGTCGCTATCCTGGAATATCTCCAGCAACACGGTAAAACGGCAGTCGATCAACTCGCCGAGCATTTTTCAACTACGGGCACCACTATCCGTAAAGATTTAACCAGTCTAGAACATGAAGGGGCGGTGATCCGCACTTACGGAGGGGTGGTCTTAAATCGCGACGATATTGAGCAACCCATTGATCGTAAAACGCATATTAATACCGAAAAGAAAAAACAAATTGCTAAAGCTGCCAGTAAATTGATTAAAGACGGTGATAGCCTGGTTTTTGATGCCGGCAGCACCGTACTGCAAATGGTGCCGCACCTGACACAATTCAACAATATTACGGTGATGACCAACAGTTTGCATATCGTCAACGAACTGGTTGAGTTGGATAACGAT
Source organism: Yersinia rohdei ATCC 43380 (assembly GCF_000173775.1). Classification (GTDB taxonomy): domain Bacteria; phylum Pseudomonadota; class Gammaproteobacteria; order Enterobacterales; family Enterobacteriaceae; genus Yersinia; species Yersinia rohdei. The sequence goes on from NZ_ACCD01000030.1 coordinate 11,217, forward strand.
CAGACAATCTTGATGCCGGGCGGGACTTACCGTAAAGGCTCCGCCTCTTTTCATGGTAGCCTGGCAGAATCTGCTTTTGATAAGTTTAGTTTTGATAAGCTGTTTATTGGCGCAGATGGTGTTGATCTTAATGCCGGTGTCACCACGTTTAACGAAGTTTATCATGTCAGCACCGCGATGTGTCACGCCGCCAGTCGCATCATTCTCCTGGTCGATTCTTCCAAATTTGGCCGTAAAAGCCCAAATGTTGTATGCGCACTCAGTGCCGTCGATACCCTGATTACAGATAAAGGTATCAGTGACGAATACTTGCAGGCACTACAGGATAAGGGCATTAACATCATTCTGGTTGATAAAGATGACTAACCCACTGCTTACCTATGCCCGAGAAACACTGGAAATTGAACTGACCGAAGCACAGCGCTTGTTATCACGATTAGATGACAACTTTGTGCGCGCCTGTGAATTATTGTTGGCTTGCACTGGCAAGGCCGTTGTTTCTGGAATCGGCAAATCCGGTCATATTGGCAAAAAAATCGCCTCTTCATTGGCCAGCACCGGCACTCCGGCCTTTTTCGTGCATCCTGCCGAAGCATTACACGGTGATTTGGGCATGATTGGCCAGCAAGATGTGTTGATTTTTATCTCCTATTCGGGCCGGGCCAAAGAGCTAGATATGATCCTGCCGTTATTGGCAGATAGCCACATTCCGGTGATTGCCATTACCGGAAGTAAAGAATCACCCTTAGCACAGGGCGCAGCCTGTGTGCTGGATATCAGTGTTGAACACGAAGCTTGTCCAATGGGATTAGCGCCGACCTCCAGCGCCGTCAATACATTGATGATGGGAGATGCGCTGGCCATGGCATTAATGCGCCATCGTGGATTTAATGCTGACGATTTTGCCCGCTCCCACCCCGGCGGCAGTTTGGGTGCCCGATTGCTTAACCGAGTCCATCATTTAATGAGAACCGGTGAGCGCTTGCCGGTGGTCAAAGAGTCCGACACTGTCATGGAAGCTATGCTGGAGCTAAGCCGCACCGGATTAGGACTGGTAGCAGTTTGCGATCCACAGCAGCGGGTAGTGGGTGTTTTCACCGATGGCGATTTACGCCGCTGGTTGGTCAAAGGGGGCACCTTGCAACAACCTCTCGAACCCGCCATTACCCGCCCGGGTTACCGATTACCCGAGCAATGGCGCGCCGGTGAAGCACTGGAAGCACTGCACCAGCATCATATCAGTGCTGCACCTGTGGTAAATCTGGATGGGAAGCTGGTCGGCGCTATCAATCTGCATGACTTACATCAGGCCGGAGTGGGCTGATACTTTTCTTCATGTTGACATTGCAGGAGTGCTGGCGACATCCAATAACCCAGACTCACATGAGGCTGTAAAGTCATTGGGGTAATGTCCTTTGCCGCCCTCCTGCAACTCGCAATCTATAAGATACAGACTTTTTTAAAAAGCATGACAATGAGTTAGTGCCAGTTAGGGTCTTGTTGTAACTGTTTTTTCAGCATGAGCTGAACATGCTCACTGGGGCGGCCCAGCCATTGATAAGTGGCAAACTGGCTCGGATTATCAAGCGCTTGGGGTTTATCATCTACCGAAACGCGCATGCCCCATGCTTGCATAGTTTGTTTTTTATCCCGGCTAAATGCAACCCACATAAAATTATTGCTGCAATCATGGGGTTTACAGATCCGCCCCACTTTATACTGCTGCCCTTGCCAATTTATTACTTCATAAGGGGCGGATGTTCCGACGCCCTTACGCGCCCATGTCGGCAAGTTTTTCTGACTCTTTACCATTTTTTGCCAGCTATTTTTATACACCGGCTGTTGCATAAGGTCGCCAGTGGTCGCAAGGAGTTTGGCTGGTACTGTTTGAGGAGGTAGTGGCGCAACAGGGGTGGCGGGTTGTGCCACCGCCCAAGAACTGACAGTGAGTATCACCGCAGCAGCAAGACAATGGCCGGTTTTATGACCTTTCATTATCGAAAATCCTTATTATCTGATTAATCTACTCGCCAGACATTGAATGGTAAATTTGCAGGCGTGATATTAGTTTGCATGTCTATGACCCTCAACGGGAGGAAAAGTTGATCCATAGCACGAATTTTCATCCTAATTTTCGTTATACCACAATCTGTATGACAGCTTGAGGTAAGCTATAAACCATATAACGATGAGCCGCTAACTCTCTCGTGCACAAACTTCCGATAAAGGCCATGCCATGTTAACCCTTGAGTTACCCGAAGCACCCAAGACGCTGTATTACTCTGCCGGAGATGTCCATCCGCTTAGCAAACTTGAGAGTGATAAAATCATCCAGATGGTGATTGACCTGGATGTCGCTAACTCTGACAGCGAACACTATGTTACCGGCTGGATGGGGTTAAATAGCGTGGTGGTGATACGGAATTATCAGAATAAACGCGGCACCGCCAATGGTTTTGTGGTGAATAAAGGCGATAGCTATCGGTTAAGTATTCAGTCGATTGAGTTTCGTATTCCTAAAATGGTGCTGTGGATGAGTTTTCGCCGCAAACCGCGCACGATGGAGTTAATCACTTACGAAGCCCTGGGAGATCAACCCAGCGGTATGCAGCAATATCGCAATGTGCTCGACGAAGAGTTACGGCAACAATGGGATAATGATTGGCGTGAACTTAATGATTATCTGGGTGCAGCCTGCTGGCAGTTAGAAAATGACGCCCCATTGTGGCAGCAAACACAGCAAGAAATCACTGTTGATGCCATTAGCCAGCTTATTTCCGCCCCGATTTTCAAAACCAAACATTTACAAGCTGACGGGGATTACGCCGGGTTCTGGGCCGGTGAATACTTTTTCGCCATCAGGAAACCGACGGCGGAAAATCCATTACCTGCGGTACAGATTTCCTGGCGAGAGGATGAAAAAGACATCGGCACCTACCAGTTCGACCTTATCAAGGATGAAACTGGCGAGCCGAAACTTTCATTGCGCATTCGCCCACGCAAAGGAGCCGACAGCTACCTGCTTAACCGTTTTGATGCCAATCATCTACAGCGCGCCATCGCGATGTTTGCAATGGCTCAGCGCTATTTGCTGGCCCAGTAAGAATGACTAAGGGCAAATAACATCCCCAAAGACATTGGCGTGACGGCAAGGCAGCCAGTGAGTAAGTCCCGATGAGCTTACTCAAGTAAGTGATTCGGGCGCACGAATGCCGCTAACACCGCCGCCGCGTCAAGGGCGAAGGGGATTACCAGAATTGATGAAAATGATGCACCGGCCCGACCCCCTCACCAACTTCGAGGGTATCGGCCTGCTCCAGCGCGCCTTGCAGATACTGCTTGGCGGCATTTAGGGTCTCGGCCCAGTTGGTGTGCCGTGGCCGCAATGCTGCCAGTGCCGCGGATAAGGTGCAACCGGTGCCGTGGGTATTTCGGGTCGCAATTCTAGGAGTAACAAAACGCTGTTCTCCTTGGGCGGTAAACAACCAGTCTGGGCTGTCTTCGCCGCTCAGATGCCCGCCTTTCATCAACACGCCCTGGCAACCTAAAGCCAACAGTGCCCGCCCTTGCTCACACATTTCTTGCTCATTTTTGGCGTGCTGACAGCCGAGTAATGTTGCTGCCTCCGGTAAATTGGGTGTAATTAAGGAAACTTTAGGTAGCAGCAGCTGGCGTACCGCATCAACCGCCTCTGGTGCCAGCAACGGGTCACCACTTTTGGCGACCATCACGGTATCTAACACCACAAATGGGATGGGATAGCGGCGTAGCTGTGTGGCAACCACCTCAACAATAGCGGCATTTGCCAGCATGCCTATTTTGGCGCTATCTATCCGCACGTCACTCAATACAGAATCTAATTGGGCCGCCACAAAAGCCGGCTCGATGGTATAGACCGACTGCACGCCACGGGTATTTTGCGCCACTAATGCGGTGATAACACTGGTGCCGTAGGCCTGTAATGCAGAGAAGGTTTTCAGATCAGCTTGAATACCGGCACCGCCGCTTGGGTCAGTTCCGGCAATAGTGAGTGCATTAATTCGCTTCATAAATTCACCCCAGCACTTATATTGGTATTTTTTATGGTCAAAAATGGGGTGTTAAAGGTCATAATTGAAGAGAAAACAGTGAGTTGAACGTACATACTCCTCCTAACCAGCCGCCAAGAATGTGGTGCTCTGCGGCACCGCAACGCCCCTAGGCTGGCATTATTCAGTGTTTTCCACAAGGTAGCATAAAGTCTTAAGTATTATATAAAACAACTATAAAAATCTGACGTCATTTTCCTGTTTTTAACACCAAACAGATATTGAAGAGAAAATTCAGCTCATCAGCGATGGCAATAAATGCTTTGGATTTACATCAAAAATTATAAAATAGAGACATATTGTAAAAATTAAATAAGTTTAATATCGATAACATTTACCAAAAAACATAATAAGGTTAAGCACTGATTTATAAAGTGAAATATTTATTTAAGGAAAAGGTCAATGCTATAGTAAAAACTTGACCAGTTAAAAGGATATTAAAAATGGCAGACTTTACAACAGCAATATCATCAGATAGGCCACCTATGGCTCAATCAACTTGGTCTAACTCACCAGAAACATTATTGAAGAACAATGCTGTTAATGAATTAAAATTTCACTATGAAAATGGTGACCAAGACAAAAAGAACAGCATAGAAAAAGCAGCAATGATTCATATTATGAACATTTGCGGTAACCTTAATTATGTTGCTGATGACGAAGTGCAAAATAAATCAGTTAATACCGCCACTCGGCTTGTTGAGTATTTTTCAGGGAAAAATGATATTCATAACAAGGCTGAGCTAGCAAAAGAGATCCAAAATACTCATCAGTTTGATTTTTCGGTGCTAAACAAAGAAACAGCAAGTAGTAGTCTACAAACTTTAAAGAACTTTATTAACAACATTTTACCTGATGCGGCTATTCAAGCTGATGTGGCTGTCCAAACTGATGTAGCTACTCAAACTGATGTGGCTACTCAAACTGATGTAGCTATTCAAGCTGATGTAGCTATTCAAACTGATGTTACAAAAGCTCAATCAGCGACAGAACACCTAGTAAAAACATCAAACCATAGTAATATGGAGGCGATAGTTATAACAGCAACAGATAATAAAGACTTAATAAGTGAAACACCAAATCCACAACTAGAAATGGGAGAACTTGATAAGCCCATAGTCCTAAATTTAGAAGAAAACAAAGAAAATGATAATTTTATCAGTAGATTCTTCACCAAAATCTCCGCTATTTTAACAACTATCATCTCACCGCATCGATAAACCAACAAAAAATAAGGGAGCTTAAACTCCCTTATTTTAAAAGATCGATAAATGTTACCACTCACCGCACAATAATTTTACAACATCATCTGTTATATTTACCAACAAATTAAAGCACTAAACATTTAGTTTTATTTTAATAATATCGCGCAAATACAAACAGCAAGAAAAATTAAAAATAAATATATTCCTCCACCATATTATCTAGCTCTTATCCAGCTCAAGAAAAGCATCAACACGATTAAGGACATAAGCGACTTGATGCCATATCTCAGTGTATTTAATTAAGTTATAAGTGTGCAAAAATTCAATTAATAATACTTTGGTTTGCCGTAAAATTTTGTTATCGGTTGGTGGCTGACTATTTTTTTCAACCTGTTTTTGCAGCACCTCAATTTTTTGCAGAAATGCATCAGTCTCATCTGCCCCTGCCCCCTCCTGCAACTTAGTCACTATTTGTGCTAGCAACCAAGGAATATAGAAATGATGAAGATGGGAACTCTGTACCCTGGCATCGGTTGCAGACCAGGATGTATTCAGTGCCCCACAATAAGTGCCATGACCACTACTTGCCCCTGTCAGCCCACAAACCCCGGCTTCCACATCCAGTGCATAACGTAATCCCTGATTATTAATAAATATGGCATCCTGTGAGTTTCGTTCACTGAAATTAATTACTTTGCCAATGCGCTCACCTAATTTAGGCCCGGTCAAAACACCACGAAAATTCATTTTTTGTGGTTTATCATTTAGATAAAAATGTAAAACCTTATTTTCATGCCCATTGACTAAGTAGCGATGATCACTATCAGTGATAAAATACCACCGGTGTGAGTGCATATGATAAGAAGTGGCATTATCACAACGATAGCCAATAGAGTAATCACTGTAACTACTGCGGCTATAGGTAAAAAAAACAGATGAGTAAGGTGCAAGTCCGATATTAATCAATGACAGACAGGATGCTTCTGTTAATGCCCGCCCATCAGATAACTTGTTGTAAGCGATTAAATAATTATTCTCAGCATTATAGTAAATATCCTCTTCGTAACCTTTCCCTCCCAAATAGAGATTAATATCATCTGGCTCATTCAAATGCTGTACGACAACATCACGATATTCTAATTCATCTACTACTTCGAGTGTTTCTTTATATTGTAGGAAGGGTCTAACTGCAGATGATTTAAGATTTTCAATATACTCTTCATCAAACCATATACTGTCTGCATTCATATGAGATGTTGGTTGATGATATTGTCTATTCCGGCCTGGCAAGTGATTAGCAGAATTATTTACGAGCGTTAAATCAATATAAAAACCATTATTATCTAGTGATAAGTTAGTCTCTGTCCCCTGATTCACCAAAACGAACTTTTCATTTATTTTTTTTGGCAGCCAGCTCTGCCCAGGATTTGCAATATCACAATAAGTAAATCCCACATCGGCGGCTCTCCCCCCCTTCCTCAGACTTTCTGGATGCAAGCAATAGATATTACGATCAAAGCCTTCGCCAGAAAATGCCGTCATTATCTGCCCACTATGGCTATAAAATATTGAGGAGCTTCGCCCATCGATATCTATGGGTGTTTTTTTTCTGGTTAAGATAATACTATGCCCACGACTTGCATAATAATTATAGCCAAAATATTTTTCCGAGAATAAGTTAGAGTTATACTTAAAAGAAATCCGCTTGTCGTCAGGATATAAATTCTTAGGCAATACGCGATAAGAACTTATATTCGCAATCAACCCGTTAGCTCTCAAATCCGCCGAATTAGTGTCTTGGTAAAGTGAGGCTGATTGTCCAGTGAATGAAAAATCACTAAAGATATCGACTCTAATATGGGGTGGGATTTTAATAGAGGATATATTATTATTCCATTGCCTAAATAGCCATTCATCCTCTGTGTAAATTGGGACACAAAACTTTCTCGAGTCACCTTTTTCAGTATAATTATCTCCAGAGTAAAAACAGACATTCTCAGCATGAAAACTATCAGACATTACATTGAAAGAGATAAATATCACCACATAACACAGCTTACCTATATTACAGTTTCTATTCATGCTTCACCTTTAAAGAAGAAGTATGTAGAGACATGCTATTTTTGCATGAGTGGATACGTCATGATTTACCTTTTCATACTCACATACAGAGATTTTAATTAATAGAATAATTCATTAGAAATAAATCCATTTTTTATGGGTTATTTATTATAAAAACAAAGATTTCGTTTTTATCACAACTGACACACAAACTAAAAAGCCCCCGAGAATATCTCGAGGGCTTCGTTTATATCAGATGAAATTTCTTATCAAGAAAAGGGATTTATTCCCACTCAATAGTCGCAGGTGGTTTACCACTGATATCGTAAACTACGCGAGAAATACCATTTACTTCATTAATAATACGATTTGAAACACGGCCCAGGAAGTCATATGGCAAATGTGCCCAATGTGCCGTCATAAAATCAATAGTTTCAACAGCTCGCAGTGAAACAACCCAGTCGTATTTACGCCCATCGCCCATCACCCCGACAGAACGAACCGGCAGGAAGACGGTAAAGGCCTGGCTGACTTTATTGTACAGATCCGCTTTATGCAGCTCTTCAATAAAGATGGCGTCGGCGCGGCGCAGTAAATCACAATACTCTTTCTTCACTTCGCCAAGGACTCGCACCCCTAAACCAGGGCCTGGGAATGGGTGACGGTACAGCATGTCGTACGGCAGGCCCAGTTCCAGACCAATTTTTCGCACTTCATCTTTAAACAGTTCTTTCAGCGGTTCTACCAGCCCAAGTTTCATCTCTTTCGGCAAGCCGCCCACATTATGGTGAGATTTGATGACATGTGCTTTACCGGTAGCAGAGGCCGCAGACTCAATCACATCTGGGTAGATTGTGCCTTGTGCCAGCCACTTAACTTGCTCTTGCTTGCAAGCTTCTTCGTCGAATAGCTCGACAAACACGCGACCAATAATTTTACGTTTTGCTTCTGGCTCATCAACCCCCGCCAATGCGGTCAGGAAACGATCTTCAGCCGCCACATGGACAATATTCAGACCGAATTTATCGCCGAACATTTCCAATACTTGGTTGGCTTCGTTTAATCGCAGCAGGCCATTATCAACAAATACGCAAGTCAGGCGGTTGCCAATGGCACGATGCAGCAGCATAGCGGTGACGGATGAATCTACACCACCGGACAGACCAAGAATCACGTGGTCTTCACCAATCTGCTCACGTAGGCGAACAATTGCATCTTCAATAATGGTCGCGGGAGTCCACAATGCTTCGCAGGCGCATATATCCAACACAAAACGTTCTAACAAACGTTGGCCTTGCTTGGTATGGGTCACTTCAGGATGGAACTGCACACCATAAAAATGCTTGTCTTCATTGGCCATAATGGCAAACGGGCAAGTATCAGTGCTGGCAACTGTCACAAAATCAGCAGGGATCGCCGTGACTTTGTCACCATGACTCATCCAAACATCCAATACCGCTTCACCGGCAGGATTGATGGCATCTTTGATATCACGAATCAGTGCGCTGTCAGTTTTAATTTCAACCTGCGCATAACCGAACTCGCGCTGATTTGAACCTTCAACTTTGCCGCCCAACTGCATAGCCATCGTCTGCATGCCGTAGCACACACCCAGCACCGGAACACCTGCGGTGAACACATAATCAGGCGCGCGTGGGCTGTCATTCTCAGTGGTACTTTCGGGGCCACCGGAAAGAATAATACCGCTGGGATTAAACTCACGGATTTGGGCTTCGGTCACGTCCCACGCCCATAGTTCACAATAGACTCCGATTTCACGAACACGACGCGCCACCAATTGGGTGTATTGCGAGCCGAAATCAAGAATAAGGATGCGATGCTTATGGATATTTTTTGTCATGTGAGGCAAGTCCAGGGTTTTTAATAAAATCAAATAATTGAAAGTATACCAGTGAGCGAAACCAAACCGTTGGTTAACGCCCGCCACACAGCATGTACAGTTGACACAAGGTCAATAAGCACTGCTAGCAGCGGACGATGACCAAACTCGCCGGTTCAAGCCACTGAAATTAGCCCATCCGATAATTAGGGGATTCTTTCGTGATCGTCACATCATGCACATGGCTTTCTTGAATACCCGCACCACTAATACGGACAAATTCCGCTTTGGTACGTAACTCGTTGATGGTGCCACAGCCAGTCAGCCCCATACATGAGCGCAGGCCCCCCATTTGCTGATGCACAATCTCTTTCAACAGACCTTTGTACGCCACACGCCCTTCAATACCTTCAGGGACTAATTTATCGGCTGCATTATCGGTCTGGAAATAGCGATCTGAAGAGCCTTTGGACATCGCACCCAGCGAACCCATACCGCGGTAAGATTTGAATGAACGGCCTTGATAGAGTTCGATTTCACCCGGAGATTCTTCAGTACCCGCCAGCATAGAGCCGACCATGACACAAGAAGCCCCCGCCGCAATGGCTTTAGCGATATCACCAGAGAAACGAATGCCGCCATCCGCAATCACCGGGATACCAGTGCCTTCCAGCGCTTCAACCGCATCAGCAATAGCGGTTATTTGCGGAACACCAACGCCAGTAACAATGCGGGTTGTACAGATTGAACCTGGGCCGATACCCACTTTGACCGCGCTGACACCGGCATCAGCCAAAGCTTTAGCTCCAGCCCCTGTCGCGACGTTACCGCCCACGATTTGCAGGTTAGGATATTTAGCACGCGTTTCGCGGATACGCTGTAAAACGCCTTCGGAATGGCCGTGAGATGAGTCAATCAGTAACACATCAACACCAGCAGCCACCAGAGCATCAATACGCTCTTCGTTACCGGCACCCGCACCAACAGCAGCACCCACACGCAAACGGCCATGTTCGTCTTTACAGGCGTTCGGCTTACGTTCTGCTTTTTGGAAGTCTTTTACGGTTATCATGCCGCGCAGGTGGAAGCTGTCGTCAACAACCAATGCTTTCTCGACACGCTTTTCATGCATTTTTTGCAGCACAACTTCGCGGGCTTCGCCTTCTTTGACAGTAACCAAGCGATCTTTCGGTGTCATAACCGCAGTCACAGGTTGCTCTAAGTCGGTAACAAAGCGAACATCACGGCCAGTAATGATCCCAACCAACTCGTAATCTTCGGTTACTACCGGATAACCGGCGAAACCGTTACGGGCGGTCAGTTCTTTAACTTGGCGCAGGGTTGTGGTTGGAGTCACAGTCTGTGGCTCGGTCACTACGCCACTTTCGTGTTTTTTCACCCGACTGACTTCTTCAGCCTGGCGTTCAATAGACATATTTTTGTGGATGAAGCCTAAACCGCCCTCTTGTGCCAGCGCAATGGCCAGACGAGCTTCGGTAACAGTATCCATTGCTGCGGACAGCATCGGGATATTCAGGCGGATAGTTGCAGTCAGTTGAGTACCAAGTTCTGCCGTATTAGGCAAGACTGTGGAGTGGGCTGGAACCAAGAGAACGTCGTCAAATGTAAGAGCTTCTTTCGTGATACGTAGCATGGGCAATATCTCACCAAGGTGAATGTAAAAAGATAAAATATTGCCGTGGCATTATACAGAGCGTAATCGGTTGCCTCCAGCACTTTCTCATTATTTTTCTTGCTAAGTGGTTTGAGGAAGGTAATATCGATCAATTAAGTGCTTGTTTAAAAACTTGATCCAGGTCACATGTCGCAATCTTCTACGTCAACAATTTTTACTGTCAGCCGCCTGAATCAGACGGTACGGCAACTGCTGGAAATGGAAATGGGCCAGATTTGGCTCACGGCCGAGATTTCCAATTTCTCTCAACCGGCATCGGGTCACTGGTATTTCACCTTAAAAGACGACCGGGCGCAGGTGCGCTGCGCGATGTTCCGCAACACTAATCGCCGAACCACTTTTCGCCCGCAAAATGGCCAGCAAGTTTTGGTCAGGGCATCAATTACCCTGTATGAACCGCGCGGTGACTACCAATTAATTGCCGAAAGCATGCAACCTGCCGGTGACGGATTACTGCAACAACAGTTTGAACAGCTTAAACAGCAACTGGCCGCAGAAGGGCTTTTTGACCAAACTCACAAGCAAGCACTCCCCAGCCCAGCCAAGCAGGTCGGGGTGATTACCTCATCCAGCGGTGCCGCTTTGCACGATGTTTTGCAAGTTTTACAACGTCGTGACCCCTCACTGCCGGTTATTATTTATCCCACCGCAGTACAAGGCGTTGATGCGCCGTTGCAGATAGTGCGAGCTATCCAATTGGCTAACCTGCGCGCTGAATGTGATGTGTTAATCGTCGGGCGTGGCGGCGGTTCACTGGAGGATTTGTGGAGTTTTAATGATGAGCGGGTTGCCCGCGCCATTTTTAACAGCCACATTCCTATTGTCAGTGCTGTCGGCCATGAAACCGATGTCACCATCGCGGACTTTGTTGCTGATTTGCGCGCCCCGACTCCGTCCGCTGCCGCTGAGTTAGTCAGCCGTAACCAAATAGAGCTGATGAGACAAATTCAGGGCCAGCAACAGCGGATGGAAATGGCGATGGATTACTATCTGGCGCAACGTAGCCAGCAATTCACTCGCCTTGAACATCGGCTTCAGCAGCAGCATCCGCATTTGCGTTTAGCTCGCCAGCAAACGCTGTTATTAAAACTGCAACGCCGGTTAGCAGAGAGCGCACAGGCTCAAATTCGCCAACTATATCGGCGCACTGAACGGCTTCAGCAACGTTTGATTCAGGTTCAACCACAAGGGCAAATCCACCGCTATAACCAGCGGGTGCAACAGCAAGAATACCGTTTACACCAAGCTCTGGAACGCCAGTTAAACGGCTATCGCCAGCGTTTTGGCATCGCCTGTTCACAACTGGAGACAGTCAGCCCATTAGCAACACTGGCCCGTGGCTACAGTGTCACCCAGACCCCAAAGGGCGCGGTACTCAAAACCACCCAACAAGTGCATGCCGGTGATAAGCTCACGACCCGGCTGCAAGATGGCTGGGTAGAAAGTGAAATCACTCAGATTAAGGTGACAAAAAACGCTATGGCAAAAAATGATGCGCCCAAGAAACCACGCCAGCGTAAAGCTGCCGAGTCGTAAAACAGCGCCGCAATAAAACAGCTTAGCACCACCAGGCCAGCACGATTTTTTGCTGGCCAAACAAACCCGGTCACACCCTCGGCAGATAACTGTAGTGGACGCGACTTTTCGAAATCAGCCCGTGACCATGCTGACAAAAATAATCCACAGCACCACAAGCTTTCAATACTTGCAGTGGCTTGCCACAATCAGGGCATTCAGCCTCCTGTCGATAGTAGCCGTGGCAGTGAGAGCAATGAAAGTGGTCACTCACTTGCTCCATTACCTGCTGACAAACCGGACATAACGCCGCCATAAATTCCTCCTGAATTTTACATCACACCCAACGAGCGCAAGAAATAGATACCCAGCGCAGTGGTAAAGAATGAACCGACGGTGGTGAGTGCAATAATATTTGCGGCAAGCACCGCATTTCCCCCCATCGCACGGGTCATGACATAGCTACCAGCGGCGGTTGGGGTAGCCGAAAACAAGAAAATGATCCCTAAGGTTGCGCCTCGGAATCCCATAAATAACCCACCCACAGTCATCAATATAGGCACCACGAAGAGTTTTGCCACCGAGGATAATGCTGCCACATTAGAAGATCGGAACATGGCATGCCAATCGAGGCTCGCGCCAGTACAGAGTAACGCCAGCGGAAGTGCCAAAGCTGAGATATAGCTGCCAGTTTGTACAATCACTTGAGGAATAGGTAAGTGGGTTTGAGCATAAACCACACCGCACAGCAACCCAATAATCAATGGGTTAGTGACAATGCTGCGCAATAATGCCATTTTGCTGATTGCCCCGCCCTGCCCGGTTTGCAAACTGCGGGTCAGTGTTATTACCGATAACATATTGAACAATAATACTGTCACCGTCAGATACATCGACCCGAGAGCAACCCCCTCAGCGCCATAAGCGGTCATAGCAAAAGCCAAGCCCATAATCGCGGTATTGGCCCGAAAACCGCCCTGCACAAAGACACCTCGCTCTCGTGGGTCTTTTACCAGCCGCTTAGCGGCGATTTCAAGCAATAAAAAGGTGACTAAGGTGCCAACTGCGCCATAGATAGCCAGAGGCAAGTTATCCAGCAAGCTGACGTGATTGGTGGCAACACTGAAAAATAGCAGGCAGGGGAGCGCCAGATTGAAAACTAATTTGGTCGCGCCATCACAGAAGCGGTCATCCATCAAACCAAAACGCCGTAATAGCACACCGAGTAACATCATCAATAAGCTAGGCACGGTTACACTAAATGCAAAACTCCAGGTTTCCCAAGACATGGCTGACATTCACCCCCTACCGTTTACTGTTATATAACATCCAAAATGCAAAAAGCGCGGATAACCCGCGCTTTGCTGCTATTACTTAGCTTTTTTCAGATGCGACATCAAACGTTTACGTTTACGCATTTGATTTGGCGTTAACGTGTTACGTTTGCCTGCAAACGGGTTCTCGCCCTCTTTAAACTGGATACGAATTGGCGTACCCATTACTTTCAGTGAACGACGGAAGTAATTCATCAGATAGCGTTTGTAAGAGTCTGACAAGTCAGTCACCTGATTACCGTGGATAACCACAATCGGCGGGTTATATCCCCCGGCATGAGCATATTTCAGCTTCACGCGGCGACCACGTACTAAAGGAGGTTGATGGTCTTCTTCTGCCATTTGCATGATACGGGTCAGTAAGGAAGTACCCACTCGCTTGGTAGAGCAATCATAAGCTTCTTGTATGGATTCAAACAGGTTACCCACACCACTGCCATGTAAAGCAGAAATAAAGTGAATACGGGCAAAATCAACAAAACCAAGACGCAGGTCTAGCATATCTTTAACCTGTGTACGGGCTTCTTCAGACATGCCATCCCATTTGTTGACCGCAATAACAAGTGAGCGCCCACTATTAAGAATAAAGCCTAATAGAGACAAATCCTGATCCGAAATCCCATCACGGGCATCAATAACCAACAGCACAACGTTGGAATCTTCAATGGCCTGTAAGGTTTTAATAACCGAGAATTTTTCAACCGCTTCAGTTATCTTGCCGCGCTTACGCACACCGGCAGTATCAATCAGAATATATTCGCGCTCATCGCGGGTCATTGGAATATAAATGCTGTCACGCGTTGTGCCCGGCATATCATAAACCACCACACGATCTTCACCGAGGATACGGTTGGTTAGTGTGGACTTACCTACGTTAGGACGCCCGACAATGGCCAGCTTGATTGGCAGACTCAGTGGATCAAAATCATCCTCTTCATCTTCAGGAATAGCGTCTTCGTCTTCTTCCTGTGCAGCCCAATAGGCAGCATTAGCTTCTTCGTCGGTTAATTCTACTTCTGGCTCTTCGGCATCCATATAAGGAGCCATAACATCTTCAATCAGCTGAGTCACACCACGGCCATGGGAAGCAGCAATAGCATGAACTTCACCCAAGCCTAATGAATAGAAATCAGCTGTTGCTGTATCTGGGTCAATACCATCAGTTTTGTTCGCAACCAGAAAAGTCGCTTTCTCGCGGCTGCGCAGATGTTGAGCAATCCCCTGATCCGCTGGCATCAATCCAGCACGGGCGTCGACCATAAACAGCACAATATCAGCTTCTTCAATCGCTAATAACGATTGGCCGGCCATTTTAGTTTCTACGCCATCTTCTGTGCCATCAATACCTCCGGTATCGATAACAATAAACTCATGACCTTCGACCTCGGCACGACCATATTTACGGTCACGCGTTAGCCCGGGAAAATCCGCAACTAACGCATCTCGGGTATGCGTTAAGCGGTTAAATAGTGTGGATTTACCCACATTCGGGCGCCCGACCAGCGCGATGACAGGTATCATTGTTGAAGCCTCATTACTTAATTTTCAAATCATTACAGCGCTGTATCTCACATTCAACAGCGCAGTTTTTTAGAAGACAAACGGCCCCTGAATCTCAGGAGCCGCTTTAGACCCTTCGTCCTTGAAATTACAGCGGTATTAGCGGCGCTCACTCACTCGAATAACTGACCTAAGCCAGTTTGTCGATATTCATGGGCCAGCACAAACGCAATTCAAATCGGTTTACAACCAATTTGTCATTCGTTTGCTGCCTTGGCTGCAACTCCAATGACTTGGGGTATAACTGGCCTGTTACCAGGCGCTAAGTCAGAATTAACGGGTGAATGCGTACACCGTGCCGCCTCTCGCCTGAACCAGTAGCTTATCGCTTGCAATCACTGGTGCACTCAGGAAGCCAGAGCTATCGACACTCTGTTGAGCAACAAAACGGCCATCATCGGTATTCACCCAGTGCAGATAACCTTCGGCATCACCTACAACCAGATAGCCATTATACATCACTGGAGCCGTCAAGTTACGATGTAATAAATCGCTTTGACTCCAAAGGGTTACTCCGCCATCAGCTTTCAAGGCAATAATGCGGTCATCTTGGTCAACCAGATAAATGCGGCCACTGTCGACAATGATGTCATTAACTGACCCCATTTCACGTTTCCACAGAATTTGACCAGAACGCAAATCCAAGGCAGTCAAATTGCCATTGTATGCCAATGCATAAACCACACCATCAACAACAACCGGCGTAGTATCAACATCATTCAGACGGTCAATCTCAGTAGTCCCTGTCACTTGGGAAATACGTTGCTGCCAAATTAACTGGCCTTGTTCCATCATCACGGCACTGACACGACCATTGTCGCCACCAACAATTGCTGCACCAAATGCTACCGCAGGAGCAGATTCACCGCGCAGAGACAAAGCTGGGGTATCCAGATTTAATGTCCACTTGATAGCGCCGTCAGATTCATTCAGCGCTTGCAGCATGCCATTTGAGGTGTGGATTAACACCACGCCATCACTGACAACTGGGCGTGATAATGCTTCGCCCGCAACCACGGTTTGCCATGCCACTTGGCCATCGTCAGAATTCAGCGCATACACCACTGCTTTCTCACTGCCAACATACACATGCGCACCAGAAGCTGTTACGCCACCAGATAACATCGCAGAACGGTTACTGGAGAGGAAGTTAGTTTTCTCTGACAGGTCGGTTTGCCAAATTTGCTTACCGGTGTCTGCCTCCATCGCTTTTACCAGACCTTTACGGTCTGCGGCGAAGACAGATGTTCCCTGCCATGCAGGACGCAGATGAGAGTAATAATCGCCGACACCGCCACCAACAGAGGTGCTCCACACTTTGGTTGGTGTGAATTGGTTCTCAACTTTTGGCAGTGGCGACATGGTAACCACATCTTCTTCACTATTAAAAAGTGAGCAACCGCTCAATAGGGCAACAGAAACCAGTCCTACTAAGAGTGTTTTACGCAATTGCATGGGAATACCCCTTAGTTGGACAAGTTATTCAATTTCATGCGTAGCAAAGCTTGCAGCGCCTGAGATGCATTTGATTCGATGCCCTTACTGTAAGCTGCGCGCGCACCTGCGGTGTCACCTTTGCTTAATAATACATCGCCACGAACATCTTGAGCCATTGCTGTCCAACCCTCTCCTTGCACCGCATCCAGTGTTTTTAATGCTTCGTCTGGTTTTTTCAATTGCAGTTGCAAACGGGCAAGACGCAGATTAATCAGCGACAGCAAGTTTTCATCTTTTGTTTGGCCCAATGCTTGGGTGAGCTGTTGTGCTGCTTTATCAAACTCGTTCTGCTCAACAAAATGGTGAGCCAGTTCCAACCCAGCCAATACGCCGTAGTTATTTTTATTGCCCTGAACAAATTTTTCAGCGAGAGCAACACCATCAGCACTATTCGCTGACAGAGCATCACTGGCTTGCTGATAGGCAGAGGAGGCTTCCGTCATGGCAGTATTCTGATTACTCTGCCAGTAACGCCAGCCCACTAATGCACCAATCCCGAGCACCACACCCACGGCCAGCGCTTTACCATTCTCACTAAAGAAACGGCGCACTGCATCAACCTGGTCATTTTCAGTGGTATAGACTTCCACGGTGTCTCTCTCCTTAACCCAACATCAAAGCCAGACGCGCAGCAACATCCGCTTGCGCCAGCGTTTCTTGTTCACCATTTCGCAAATCTTTTACGACCACTTGCTGTGCCGCGACTTCGCTTTCGCCAAGTATTAAAGCAACACGGGCACCCCACTTATCAGCGCGGGTAATTTGCTTTTTGAAATTACCACCGCCGTAGTTAGTCATTAACTTTAGCGTTGCTAACTCATCACGCAAATGCTCAGCAAGTTGCATTGCAGCACTTTGTGTCCCCTCACCTGAGGAGATGAGATATACATCAACTGTCGCAGGTACTTTGAATTCAGGATTAACCGCCTGCACCAATAGAACCAGACGTTCCAGTCCCATAGCAAAACCTACAGCAGGGGTTGCACGTCCACCTAATTGCTCAACCAGCCCGTCATAACGCCCACCAGCACAAACTGTGCCCTGCGCGCCCAAACTGCTGGTAACCCATTCAAATACCGTGCGGTTATAATAATCCAAACCACGAACTAAACGTTCATTGACGGTATATGGGATACTGGCCTGGTCTAAAAGTTCACACAAGCCCGCAAAATGTTGTTTGGATTCTTCATCCAGATAGTCAGATAGCTTAGGTGCATCATTAAGCAACAACTGTACATCCGGGTTCTTGGAATCCAGCACTCGTAATGGATTACTGTACATGCGGCGCTTACAATCTTCATCCAGCACCTCAACATGTTGTTCCAAGAAGGCCACCAGCGCTTCACGGTAATCTGCGCGCGCATCCAATGACCCAATGGAGTTCAGCTCAAGTTTCACATGTTCTGAAATCCCTAAAGCGCGCCACCAACGGGCACTCAAGAGAATCAATTCAGCATCAATATCAGGCCCTTGCAGACCGAAAACCTCCACCCCCATCTGATGAAACTGGCGGTAGCGGCCTTTCTGCGGACGCTCATAGCGGAACATTGGGCCGACGTACCACAAACGCTGTTCCTGATTGTACAGCAGACCATGTTCAATACCGGCACGTACGCACCCTGCCGTCCCTTCCGGACGCAGTGTCAGACTTTCGCCATTGCGATCGTCGAAGGTATACATCTCTTTCTCAACCACGTCGGTAACTTCACCGATTGCGCGTTTGAATAACGGGGTCTGCTCTACAATCGGCATGCGGATTTCGCTGTAACCGTAGCCTGCCAGCACTTGCTTTAAGATGCCTTCAATCCGCTGCCATATTGCCGTATCGGCTGGCAGGTAGTCGTTCATACCACGGATGGCTTGAATGTTCTTTGCCACGTCTGTTCTCTGTAGTTTTATACCGGTTGACTTGATGTTGCCGCAGTTTGAGCAACAACACCAATAACATTGGGCATAGTGCAAAAAATAAAGCCGATTATAGAGGTTTGCCGTCCATATATTCAATGGCGACAATTTGTTACCTCTATTGGCGCAATATAAAGCGGGCCACGCCCGCTTTTTTCACTCTGTTCTACAATACATCGCTAATAACGTTTATTTATCATCCAGCATATTGATAACAATTCGGTTATTTGCATCAAGCATTGATGCTTTGGCACGAATTTTCGCTTCTAGCTGATCAATCATTTTTTCGTTATTAAAACGTTCCTTTTGGCGAACGCCATCTTCGTAGAAACCACTATGATTACGTGCGCCAGTGACCCCAATGGTTGACACTAACGCCTCACCCGGCCCATTAACTACACAACCAATGATAGAAACATCCATCGGGGTAATCAGGTCCTCTAACCGCTGTTCCAACGCATTTACCGTACCAATAACATCAAATTCTTGGCGGGAACAGGTTGGGCACGCAATAAAGTTAATCCCACGGGAACGAATTCTCAGAGATTTAAGAATATCAAAACCGACTTTAACTTCTTCAACCGGATCTGCTGCCAGTGAAATACGCAAAGTATCGCCAATCCCTTCGGACAGCAACAAACCTAGACCGATCGCAGATTTAACTGAGCCACTGCGCGCTCCGCCAGCTTCAGTTATCCCTAAATGCAATGGATTATTAATTTGTTTGGCCAACAGACGGTAGGAGTTAACAGCCAGGAAAACATCGGAGGCTTTTACACTGATTTTAAACTGATCAAAATTGAGACGATCAAGGATATCGACATGGCGCATCGCGGATTCAAGCAGGGCTTCTGGCGTAGGTTCGCCATACTTTTCCTGAATATCTTTTTCCAGTGATCCACCATTAATACCAATACGAATAGGGATATTATTGTAACGAGCGCAATCAACCACAGACCGAATTCGCTCTTCGGAACCGATGTTTCCAGGATTGATTCGTAGACAATCAACACCATATTCCGCAACTTTCAAGGCAATACGGTAGTCAAAGTGAATATCGGCAACCAGCGGAACATTTGACTGCTGTTTAATCAACTTAAATGCCTCAGCCGCATCCATAGTTGGTACTGAGACTCGCACGATATCCACGCCGACACGTTCCAATGCCTTAATTTGGGCAACAGTCGCATCAACATCCGTGGTTTTGGTATTGGTCATCGATTGCACTGCAATCGGTGCGCCATCACCAATGGGCACTTTACCGACGTAAATCCGGGTAGATTTACGTCGGATAATTGGGGATTCGTTATGCATTACACTCTCTCCTTTACAGTCGTGTAGTTTTTGCAACGAAGTCGTCTTTCAAAACCGCAATAATGCTTTGTTAGAACCACGACGTTGTTTGTCAAAAACACAATATTACTCTACACCGACAGTCAGGCGGGCTACGCGATTAGCCTTAATAAACTTACTCAAATCTACTGGATTCCCCTGATAGGTAATCGTTAATGCACCTGGTGCACCAATGGTTAACTTATAAGGAGCTTTACCGGACAGATTGAGGGTCGCGCCCCCTTTTTGGATACCGCTAAACAATGTCTTTCCGCTCGCATCAACAACCTGTAACCAACAGTCAGCTTTAAAGTTCATGACTAATGAACCCACAGATGATGTAGCACCATTCACCCCAGCGTCTGCTGTAGGTAAGGGCGATTGCGGGGTAGAAACATCAGGCAATGGCGCCTGACTTGGAGAAACAACGACAGATTCCGCTGAACTTGTTCCTTGAGGGGCTGTTGTGCCGACAGGGTTATTCACCGCATCCGCTGGTGCTGCACTGTTGGTCACAGGCGCAGTACCATTTGCTGTTGGAGTAGAAGGCGGGTTATTGGCAGCCTGAGCCTGGGCATCCGCAGAGGCCTCAGGATCGCTATTATCATCAGCCAGCGGCACAGATTGCCCGCCATTTTGCGACAATTGGGCAGAAGATTGATCAGCCATAGTGACTATTTCTGCTTGCTGTGCCTGATGATTTTGCCACCACCATGCCCCAGTCAGACCGAGCACAACCAACACAATAAGCCAGGTGAAACTCATCAACCAGCCATCACGTTTTTTATGCTTTTTACCCAATGAGAAACTTTGCATTGGGGCGACTTTTGCCGCTCTGATTGGTGCTTGCTTTGCCAGTATTGGCAACAGTTCATCTTCAGGAAGATGAACTAATTTAGCGTAAGAACGAATGTAACCACGGTGGAATGTTGAGGCGAGATTAGCTTGCGCTTTATCCTCCTCAAGATCACGGATTGTGGATACTTTCAAACACAGACGTTCTGCAACCATCTGCTGAGTTAGCCCTAGTGCTTCGCGGGCTTGACGCAGGCGCACACCTGTCGTCTCTGGAACAGTTTGATCTTGGGAGGCTTCAGTATTCATTAGCTAGAAAGTGCTGGTACTGTTTGGATTGAGGAAAACTTCGCGCAAGCTGCTTGCCATAGCGTTGAACACTATCTTGACGGCCTGCTAGCGCGGCGAAACGAATTTGTAACCATAAACTTTCAGCACTGGCTGGAAGTACATGTTGATAAACATCCAGTAATAATTGCGCCTGGGCGCGATTCCCTTCTCCAAAATGCCGTTGAGCTTCTGCAAGCAGCGGCTCGCCTTTGTCCGGATCATACTTCAATGCTCGGCTCAAGAGTACTCGAGCCTGATCATTTTGGTTTGCCCGTAAAAAGCAATATCCCGCATTTTCCAGACTATCTGCAACCTGACCGTAATCAGGTGACAACAGCGCGGCGCTAAACTGTTGTTGGGCCGGTACATACTGCCCTAAACTACACAGAAACGCACCGTAATTATTCAGTACAGTGCCATTTCCAGGCGCCAATTTCATTGCTTGTTGATAGCGCTGCTCTGCCGCATCGTTTTCACCGATACGTTGCTCATAAAAAGCCATACCTAATTGAGCTCGATAATCCTGTGGATCCGCTGCTACAGCCTTTTCAAGATTCTGCCGCGCGGCCTTAAGATCACCTTGCGCCAGATATTCTAAACCTAATTGTAAACGTGTCTGCCCTGCCGCCGGTTGGCTTGCATTTTCTGGTGATGAACCGGAGCAACCCGCCAATACAGTTGCTATCAGGCAAACTCTCCACAGTTTTGTCAGCTTCATGCTTTCTTAATTGTCCTTATATGTGAAGATACCCGTTAACTTTAAACGCCAGATAAACAGGCACTCATATTATGCCTATATCTGACGGTTAAATAATTTTTCAGCACTGATTAGCTTACAAATTATAAGTTTAATAACAAATAGTTATACACAAATAATCGGCATTAAAAATCAGACTGTTTTAATAGCAATAGGTTCACCCGCCATTTTCTTTTTCAATGTCCGCTTGGTTCGGTCAATCACTTCACCGGCCAACTGACCACATGCCGCATCAATATCATCGCCACGAGTCTTACGGACTATGGTCGTAAAACCGTATTCCATCAATACTTTAGAAAAACGATCCACCCGGCTATTGGAGCTACGGCCATAAGGTGCCCCTGGGAACGGGTTCCATGGAATCAAGTTAATCTTACAAGGTGTGTCTTTCAAACATTCAGCCAGTTGATGAGCTTGCTCAGTACTGTCGTTGATGTGATCCAGCATAACGTATTCAACCGTAACTCGCCCGCCATTAGCTTTGGATTTTGCTAAATAGCGACGAACCGCAGCCAAGAAGGTTTCAATATTGTATTTGCGGTTGATAGGCACGATTTCATCGCGGATATCATCTGTCGGTGCATGCAGCGAGATAGCCAACGCCACATCAATCATGTCACCCAATTTATCCAGTGCAGGCACCACACCTGAAGTGGATAGCGTCACACGACGTTTAGATAAGCCGAAGCCAAAATCGTCCATCATGATATCCATCGCGGGTACCACGTTATTCAGGTTCAGCAATGGTTCGCCCATACCCATCATAACCACGTTGGTGATTGGCCGGGTTCCGGTTGATTTTAATGCACCGATAATCTTCGCCGCTCGCCATACCTGGCCGATAATTTCAGAGACTCGCAGGTTGCGGTTGAAACCTTGCTGGGCAGTTGAGCAGAATTTACATTCCAATGCACAACCGACTTGAGATGAAACGCACAATGTGGCGCGCTCACCTTCAGGGATATACACCGTCTCGACTTGCTGATCGCCCACCTTAATGGCCCACTTGATAGTGCCATCTGTTGAGCGCTGTTCTTCCGCCACTTCCGGTGCGCGGATTTCTGCTACACGCTGTAACTTGGCGCGCAGCCCTTTATTAATATCGGTCATTTGCTCGAAATCATCATAGCAATAGTGATACATCCACTTCATGACCTGATCGGCACGAAAAGGCTTTTCGCCCATTTTGGCAAAGAATTCGCGCATTTGCTGACGATTTAAATCAAGCAGATTGATTTTGCCGGTGACAGGAGCTGCGGTTTCAACCGCGCTGTCAGACAGAGGAGCAGCATCAGTCGGCATTGATGCAGTTAATAATTGTTCAGACATGAGTTGTCGTGGCCTCGTTGTTACACTTTACGGCGCTGCGCTTTAAACCGGGTACGGCTTTCGAAACGGCGATGATGAATAAATAATAGAACGCCCCGGCAGAGATGTCTCCACCAGGGCGCGGCATTGTACGAATTTTAATGCATGGATTCCATGTTTAGAAAGGGGCCTGGCCAACTTTATTGTTTCAGTTGATTAAATAGCAGCCATTCCTAAACTGAATCAATTAATTAGCTGCGAGGAAAAATTTCATCTGCGGCGAAGAAATAAGCAATTTCACGTTGAGCTGATTCAACAGCATCAGAACCGTGTACCGCATTCGCGGTGAAGCTATCAGCAAAATCAGCACGTAGAGTACCGGCCAGTGCATTGTCTGGGTTAGTTGCGCCCATAATATCGCGATGGCGTTGAACGGCATTTTCGCCTTCCAGAACCTGAACCATAATTGGGCCAGAAGTCATAAACTCAACCAGACCATCGAAGAATGGGCGACCTTTATGTTCAGCGTAAAAGCCTTCAGCTTGTTCTTTGGTCAAATGCAACATTTTGGCAGCAATAATTTTGAAACCAGCACTTTCAAAACGCGCATAGATGGCACCAATGTCATTATTGGCAACAGCATTTGGTTTAATAATGGAGAAAGTACGTTCTAAAGCCATGATAACCTCTATTGGATTTCTACCCATCGTCTTTCAATATAGAGGATTTTTGGTTTCCATCAACCCCAACTCATTGAATTACATCAACTCATTGGAATCATTCGGTTACCGCCAATCTGCTTCTCGAAACCTATTGGGTATATAATATTGACCGGACTTGGAACCCGCCGCGATAACTCTCTTAACAGCAGTTAAACTCGGCTGACGGACAGTTCCTTTATTACAAAATTATGCCGACCCTGTACAGTGGCCGCCGATTATATGTGTGTGATTGGCGCTTGCATACGGGAATTACAACATTTCATTAAAAAATATTTATCTTAATTGCCTATTTTTATGCACAACTCACAATTCTCATAAAAATCAGTTTTCTGCCTTGAAGTTAGGCGCAATAAAATAGCGGCAGGAATGCAAATAATTACCACGTAGGAATAAACTTAACACCGGTTTTTTCACAAGACCTGATGGGCTCACGGGTGATATTGGATTCCCAAAGCTGAATCGCTGTGGCGTGCAATTAACTCAATCGAAACCGGCTGCTACTCCAACCTAAAGGTCAGATTACTGACCAGACCACTGTCATCCAATACATTGAGCTGATAAGCGCCGGGCGCAGATAACTTTTGCACCCATGATTGATTATTTTCTGTTACTGCAACTTGCTCTCCATTTAAAAACCACCAATGTTGCCCTCGGCCTCCTTGAGCCGTCAAACGAAGGTCAAGACTCTGTTGGCCCGGTAGGCGTTTCACTACCGCACCGTCACGGATGCCCAAAATAAGCAGTGGAGCCACATTGAGATTACCTTGAGGTGGACATTCGCGACTGGCGGCGGGTAACCGCTGGCTGCGGCGCTCTGTCGGCGGCAACCACGGCTCAAGTGGCAGTGGCCATAATGTTAATTGCACAGGTTTTGCATCCGGGCAATCGGCTGCCACTCGCAGCCCTTGCGCATTTAGCCACAGGCTGAGTTGGCTCCCTTGCAGATTTTCCTGCCCTGGAGCGGGCATTGTCGGGGGCAGCGTCCCATCAAGAACCCAACTTTGACGCCGCTGGCGGCAATTACTGTCCCCGATGGCCAATGGTTGGCCGCCCGGCCAGCAAATTTCTTCCCGACTAACAGATGAGGGTCGGGGATCGCGTGGTAACTGCTGAACAGCTTGCTGAGAGCGGGTCATCAGCAGGTTATTGACCTGATTGAGGATAGGGATGGCGGTGGCGTAACCAAATTGACCGGCGACTGGCGTGCCATCAGGCCGCCCAACCCAGACACCGAGGGTATAACGGGCATTAATACCTATCGCCCAGGCATCACGGTAGCCATAGCTGGTGCCGGTTTTCCACGCCAACGGGACAATAGCCGGTAAAATATCATCCGGTAACGGCCGCGCCTCACCCGCCATAATCCGTCGGGTAATCCATGCGGCTCCGGCGGAGAATAACCGCCGCTCCTGCACTGGCTGTTGTGGCTCAAAACGTAATGTGGCGGCCATTCCACCACGAGCAAAAGCACTGTAGGCGGCCACTAACTGATCCAAGCGCGCACCAGTCCCCCCAAGGATCACCGCCAAACTCGGCTCACTGTGTGGAGGGAAACGTAAATTTAAACCGCCATTGCGCAAATTAGCTGTAAAGCGTTTTGGACCAAAAGACTCCAGTAATTGCACTGCGGGCAGATTCAGTGAGCGAACCAGTGCCTCGCTGGCACTGACCGGGCCATGAAACCCAGTATCAAAATTACCGGGCCGATAGTCACCAAAACGGCGCGGCACATCCTGTAACAGTGATTCGGCATGAATCAGCCCATCATCCAATGCCATCGCATATAAGAAGGGTTTTAATGTCGATCCCGGCGAACGCCAGGCGCTGACCATATCCACATGACCAAAGCGGCTATTATCCTCAAAATCGACCGAGCCGAGATAAGCTCGGACATTCATCGTGCTGTTTTCCACCACCAGTAATCCTAGGGAGGTTTTCTCTGGCAACTGGTGACGCCACCCCGCCGCCATATCTTCTAATTGCCGCTGTAACCCCGCATCAACAGTGGTCTGGATAACTTCCCGCTGATTACCACGGGTCACGCGGCGGGCCAATAATGGCGCTAGTTGCGGCACCTGACGTGGTGCCAGCCAGATATCTTCTTGTTTTATATCAGCCACTTGTTCTGCCGACCAGACCTGATAATCAGCCAGCCGGCTTAAAACTTTATCCCGCGCGGCTTTGGCCCGCAGTGGGTAGCGGTCTGGTCGTAAGCGGCTTGGGGCTTGGGGCAGTGCCGCCAGTAGTGCGGCTTCTGCTGGCGTCAATTGTGAGGGCGGTTTGCCAAGATATGTCCAACTGGCAGCACCAATTCCTTGTAATGTGCCGCCGAAAGGGGCGCGATTAAGATAAATTTCAAGAATTTGATCTTTAGAAAAATGCCATTCCAACTGCATGGTTCGCCAAACTTGGCGTAATTTACCAGTCAAAGTGCGGGGATGTGGGTCAATCAGGCGGGCAACCTGCATTGATAACGTGCTACCCCCAGAGAGGATTTTACCGGCGCGCAAATATTGCCAAGTGGCTCGAACCAACGCCAAAGGGTTTACGCCAGGGTGCGAGTAAAACCAGCGGTCTTCAAAAGTTAGCAGTGCTTGCAGGTAATAAGGGGAAACATCTGGTAGGGCAACCGGATAGCGCCAGACTCCGTCAGCATCGGCGAAGCGCCACAATGGCGTGCCATCTTCAGCCACAACCACCCGGGCCACCTGAGCCTCCGTCAAGGGCAGCGGCCAGCATTTATCTGCCAGCCACAAAGCCGCCGGAATAAGCATAACAATGAACACCAGCGCCCAAATTTTGCGGCGATGGCGAGAGAAAAAAACGTTGCGCATCAATAACATTAAGTCCCAAACTGGTGCGGTGACCGACCATCAGCCGCACCAGGGAAGTCAGTATTTACTTAGAAATTTCAAGCTGCAACACAGTGCTTCCGAGCGCCCGCCAATCCGGGACATACATGGATTCCACCTGTGGTGCGGGCACTTGATAGACTCCCGGCGTCACCGCGCGCGCCAGATAGAGCAAGGTCGTGTGGCGATAAGCATCAACATTCACCGCAGCAACATAGCGGTCATCACGGAACTCTTGATGTTTGATATCCGATTGCTGCATATCCTGCAATAACTCCGTCACACTATTGGCACTTTCCCCCAGACTGGCGCTACTGTCGCCCAAATTCTGGTTTTCCAGCTCGAGTCCGGCGGGCAGTAAATCCACCACTAATGCATCCGGCACCCGTTTATCGGCCCAGACGTCTAAGTGTACCAGAACCAGTTCGCCACTTTTAAGATGTGATAACTGCAACGGATTACCATCAAGCCCAATATAACTGCGGGTGATATGTAAATTATTACTGAAAGGGACTGGCGTCTGCTGTGGATACCCGACGATATCCAGGCGACTGTACAAGGTGACATCGCCCGGGTTTTGTAATTGCATCCCGTCAGCCAGTTGTGATGCTGACCAGTTTTGAGTCAGTGCGGCATTTTGCGTCAATGTCGGGCTGCCTGCCAGCGGCGCTAACTGCGGTGCAATTGTCACCTGCCACGGCGTTTCAGCACCATTAATCAGGGTGCGTCCCGCCAGGAAGAGTGCGTTACTCTCTTGTGTAGACAGATAATTACGGCCCACCAGCGCATTGGATAACGCCAACAGGCGGGAGTCGCGCTCTTGTGGCAGTAGGTTATTGTCAGTCAACAGCGCCAAAATCAGCGCATCATCGCGCAGAGCACTGCCGTAATCCTCCAGCCAATAATCTTTATCACTGCGGTGAGTCTTCAGCCCCTGATTAATGGCTTCTTTAGCTCGCGGCATATCACCCATTAATTTCAGTGCTACCCCCAGTTGCACCAGCGGCAAGCCGGAGCGCGCATCATTGCTGCGGGTATACAGTTGCCGCAATGCACCCAGTGATGCCTGTTGCTGCTGCGCCAATACTAAACCGGCATAAGCCTGCACCGCAAAACGGGTATGTTTGTCTTGTTCGCTATAGCGAATTTCAATTTGACTTGGGTCTTGTAAATAACGCTGCAAGCGATTATTGGCAGCGGTTAATGCCGCCGCCGGCACACTGTAGCCTTGCTGACTGGCGCGATAAAGGAAATCAGTGGCATAAGCCGTTAACCAGAACTCTTCCGGGCTGCTATTGCTCCACAGGCCAAAACTGCCATTGTAGCGCTGCATACCCAGCAGATGCTCAATACCGACATCGATACTTTTACGCCGTTTTTCATCACTGTCGGCCTTGATACCCATGGCGGTCAGCTGGGCATTATTGCTGTACAGCGAAGGGTATAACCCGCTCACCGTTTGCTCCAAACAACCGTAAGGATAAGCATATAATTCAGCGATATAGCGGGCCAAATTCAGTGGCGGGCGGCTAGTTATCAGTAATTGCCCTTGCAGGGTTTCAGGTATCAGCCCCTCAATGGCTTCGGCTGGCAAGCTCCAGCTATCGCCACTGCGCAGCACATTGGCGAAATGGCGCGTCTGTGACGGATAAGCTGGCCGCACCCCAATTTTCCAATGATGCTGATAATCTGGCAGTTTTTCCTCCGGTAAGACCATGCCGGTGATGGTCAGCCCAATATCACCCTGACCCAGACCCGGCAAAGCCCGCACCGGAATCAACAGCGTTTTACGTTCACCTTTAGCCAGCGAAACAGACTGAGTTCTCTCACCATCAAGTGCCAGTAAATCGCTAGCAACCCATTGAAGTGACAGTGTTTGTGGTTGGCCGGACAGATTGCTCAAATCCAATGCCAGCTGCGTGCGGTCACCGCCGGCAAGAAAGCGCGGTGTGGCCAGTTGCGCAATTAGCGGGGCCGCAACCACCACTTTGGACTCTGCTTTGCCGAAATCTTCATCACTCCAGGCTTGCGCCATCAAGCGCAACTCGCCGTTAAAGTCAGGGATAGCCAGTTCAATGCTGCCTTCGCCCTGTGCATTTAAGGTCACCGGCTGGGCTTGTTGCGCCACTATCGTGACCTCGGTAATAGGTTTTTTACCGCCACGCGATAGCGCATCTTCGTCATCGCCATCACCACCAAAACGCAAGCTCGCCAAACGCCCCTGCCCCTCAATCAACTGCCCATAAATATCATATTGATCAGCACTGTAGCGCTTGCGGCCAAAGAAGGCATCATAGGGGTCTGGGGTTGCGTAATCAGTAATATTCAAGATGCCGCTGTCCACTGCCGACAGCAAAACCTGCACTTTTTCTGGCAGTGGCGCACCGCTACGATTGGCTTTCACTTTGACGGTTAATGTTTGATTCGGGCGAATACGGGCTGGGGCATCCAATTGCAACGCCAGCTTGCGCGTTTCATCCACTAGCGGCAGATGCAACAAACCAATCGCGCGTTTTGGTGTGGCTTGCTGCGACTTATCACCAGGGCGAATCACTGTCGCGCTAAGATAAAGGTCATGACGATTCCAATCCGAATTAATTGGCACTTCAACCTCTGTGCCTCCAGCTGGAATAGTCACTTCCTGCCACCATAATGGGCCATCACTGGATTCAACCAGCAAATAACCATTACCGGCAGCCGGTGCTTCAATATGCAGTTTCACTTTTTCGCCCGGTCGGTAAGCCGGTTTATCCAGTGTCAGTTTGACCTGATCGGGCCGCACCGCACCACTGCCGCCCGTATTATCTTGCCAGCTATAACCGGCCCAGAAGCGGGAGCTAGTCACCAGTTGGTTATTAGGATTGCTGACTTCAAGGCGGTAAGCGCCCCATTCCACTGGGAAGCTAATTTTGTCGCTGCCGTTGGCGGGAATATCTATCGCCTGCTCTGCCAAAATAAGATCTTTTTTGTCAAACAGCGACTGCCAGCCCTCGCTTTCTGACCACTGCCAGTAATAATCTCGGCGCTCACGTACCAGTTTTACTTTCAGATCATTAACAGCCAGTTTGTCGCCGTTTGCATTGGCATAAACGATTTCAAAATCAGCTTGGGTATCTTGGTCTACCATAGCTTGCGATTTATAACTGTCACTGCGGTAATCATAAACTTGCTGTTTATTGAACAGCGGGCGAATACCTGCCAGTGCGCTGGCTGGCCATAATGCTTGCTCAGCTCGGCGAGTCACGGGCCGCCCACCAGACTCTAGCAAACTGGCCTGTAAAATAAGTTTCAGCGGCGATTGCGCGTCCTGCCAGCTGTTATCCACCGCAATATCAGTTTCGCCTTCGCTGTCTAAGGTGGTATCAAACTCATCCAGAGTGCGCGACAGATTTTCTTCGGTAACCGAGCCAAATTCAAAACCCGGTAGCGCGGCGACAGCTTCCCGCAGTGGGCGCAAGAACAGCTGGCCTTGCAGGCGATTGCCGGATGCTGGTGCACCATATAAATAGCGCCCGGTCACGGCAAAGCGGGCTTCGCTGTCGGTGGCGATAGGTTCTTTATGGGTGGCAATCTCCAGTGCCATGCGCTCTGGCAGGAAATCTTCTACTTTGAATTTATACAGCCGCGGTTGATTATCACCCAGATCCAAACGCAGTGACCATTCACCGGTTGGCCCAGCTTCAGGAATGGCATATTGGTATTGATACAGGCCATCCTGTGGCTGCCAGACAAAGCTGCGCGCCACCTGGTTATCCGGTTTAAGAATATCAACTTTTACCGGTTGAGTCGTGAGAGGTTTTCCGTCCGCATCCCGCAGTAACCCATTGACAATTAAGGTTTCTCCTGGGCGATATAAATCCCGTGGGCCAAAGGCAAAAAACTGTTTTTGGAAACCTTCCGGCCCAGCGATATCAAACTCGGCCAAATCCAGTGCTGGGGCATTAAGGTCAATCAGGCTGGTTTGCCCGTTTTGCGCCGCCAACAGTAATTTCGCTTTGGGATTCTTTGCCAGCTGTGCATGGCCCTGCCCGTCGGTTTCGGCTTGAACCAGCACTTGGCCTTTTTCATCCAGCACTTGCAGCGACACACCTTTCAAGGCCGCCCCACCCGCCAATGCCTGAGTAAAGACATCCATCCTATTATGGTAGCTGTGCAACGACACCCCAATGTCACTCAGGGTAAATAAGGTGGCGGCATTGGTATAGCTGTAATGCCCGGCTTGCTGCATCACCGCCAGATAAACACCGGATTCTTGCAATGGCTTAATATCGGCAAGTGGCAACAACAGTTTTTCGCGGGTGTTAGCCGCGGGATTAAGGTCAAAGCGGCCGGTATAAACTAAATCAGCCATTTTCAATAGTTCGTCTGATTCCCAGTTAGACAGCGCACTGCGGTTCTGCCAAGTCGCCAGGAAATTAGCCAAACTGTTCTGTTTAATACGGAAGAAATTAACATCGACGTTATCAACATTGAGCGCCATTACTGGCAAGCCCTGAGCCAATTTACCCGGTAATAAAGAGCCTTTACTGGCAAAACCGACACTGGGTTTGATATCTCGGGTGGTGATATTTTGCTGCTGCGATTGCGAAAGCGCCGCGCCATTAATGCCGGTTAGCCCGCTGTCTATGGTTAACACCAGCTTGCGCTCCGGCAGCAAATGCCGCATACGCAGCTCAGTGAGGTTGTCGGAAAGCTCCCAACTGCCATCAATTTTACCGGTGACGCTGTCTACCAAATGCACGCGAGATGCAAAATCTTGTTTGGGATCAAGGGGGATGGAAAAAGTTAACACCAGCGCACTGGCACCATCGAGTTGTAACTCAGAGGCATCCAGTAATGTTAGTGGCTGATTTGCATGGCGTTTTGCCAGCTCTGCCAATGACGCTGTATCGAGTTTTTTCACCACGGGTAGGCTGGCGGTGGCGACAGGAGGCTTCGCCGGATCGGCGGCTTCTTTATTACTACCATCATCACAGGCGGCTAGCATTATGACTGCTACGGCCAAAATAGTTACCTGCCAATTTTTAAGCACTGATTGCCACCCCTGCAAACCGAAATAATTCATACATCGCTCCCTGAAAGATCCAACCGGGCGATTGTAGCATTGCTATGAAGGAGTTTATATATAAGGAAATTCTGTATTATTTTCTCAAAAACAGTTTCAATTTAATTAAAATTGAACAGCAAAATCATCATGAGAGTTAATATATATTTTCCTTTATAGATTATAATATTTTAAATATTATTAATTTACACTGCGCCATTAACTTCCTTTCCAGGCGCGTGTTTTTATAGGCTTTATTAATATAGTTTCGGGTTAAAGATAAATATGACTCAGAATAATTACCTAGGGCACCAACCCATCAGTTTCCAGCATATTTTTGCAATTAAATCAATTTGTTAGTAATTATGTTTTATCCATTTCTTGTTAGCTATATTGTCAGGTAACATCCTAAAAATAACAAGTTACCTGACATTCGCTATAACGCAATAAAGCTAAAAATAAATGGGCGGTTTTAAGCTCAATTATTTATCGCTTTTTTCTTTATTCAAATGGAACGTAAAACGTGACTGAAAATAGTTTCTAACATGTTCTTCCATTGAATGAACTTTCTGGTCAATGCTGTTACAGAAGAATTCATCACTGTTCATCGCTCTAACTCTTTGCAACGCCATGATGTCTATTTCTTCTTTTTGTTTTTCTGTAAGGTCTAAATTAGTTTGCTTGTTCGTCATGAGGTTACCTTGATCCTAAAGAATGTGATTCATTATAGCCCTATAAATACCTTAGTGAAAATCTTACCGGTTGCTATGTATTAACGCAACACTAGCCCATACGCCCCCGAATTTTAGTTGTAATAATTTATATTAATTTTCAATTGGTTGTTTGGTTACCCAGCAAGGTCGAGCACAGCTTTTGACTGAAAAATTCGATTAACTCAGCAAACCCACTAATCTATTTTAAGTAACTAATAAATTATATTTATGAGTAATGGAGCCGTGACAATGAAAATAAAAATCGAAAACTATACAGGTGCAGCCGCCGGATGGGGTGCTGTAAAAGGGGTCGCAGAGGCATTACGCGGGCAAATGAATATTAGCCATGATGTCATTGCAATGTTTGATATGAACAAACCGGAAGGTTTTGATTGTCCTGGTTGTGCATGGCCAGATCCTAAACACACGGCGTCATTTGATATCTGTGAAAATGGTGCAAAAGCATTGGCTTGGGAAGCGACATCTAAAAGAACTCCCCCTGAATTTTTTGCCAAACACACAGTATCCGAACTATTAGAGTGGGATGACTATGATTTAGAAAATGAAGGCCGTCTGACCCATCCAATGAAATATAACTCAACAACAGATAAATACGAGCCAATAGAGTGGGATGAAGCATTTCAGCAAGTGGGCACTCACTTACGCAGTTACTCTGACCCGAACACTGTCGAATTTTACACTTCAGGCCGAACATCAAATGAAGCTGCGTTCTTATATCAACTCTTTGCTCGGGAATATGGAACTAATAATTTTCCGGACTGTTCAAATATGTGCCATGAGCCAACCAGCGTTGGGCTTGCGGCATCAATTGGTGTTGGTAAAGGGACTGTTTTATTAGAAGATTTTGAAAAAGCCAATTTAATTATTTGTATTGGCCATAATCCAGGGACAAATCATCCGCGCATGCTAAGTTCATTACGTGATGCGGCCAAACTTGGTGTGAAAATTATTGCCATTAATCCGTTGCGGGAACGCGGACTTGAGTTCTTCACTTACCCACAAGATCCTGTCGAAATGCTAACGTTGGAATCGACAAAATTAGCCCAAAATTACTATAAAGTGCGTATTGGTGGTGATACTGCGCTGATTAAAGGTGTTTTGCGGTGCATTATTGAACGTCACAATGCCGCATTAGCTAGCAACCAACCCTCAGTGTTAGATATTGATTTTATTGCTGAACATACAAATGGTTATGAAAAACTAGAGCAGAATATTTTATCCAGCAACTGGGATGATATTCTGCGAGTATCAGGTATTTCTCGTGAACACATTGAAGAAATAGCAGATTTTTATATTGCAGCAAAAAATACCATCATTTGTTATGGCATGGGCATAACTCAGCATCAACATGGCACTCAAAATATTCAGCAACTCGTCAATCTATTATTATTAAAAGGGAATATAGGTCGTGATGGTGCAGGGATTTGTCCTCTACGCGGGCATTCCAATGTGCAAGGTGACCGTACTGTAGGTATTACGGAAAAACCAAGTAAGACATTTTTGGATAATATAGAAAAACACTTTGGTTTCTGCCCTCCGAGTGATTTTGGCCATGCCGCAGTGGCGAGCATGAAGGCTATTTATCAGGGCAGTGCTAACGCACTTATTTGTATGGGAGGTAACCTGGCTGTCGCAATGCCTGATCGTGATGCTTGTTATGCGGGTATGAAAAAGTTAGATATGGCAGTACATATTGCGACAAAACTTAATCGTTCACATTTACTTACGGCAAAGAATACATTCTTATTCCCAGTATTAGGCCGTAGTGAAATTGACATGCAATTGGGTGGAGCACAAAGTATTACTGTCGAAGATTCCATGTCAATGGTGCATGCTTCAAGAGGGCTGTTAAAACCTATTAGCCCTTATCTTAAGTCAGAACCGGCTATTGTTGCCGGCCTTGCAAAAGCAACAATCACAAAAACTAAAGTTGATTGGGATAATTTTATTAATAACTATGACCTGATACGCGATGCAATGGAGGCGGTATTATCAGGATTTGATGATTATAATGCACGCATCAGAATACCTGGAGGCTTCCATCTCACTAATGCCGCCTCTAATCGTCATTGGATTACCGAGTCAGGCAAGGCCAACTTTATGACGACAAAAGGCGTTATTGAAGACCCAGAATCTGCGGTTAATAGTGAATTAATATTGGCAACATTGCGCAGTCATGACCAATATAACACCACCATATATGGCATGAATGATCGCTATCGTGGTGTGTTTGGTCAACGTGACGTGATCTTTATCAGCCAAAATGAATCCACAAAACAAGGAATCAAACAAGGTGACAAAGTAAACGTCATTGCATTGGATTGTAATAATCACTCAACAGACCGGCGTTTAGACAACCTAACTGTTGTTATTTATGATATGGCTGAGCATTCAGTAGCCACTTACTTCCCAGAGGCTAATAATCTTATTTCATTAGATAATTTTGATCCTCAATGTGGCATTCCTGCTTATAAGAACATTCCGGTGAAACTGGAATTAGTCATGTGAAAAAGAAGGGGTGATAGCTTATTTAATCATCCATTTTTAAATTGATATTTTCTCTATGGCTCTGAGTAAAACAGAGTCATAGAGGGTTTTCTGGGCGAAAACAAAGATGCAGGTTATGTTGCAGAGCATTCACCGGATTTAATATAGCACGCATTATTTTTCGTTATTGTATTGGGCGTGATTCACATTTTTTCTACCCGGTCTGATTATCCACTTATCCTCTCTGCTTATAAATCCCCCTCCGTCGTCCCTAAATCACTAGAGTGTTATAGATTTTAGAGCGCCCCCGTTAGCTAAAATAGCCCATAACTCCGGAGCTAACATCATCTAATACCCAATACCCAAGATATCTCATCCCCGCCAGTGCGAATGTCATTGTAGGTTATTATCAGCAACGATAAGCACAAAAAACACTATTAAAAAACGACAAAATATCATAAAAGCACAAAGAAAATAACCGCTAATATTTTATATTTAAACTATTTCCACACCAAAATATGAACAATATAAATTAATAATTTTATTTTAAAAAAAACAATAAAACATAATAATAAATCCAACAAAATCATTGTGTTACGATAAATTATATTATCAATTAAATATTAAAATAAAATCTTAAATTAAGTTTAAATTATATTATTTTTAAATACCACCTCTGCTAGTGACTCAAGCATTTCATTTTAGTTATATTCCATTTCGAAATTCACACCACTGTTTAGATACATATTTATAAATTGCTTATTTGCGAACAGGAAAATATATATGAAACCTTGTAAGACTTTAAATACGCGTATTTTACCACTTTCTTTATTGATCTCATCACTGGTATCCGGTGGTGCAATAGCGGCACAAAATCCAAATTTAATATATACACCCACTGGCGACTTCAAACGTATCGCAGAAGGTGGTGTATTTATTAGTAATGGCGGTAATGAGCTTGAATTTGAAACAATAAAAACTGTGCCCGTAGATGAAATTGAGTGGAATGCAGCGGATAGTGATGCCATTCAAAAACTGAGAGCGGAAAAACAAGAATCAGAAAAAGAAGCCGGAGAGCTATTAGACCAAAATACTACTATAAAAGATGCCAAAGAGGCTTATGAATTAGCCAATCAACACTATAAGGTTCGTGAAAGCCAAGTGGCAGCGGCAGAAGTCGTTAACAATGCGGTTGATAAATTAACTCAACAAAAAAATGATACTCCCACAATTAAAGGGATAACTGAAGATAATTCAGAAGCAAAAATACTGATCGATGCAATAACTGCGAAGATGAGTACCGCAAATCAAGATGACCTAAAAACGGCAATAAATACTGTCCAGTCAGCTGCTACAGAGCTACAAACGGGGTTAACTAAATTTAATGGTCAAACACCTATGGCAGAACTTGGTGCCATCGACTTAACTGATTTGCAGAATAAACTGAAGGCTGCCATCACTGAAGTTACAGATGAATATAAAAATATTATTAATAATAATAATCTTGATCCAGATGACACTAAAGCAGAATTTGAACAATTAACAGCAAACTATGAGTCAGTAACTGACGCCTATAGCAAATACGTGCCTTCAGCTGAGGAGTTTAAAAAACAACTTAAGACTCAAGAAGAGACTGCAGCGGCAGTGGCATTGATAGGTAATTTGGGCTCATTAGACGAACTAAAAACTGCTGAAAAAACTAAAAATGAGAGCTATCAGCTTGAGCTCAACAACAATGAAACTGTTAAAGATAAACTGACAGAACTAGCACAACACATTAAAGCTGTAGATGACAAAATAATTAATGCAACCCCACAGATTGCCACCCTAGATGTTGAAGAGGGTAAGCTGGCTAAAAAACAGCAAGTTAAACTTGGTGATACCCAAACTATCAAAAACAACGCCAAATCCGTTGACGGCATTATTCTTGGTACGCAAAAAGTTGAAGAAGATGGTATTGCTGAAGGAAGTATTGTCCATAACCGTGGCAAATTAGAATTAGCCGAAGGAGCCAACTCGTTTGGTGCTCAGATTGCTGGCGAATTGGTCAACACCCGCGGTACAGATACCAATAGCATTGTCAAAGAGGGTGGCATGCTAACTTTGAGTGGTGTAGCGGCTGAGTTGGCTAAATCTGTCAATGCCAAAATTGAAGAAAACGCGAGTGCTATTTTAGACGCATTCTCTGAAGCCACAGGCATGGAATCTCACGGTAATGTTACTGTGAAGAAAGATGCCACAGTGATCGACTCTACTGTTAATGGTGGGACTTTTGCCCTGGAAGAAGGCTCGCGAGCAGAGAACACCATTGTTAATAGCGGCACATTTACTA
Organism: Yersinia rohdei ATCC 43380; assembly: GCF_000173775.1. Taxonomy (GTDB): domain Bacteria; phylum Pseudomonadota; class Gammaproteobacteria; order Enterobacterales; family Enterobacteriaceae; genus Yersinia; species Yersinia rohdei. The sequence continues at coordinate 48,611 of NZ_ACCD01000030.1, forward strand.
TTGCCGACGGCGCTATCGCCGATAAAACCACGTTAAATAATGCAACTGTCTTAACATTATCTGAACATCAAACCGCAAATAACACCACAGTAAACCAAGGTGCTGTCTTTGAACTGAAAGATAAAGCAAAAACCGAAGGTACAGTGGTTAATCACGGTAAATTTAACATTGCCTCTGATACCACGGCGGATAGAACTGACTTAGTCAGCGGGACTATTGATGTGGTTCAAGGTAGCATTGTTACTAATACCTATATCCGCAAAGACGGTACCTTGAATTTAGCGGAAAATGCCGCAACGACAGGTACTTCTATTGATGGCGGTCAGTTTAATATCGCCAAAGGTGCCACTGCGACCAATACAACCTTGCATAACGGCGTAATGG
>NZ_ACCD01000029.1 GCF_000173775.1 Yersinia rohdei ATCC 43380
GGGCATTAAATTATTACATTAATAATTCAACTGCTACTGATAGGGGCAATGCCCAGAACTCGGGCCTCTGGGGCACTGCTGTTAACCAGTGCCGCTGTTGGGCCGTCATAGTAAATTCGGCCATCGACGACCAGTAATGTGCGCTCGGCGATGCGGGCGGCATCATCCAGATTATGGGATACCATCAGTAATGTAAGCTGGCGGCTGACACAAACTTGGTCGACTAATTGCAGCATTTCATTACGTAATGCCGGATCCAGTGCAGAAAATGGCTCATCCAGCAGCAAAATAGGCTGGCTGCGCACCAAGCAGCGAGCCAATGCCGCCCGCTGACGTTGACCGCCGGAAAGCTGTGCGGGGAGCCGGTCGAGACACTCCTCCAACCCCACTTGTTGGGCAATTTTGCGCAGCAGCTGCTTTTGCTCAGGATCCAGTTTCAGCCCCGGATGTAAGCCCAACCCAATGTTCTGCTCGACATTCAAATGCGAAAACAGGTTATTTTCCTGAAATAACATAGATACCGGCCTTTGCGCTGGCGGTGTTAGGGTATGGTCTTGATTATTCAACAGCATTTGGCCACTGACCGGCGGCAAAAAACCGGCAATTAAGCCCAGCAGAGTGCTTTTACCCGCGCCACTGGGGCCCAGGATTGCCACTCGCTCACCGGGCTGAATGCGCACATCAAAACGCATCGGTAAGTGGTCGTATAAATAGGTGATTTTCTCAAGCTTTAGCATGGCGGCTCGGCAGTCGTTCAATAAGAGTAAACAGCAGGAAACACAGCAGCAGCAGTAGCAGGGCAGTGACTGCGCCATCCTGGCTGCGATAGGAACCTATCTGCTGATAAAGGTAAAAGGGCAAGGTGCGGAAATGCTCATTACCAAACAGTGCCACCACCCCAAAATCGCCAATGGAGAGAACACAAGCGAAAGCCAGCGCCTGTGCCAAAGGGCGTTTCAGCGCACTTAACTCGATATGACGCAACCGGTGCCAGCCGTGGATATCCAAAGATAAACACAGCGGCGTATAGCGCTCTGCAAGGTCGCGCATCGGGTTATCCAGCACTTTTAATGCATAAGGCACCGCCATCAGTGCATTAGTTAATATCACCAGCGCGTAAGGTGATTGCGGCAAACCCAAGGTGTCGTTAAGCAATAAGAAAAAGCCGGTCGCCAGGACAATGCCCGGCATCGCCAGAATCACCATGCCACTGGCCTCCAGTGCTTGTCCATAGGCGGCGTGTTGGCGCAGTTTCAGCTCGCGGCTGCTCCATAAGAGCATCATGGTTAAAGTGACACACAATAATCCGGCCCCTATGGCGATGGTCAATGAGGTCAAGAAAGCTTGCCACAGTGCCGGTTGCTGTAGCACGGTCAGCATGGTTTTATTACTGCCATCAATCACCACCGCCAACAATGGCGGCACCATCAATAGCAATGCGGCGCTGATTAAGAGAGTATCAGTGAGGCGCGCCCAACCGCTATCTTGCGGATTGCGCCACACTTGCCCTTGAGTATTACCCACCGCGAGCACCGAACTTAGCCGCTGGCTCAGCACCACTAATCCCAGGCAGCAACCCAGTTGGATTAATGCCAGTAATGCAGCGCGCCCCAAGTCATAGTCATAGCTGAGCGCTTGATAAATAGCGAGTTCGATAGTGGTGGCTTGCGGCCCGCCGCCCAAAGACAGCACCGTCGCGAAGCTGGCAAAGCACAACATAAAAATCAGCGCCGCAGTCGGTAAAATTTGGCGGCGCAGGTAGGGCCATTCGACCCAGCGAAAATGTTGCCACCCATTCATGCCCAACTGCGCGGCTAATTGGCGCTGTTCCACAGCAATGCCTTCTAAGGATTGCAATAATAAGCGGGTTGCCAGCGGCATATTAAAGAAAATATGCGCCAGCAAAATTCCTTGCAAACCATAAGGCGAGAAGCGGTAATCCACCCCCAGCCAACTAAACAGCCCCGCCAGCCAACCCTGGCGGCCATAAACTGTCAAAATGCCAAACAGGGCGACCAACACCGGGAGCACCAAGGTCATGGCGCATAAGCGCAGCATCAACTGACGCCCGGGGAAGCGGCGACGGTATAAGGCTCGAGCTAAAAAAATAGCCGGGATGACCGACAGCAAAGCTGACAGCAGCGCCTGCCAAAAAGTAAAGCGGATAACATGCCACAGATAGCTGTCTTGCCACAGGCTATGCCAGTCAGCCGCTGGCGCATGACGCCAAAGTGCAGTGAAGGCCAGCAAGGCGACCCCCACTATCAACCCAGCGGCCAGTAGCCCCGGCCATAGCCACGCGGGGATCAGCGGCTGACGGCGGATTGCCATGTCTGAATCCATTTGCTGCGATTATCTGCCACGTCTTTTGCATCAAATTGCAATGCTGTTTGTGGCACGGTTAGGGTGTCAAAACCGGCGGGAAAATCCATTTTTATCACCGGATACATCCAGTTGCCGGTCGGAATATGATTTTGGAAGGCTGGCGTCACCATAAATTGCATAAAGCGCTGGGCCAGTTCTGGCTGTTTGCTTGAGGCAACCACTCCGGCCACTTCGACTTGCAGATAGTGACCTTCACTAAAGTCAGCCGCTGCGTAATGGTCGTTTTTCTCTTCAATCAGATGATAAGCCGGAGAGGTGGTATAACTCAGCACAAAATCCCCTTCGCCCTTAAGGAATAAACCGTAAGCTTCGCTCCAGCCTTTGGTCACGGTGACGGTTTTTTTCGCCAGTTTTTGCCAGGCTTGTGGGGCTTGGTCACCATAGACTTTTTGCATCCACAGCAGTAAGCCAAGGCCCGGTGTACTGGTGCGTGGGTCTTGATAAATCACTTTCCACGGCTCTTGAGTGTCAATTAATTCTTGCAGGCTTTTCGGCGGATTTTTCACTTTTTCTTTGTTATATACAAAGGCGAAATAGCCATAGTCATAAGGGACGAAAGTTTTATTTTGCCATGCTTCTGGCAAGGTCAGATGACGGGTGTCCACTTGGCTGGGTGCGAATAATCCGGTCTGCTCCGCTGCCTGTACCAGATTGTTATCTAAGCCTAAAACGACGTCAGCTTGGCTATTTTTCCCTTCCATTCGCAGGCGGTTTAGCAGTGAAACCCCGTCTTCCAGCGCGACAAATTTAAGCTGACAATCGCACTCGGCTTCAAAGGCTTTTTTAATTGCAGGCCCTGGCCCCCAGTCGGCGGCAAAGGAATCATAGGTGTAAACCGTCAGTGTCGGTTTTTCAGCAGCAACTGCGGCCGCAGACAGCAAAAACAAGCAGGGAATAATGCGTTTAAACACTTTGCACTCCTTAAAAATAAAGGTGGCAAAGGTATCTGAGGCGGTAGTTAACACCGGAGTCTGTAGGTGCCGGGGTTATCTTTCTCAAATCCCTCCGCCGGTGTTAACCGGATCAGGTTCGACGGGTTTGCTCTCAGCGAAAAAACTTGCTGCGGTTAGGTTTATCCGGTGTTGGGCAGTACTTGTGATCCTCACGTAGCCATAATTTATAAGGTCATGGTGTACGCTCCGGTCACTCCGTGCTGTCCGCCTTCGGTTAAACCTACCTCGCGACGTTTTTGTTTCAGTGTTAATGGAACGAACCAGAATAAATTCCAGGCCCGACCACAACAGTTTTTCCGCACCCCGTTGAGACGGCGCTATTGTAGTGATTAATTTGGGTCGGTGAAAGCAGGTTTATGCTTCCGGCGGGGTAAACCATGCGGATTTGAAATCAAACCAGCCGAGGGTATTCATACGAACTCCGCGCATACTGTGCTGCCCATATAATTCTAGCCAGTGATGGAATAATGGGTGGAATTGATTCTGGCTGACCAGTCGCTGGCTCCAATCCGCCACGGGAAGGGCATTATTACGCCATAATTCAACATCTTGATGTAGTTTTGCATCAAGGCAATATTGCAGCAGCGGCAGTTCATACAAGGTAGCAAACAGAGAAAATTCCAGGGGTAAATAGAAGTTGGCGCTACCAAGCCAGAGATCACTTTGGGCATCCCCTTGATACCATTGCGGGTAATCCAAAATCTGTATTTTTAAGGTCACGCCATGAGCGGCCAGCAATTGAGTCAGTGTCTGGCTGATAGCATCAAACTCTGAATGGTCGCTGTAAAAAGTCAGTGTCAATTCGGCCAGCCCATCGGGTTTGGGTTCCAAAGGGGCGAGCCGATTGTGATGCCAGCGCGGTAACATGCCGTAGGCCGGAGACCAGTAGCGCTGATAAAAAGGGTCAGCATAGCTGAGCAGGGCGACGGGGGTGATGAGTTCACATAGCCAGCGGCGGATCTCTGGGTTACTGGTTTGAGCAGATCGCTGGTCAAACAACAAAAAATAACAGCCTTCTTCCAGCCGACTTTCCAGCTCATTTTTGCTGGTGTCATCTGCCTGCAATTGCACGCCAGAATAAACCAGCTCCTCAGACAGCTCCGGTAATACCCAGATATTTACCTCGTCAATTAATGCGCGGAAACCGAAGTAATTATCAAATGCTTGAATTTTCAATTGGCTGTGGTGATTGCGGATCACGGAATAAGGGCCGGTGCCAATAGGATGGCGGCGAAAGTCGGGTTGATTTTCCCACTCTTGCGGCAAGATCATGGCGTGTACACTGCCCAACAACCAGGGTAGCCAGCTATCTGGGGTGCTGAGATGCACATCAATCACATAGGGGGTTGGTGAGCGCACTGCGGTGATATGTGAAAACAGTGGCTGGGGGATCAAGCGGGTCAAACTGCTAATCACATCCGCCATGTCCAGTTCCCGACCATGATGAAAATGAATCGCCGGGCGCAAATAAAAACGCCAATGCAGCGGGCTCATCGCCTGCCAGTGATGAGATAAATCCGGCTCCAGTTCCCCATTTTCCTCATTTATACGGGTTAGGCCATTAAAAATCTGCCGCACCAGATGGGTTTCTGAGCGGCGCAGAGCCGTGCCGGGTAACAGGTTCTGAAGTGGGCGATAATACAGCACGCGCAGAATATGTTTACCTTGCCGGAAGCTGCGCCCCAGTTGGGATAGCAGCATCTGGCGCACGGCTTTTTTATCGCCGACCAACTGCACTAATTGGTCAACACCCTCTTGCTCCAGTAACTCTTCGGCCCGCTGTTGCTGTAGCGCCAATCCGGAATAGAGGAAGGAAAGTTGTGAGCGCTTACCTCGCCCCGCTTCAGCTTGCCAGCTTAGCCAGCCCTCTTGCTGCATATTGCCCAGTAAGGAACGCACATGCCGACGGGAACAACAGAGTACCTCGGCCAACTCTTGCAAGGTGGTGTCTGTTGGTTGGCCGTTAAAACGTTGCCAAAGGCGAATAAACTGTTGTTGCAGACGAGGGGCTGACATAAAAGAGGAACTCCGCAGCAAATTTCATCAATTTTTCTTTCCCTATATTACGCGGATACTGATTGCCAATGAAAGCGCATTGTTTATCAAAGTCGATTGTTTATCAAAGCCGATTGTTTATAAAAGTCGATTGTTTATAAAAGTCGATTGTTTATCAAAGCCTATTGTTCATGAAAACGTATTGCTCATGAAAACGTATTGTTCATGAAAATAAGTCGCCACCACGATGCCAGTGCCGCCACTGCTTAAGGGAGGAATAAGATGATTTTTAATTTACAGCGCTATTCCACTCACGACGGCCCAGGTATTCGTAGCGTGGTGTTCCTCAAAGGTTGTTCGCTCAGTTGCCGCTGGTGCCAGAATCCGGAAAGCCGCTCACGCAAACCTGAAGTGTTATTTGACTCACGCCTGTGTATTTCGGGCTGTGATTTATGTCAGCAGACTTGCCCACAGGCTATCCAACGCACTGATAATAAACTTGTTATTCAGCGCCAGCGGCTAGATGAAGACGATATTCAGGCGCTGGCAGTGAGCTGCCCCAGTGGCGCAATTACCCTTTGTGGCACCCCGATTGATATTGACGCGACGATGGACACCTTGCTGCGCGATTTGCCATTTTACCGGCGCAGCGGCGGCGGGGTGACGTTGTCGGGTGGCGAACCTTTTATGCAACCGGCAGTGGCCGCTGAATTATTGCAGCGCTGTCATCAACTGGGTATTCATACCGCCGTTGAATCTTGCTTGCATACGCCGTGGCGTTATATCGCGCCTTCTTTGCCGTGGTTGGACTTGATGCTGGCAGATTTGAAGCATACCGATGAAACCCGTTTTCAGCAGTGGACAGGGGGCTCGGCCAAGCGGGTTATGGCTAATTTTCGCCAGTTAGCTGCTGCGGGCACCAACATTACCGTGCGAGTGCCATTGATTCCGGACTTCAATGCTGACCGCCACTCAGTGCGGGGAATTGTCGATTTTGCCGCAGATGAAATTGGCGTAAAAGAAATCCATTTTCTGCCTTATCACACCTTGGGTATCAACAAATATTCACTGCTGGGTGAAGAATACCGGGCAGCAAGCACGCCTTTGGACTCTCCTGACCTGCTGGCCTTCGCGGAAAGTTATGCCCGTGACAAGGGTCTTACTGCAATTTTAAGAGGATGACGCAATGACAACTCTCGATTTGGTAACCTTAAGCGAACGGACAAAACAGCATAAAAACGCGCTAATACATATTGTAAAACCGCCGGTTTGTACTGAGCGGGCTTTGCATTATACCCAGGCTTATCAACAGCATCAGGATAAACCTCTGCCGGTCAGACGTGCGCTGGCGCTAGCTCATCACCTACAGCAACGCACTGTGTGGATTAAGAATGATGAGCTGATTATTGGTAATCAGGCCAGCCAATTGCGTGCCGCACCGATTTTTCCAGAATACACCGTCAGCTGGATTGAGAATGAAATTGATGAGCTGGCCGACCGCCCCGGAGCGGGCTTCTCGGTCAGTGAAGCAGATAAAGCCGTGTTGCATCAGCTGTGCCCTTGGTGGCGCGGTCAGACAGTGCAAGATCGTTGCTATGGCATTTTCACCGATGAGCAAAAAGCCTTACTGGCGACGGGCATCATAAAAGCCGAAGGCAATATGACCTCCGGTGATGCGCATTTAGCGGTTAACTTCCCGCTATTGCTGGAAAAAGGGCTGGATGGCTTGCGGGCTAAAGTCTCCGAGCGCCGTGAACGCCTGCAATTGACCGACTGGAGCGACTTGCATAAAGAGCAATTCCTGAAAGCGATTGATATTTCACTCGCCGCGTTGAGCGAACATATTGAGCGCTATGCGGCGCTGGCACGGCAAATGGCAGTTGAGGAAACTCGCGAATGGCGGCGTGTTGAGTTGCAAGCAATTGCCGAAAACTGCGAGTTAATTGCTCATCAGCCGCCACAAACTTTCTGGCAAGCTTTGCAATTGTGCTATTTCATTCAGCTGATTTTGCAAATTGAATCTAATGGCCATTCGGTGTCCTTTGGCCGTCTGGATCAGTATTTGTACCCCTGGTATCGCCGTGATGTTGAGCTGGAAAATACCCTCAGCCGTGAAAAAGCCATTGAGATGCTGCATAGCTGTTGGCTGAAATTGCTGGAAGTAAACAAGATCCGTTCCGGCTCACACTCTAAGGCCTCGGCGGGCAGCCCGCTGTATCAAAATGTCACTATTGGTGGGCAAAAACTGGTGCAGGGTAAAGCGATAGATGCCGTCAACCCGCTCTCTTATGCCGTGCTGGAATCTTGCGGGCGTTTAAGATCAACTCAGCCCAATCTCAGTGTTCGCTACCATGCCGGTATCAGTGATGATTTCCTTGATGCTTGCGTGCAAGTCATTCGCTGTGGTTTTGGTATGCCAGCTTTCAATAATGACGAAATTGTTATTCCGGAATTTATCAAGCTGGGCGTAGATCCACAGGATGCTTACGATTACGCGGCCATTGGTTGCATCGAAACCGCCGTCGGCGGCAAATGGGGTTATCGCTGTACCGGCATGAGTTTCATTAACTTTGCCAGAGTGATGTTAGCTGCGCTAGAGCAAGGCCGCGATGCTACCTCTGGGCAAGTATTTTTGCCGCAAGAGCTGGGGTTATCTAAGGGTAACTTTGCTGATTTCTCCCAAGTGATGGCGCAATGGGATGCACAGATTCGCTATTACACCCGCAAATCCATCGAAATCGAGTGTGTGGTGGATACCGTGCTGGAAGAAAATGCCCACGATATTGTCTGCTCGGCGCTGGTGGATGATTGCATTGAACGCGGTAAAAGTATCAAACAGGGCGGCGCGCGTTATGACTGGGTTTCTGGTTTGCAAGTTGGGATAGCCAACTTGGGGAACAGTCTGGCGGCAGTGCGCAAGCTAGTTTTTGAGCAACAACTTATTGGCCAACAACAACTGGCGACGGCATTAGCCAATGACTTTGCTGGTGTGAATGGCGAGCAATTGCGCCAGCATCTGATTAATTCAGCGCCGAAATATGGCAATGATGTTGATGATGTCGACCAACTGTTAGTGCGGGCTTACCAAACTTATATTGATGAGTTGAAGCAATATCACAATACCCGATTTGGCCGTGGGCCTATCGGTGGCACCTATTACGCCGGGACGTCGTCGATTTCTGCTAACGTGCCATTTGGTGCGGCAACGATGGCAACGCCAGATGGACGTAAAGCGCATAGCCCGCTGGCCGAAGGGGCAAGCCCGGCGTCCGGTACTGACCACTTGGGGCCGACGGCTGTGTTTAACTCACTGTCGAAGTTGCCGACCGCCTCTATTTTAGGCGGCGTGCTGCTCAATCAGAAACTTAACCCGTCCACACTGGATAACCCGCGTGACCGTGAAAAGCTAATGATGATGCTGCGCACCTTCTTTGAGGAATACCTGGGTTGGCATGTGCAATACAACATAGTATCGCGCGAGACGTTGCTCGAGGCCAAGCAACATCCTGATCGCTATCGTGATTTAGTGGTGAGGGTTGCTGGTTACTCGGCCTTTTTCACCGCGTTATCGCCAGATGCACAAGACGATATTATCGCCCGTACCGAGCACACATTGTAATTTACTGCTGTAGTTAATGTTACAAACGTTCTAAATCTTGCTGAAGTAGAGTGAACCAAAGGACTAAAATTTCTGAGTAATGGTGTTTTTCACCAGCCAGTGGGGCAACCTGCTGGCTTTTTTCTTTTTACTCTGTGGCCTTAGCACCACAGTGTTGTTAGCGGCTTTCACTCACCCGAATCACATACTTATGTATGCTCATCGGGATGAGTTCAATGGCTGCCTGGCTGTGATGCTAATGACTTTGAGTCATACTCTGCGGCCTTAGCACCACAGCTTGTTAGCGGTGATAATTACCTGGGTATAAAATCTCTTCGGCTTGCTATTTATAAAGTTATGTACTTCTGTAGCATAGTCAGTAATCGCTGTTTCTGGCGTTGGAGCCTGGAATGAAATCTGCATTAACATTTTCCCGTCGTATCAATCCGGTATTTTTCGCTTTCTTTGCGGTGGCTTTTCTCTCCGGTATTGCAGGTGCCTTACAGGCCCCGACCTTAAGCTTATTTCTCAGCACTGAAGTCAAAGTGCGCCCGCTGTGGGTGGGGTTGTTTTATACCGTAAATGCAATTGCCGGGATAACCGTCAGTTTTGTGTTGGCAAAACGCTCGGATTTACGGGGTGACCGCCGCAAACTCATTATGGTTTGTTATTTGATGGCGGTGGGAAACAGCCTGTTATTCGCTTTTAATCGTGATTATCTGACCTTGATCACCGCTGGCGTGCTGTTGGCGTCGGTGGCTAACACCGCGATGCCACAGATTTTTGCTTTAGCGCGTGAATATGCCGATAACTCGGCTCGTGAAGTGGTGATGTTCAGCTCCATTATGCGTGCGCAGCTATCATTGGCTTGGGTTATTGGGCCACCGCTGTCATTTATGTTGGCGCTGAATTATGGTTTCACCCTGATGTTCAGCATCGCGGCAGGTATTTTTGTGCTGAGCGCATTGGTGGTGTGGTTTATTTTGCCCTCAGTACAGCGGGCAGAGCCGGTGGCAGATGCGCCGGTGGTCAAGCAGGCCAGTTTGTTTGCGGATAAAGACGTGTTGCTGTTGTTTATTGCCTCAATGTTGATGTGGACGTGCAATACCATGTACATCATTGATATGCCGCTGTATATCACCGCGAACCTCGGGTTACCGGAGCGGCTGGCGGGTTTGTTGATGGGGACAGCCGCTGGGCTGGAAATTCCTATTATGTTGCTGGCGGGTTATTCAGTTAAACGTTTTGGTAAGCGCAAAATTATGTTGTTTGCGGTGCTGGCTGGCGTGCTGTTTTACACCGGCTTGGTGCTGTTTAAATTTAAATCTGCATTGATGTTTTTACAGATTTTCAATGCCATTTTTATCGGCATCGTCGCCGGTATCGGTATGCTCTATTTTCAGGACTTAATGCCGGGCAGGGCTGGGGCGGCAACCACACTGTTTACCAATAGCATTTCCACCGGCGTGATTTTGGCTGGGGTGCTGCAAGGGGTGCTGACCGAAACCTGGGGGCATAACGCGGTGTATATTATGGCGATGGTGTTGGCGATGCTGTCACTTATTATTTGTGCGCGGGTGAGGGAAGCATAGTGCCATGTCGCGCGGCTGATATTTCCCCTGCCAGTATGACAGGGGCGTGACAGTTGCTGTTTATTCAATGGGTTTTAGGCGGGCTACAAAGTGGCGCAGCACTGGGGGCTCGTAGGTGAAGGTTAATCCTTTGATTTCCTCGGCGCGCGATTTGAGTGAAATCAGCGCATCGGCAATATAGTCCATATGGTCATTGGTATAGACCCGGCGCGGGATGGTCAGGCGCAACAGCTCCAATGGCGAGGGTTTCTGTTTGCCGGTTTGCGGATCACGGCCTAGTAGCAATGAGCCGATTTCAACACTGCGGATACCCGCCTCCAGATACCGTGCGTTGTTAAGGGCTGGTGCCGGGAATTGCTCGGCTGGAATATGGGGCAGCAGGATGGTGGCATCAACAAACACGGCATGGCCGCCGGTCGGGTATTGAATCGGAATGCCACCCGCGCGCAGGCGCTCACCCAGATACTCAACCTGGCCGATACGGTAGGTCAGGAAGTCTTCAATCCTGCCCACTGGCGGTCACTCATAGCACCGGTACCGGAGTCGGTCAGTAAATCAATATAGACATCTTCGCTTGGCAGTAAAAAAGGCTTATAACCGGCTTCAATTAAAGCTTTTTCACGATCTTCCCTGTTAGTCATCCGAATATTTTCTACCATTTTAATACGGAAGGGTTCTGGGATACGTTTCATAGTTTATAGCTCCAAATATCCTTTTGATATTTAAAGCCGCAGAGTATTCGCTGCCACTCCAATGACTGGGGATATTAAATTATGGATATAATAGTATTATGGACGATGCTGGCATATATCAGCGAATAATAATCCGCCTTACTATGAAGGCCGCCAAAATAAAAAATAAGTTTTTTAGCCGAAGCTAAATAAGCAGAGGGAAATTAACGCGGGAAATCGTTGGCGAGGCGGTAATCTATATTAAACCCAGCTCGGCTATCGCCGGAGATGCGTGCTTCATAACGCAATATAATGCGTTGCATAGGGCGCCCTCTAAATATGGATGGTGAATTGACAGCATACCGGGGTTTAAAAAATAAAAAGTGACCATCAGCACAAATTATACGCAATAATTTTTATGTTATGGAAACTAATATGCATTCAAATTAATTGGTTGTGAATGCATCATATAACATATTGATTATAATTGAACTTGGTGTTTTTAGAGAAATAACAAAGAAAAAAAGTGGTTTTTTGATTGGGATGTGGGTGGTTTTTTATTGTTAGACCGGAAGCTCCGGCCTAACAATACTTTGCTCACAAAATGCTTTAACCTAATATCGCTAATGATAAAAGTAATTAACGCAGAAATTCGGGCTGTTGTTTTTCGTATGCTGAAATATTATTTTCGTGCTGTAACGTCAGGCCAATACTGTCTAAACCGTTAATCATGCAATGGCGACGGAAACTATCAATTTCGAATGCATAACTTTTCCCACCGGCATTCACAGTTTGCTCTGCCAAATCGACAATAAATTCAATGCCTTCATTGTCTTTAACCAGCTGGAATAAAGTATCAATATCCGCTTCACTTAATGTTACCGGTAATAATTGGTTATTAAATGAGTTGCCGTAAAAGATATCGGCAAAGCTGGGAGCAATGACAACTTTAAAGCCAAAATCTGTCAGTGCCCAAGGCGCATGCTCGCGTGATGAACCGCAACCAAAATTCTCACGAGCTAATAAAATGGTCGCGCCCTGATAGCGAGGTTGGTTTAACACAAATTCAGGATTGGGCACTTTGCCGGCGTCATCCAGAAAGCGCCAGTCATTAAACAAGTGCTGACCAAAACCGGTGCGCGTCACTTTTTGCAAAAACTGTTTTGGGATAATGGCGTCGGTATCGACATTCGCCGCATCTAACGGCACGACCAAACCAATGTGTTGAGTAAATTTTGCCATAGTGGTGTCTCCGGTTAGTGGGTGGCAGCGGGTAAATCGCGGACATCAGCAAAGTGGCCGCTGACAGCAGCGGCAGCCGCCATTGCCGGGCTAACCAGATGGGTACGGCCCCCACGGCCTTGACGCCCTTCAAAGTTACGGTTACTGGTGGAGGCGCAACGTTCGCCGGGTTCCAGACGGTCGTTATTCATCGCCAAACACATGGAGCAACCGGGCAAGCGCCACTCAAAGCCGGCTTCGATAAAGATTTTATCCAAACCTTCGGCCTCTGCCTGTGCTTTTACCGGGCCGGAGCCAGGTACCACAATAGCTTGCACGCCGTTGGCAACTTTACGCCCTTGTGCCACTGCCGCCGCCGCGCGCAAATCTTCAATGCGCGAGTTGGTGCACGAGCCAATAAAGACTTTATCAATTGCCACTTCGGTTAACTTGATACCTGAGCGCAAGTCCATATACGCCAAGGCTTTTTCAGCCGATGCGCGTTCAACCGGGTCACTGAATGATTCTGGCGCGGGGATGATTTGATTAACGGCAATCACCTGACCGGGGTTGGTGCCCCAAGTCACTTGCGGTGCGATATCAGCTGCATCCAAGGTGACGATGGTATCAAATTTGGCGTCAGCATCGGATTGCAAAGTGCGCCAGTAGGCAACGCCTTGTTCCCATTGTTCGCCACTCGGGGCAAATTGGCGGCCTTTCAGATAGTTAAATGTCGTGTCGTCTGGCGCAACTAAACCGGCTTTGGCACCCATTTCAATGGCCATATTGCATAAGGTCATTCGGCCTTCCATGCTCAGCGCTTGAATGGCACTGCCACAGAATTCCACTACATGGCCTGTCCCGCCTGCGCTGCCGGTTTTGCCGATAATCGCCAACACGATATCTTTCGCCGTAATACCTGGGCCGACATCACCATTAACTTCAATTTTCATGGTTTTGGCGCGGCCCTGTTTCAGGGTTTGGGTTGCCAGCACATGCTCAACTTCTGAGGTGCCGATACCAAAAGCTAAAGAGCCAAATGCGCCATGAGTCGCGGTGTGGGAGTCACCACAAACAATGGTCATGCCCGGCAGAGTCATACCTTGCTCAGGGCCAATAACATGTACGATACCCTGAAATGGGTGGTTTAGGTCATACAATGACACACCAAATTCAGCACAGTTCTTGATCAATTCTTGCATCTGAATGCGAGCCATTTCGCCGCTGGCATTAATATCTTTGGTTTGCGTCGAAACGTTGTGATCCATAGTGGCAAAGGTTTTACCCGGCTGACGTACCGGGCGGCCCATGGCCCGTAAGCCATCAAAAGCCTGCGGTGAGGTCACTTCATGGACTAAGTGGCGGTCAATATACAACAATGGGGTTTCATTCGGCGCTTCATGAACAATGTGCGCGTCAAACAATTTTTGATATAACGTTTTACCCATTTTAAACCCCCTCAGCCACGAATTTAGCGATGATATCGCCCATTTCTGTCGTGCCAATGGCTTTGCCATCACCCGCTAAATCAGCAGTACGGTAGCCTTGTTCCAAGGCCTGATTGATTGCGTTTTCAATGGCATCCGCAGCAGTGTCATGACCTAAACTAAAGCGCAACAGCAGGGCCAAAGACAGGATTTGGGCAATCGGGTTGGCAATGTTTTTACCTGCGATATCCGGAGCCGAGCCACCTGCTGGTTCGTATAAACCAAAACCTTGCTCATTTAAGCTGGCTGACGGCAACATGCCCATAGAGCCAGTTATCATGGCGCACTCATCTGACAAAATGTCGCCAAACAAGTTTGAACACAGCAAAACATCAAACTGGGAGGGGTCTTTGATTAACTGCATGGTGGCGTTATCAATATACATATGGGACAGCGCCACATCTGGATAATCTGCCGCGATAGCCGTAACCACTTCACGCCACAGAATCGAACTTTGCAATACATTGGCTTTATCAATAGATGTTACTTTGCCACGGCGTTTACGGGCGGATTCAAAGGCAATGCGGGCAATACGTTCAATTTCAAAGCGGTGATAGACTTCAGTATCAAATGCACGTTCGTGCATCCCTTGGCCTTCACGGCCTTTAGGTTGGCCGAAGTAAATACCGCCAGTTAACTCACGCACACACAGAATATCAAACCCTTTGGCGGCGATATCACTGCGCAGTGGGCAGAAATCTTCTAAGCCCTGATACAGACGAGCTGGGCGTAAGTTGCTGAATAATTTAAAATGTTTACGCAATGGCAATAATGCCCCGCGCTCTGGTTGCTCTGCTGGTGGCAAATGCTCCCATTTAGGGCCGCCCACCGAGCCAAACAAAATGGCGTCAGCTTTCTCACAGCCTTCAACTGTCGTGGTGGGTAATGGGCTGCCTTGGCGATCAATCGCCACACCGCCAACATCATACTCACTGGTTGAAATCTTCATGCCGAAGCGCTGGCGCACTGCATCCAATACTTTATTTGCCTGAGCCATTACTTCAGGGCCAATACCGTCTCCGGGCAAAACGGCAATATGATAAGTCTTAGTCATGTTCACACCATTTCCTGATTATTTTGTTGCAAGCGCTGCTTCTCAATGTCTACCTGATGAGCGCGCCAGATGTTATTTAATACGTTAACCAATGCCTTGGCTGATGACTCGACAATATCAGTTGCCAGACCTACACCATGAAAACGGCGGCCTTTATGGTCAACTACGATATCAACCTGGCCCAATGCGTCTTTACCCTGACCATTGGCCGACAGTTGATATTTCACCAATTCAATTGGGTACTCGGTAATGCGATTGATGGCCTGATACACCGCATCAACCGGGCCATTACCCGTGGCAGCTTCAGATTTGATTTCTTCACCACAAACCAATTTCACTGATGCCGTCGCCATGACGCTGGAACCCGACTGAACACTGAAATAGTCCAGGCGATAATGTTCCGGTTCTTCTTGCTGCTTATTAATGAAAGCTAATGCTTCCAGATCGTAATCAAAGACTTGGCCTTTCTTATCCGCCAGTTTCAAAAACGCGTCGTACAAGGAGTCCAGATTGTAATCTTTATCCTGATAACCCATTTCTTCCATCCGGTGTTTTACCGCCGCGCGGCCTGAGCGAGAAGTCAGGTTCAATTGCACGCCTTTCAAACCGATAGATTCCGGGGTCATGATTTCGTAGTTTTCGCGGTTTTTCAGTACACCATCTTGATGAATACCAGAGGAGTGGGCGAAAGCATTGCTACCGACAATGGCTTTATTTGCAGGTATTGGCATATTGCATATTTTACTGACCAATTGGCTGGTGCGATAAATCTCTTGGTGATTAATGTTGGTATGCACGCCCAACATCTTTTCGCGCACTTTGATGGCCATGATCACTTCTTCCAGTGAACAGTTACCCGCGCGCTCACCCAAACCATTAATAGTGCCTTCAACCTGACGTGCCCCAGCTTGTACTGCGGTGATGGAGTTGGCGACTGACATCCCCAAATCGTCATGGCAATGGACGGAGATAATGGCTTTATCAATATTGGGTACACGCTCATACAAGTCGGTAATGATTCCACCGAACTGATAAGGCGTGGTGTAGCCGACAGTATCAGGAATATTGATGGTTGTGGCACCGGCATTAATGGCGGCTTCTACAATACGGCACAAATTATCAATCGGGGTGCGGCCCGCATCTTCACAAGAAAATTCAACATCGTCAGTATAGTTGCGAGCGCGTTTTACAGAATGTACCGCCATGGCTAACACATCATCAAACGAGCGCTTTAACTTAGATTCAATATGTAAGGTAGATGTCGCCAAAAACACATGGATACGGAATGCTTCAGCAATACGTAAAGCTTCAGCTGCCACATCAATATCTTTATCAACACAACGCGCCAGGGCGCAAACGCGGCTATTTTTGATTTGCTGAGCGATGGTTCGAACTGACTCAAAATCACCTGGGGAGGACACCGGGAAACCGACTTCCATTATATCGACCCCCATTCTTTCCAGGGCCAGCGCGATTTGCAGTTTCTCTTTTACACTCAGACTGGCTTGCAATGCTTGTTCGCCGTCACGCAATGTTGTATCGAAAATAATGACTTGTTGGCTCATGGGTTATTCCTTGTCGTGTTTACATTTGCGCTCAGCGGATAAAAAAAAACCCGCGCATTTGCGCGGGCTTGTTAATCTTGATGACTGAATCAGTTCTGATTTCCATCCACCAACATACCGCGCAACAGAGATGCGTTGAGTAGTAGGCCTAGTAGGAGGGTGGAATTGAACATAATTTTTCAGCTTCTCATTAGTTAAATTATTGCGTTGCCTAAATTGATACGTGAATTCTATGGGTATGTCAACATTTGTTTAAAACGGGGGGTTCAACTGGCTATGACAATACTTGATTCCTTATAACGGCACAAAAAACTTAAAAATTAACTTGTTAAGACTTTTTATCTGCTTAATCAAACTGGGGATTTTGCTTTGTTTGGCATGATACACAAAATGTGGATTATTGTGCTTTTTTGCGATTTTCTGAGCTAACAAACTCTTTACGCCCGGTCTGTTTTGCTATTAGGAGAGATTCTCAGGTTTTCTTATGAGGTGAAAAAAACCGTCATGAAGATTAATAATTAGCCTGATTGACGGTGGGCGAAGTTATTTAAAATCCCACATACAATATATTTATATGTGAATTATTTTTCCTTAGTGGTGACTCTCATTATTTATTTTTATGCTTTAACCACTTTGCCGCTAATTTTTATTAAATTAAGTAAGATATTTGACTTTATTTGTGTTTTTTAAATTAAATTAAGCTCTGATAAGTTTTAAATGAAGAATTTATTATTCATTAATGCCATAGTTGTTAATCTTCTCATTTTGTGATGTGATCATATCCTGAGTTCTATTATTGATTCTTATGATGTGGTGCCTTGGTATTGATAATTTAAATTAATTATATGCATCACGCAGAAAAACATTGCGTATGTTTATTTTTTATATTTTCATCTATGGGTTTTTACTGAATCACCAAATGCATTAAGTGTGTTTTATATTTCACGCTTATACAAGGATGAGACTCTATTTTACCTCTCCGGGGTACTAAAGAGAATATTGGCGTCATTAATAATAAGTATCCAAAGATATTTGAAACAACAATAAGTATCTGTGAGATTTTTATTAATCATGCCATCTGCATAAAGCTTAGTGGAGTTAAGCATGTTTGAACACAACTTAGTAACCGACAATCAAGTCACTAAAAAGGAAGGCAATGATGTTCATCTACGCAGTGTCGACCTCAATTTATTAACTGTTTTCGATGCTGTGATGCAAATGCATAATGTAACACGTGCAGCACAGTCACTTGGTATGTCGCAACCTGCCGTGAGTAATGCGGTAGCGCGCCTAAAAGTGATGTTTAATGACGAATTGTTTGTCCGTTATGGCCGTGGTATTCAACCTACAGCCAGGGCGCGTCAGCTTTTTGGCCCTGTTCGACAAGCTCTGCAATTAGTGCAAAATGAGTTGCCAGGCGCGGGTTTTGAAGCCAAAAATAGTGGGAGAGTATTTAATTTATCTATTTGTAGTCCATTAGATATCAGGTTAGCGGCACAAATAATACAGCGTGTTAAGCAATTAGCCCCCCACGTTCAACTTATTATTAGATCTTATCTTAATGAGAATGTTGAACATCAATTACGTTATCAAGAAACTGAGTTTGTTATAGGTTATACCAAGTTTGAACGTCCAGATTTTCATGATATATCACTGTCCAGTGATGAGTCAGTGTTAGTCGTGGCTAAAAATCACCCGCGCATTGATAATTCAATTACTCAAGAACAACTTCTTTCTGAATTACATGCGGCAGTCTCATTAGACAAAGTGGGTTCTTTCAGCGAACGTTATTATGAATCAGCCATCAGCGCTCAAACTATTGCTTATGAAAGCACTGATATGAACAGTGTACTGAATATTGTATCTCAAACTTGCTTTGTCGCCATTGCTCCCCGCTGGTTGGCAGAAACATACAGTGAGAGCCTTAATCTGAAAATTATTCCGTTACCTTGGGAGGAAGCATGCCGCCCATGTTTTCTCACTTGGCACGAGTCTACTGATAGGGATAAGGGGCACCAGTGGATGAAAGAACTACTTAGCCAATTTAGTACTTCTTCTTAATTATTTTGTTAAGTCCTGTTACTGATATATTATTATGCTCAGTAGCAGGCAATCATGAACACTAAATTTAAAGTTGTCTTTTATATTCGCTTGTTACCTCTTTTAAGCTAAAGATGATTCTCTGCGTTAATTCTCTCCTTAGAAGACTCATTGCCGTATTTTTCACCAAAATCTATTTCAGCTCACACTTCTATACTGAATTTTATTTGCCATAACTCACAGAGTGGGTAGACTGCGCGAAAAAAAGTGAACACATGTAAGCTGAATGCTAACAGGCAGAAAATAGCGATCCACTTTGATGAATAATCTATACCCATAGACTCTAAGGTGCGGGAAGGCGGCAAAAAAAGATAATACCGATGAGCTGACTCAACTCAATGATTCGGATAACAAATCTGCTTACGGCAAATTTGAACACAGTCGATTTATGGGCCGTGTAATGAGAACAGCCAACACACCTGCGTTTGAAAGATATAAGGGTATATAGCGAGCGGCGATTTTATGACACCAGAATTAGATAGATATCACCTTGTGCGCCGTTTGCGCCAACAAATAGGCCAGAGAGCTGACCACATTGCATTTCGTGAATGGTCGCCAGAAGGCGAAAAACAACTTAGTTGGCAGCAAGTTGATACACATGTTACGCAGATTTCAGCTGCATTGTTGTCCTTAGGGGTAGCAATTCAAGAGCGTATTGGGATTTTTGCTAATAACAGTATGGCTTGGTCGTTGGTCGATTTGGCTATTTTACAATTACGTGGTGTGAGTGTGCCTTTGTATGCCACTAATACTACGGCTCAAGCTGCTTATGTTGTTAATGATGCAGATGTGCGTATTTTATTTGTCGGTGGGCAAACGCAATTCGATGTTGCTATTAAGTTAAAGTCGCTGTGCCCGCAACTGATTAAAATTATTGTGTTAGATCCCCTAGTCGATCTCCGTGGTTGTGAGTTCGCCCAGCATTTGGCTGATTTTGAGCAACAACCAGATGCTGTCCAACAGCATCTATTGAGCGCGCGTATCGATGCTTGTGATTTAAATGACTTATTCACACTGATTTACACCTCTGG
The DNA here is from genome assembly GCF_000173775.1 of Yersinia rohdei ATCC 43380. Taxonomy (GTDB): domain Bacteria; phylum Pseudomonadota; class Gammaproteobacteria; order Enterobacterales; family Enterobacteriaceae; genus Yersinia; species Yersinia rohdei. The sequence goes on from NZ_ACCD01000029.1 coordinate 19,653, forward strand.
CACCACGGGTGAGCCTAAAGGTGTCATGCTGGATTACCGTAATATGGCTGCCCAGCTCTATTTACATGACCAGCGCTTAACGCTAACAACAGACGATATTTCTCTGAGTTTCCTGCCATTATCCCATGTGTTTGAGCGCGCCTGGAGCTTTTATGTGATGCACACCGGCGCGCAAAATGTGTATATCAGCGACACCAATTGGGTGCGCCCCGCAATGCAGGCGGTACAACCGACAGTAATGTGTGCGGTTCCCCGCTTCTACGAAAAAGTCTTCAGTGCCATTAATGACAAAGTTGCCCTGGCAAAATGGCATCGGCAAAAGTTGTTCCGTTGGGCTGTCGGTTGTGGCGAACGTAAATTCAAAAGTGTGCAAGATGGGCAAGCATTATCGCCGTTATCCGAGCAACTGTATAAGCTGGCTAATCGCCTGGTATTGAGCAAGTTACGCGGCATATTGGGCGGGAAAGTGCGCTTTTTACCGGCAGCTGGCGCGCGATTAGACGACAATATTATTCTGTTCTTCCAAGCGATTGGCATTAATATTAAGTACGGTTATGGCATGACTGAAACTTGCGCCACGGTTTCTTGTTGGGAAGAGAAAGACTTCCGTTTCGGTTCTATCGGTAAGCCATTACCAGGGATAGAGGTGCGTTTGGGCGCTGAAAACGAAATTCAGGTGCGCGGCCCAATTGTGATGCGTGGCTATTTTAATAAGCCGCAAGAGACTGCCGAATCCTTTACCGAAGATGGTTGGCTCAAAACCGGCGATGCTGGAGCTTTAGATTCTCAGGGTAATTTATTTATCACTGAGCGATTAAAAGATTTGATGAAAACTTCCGGCGGGAAGTATATCGCACCGCAAATGATTGAAGGCACATTGGGTCAGGATCGTTTTATCGAGCAGGTCGCTATTATTGCCGACACCCGCAAATTTGTTTCGGCGCTGATTGTGCCGTGCTTTGAATCACTGGAAGAATATGCCCGCTCAATCAATCTGAAATACCACGACCGGTTTGAACTTTTGCGCCATAGTCATATTGTGAGTTTATTTGAGCAGCGGCTCAAAGATATGCAAAAAGAGTTGGCTAAATTCGAGCAAGTTAAGCGTTTTACTCTGTTACCGCAGGCATTCACTATGGAAACCGGTGAATTGACGCCAACGATGAAATTGCGCCGTAAAATCATTCTCCAGCGTTATCAGAATGAAATTGATTCTATGTACCGCGAGTAATTATCGACATTTAGCCGTGAGGTTGATGACAAACCGATATTTTCAATTTTTTTCAGCCGGGGCGGCGGTATTGATGTGTGCTTCGGCCGCTTACCCTCTAGTCAGTATTGTCAGTAGCCTGAGTGACGGCGTGTCGCTATCCGAAAATACACGCCGTCGCTGCCTTTCTAACCAACGCCGCTTGGTTTTTACCTCTTTCTGCGTAGTCGCCATTATTTTACTGTCATTAATGAATAAAAAAATCCGGCCTGATTTAGTTCTATATTTATCTATTAATGCGACGTTAAGAGCGCGGTTATTAATGTTTAGGCAGTGTTTTATTTTATTTGATGGGAGAAATTCAGAGTGTGTCCCGCCGAATTGCCTTTAGTGTAGAGAATTGCTGTTTGCCTGCCAGAAATTCTGACGTTATGTTAATAAGTTAGTTACATTAATAAACATTCGAACTATAACAAACAAACAAAGAATAGGAATAGGGTGCGAAGTGCCTTTCCTACCGGGTTTCGTGGAAATGATTTCCCGTTATCTAATGAGCAAACTTAGCCTGGAGGCAAAACCCATGGAGATGTTGTCAGGAGCCGAGATGGTTGTCCGATCGTTAATCGATCAGGGCGTTAAGCATGTATTCGGTTATCCCGGCGGGGCCGTACTTGATATCTACGATGCCCTGCACAGGGTCGGTGGTATCGATCACGTGCTGGTGCGCCACGAACAAGGTGCGGTTCATATGGCCGACGGTTATGCGCGAGCCACTGGCGAGGTGGGCGTTGTATTAGTGACTTCTGGCCCCGGTGCGACCAATGCGATTACCGGTATTGCGACGGCGTATATGGATTCCGTGCCTATGGTAGTGCTGTCTGGTCAGGTACCTAGCTCATTAATTGGCTACGATGCATTCCAAGAATGTGACATGGTGGGGATCTCCCGCCCGGTCGTCAAACACAGCTTTTTAGTCAAACGCACTGAAGATATTCCGACTGTGTTGAAAAAAGCCTTCTATTTGGCGTCAACCGGTCGCCCAGGCCCCGTCGTTATTGACCTACCAAAAGATATTGTTGGCCCTGCGGTCAAAATGCCTTACGCCTATCCAGAACAGGTTAGCTTGCGCTCTTATAATCCGACGGTGCAAGGCCATCGCGGGCAGATTAAACGCGCACTGCAAACTATTCTGGCGGCTAAACGGCCTATTATGTATGTCGGTGGTGGGGCGATTAATGCCGCCTGTCATGAAGAATTACTGACATTGGCTGAAAAGCTGAATTTACCGGTAACCAGTTCTCTGATGGGATTGGGGAGCTTCCCTGGCACCCATCGCCAAAGCGTCGGGATGCTGGGAATGCATGGCACATTTGAGGCCAATATGGCCATGCATAATACGGATCTTATTTTTGCTGTTGGCGTGCGTTTTGATGACAGGACGACCAATAATCTGGCGAAATACTGCCCAGATGCGACCGTGCTGCATATTGATATCGACCCGACTTCAATCTCTAAAACTGTGACGGCAGATATCCCGATTGTCGGCGATGCCAAACAAGTATTAACCCAGATGCTGGAGTTGTTGGCGCAGATTGATTGCGTGCAAGATTTTGATAGCCTGCGTGATTGGTGGCAATCCATCGAACAGTGGCGCGCCCGTGATTGCCTGAGTTACAGCAAAGACAGTGGCAAAATCAAGCCACAGGCCGTGATTGAAACACTGCACCGTCTAACCAAAGGTGATGCATATGTCACATCGGATGTTGGCCAGCATCAAATGTTCGCGGCACTTTATTATCCGTTTGATAAGCCGCGTCGTTGGATAAATTCCGGCGGGCTTGGCACTATGGGCTTTGGTTTGCCGGCCGCACTGGGGGTTAAACTGGCTCTACCGGATGAGACCGTGGTGTGTGTCACCGGAGATGGCAGTATCCAGATGAATATTCAGGAGTTATCAACTGCACTGCAATATAATCTGCCGGTATTGGTTTTGAACCTGAATAACCGTTACCTCGGCATGGTGAAACAGTGGCAGGATATGATTTATTCGGGCCGCCATTCACAGTCTTATATGGATTCTCTCCCCGATTTCGTCAAATTGGCAGAAGCCTACGGCCATATTGGGGTGTCTATTCGTACGCCGGATGAGCTTGAAAGCAAACTGGCCGATGCCTTGAAACAATTATCCGAGACTAACCGTCTGGTATTTGTGGATGTGACTGTTGATGAAACCGAGCATGTTTACCCGATGCAAATCCGCGGTGGTGGCATGGACGAAATGTGGCTTAGTAAAACGGAGAGGACATAATTATGCGCCGCCGGATTTTATCAGTTCTGCTGGAAAACGAATCAGGTGCCCTCTCAAGAGTTGTGGGCCTGTTTTCTCAGCGCGGTTATAACATTGAAAGTTTAACAGTAGCGCCGACCGACGATCCCACGCTATCTCGAATGACCATCCAAACCGTTGGGGATGCTAAAGTTCTGGAACAGATTGAAAAACAACTGCATAAGCTGGTGGATGTTTTGCGCGTGAGTGAGTTGGTTGCCGGTTCACATGTCGAGCGCGAAATCATGCTGGTGAAACTGCAGGCCAGCGGCTATGGGCGTGAAGAAGTGAAGCGCTGCGCGGAAATCTTCCGTGGGCAAATTGTTGACGTCACCGCCACACTTTATACCGTCCAGCTTGCTGGCACGAGCGACAAACTGGATGCATTTTTAAATGCAGTCCGTGAAGTGGCTGAAATTGTTGAAGTTGCTCGATCTGGTATTGTCGGTGTTTCCCGTGGTGACAAAATAATGCGTTAACCAAGGCAATTATACCGACTTGTCTCAAATTATCAGGCTCAGCAGCTATGTTGAGCTTTTTTTTTCTTATTATTTAACCTGAATAGCGTTATGTGGCGGTTAAAGCGGTTGCTCAATAGCAAATTCTGCTGTTAGATCATATTCATGGTTAAATTATGTCTATATGCTTCTAGACCTAGCCTACAACATCATTTTATTAGGTTTATAAGGGGTTAATGTGAAACTGGATGAAATCGCGCGTCTTGCGGGCGTTTCGCGTACAACGGCCAGTTATGTCATTAATGGCAAAGCGAAACAATACCGGGTCAGCGATAAAACAGTAGACAAAGTTATGGCCGTTGTCAGGGAACATAACTATCACCCAAATGCCGTTGCGGCAGGATTACGTGCGGGCAGAACTCGGTCGATTGGTCTGGTTATCCCGGATCTGGAAAATACCAGCTACACCCGCATTGCTAATTATCTGGAACGTCAGGCCCGCCAGCGTGGTTATCAACTATTGATTGCCTGCTCTGAAGACCAACCTGATAATGAAATGCGCTGCATTGAACACTTGCTACAGCGCCAGGTGGACGCCATCATTGTTTCCACGGCCTTGCCCCCTGAGCATCCTTTTTATCAGCGCTGGGCTAACGACCCACTGCCAATAATTGCCCTCGATCGGGCGCTTGATCGTGAGCATTTCATCAGTGTAGTGGGGGCTGACCAAGAAGACGCCCAGATGTTGGCACAAGAGCTGCGCTCTTTCCCTGCGGAATCCGTTTTGTATTTGGGTGCGCTGCCAGAGCTCTCGGTCAGCTTCCTGCGGGAGATGGGATTTCGTGAGGCGTGGAAAGATGATCCCCGCAAAGTCGATTATCTGTATGCCAACAGCTACGAGCGCGAAGCTGCCGGAGTGCTGTTCGCTGAATGGTTGAAGAGCCACCCAATGCCACAGGCTTTGTTCACAACCTCATTCCAGCTATTACAGGGCGTTATGGATGTCACTTTAAAACAAAGTGGGCGTTTGCCGAGTAATCTGGCGATTGCCACTTTTGGTGATAATGAGTTGCTGGACTTCCTCGAATGCCCTGTGCTGGCGGTTGCACAACGCCACCGGGATGTTGCCGAGCGCGTGCTGGAACTGGTATTAGCCAGTTTGGATGAGCCCCATAAACCGAAACCGGGATTGACACGGATTCGCCGCAACCTGTTCCGCCGTGGCAGTTTGAGCCGCAGATAAGCCCTGTATTCAAGAGCCAGAGCCTAAGATTATTGTTATTTAAGCTTTATACCCAATAATTTCAAGGTGTAGAACAGCGCTTGCGCTAGCCCGCAGGGTGAACCTCAGGGATGAGGTTCATTAATCCCGATGAGCTTACTTCAGTGATTCGGGTCATTACGCGTCGCCAACACGCCTGCGCTTTGCAACATGACGGGTATATCAAACATAGCCCGCGACACGAAACAACCTCCGGCAATACTCAAGAAAATAGCCATAAGCCACCCCCATTGCCATTGAAACTACGGCGTTACTCGCGACCGCTGTGGTTATTTGCTCTATATCCGCCCCGACAGACCATAAAATAATGGCATAAACTGGCGACTGGAAGCTGACATAGGCCAGTAAGTCAGCCAGGTTTCTTGCCCAACTATGCTTACCCGCATAGCGATGTGCCGCACGGATGAATGCATCCCGGTACAAGCCGTAGGGCCAGGCAATAAGGATGTTGACTGGAATTGAAACCAGCCGGGAAGACAGTGACTGCTGGAATGTCATACCAGAGACAACTATTTCAATTATCATGCCGATGACAAAGCAATACACCACAAGTGCAAAAGTATCGGCTGCTGCACTACGCAGACGGGACCCAGTTGAAAACATTGTCATTAACTCCCTCATTGGGGGAAAAATCTGTTAAAACGCCTGCTCGCAAGATTATTAGCAGTGTTTATATGCTGATCATTATTTAAATTTCAGGTGATTGTATTGTTGTTTTGCTTTCTTGCTAGTTTACAGTGCTATTGTTTGTAATATAACCAGCTCGAAATTTTTATTTTTAACATTTGCTCGGTTTTTATACTTTGTCCTGCGAGGAATTGGGCTTTTCGTGGTTTTTTAAATGGCGCTTAAGGTGATTTTCATTTAAAAACAAATAGTTGTGTTTTTGTGTATGATGACGGAGAAGTCCGATGCAATCTAAGGCGCTATTTATAATTGCAGGTAAGAAAAATACTAATTTGTAGTATTTTTCTAATTTAAGATTTATCTGTCTGAAGATATTCATATTTCAGTTATGTCTGAAATATGCGCCAATAATTTATTTCAAAATAGATTAATCCTGACCGCTTAATTGAAGTAAAATGTTCCGCCGATAACGCTTGTTAGCGTTAAGGGTATTATTGTGTTGCTATGAATTTTGCTGCCGATTTCCTCTGCTTTTCCTTAGGATACGCCAGTAGCCGTGGGTTTTGTGCTCAGGCTGTCTAATTTTAAGTCGTGCAATTTTTATACTGAAAATGAGACATTCCTTGCAGAAGGAAATAATGGGTCATTTAATTTATTATTTATTATTTATTTAAGTAGCTAGATATTAGTGGTGGAAAAATAGCCCGTTTATCATGACGTTAATTTCTATTTCAACCGCGAAAATTGCCTCTTATACGAGATATATCTCAAAAACGGCCCATAAATATTGTCAAAGCGCATCCGCTCTGGCTTGACAAGGTTTTCATACCATCCGTAAACTCTTTAAAGTGGGAATTTGTGGGGTAAAGTGGCAAATTAGGTCATGAAGGGGTAACTCAGTCATGTTTCGTGGGGCAACGATGGTTAACCTCGACAGCAAAGGGCGGCTCGCCGTACCTACCCGATATCGGGATTTGCTGAATGAGGAATCGCACGGCCAGATGGTCTGTACCATAGACCTTCACCAAGCATGCCTGTTGCTTTATCCACTCCCTGAATGGGAAATCATTGAACAAAAACTCTCCAAGCTGTCGAGCATGAACCCAGCCGAACGTCGAGTTCAGCGTTTGCTGTTAGGGCATGCCAGTGAATGTCAGATGGACAGTGCCGGGCGGTTATTGATTGCAGGGACATTGCGTCAACACGCCGGGCTAAATAAAGAAGTGATGCTGGTTGGGCAGTTCAACAAGTTTGAACTGTGGGATGAACAGACCTGGTATCAACAAGTCAAGGATGACATTGACGCAGAACAGTCCACTCAGGAACCTCTATCTGAGCGGCTACAGGACTTATCGCTATAAGCATGGTTAATAACAACAAAGTGGTTGATAACAACTACAAACACACAAGCGTATTGCTGGATGAGGCGGTTAATGGCCTGAACATCCGTGATAACGGCATCTATATTGACGGAACTTTTGGCCGTGGTGGCCACTCGCGTCTGATTTTGTCCCAACTTGGGCCAGAAGGGCGCCTGATTGCAATTGATCGTGACCCACTCGCAGTTGAAGCTGCAAAGTCCATTACCGATCCCCGTTTTTCTATCGTACACGGCCCCTTCTCTGAGTTGGCGCATTATGTGCGGGAGCTGGATTTAGTTGGCCGCATTGATGGAGTATTGCTGGATTTAGGTGTTTCATCGCCGCAGTTAGATGATCCTGAACGTGGGTTTTCTTTCATGCGCGACGGGCCGCTGGATATGCGGATGGATCCTACGCGTGGGTTATCTGCCGCCGATTGGCTGATGAAAGCCAGTGCTGAGGATATTGCTTGGGTGCTAAAAACCTTTGGTGAAGAGCGTTTTGCCAAGCGTTTGGCCAGGGCCATTGTTGAGCGTAACCTCACGCAACCTATGACCCGCACTAAAGAGCTGGCTGACTTGATTGCTAATGCCAGCCCATTTCGCGATAAGCACAAGCATCCGGCAACCCGTAGCTTCCAAGCTATTCGTATCTATATCAACTCCGAATTAGAAGAGATCGAGCGCGCGCTTGATGGTGCACTTGAAGTTTTGGCACCTGAGGGCCGTTTATCTGTTATTAGCTTCCATTCGCTTGAAGACCGCATTGTGAAAAACTTTATCCGTCATCACAGCCGTGGGCCACAGGTTCCGGCCGGGTTGCCATTGACGGAAGCACAATTACGAAGCATGGGTGGGCGCACTTTAAAATCTGTCGGCAAAATGATGCCACCAGATGCAGAAGTCGCCGAAAACCCACGGGCGCGTAGCTCGGTTTTACGTTTTGCCGAGAGGATTAAAGAGTGATAGGCAATGAACGCCACGGTCTGGTTGGGGTCATCGGCGGAGATTTACTTCGCAATTCGAAGATCCCGCTAATTTTACTGATTGCGGTGTTGGTGTCTGCCATTTTTGTTGTAACCACCGCTCACCGTACTCGCTTGCTGACTGCGGAGCGCGAACAGTTGGTTCTGGAGCGGGATGCGCTGGATATTGAATGGCGCAACTTGATTCTGGAAGAGAATGCACTGGGTGACCACAGCCGTGTCGAAAGTATCGCAACCGACAAGCTGAAGATGCAACATGTTGATCCGTCACAAGAAAATATTGTGGTTCAGCAATAGGTTTTTCTAATAAATAAAGGAATTTGTCGCCACCATGACTCTGAGTAGCCAAGGTAACGCATGAAAGCAGCGCGCCCCGGGAAGTTAAAGCGCCAGGAAGAACAAGCCAGCTTTATAAGCTGGCGTTTTGCGTTGCTGTGCGGCTGTATTTTGCTGGCATTGGTCGGGTTGATGCTGCGTACAGCATATCTGCAAGTGATTAACCCCGATAAGCTGGTGCGTGAGGGCGACATGCGCTCGTTAAGGGTGCAGGAAGTCCCAACTGCACGAGGCATGATAAGTGACCGCTCCGGTCGCCCACTGGCTGTCAGCGTGCCGGTCAATGCGGTTTGGGCGGATCCTAAAGAGCTCACCGAACGCGGCGGTATTACGCTAGATACGCGCTGGAAAGCCCTGTCTGATGCATTAGATATCCCGCTAGACCAATTGGCCACCCGCATTAATGCCAATCCAAAAGGGCGTTTTGTTTATTTGGCTCGTCAGGTCAACCCCGCCATTGGCGACTACATCCACAAGCTGAAATTACCCGGCATCTATTTGCGTCAGGAATCTCGTCGTTACTATCCGGCAGGTCAGGTGATGGCGCATATCATTGGTGTGACTAACATTGATAGCCAAGGTATTGAAGGCGTTGAAAAAAGTTTTGACCGCTGGCTCACGGGGCAACCGGGTGAGCGCACGGTACGTAAAGACCGCTATGGGCGCGTTATCGAGGATATCTCCTCAGTTGATAGCCAGGCGGCTCACAATTTGGTGTTGAGTGTCGATGAGCGCTTACAGGCGCTGGTATACCGCGAACTGAACAATGCGGTGGCATTTAACAAAGCAGAATCGGGCACCGCTGTATTGGTAGATGTTAATACCGGCGAAGTCTTGGCGATGGCGAATAGCCCGTCTTACAACCCGAATAACTTGACCGGAACGCCGAAAGACGCCATGCGTAACCGGGCGATAACCGATATTTTTGAACCCGGCTCGACAGTTAAGCCAATGGTAGTCATGACGGCATTGCAGCACGGCGTAGTGAAAGAAAATAGCGTGCTGAATACCTTGCCGTACTTTGTTAACGGCCATCAAATCAAAGATGTGGCCCGTTATGCAGAGCTATCTGTGACCGGGATTTTGCAGAAGTCGAGTAACGTCGGTGTTTCTAAGCTGGCGTTAGCGATGCCATCCTCAGCCCTGGTAGATACTTACTCAAGGTTTGGGTTTGGGAAAGCGACCAATTTGGGGTTGGTCGGAGAAAGCAGTGGCTTATATCCTAAAAAACAACGGTGGTCTGACATAGAGAGGGCCACCTTCTCTTTCGGCTACGGGCTAATGGTAACACCGTTACAACTAGCGCGAGTCTATGCAACCATCGGCAGCATGGGGATTTATCGCCCGCTGTCGATTACCAAAGTTGACCCGCCAGTGGCCGGTGAGCGCATCTTCCCAGAACCGCTGGTACGCACCGTGGTTCATATGATGGAAAGTGTGGCATTACCCGGCGGTGGGGGCACCAAAGCGGCCATCAAGGGCTATCGCATCGCCATTAAAACCGGTACCGCTAAGAAAGTCGGGCCAGATGGCAAGTATATGGACAGATACCTCGCTTACACCGCCGGCGTAGCGCCCGCGAGTAACCCTAGATTTGCTCTGGTTGTGGTCATCAATGACCCGCAGGCAGGGAAATATTACGGTGGTGCGGTTTCTGCACCGGTGTTCGGTGCCATCATGGGCGGCGTATTGCGTACCATGAACATTGAGCCAGATGCATTACCCACTGGTGATAAAAGCGAATTAGTGATTAATACAAAAGAGGGTTCAGGTGGCAGATCGTAACTTGCGCGACTTACTCGCTCCTTGGGGGCTAGACGTCCCGGAGCGTGCGCTACGGGAAATGACATTAGACAGCCGTGTTGCCGCTGCCGGGGATTTGTTTGTCGCTATTGTCGGCCATCAGACGGACGGGCGTCGTTATATCCCGCAAGCCATCGCACAAGGTGTGGCGGCAGTGGTTGCTGAAGCCGATGGTGTAGCTCCGGACGCCAGCATGGTCGAGATGCATGGCGTTCCTGTTATTTATCTGCGTAATTTAAATCAGCACTTATCCACCTTAGCTGGGCAATTTTACCATCAGCCAGGGGCGGCATTAAGTTTGGTCGGTGTGACCGGAACTAACGGCAAAACCACCACCACCCAGTTGCTGGCGCAATGGAGTCAGGCACTGGGCGAAACCAGTGCGGTGATGGGAACCGTGGGTAATGGTTTATTAGGGCAGGTTATCCCAACAGAAAATACCACCGGTTCAGCCGTTGATATTCAACATTTATTGCGCAATTTGGTTGACCAAGGGGCCACATTCGCGGCGATGGAAGTTTCTTCCCACGGCTTGATTCAAAACCGTGTTGCTGCTTTGCCGTTTGCTGCCGCAGTCTTCACTAACTTAAGCCGTGACCATCTGGATTATCACGGCAATATGGCCAGCTACGAAGCGGCAAAATGGCTGCTGTTTTCCACCCATCAAGCCGAACACAAAATTATTAATGCTGATGACGCAGTAGGTCGCCGCTGGTTAAGTCAGTTGCCGCAAGCGGTGGCTGTCAGCATGGAAGGCAATATACCAACTGGGTGGCAAGGCCCGTGGTTATCTACCCGTGAGGTTCACTATCACGACAATGGTGCCAGCATCGCTTTTGACTCCAGCTGGGGTGAAGGTCAGTTAGAAAGCCGCCTGATGGGAGCGTTTAACGTCAGTAACCTGTTGGTGGCACTGTCAACATTGCTGGCGCTTGGTTACCCGCTAACACAATTACTTGCCGCCGCACCTCATTTGCAGCCGGTGTGCGGGCGTATGGAAGTGTTTAACGCGCCGGGTAAACCGACGGTGGTGGTGGATTATGCTCACACCCCAGATGCCTTGGAAAAAGCGCTGGCGGCTGCCCGTTTACATTGTAAAGGTCAGTTGTGGTGTGTGTTTGGTTGCGGCGGCGATCGCGACAAAGGTAAGCGCTCACTTATGGGCGGTATCGCGGAACAGTTGGCTGACCGAGTCGTGGTCACTGACGATAATCCGCGCAGCGAAGAGCCTCAGGCGATTGTTGCCGATATTCTTAGTGGTTTACTGGATGCCGGGCGCGCGCAAGCCATTCATGGCCGAGCCGAAGCCGTGACCAGCGCCATCATGCAAGCCAAAGAAGACGATGTCGTGCTGATTGCTGGCAAAGGACATGAAGATTATCAACTTGTTGGCAATCGCCGTCTGGATTACTCCGACCGTGTGACTGTCGCCCGCTTGTTGGGGGTGATGGCATGATTAAGGTCTCCCTGCCATTTTTGTCCACCTTGCTTAATGCTGAATATATTATTAGCGATACACAGCGCAACAACATAGAAATAACCGAAGTAACGATTGATACCCGTCAAGTCACTGGGGGGTGTTTGTTTGTGGCGCTGAAAGGCGAGCGTTTTGATGGACATGATTTTGCAGAAAATGCAGTTGCCGCAGGTGCCGGAGCTTTGCTGGTAAGTAAACGCTTACTGGTGGGGGCGCCACAACTGGTGGTTAAAGATACCCGTCTGGCGCTGGGGCAACTGGCTGCCTGGGTTCGTCAGCAAGTGCCTGCTCGGGTAGTTGCTTTGACCGGCTCTTCGGGAAAAACCTCGGTAAAAGAAATGGTGGCCGCGATTTTGCGCCAGTGCGGCAAGGTGCTGTATACCGCCGGTAACTTCAATAATGATATCGGTGTGCCACTAACCCTGCTGCGTCTGACTCCCGAGCATGATTTTGCTGTTATTGAACTGGGTGCTAACCACGTGGGCGAAATTGCCTACACCACAGATTTAAGCCGTCCAGAAAGTGCCTTGGTGAATAATTTATCTGCCGCACATTTGGAAGGCTTTGGCTCGCTAGCCGGTGTAGCGCAAGCCAAAGGTGAGATTTTTGCCGGATTGCCCGCTAATGGCACTGCCATCATCAATGCTGACAGTAACGATTGGCCGCATTGGCAGGAAACTTTGCATCATAAGCGGGTGTGGCGTTTTTCATCTCAAGCTGGAGAAGATATTGATTTCTTTGCCAGCGAGGTGCGCATTACTGCGCAAGCGACACATTTTACCCTGCATTCACCTTTCGGCACCCAGGCCATCGAACTGCCACTGCCGGGCCGACATAACATTGCCAATGCCTTAGCCGCAGCGGCGTTAGCCATGTCGGTTGGCGCAGATTTAGCCGCAGTTCGCCAAGGTCTGACACAGTTACAGGCTGTGCCGGGTCGCTTATTCCCCATCCAACTTGCGGTTGGCAAGCTGTTACTGGATGACAGCTACAATGCCAATGTGGGCTCCATGACGGCCGCCGCCCAAGTGCTGGCCGAAATGCCGGGTTACCGAGTTATGGTGGTCGGCGATATGGCAGAGCTGGGCGATACCGCGATTGATTGCCACCGTCAGGTGGGAGAAGCGGCAAAACACGCGGGTGTCGATAAAGTGCTGAGTGTCGGCAAATTAAGCCAAACCCTGAGTGATGCGAGCAGTTGTGGCGAACATTTTCAAGATAAAGATACCTTGGCAGCCCGAGTGAGTGAATTGCTGCTCGAACATCCCATTATCACTGTTTTAATTAAAGGTTCACGTAGCGCCGCCATGGAAAATGTCGTGCGTGCGTTACAGGAGAAAGCATCATGTTAGTTTGGTTGGCTGAATACTTAGTGAAATTTTACTCGGGCTTTAACGTCTTTTCCTATTTGACGTTCCGCGCCATTGTCAGTTTGTTGACGGCATTGATTATTTCATTGTGGATGGGGCCGCACCTGATTTCTTACTTACAGAAATTACAGATTGGCCAAGTAGTACGTAATGATGGGCCAGAGTCACATTTCAGCAAACGCGGCACGCCAACGATGGGCGGCCTGATGATTCTGTTCTCCATCACTATTTCGGTTCTGATGTGGGCGTATCCCTCCAACCCGTATGTCTGGTGCGTGCTATTTATTCTGGTGGGTTATGGGATTGTTGGTTTTATCGATGACTACCGCAAAGTGGTTCGCAAAGACACTAAAGGCTTGATTGCCCGCTGGAAATATTTCTGGCAGTCAGTGATTGCGTTGGTGGCCGCTTTCGCCATGTACAGCATTGGTAAAGATACTCCCGCCACTGAGCTGGTCGTGCCCTTCTTCAAAGACATTATGCCGCAGTTGGGGCTGCTCTATATCCTGCTGGCTTACTTCGTGATTGTCGGTACCAGTAATGCGGTTAACCTGACTGACGGGCTGGATGGCTTGGCAATTATGCCAACCGTCTTCGTCGCGGGCGGTTTTGCCTTGGTGGCTTGGGCGACGGGTAACATGAACTTTGCCGCTTATCTGCATATTCCTTATCTGCGCCATGCCGGTGAGCTGGTGATTGTCTGCACCGCGATTGTCGGGGCCGGGCTGGGCTTTTTGTGGTTTAACACCTATCCGGCACAAGTATTTATGGGCGATGTCGGCTCATTGGCATTAGGTGGCGCACTGGGCACCATCGCGGTATTGCTGCGCCAAGAGTTCTTATTAGTGATTATGGGCGGGGTCTTCGTGGTTGAAACGCTGTCGGTAATCTTGCAAGTCGGTTCCTTTAAGTTACGTGGGCAGCGAATTTTCCGCATGGCTCCGATTCATCATCATTACGAACTTAAAGGCTGGCCAGAACCACGGGTTATCGTGCGCTTCTGGATTATTTCGCTGATGCTGGTGCTGATTGGCCTGGCGACGCTGAAGGTACGGTAACTATGATTGATAAAGTGGTTGATTATCAAGGTAAAAAAGTTGTCATCATCGGGCTGGGGCTAACCGGCCTTTCCTGCGTTGATTTCTTTATAGCACGTGGTGTGACGCCGCGTGTCATGGATACCCGTATCAATCCTCCGGGCCTGGATAAGTTACCTGCCAGTGTTGAGCGCCATGTTGGTTCTCTGGATCAGCAGTGGTTACTGGATGCTGACTTGATTGTTGCCAGCCCAGGTATTGCTCTGGCACATCCTGCCTTAAGCGCTGCCACAGAAGCGGGTGTCGAGATTGTCGGCGATATCGAGCTGTTCTGTCGTGAAAATCAAGCGCCGCTGGTAGCAATTACCGGCTCTAATGGTAAAAGCACCGTGACCACGTTGGTCGGGGAAATGGCCAAAGCTGCAGGGTGGCAGGTGGGGGTCGGGGGCAATATTGGCGTTCCGGCGCTCTCATTATTGCAGCAAGAAAACCAATTGGTGGTCTTGGAGTTGTCCAGTTTTCAACTGGAAACCACCTCAAGTTTACGCGCCAGTGCTGCCACTATATTGAATGTTACTGAAGATCATACTGACCGTTATCCGTTCGGTTTGCAGCAATATCGCGCAGCTAAACTGCGAGTCTATGAAAACGCTAAAGTTTGTGTTGTGAATGCCGATGACGCGCTCACCATGCCAATTCGTGGCGCGGATAGCCGCTGTATCAGCTTTGGTGTGGATGTCGGTGATTATCATTTGAATAAGCAGCAGGGCGAAATCTGGCTGCGAGTGCGCGGCGAGAAAGTCTTAAATACTCGGGAAATGAAATTAACCGGGCGTCATAACTACACCAATGCGCTAGCCGCACTGGCGCTGGCTGATGCTGTTGGTATTCCGCGTTCATCCAGTTTGACCGCGTTGACGACATTTACCGGTTTGCCACACCGTTTCCAATTGGTATTTGAGCACAATGGCGTGCGCTGGATTAATGACTCAAAAGCGACCAACGTGGGCAGCACTGAAGCCGCATTGGATGGCCTACAGGTCGATGGCACTTTGCACCTGTTGCTAGGGGGAGACGGCAAGTCTGCTGACTTCTCCGGGTTAACCCGCTTCTTGCAAGGCGACC
Organism: Yersinia rohdei ATCC 43380; assembly: GCF_000173775.1. Lineage (GTDB taxonomy): Bacteria > Pseudomonadota > Gammaproteobacteria > Enterobacterales > Enterobacteriaceae > Yersinia > Yersinia rohdei. Next base: position 35,050 of record NZ_ACCD01000029.1, read on the forward strand.
ATATCAAGATTTACTGCTTTGGCCGTGACGGTGAGCAACTGGCGCAATTGCGCCCGGAAGTTTCCCAACTGACCGAAACCATGGAGCAGGCGATGGTGTTGTTGGCGAAAACCGTGATACCGAGGGACATGGTGTTACTGTCACCCGCTTGCGCCAGTTTGGACCAATTTCGCAGCTTTGAGCAGCGCGGTGATGAGTTTGCTCGTTTGGCAAGGGAGTTGGGCTGATGCGTATGCCGGGGCTGGGGCTGTTTAATACCGTAAAACACTATGTGATGGGGTCGCGGGAGAGCGACACCACCAGCATGATACTTTACGACAGAACCTTGCTGTGGCTGACATTCGGTTTGGCGATTATCGGTTTCGTGATGGTGACCTCGGCATCAATGCCAATTGGTCAGCGTCTGGCCAGTGACCCTTTCCTGTTTGCTAAACGTGATGCGCTGTATCTGGCATTGGCATTCTGTTTATCGCTGGTCACTTTGCGTATCCCGATGGCCGTCTGGCAGCGCTACAGTAATGTGATGTTATTGCTTTCAATTGTGATGCTGCTGGTGGTGTTAGTGGTGGGGAGCTCAGTCAACGGGGCATCGCGCTGGATTGCTTTGGGGCCGCTGCGTATTCAGCCCGCTGAGTTGTCGAAATTATCACTGTTTTGTTATCTGGCCAGCTATCTGGTGCGCAAAGTTGAAGAAGTTCGCAGTAACTTCTGGGGCTTTTGCAAGCCGATGGGCGTGATGGTCATTTTGGCCGTGCTACTGCTGGCCCAGCCCGATTTAGGTACCGTGGTGGTGTTGTTTATCACCACCTTGGCGATGTTGTTCCTGGCTGGCGCAAAAATGTGGCAGTTTTTGGCGCTGATCGGCTCCGGTGTTTTTGCCGTGTGTTTGCTGATTGTTGCCGAACCTTACCGTATGCGCCGTGTAACATCATTCTGGAACCCGTGGGCCGATCCCTTTGGTAGCGGTTACCAGCTAACCCAATCACTGATGGCCTTTGGGCGCGGTGAGTTCTGGGGACAGGGTCTGGGGAATTCAGTGCAAAAACTGGAGTATTTACCGGAAGCACATACCGACTTTATTTTCTCGATTTTAGGCGAGGAACTCGGGTATTTCGGTGTGGTTATTGCATTGTTAATGGTATTCTTCGTCGCTTTTCGTGCTATGTCCATTGGGCGTCGCGCCTTAGAGATTGATCAGCGATTTTCTGGCTTTTTGGCCTGCTCGATTGGCGTCTGGTTTAGTTTCCAGGCTCTGGTTAACGTTGGGGCTGCCGCTGGGATGTTGCCGACTAAAGGTTTGACATTGCCACTGATAAGTTACGGTGGTTCGAGCCTGATTATTATGTCAACCGCGATTGTATTGTTGTTGCGTATTGATTTTGAAACACGTTTGGCAAAAGCCCAAGCCTTTGTAAGGAGTGCCCGATGAGTGGCAAGACCAAGCGTTTAATGGTGATGGCGGGTGGCACTGGGGGGCATGTCTTCCCCGGTTTGGCCGTGGCACATCATCTGATGGCGCAAGGCTGGCAGGTGCGTTGGTTAGGCACCGCAGACCGAATGGAAGCGTCATTGGTACCTAAGAATGGCATTGAAATTGATTTTATTCAGATTTCTGGTTTACGCGGCAAGGGGTTAATGGCCCAACTGACCGCACCGGTGCGAATTTATCGCGCAGTGCGTCAGGCGAAGAAAATCATGCGTGATTACCAGCCGGATGTGGTGCTGGGCATGGGGGGATATGTTTCCGGCCCAGGTGGTTTGGCCGCATGGCTGTGTGGCATTCCGGTGGTTTTACATGAGCAGAACGGGATTGCCGGTTTGACTAACCGCTGGCTTGCCAAAATCGCAAAAAAGGTTTTACAGGCGTTTCCCGGCGCGTTTCCCCAGGCAGAAGTAGTAGGAAACCCGGTTCGCACCGATGTTTTGGCATTGCCACTACCGGCTGAGCGCTTTAATGGTCGTCAAGGGCCGGTTCGCGTATTAGTGATTGGTGGGAGCCAAGGGGCGCGAGTATTAAACCAAACTCTGCCGCAAGTCGCCGCAACACTGGGCGAGCAGATAACGCTTTGGCATCAAGTGGGGAAAGGCGCGTTGCCCGAGGTGTTACAAGCTTATCAGCAGGTAGGGCAGGGCGATAAACACCAGATTGTTGAATTTATCGATGATATGGCTGCGGCCTATGCTTGGGCTGATGTGGTGGTTTGTCGTTCAGGTGCTTTGACGGTAAGTGAAGTGGCTGCTGCGGGTTTACCGGCAATTTTTGTGCCTTTCCAGCATAAAGACCGCCAGCAATATTGGAATGCTTTGCCGCTGGAAAAAGCGGGTGCCGCCAAGATTATTGAGCAACCGCAGTTTACGGCGCAAGCGGTTAGCAGCCTGTTGGCGCAGTGGGATCGTGCAACTTTATTGGCGATGGCGGAACAGGCACGGCAGGTCGCTATCCCAGATGCCACTGAACGTGTGGCTGCGGTAGTGGTCGCTGCCAGTAAGTGACAGTGAAATAGATAATGAACAGCTGGCAGTGAATGCGGGCTGTGAATATGTAACAGACAAAAAAGTGAAGAGAAAAGTGAATACACAGCAACTGGCGAAACTACGTACTATCGTGCCCGAGATGCGCCGCGTCCGGCACATTCACTTTGTTGGCATCGGTGGTGCTGGCATGGGTGGTATCGCTGAAGTGTTGGCCAACGAAGGTTATCAAATTAGTGGTTCAGATTTGGCACCCAACCCGGTAACTCAGCATTTGGCTTCATTGGGCGCACAGATTTATTTTCATCATCGGCCAGAAAACGTACTGGATGCCAGTGTGGTGGTAGTTTCAACGGCAATCTCTGCGGATAACCCAGAAATTGTCGCCGCTCGCGAGGCGCGTATTCCGGTGATCCGCCGCGCGGAGATGCTGGCAGAACTGATGCGTTTTCGCCACGGAATTGCGGTGGCGGGTACTCACGGAAAAACAACCACCACCGCAATGGTTTCCAGCATTTATGCCGAAGCTGGCTTGGATCCCACCTTTGTGAATGGCGGTTTAGTGAAAGCAGCCGGCACCCATGCGCGATTAGGTTCCAGCCGCTATCTGATTGCAGAAGCCGATGAAAGCGATGCGTCATTTTTACATTTGCAGCCGATGGTGGCGATTGTCACTAATATCGAAGCCGACCATATGGATACCTATCAGGGCGACTTCGGTAACTTAAAGCAGACATTTATTAACTTTTTGCACAACTTGCCATTCTATGGCCGTGCCGTGATGTGTATTGATGATCCTGTGGTGCGTGAGTTGTTACCGCGCGTGGGCCGCCATATCACCACTTATGGTTTCAGTGATGATGCCGATGTGCAAATTGCCAGCTATCGTCAGGAAGGCCCTCAGGGGCACTTCACACTGAAGCGGTTGGATAAGCCATTGATGACAGTGACCTTGAATGCTCCGGGGCGTCACAATGCGCTGAACGCGGCTGCTGCGGTAGCTGTGGCGACCGAAGAAGGCATCGAAGACGATGACATCTTGCGTGCGCTAGCCGGGTTCCAAGGGACAGGCCGCCGTTTTGATTTCCTCGGCAACTTCCCGCTGGCACCGGTCAACGGCAAAGAAGGCAGCGCGATGTTGGTCGATGACTATGGCCATCACCCGACCGAGGTGGACGCCACCATCAAAGCCGCACGTGCCGGCTGGCCGGATAAACGCATTGTGATGATTTTCCAGCCGCACCGTTATACCCGTACTCGTGATCTGTATGACGATTTTGCCAATGTGTTATCGCAAGTTGATGTTTTATTGATGTTGGATGTGTATGCCGCCGGTGAACCGCCAATCCCAGGGGCTGATAGCCGCTCATTGTGCCGAACTATTCGTAACCGTGGCAAAGTAGACCCGATTTTAGTTTCAGACAGTGAAACTGTGCCAGAAGTGTTGGCGCAAATGCTGGATGGCGATGACCTGATCCTGGTTCAGGGCGCGGGTAACATTGGTAAAATTGCCCGTAAATTGGCTGAGCTTAAATTGCAGCCACAGACAAAAGACGAGGAACATCATGGCTGAGAAAGTTGCTGTACTGCTGGGTGGCACCTCCGCTGAACGCGAAGTTTCATTGCTCTCAGGTCAGGCTGTTTTAGCGGGCTTACGAGAAGCGGGTATTGATGCTCATGGTATTGATACTAAAGACTTTCCGGTAACCGAGCTTAAAGCTCAGGGGTTTGATAAAGTCTTTATTGCGCTGCATGGCCGTGGTGGCGAAGACGGTACCTTGCAAGGTGTGTTGGAGTTTTTGCAACTGCCTTACACCGGTAGTGGTGTCATGGCTTCAGCACTCACAATGGACAAATTGCGCACTAAATTAGTGTGGCAAGCGTCCGGTTTGCCGATTTCGCCCTATGTGGCGCTAAATCGTCAACAGTTTGAAACACTTTCGTCAGAGGAATTATCTGCATCTGTCGCTAAGCTTGGCCTGCCACTAATTGTAAAACCAAGCCATGAAGGCTCCAGTGTTGGCATGAGCAAGGTTGATAAAATCAGTGAGTTGCAAGGTGCCTTGGTTGAAGCTTTCCGCCACGACACGGATGTATTGATTGAGAAATGGTTGAGCGGGCCGGAATTCACGGTCGCTATCCTTGGTGACGAAGTTTTACCCTCTATCCGCATTCAGGCGCCCGGCGTGTTTTATGACTATGAAGCTAAATATTTGTCTGATGAGACTCAGTACTTTTGCCCAAGCGGCCTGAGTGCCGAGCTGGAACAACAGTTGGCGGCATTGTCATTACAGGCTTATCAAGCTTTGGGTTGCAGCGGCTGGGGGCGGGTTGATGTCATGCAAGATAGCGATGGCAGTTTCTACCTGCTGGAAGTGAATACGTCACCGGGCATGACCAGCCACAGCTTAGTGCCGATGGCTGCACGCCAGTCAGGGTTGAGTTTCTCCCAGTTAGTGGCCCGAATTTTGACGTTGGCTGACTGATATGTCGCAAGCTGCCCTGAATGCGCGCGAGCGAGCGGCTGAAAAGAGCGAAGCCCGGCGCAGTAACGGAGGCCAGTTGGCAGGAATGATTTTCCTGTTGATGGTTCTGGGTACCATCCTCTGGGGGGGATGGGTTGTAGTGGGTTGGATGAAAGATGCTAGCCGACTGCCACTGTCGAAATTGGTGTTGACCGGTGAGCGCCATTACACCACCAATGATGATATTCGCCAGGCAATTTTGGCATTGGGCGCACCCGGTACTTTCATGACGCAGGATGTCAATATTATCCAGCAACAGATTGAAAGATTACCTTGGATTCAGCAGGCTAGCGTGCGCAAACAGTGGCCGAATGAGCTGAAAATCCATCTGGTGGAGTATGTGCCCTTTGCCCGTTGGAATGATTTGCATATGGTTGATGAACAAGGCCGGCCATTCAGTGTGCCGTCCGAGCGCATCGGCAAACAAAAATTGCCATTATTGTATGGCCCGGAAGGCAGTGAACAGGATGTTTTGGAAGGCTACCGGGCAATAAACAAGGTGTTAGCGGCCAACAAGTATCAGCTGAAAATGGTGGCGATGAGTGCCAGACATTCTTGGCAATTGGCCTTAGATAATGATGTTCGGCTAGAGCTGGGACGGGATGACCGGATGGGACGTTTACAGCGTTTTATCGAGTTGTATCCGCTGTTGCAACAGCAGCCAGATAAACGGGTCAGTTATGTTGATTTGCGATATGAAACAGGGGCTGCAATAGGTTGGGCTCCGGTATTTATCGGCAGTCAGGGTGGTGAACCACTCATAAATGACCAGCAGAACAGTAATCCGCAACAGAATCAGGCACAGGCAAAACAACAATGATCAAGTCGACGGACAGAAAACTGGTAGTAGGTCTTGAGATCGGAACGGCAAAGGTCTCCGCATTGGTAGGGGAAGTTCTGCCCGATGGCATGGTCAATATTATTGGGGTTGGCAGTTGTCCATCCCGCGGCATGGATAAGGGTGGGGTTAACGACCTTGAGTCGGTAGTGAAATGCGTACAGCGCGCTATCGATCAGGCTGAGTTAATGGCAGATTGCCAAATTTCATCTGTTTATCTGGCATTATCGGGTAAACATATCAGCTGCCAGAATGAAATAGGGATGGTTCCTATTTCAGAGGAGGAAGTTACACAGGAAGATGTAGAGAACGTAGTGCATACCGCGAAGTCGGTACGTGTACGTGATGAGCATCGTATCTTGCATGTTATTCCACAGGAATATGCCATCGATTACCAGGAAGGCATTAAAAATCCTGTTGGACTTTCCGGTGTGCGGATGCAGGCCAAGGTACACCTGATTACCTGCCATAACGATATGGCCAAAAATATCGTTAAAGCGGTGGAACGTTGTGGTCTTAAAGTTGACCAACTGATTTTCGCCGGTTTAGCCGCAAGTTATGCAGTATTGACCGAAGATGAACGCGAGCTAGGTGTCTGTGTGGTCGACATCGGCGGTGGCACCATGGATATGGCGGTTTACACGGGTGGGGCGTTGCGCCATACCAAAGTTATCCCTTACGCCGGGAACGTGGTCACCAGCGACATAGCTTATGCCTTCGGGACTCCGCCAACAGATGCGGAAGCGATTAAAGTTCGACACGGCTGTGCGCTCGGGTCGATTGTCAGCAAGGACGAAAGTGTAGAAGTGCCAAGTGTTGGCGGACGCCCTCCCCGTAGTCTGCAAAGACAGACACTCGCAGAGGTTATAGAACCACGCTACACCGAGTTGCTGAATTTAGTTAATGACGAGATTTTACAATTGCAGGAGCAACTACGTCAGCAAGGCGTGAAGCATCATCTGGCAGCAGGTATCGTGCTGACAGGCGGGGCGGCACAAATTGATGGTTTGGCTGAATGCGCTCAACGGGTATTTCATGCCCAGGTTCGTATCGGTCAACCGCTCAATATCACCGGGCTGACGGACTATGCACAGGAACCTTATTACTCCACTGCTGTTGGGTTGTTGCACTATGGTAAAGAATCTCATCTCAGTGGTGAGTCAGAAGTAGAAAAACGTGCCTCAGTGGGCAATTGGTTTAAACGTATCAATAGCTGGCTGAGAAAAGAGTTTTAATGTTTCAACAAAGAGATCATGCTGAACATATTTTTTGATCTCGAAGCGACAGGCACAAAACGGAGAGAAACTATGTTTGAACCTATGGAACTGACCAATGACGCGGTGATTAAAGTCATCGGCGTCGGTGGTGGCGGTGGTAATGCTGTCGAACACATGGTGCGCGAGCGCATCGAAGGTGTTGAATTCTTTGCCGTTAATACAGACGCTCAGGCGCTACGTAAGACGGCTGTTGGCCAAACCATCCAAATTGGTAGCGGTATTACCAAAGGTTTGGGTGCTGGCGCAAACCCAGAAGTGGGTCGTAATTCCGCTGAAGAAGACCGTGAAGCTCTGCGTGCAGCTCTTGAAGGCGCAGATATGGTCTTTATCGCCGCAGGTATGGGCGGTGGTACGGGTACGGGTGCTGCTCCTGTGGTTGCTGAAGTGGCAAAAGAACTGGGTATTCTGACAGTTGCTGTGGTTACTAAGCCTTTCAATTTCGAAGGCAAGAAACGCATGGCATTTGCTGAGCAGGGTATTGCTGAATTGTCCAAGCATGTAGACTCACTGATCACTATTCCGAACGATAAGTTGTTGAAAGTTCTGGGTCGTGGCATCTCATTACTGGATGCATTCGGTGCGGCTAACGACGTATTGAAAGGCGCTGTTCAGGGTATCGCCGAGCTGATTACCCGCCCAGGTCTGATGAACGTTGACTTTGCTGACGTGCGCACCGTGATGTCTGAAATGGGTTATGCCATGATGGGCTCAGGTGTTGCTTGTGGCGAAGATCGTGCAGAAGAAGCTGCAGAAATGGCGATTTCCAGCCCGTTGCTGGAAGATATCGACCTGTCTGGTGCTCGTGGCGTACTGGTCAACATCACTGCTGGTTTCGATTTGCGCTTGGATGAATTCGAAACTGTGGGTAATACTATCCGTGCATTTGCGTCCGACAATGCGACCGTGGTTATCGGTACATCGTTAGACCCAGAAATGAACGACGAACTGCGCGTAACTGTGGTTGCGACCGGTATCGGCATGGATAAACGCCCTGAAATTACGCTGGTTACCAACAAGCAAACACAGCCTGTAATGGACCATCGTTACCAGCAGCATGGCATGTCTCCTTTACCTCAGGAAGTTAAACCTGCGGCTAAAGTGGTCAATGACCCAACTGCTCAAACTAATAAAGAGCCCGATTATTTAGATATCCCGGCATTTTTGCGTAAGCAAGCCGATTGATTTCTGAAAATATTGGAATCTCCGCTCTTTGTGCTAAACTGTCCCGCCGATCTTATTATAAACTTGGTCGGTAGGATGGATAACATTGCGAGATAAAACGATGATCAAACAAAGGACTTTAAAACGTATTGTTCAAGCGACTGGCGTCGGTTTGCATACCGGTAAGAAAGTCACGCTGACAATGCGACCCGCGCCGGCTAATACCGGGGTCATCTATCGTCGCACTGACTTGAATCCACCGGTTGATTTTCCGGCAGATGCAAAATCCGTGCGTGATACCATGCTCTGTACTTGCCTGGTCAACGAGCATGACGTGCGTATTTCTACTGTTGAGCATCTCAACGCTGCTTTGGCAGGGTTAGGGATTGATAACATTATTATTGAAGTTAACGCTCCCGAAGTACCCATTATGGATGGTAGTGCCAGTCCATTTGTGTACTTGCTGCTGGATGCAGGTATCGAAGAGTTAAACTCTGCGAAGAAATTCCTGCGTCTGAAAGAGACTGTACGGGTTGAAGACGGTGATAAATGGGCTGAATTGTCTCCATTCAATGGATTCCGTTTAGATTTTACCATTGATTTTAATCACCCGGCGATTGACTCAAGTACTCAGCGCTACCGTTTAGATTTCTCGGCTGATTCATTCGTCCGTCAAATCAGCCGCGCGCGTACTTTTGGTTTCATGCGTGATATCGAATATCTGCAGTCCCGTGGTTTGTGCCTGGGCGGTAGTTTCGATTGTGCCATCGTGGTAGATGATTACCGCGTGTTGAACGAAGATGGCCTGCGCTTCGAAGATGAATTTGTTCGTCACAAAATGCTGGACGCCATCGGCGACCTGTTTATGTGTGGTCACAATATTATTGGCGCATTTACTGCGTACAAATCTGGCCATGCACTAAATAACAAGTTATTGCAGGCTGTGTTAGCTAAACAAGAAGCTTGGGAATTCGTGACGTTCCAAGACGAAGCTGAAATGCCATTGGCGTTCAAAGCACCGTCTACAGTATTAGCTTACTAAGTTTATTTATTATCATCACTTTTGGTTGCGTTGGCACTCTCTCCGGCCAACGCAGCCAATCGTTCCAATATTGTCCTCAATTTTTCAGGGCTACGGCTCGCTAATCCTCTTAATTCCTTAGCGCTTTCTAAACTTAACTGACGTAATGGCGGCGATTTCTCAGGATTTTGCGAGGATTTTACGGCATCTTGTGTAATGTTATGCCCCTTCGCCATCAACGACGGATTAATCCTGATGTCGATTGAAGACAATGATGGTAGAATTTGCGCTCGTAGTGCAGAGAGTAAAGCCGGCTGTTCGTAACGTAAGCGCATTAACCAGCTGGCGTTAGCGGTTTCTAGCACTAAAACACTTTGTCGATAGTTAGCGACGCGGCACCACGGCTGCAATTGTGAAGGGAGCAATCCTTTTACCGCACGGTTGAGTTTTAACAGTGCTGTAGCGCGTTGTTGTACGTTATGCAGAGGTCCATTTTCCGCTGCAATCGCATCATCGAACAAAACATCTAATAATTGTGGGCGGTTTACACGCATTGACAAGGCTCCGGCGGATTTTAAACTCGTGATCGGTATTCTAAATCGTTGGCGACAATTTGGCAGACGTTATTTCTGGCCGCATCTCCTGTTGGGGATGGTAGCGGCGAGTCTTGGCGTGCCATCAAATCTGTCTGGCTCTCCTGATCAAGCTGCCATACCGAATACATCATCAAGCCAAAGCCGTCAGAATTACGGTGCGACAAACTTTAACAGTTTGGCATTGTTGCATGATATGCATCGTCGCCCTTCATTCAGCGTAGACTACTGGCAACAGCATGCACTGCGCACGGTTATTCGTCACCTTTCATTTGCACTGGCACCCCAAGCGGCATATGCGCGGGTGCAGGAAGTTGCAGAGACTGAACTGGTCGAGCCATCACAAATTCAGCAGCTTGCTTTACTGGATTCACTGAATGCGCTCCTGACTCATGAGTTCAAGCCACCCACCATCATTCGCTATACTGAGCAGGTTAATCAGCCGGTTCTTTCGTTACATAAACCCGGACTCTGGCTTGCACAAGTGCAAGGTATTCGTGCCGGGCCTGCCAAATTAAGCTAATTATTCTTTTGGTTTACTCCAATTTTATACAACCTTTGGCCGCCGGTTTGGTGGTCTTGTAAGAGATATTAAGAATCATGCTAATTAAATTATTAACCAAAGTTTTTGGCAGCCGTAACGATCGTACTCTGCGCCGTATGCGCAAAGTGGTTGAGCTTATCAACCGCATGGAACCTGAAGTTGAAAAACTGACAGATGCTGAATTACGTGCCAAAACGGACGAGTTCCGTGAGCGCCTGGCAAAAGGTGCAGTGCTGGAAACCTTGATCCCCGAGGCTTTTGCTGTGGTGCGCGAGGCAAGTAAACGCGTGTTTGGTATGCGTCACTTCGATGTCCAGCTGCTAGGCGGTATGGTACTGAACGAACGATGCATCGCAGAAATGCGTACCGGTGAAGGTAAGACGTTGACGGCAACTCTGCCAGCGTATTTGAATGCGTTGAGTGGCCGTGGTGTTCACGTGGTAACCGTCAACGACTATTTGGCTCAACGTGACGCCGAAAATAACCGCCCGTTATTTGAGTTCTTGGGCCTGAGTGTGGGTATCAACTTGCCGAATATGACGGCACCGGCTAAGCGCGCTGCTTATGCTGCGGATATCACTTACGGTACTAACAACGAATACGGTTTTGACTACCTGCGCGACAATATGGCGTTCAGCCCGGAAGAGCGTGTGCAGCGCAAACTGCATTATGCGCTGGTGGATGAGGTTGACTCCATCTTAATCGATGAAGCCCGTACCCCGCTGATTATCTCCGGCCCGGCTGAAGATAGTTCCGAGATGTATATTCGGGTTAACAAACTGATTCCAAAGCTGATTCGTCAGGAAAAAGAAGATTCAGATACCTTCCAAGGTGAAGGCCACTTCTCTGTGGATGAAAAATCACGTCAGGTTCATTTAACTGAACGCGGTTTGATTTTGATTGAAGAGATGTTAGTGGAAGCGGGCATCATGGAAGAGGGAGAATCTCTGTATTCTCCGACTAACATCATGTTAATGCACCACGTAACTGCTGCTCTGCGTGCCCACGTATTGTTTACCCGTGATGTCGACTACATCGTGAAAGACGGTGAAGTTATCATTGTTGATGAACACACCGGCCGTACCATGCAAGGCCGCCGTTGGTCAGATGGTTTGCATCAGGCTGTGGAAGCAAAAGAAGGCGTAGAAATTCAGAACGAAAACCAGACGCTGGCTTCGATTACTTTCCAGAATTACTTCCGTCTCTATGAAAAACTGGCAGGTATGACAGGGACTGCGGATACTGAAGCATTCGAATTCAGTTCCATTTATAAGCTCGATACCATTGTCGTACCTACTAACCGCCCAATGATCCGTAAGGATCTACCTGATTTGGTCTATATGACTGAGCAGGAAAAAATTGGTGCAATTATTGAAGATATTCGTGAGCGTACTGCGAATGGCCAGCCAGTATTGGTGGGGACTATCTCGATTGAGAAGTCTGAAGTGGTTTCTGCGGAGTTAACCAAAGCGGGTATTGAACATAAAGTTCTGAACGCCAAGTTCCATGCCATGGAAGCGGAAATTGTTTCACAAGCCGGTCAGCCAGGTGCGGTAACCATCGCAACCAACATGGCGGGTCGTGGTACAGATATCGTATTGGGTGGTAGCTGGCAGAGTGAGATTGCGCTGCTGGAAGACCCAACCGAAGACCAAATTGCTGCCATTAAAGCGGCATGGCAAATCCGCCATGATGCGGTACTGGCATCAGGTGGTTTGCATATTATTGGTACTGAGCGCCATGAATCGCGCCGTATTGATAATCAGCTACGTGGTCGTGCTGGTCGCCAGGGTGATGCCGGTTCTTCACGTTTCTACCTGTCAATGGAAGATGCTTTGATGCGTATTTTTGCCTCTGACCGTGTGTCTGGCATGATGCGTAAATTGGGTATGAAACCGGGCGAAGCTATTGAGCACCCGTGGGTGACTAAAGCTATTGCAAACGCACAGCGTAAAGTTGAAAGCCGTAACTTCGATATTCGTAAACAGTTACTTGAATATGATGATGTGGCGAGCGACCAGCGCCGGGCTATCTACAGCCAGCGTAATGAACTGTTGGATGTGTCTGATGTTAGCGAAACCATCAATAGTATCCGCGAAGACGTTTTCAAAACGGTAATCGACAGCTATATCCCAACTCAGTCTCTGGAAGAAATGTGGGATGTCGAGGGCTTAGAACAGCGCCTGAAAAATGATTTCGATCTGGATATGCCGATTGCTCAGTGGCTGGAAGATGAGCCACAACTGCATGAAGAAACATTACGCGAACGAATTCTGCAACAAGCTATCGAAGTTTATCAGCGCAAAGAAGAAGTTGTTGGCCTGGAAATGATGCGCAACTTTGAAAAAGGTGTGATGCTGCAAACGCTTGATTCCTTGTGGAAAGAGCATTTGGCTGCGATGGATTACTTGCGCCAGGGTATCCATTTGCGTGGTTACGCGCAAAAAGATCCTAAGCAGGAATACAAACGTGAATCTTTCGCCATGTTTGCAGCGATGCTGGAATCGCTGAAATATGAAGTCATCAGCGTGCTGAGCAAAGTACAGGTGCGGATGCCAGAAGAGGTGGAAGCCCTGGAAGTTCAGCGCCGTGATGAGGCTGAACGTTTAGCTAAACAGCAACAACTGAGTCATCAGTCTGATAACAGTGCTTTGATGTCGCAAGAAGAAGCTAATGTTGCCGCCAGCCTTGAGCGCAAAGTGGGTCGTAATGACCCGTGCCCATGCGGTTCTGGTAAGAAATACAAACAGTGCCACGGTCGCCTACAGTAATATTCTAGGTTAGGGTTGATGCACTAAAAATGAGGGCGGCATAAAAACCGCCCTTTATTTTGGCTCTTTTTTGTCAGTCTATTTTAGGACAATTAAATAGGGGCAGCCTAAATCCGCATTTATGCCCCTTTCAGGAGACAGAGAATTGAAACATTTACAGATTGCTGTGGGGATTATTCGTAATTCACAGCAGGAAATTTTCATTACCCAACGTGCTGCTGATGCCCATATGGCCGGTTTTTGGGAGTTTCCCGGTGGTAAGCTTGAGCAAGGTGAGACACCAGAGCACGCCTTAAGGCGGGAGCTGTTGGAAGAGACGGGGATTGTGGTGCAAACTGCAGTTTTACTTAAAACCCTTGAGCACACTTTTAGTGATCGTCTAGTGACATTGAGTTTCTATATGGTTGAAGCTTGGGAGGGCGAACCTTTTGGCCGCGAAGGGCAACCGATGCGCTGGGTGAAGCAATCTGCATTATTGGCACCCGAGTTTCCACCCGCCAATGCTGCAATTATCGAATTACTAACGGCGAATTGCTAACGACGAATGACTCACGGCGAATGACTAACTGAATAGTAACGCCGTGCCGTGAGGCTGATTGATATTGAGTATGACGGGAATGGAGCAGGTTATTTGCTCCATTCTAGTAAGATAAAGGTAACAGCTCGGTCAGTGTAGAGGGTCTTCTTCACTCCATTCATCACTATCAGATAGTTCGCCACTACTTGGTATACGTTTTTCTTCATCAGCCCACTCACCTAAGTCAATAAGTTGACAACGTTTGCAGCAGAATGGGCGATAAGGGCTTTGTTCACCCCAAATAACAACTTTTCCACATGTAGGGCAGTTAACCTCGATTTCTTCAGTTTCCATGTTTTCTCCTAAAATCTTTCCAACATCAGCTGGCTGATAGCAAACTCAGCAACAGGCTAATTCAAATGACAAACGCGCTGGCACGGTACCATTTTCACTGTCGAGAGGTAAGAAGCGAATAGCGTAGCGTGTTTTATGTCCAGAAATCTGCGGGTAAAGTTGCGGCTCCAGCGGTAGACGTAACCTGAGTAAATCAGCGCCTTCAGCATTGTCTTGAAAGAAGCCATTTAAGCTAATTTGTGCGCGCAGTGGGCCAGATTGGCGGATTAAATCTAAAATCATGGTCAGAGACTGATTCAGTGGGTTCAGGCTTACCAGTAAATTTGCAATATGTTGGTTGCGCTGTTCCTGTGGCTGGTGCAGCCAGGTATGTAAAGTCGGTAAATCAAAACTACAACAGCCACCGGGGATGCTCAGGCGCTGTCGCACCACACTGATTAAACGGTCTTCTTTTAATGATTGCCCAATACGTGGCGCAGACATCAATACTGATGCCCGGCTTTTTAACTGACTACGCAGTGAGTCCACCAGTGACAAATCCACACCGGGGAGATCGGCCCATTGCTGTAATTTTTGTTGTTGGCGCTCTAGCTCTTTCAGCAAATCGGTGCGAACTTCACCGCGCTCAAGGACATCAATTAAATCAGATGCGGTACGGAAAAATGTTAATGCATTGGCAATATTGTCTAACGTACGCTGGTTTTCTAATTGTTGTAATAAAAACTCCATTCTCAGCCAGGTGCGCATTTTTTCATTAAGCGGATGTTCAAAAAGTATTGTTGAGGTGAGGTCACTCATCGATGTAGATCCTGTTGGGCCGCAACTGCTAATTTTAAATACTGTTGGTGTAATGAAGCAACTTGCGGGGCTATCACTAATGGATCGCCGCTATTGTCAATAATATCATCAGCACAGGCCAGGCGCTGTTGCCGCGAAGCCTGTGAGGCTAAAATATATTCTGCCTGTTGGCGAGTAATGCCATCTCTCGCCATTGTTCGCGCGAGTTGTATTTCAGGTGCTACATCTACCACTAACACACGATTGGCACGGTGGTGTAAATCATTTTCAACCAGCAGGGGGACAACCCAAAGTACGTAGGGTTTATCAACACCAGCAATCTGACGCTGGGTTTCCTGTTGAATCAGCGGATGCAGCAAGGAATTTAACCATGCTTTTTCCTGCGACTCACTGAAAATTTTTTCCCGTAACGCTGCTCGGTTCAATGTTCCATCGGCTTGCAAGATAGTTTCACCATAGCGGGACGCGATAGCCGCTAAAGCAGGCATCCCCGGTTCAACCACCTGACGAGCAATAATATCTGCATCAACCAAGGGAACACCGAGATCGGCGAATGCATTTGCTACTGTACTTTTACCGCTGCCAATGCCACCGGTGAGAGCCACAATATAGGTCATTGCCTCGCCTTGCATCCTGTTAATGAGAGCCGAATTGTATCTGAAAGCAGGTGGGGAGGCATAGTATGGTATGCATTCTGTTTGAACTACGAGGGAAAATAAGCGAAGTGGGCACCTTCATAAATGAACTGTCGGCACTCTTCAGCTAATTTGTGGGATTGTAGCGTAAATAAAGGTGTATTCGCAGTCTTGCCGTAGAATTATTCATGCGTATGATAGCTTCACTGGGATGGCGTGATTTACGCCCGATCACTTTTTGCGATCTATCGCCAATAACCAGGAAATAATAAGCCATGCGTATTGAAGAAGGTTTGAAATTAGGATTTAAAGATGTGTTAATCCGCCCTAAACGTTCAACACTGAAAAGTCGTTCTGAAGTAGAACTAGAGCGCCAGTTTACTTTTAAACATTCAGGTTGGAACTGGTCTGGTGTACCTATCATCGCCGCTAATATGGATACTGTTGGCACCTTTCGCATGGCAGAAGTTCTGGCCTCTTTCGATGTTCTTACCGCGGTTCATAAACACTACACTGTTGAACAGTGGGGCGAATTTGTACAACGGGTTCCTGAATCTGTATTACGCCATGTCATGGTTTCCACCGGGACTTCCTCTGCTGATTTCGACAAAATGAAGCAAATTTTGGCGTTATCACCGGCATTAAAATTTATTTGTATCGATGTTGCTAACGGCTACTCAGAGCATTTTGTTTCTTTCCTGCAAAAAGCGCGCGAAGCATGCCCAGATAAAGTCATTTGTGCTGGTAATGTGGTAACCGGTGAAATGGTAGAAGAGCTTATTCTTTCCGGTGCTGACATTGTTAAAGTCGGGATTGGGCCTGGTTCAGTCTGTACTACTCGAGTGAAAACTGGGGTTGGCTATCCACAACTATCAGCAGTTATTGAATGCGCTGATGCCGCACATGGTTTGGGCGGGCAGATTGTCAGTGATGGCGGTTGTTCATCCCCAGGTGATGTGGCTAAAGCTTTTGGCGGCGGCGCTGACTTTGTGATGTTGGGCGGTATGCTGGCCGGGCATGATGAGTGTGAAGGTTCTGTGGTTGAAGAGAATGGCGAGAAGTTCATGCTGTTTTACGGTATGAGCTCTGAATCTGCGATGAAACGCCATGTTGGTGGCGTTGCTGAATACCGTGCCGCAGAAGGCAAGACGGTTAAATTACCATTACGTGGCTCTGTGGATAATACTGTCCGCGATATCATGGGTGGTTTGCGTTCAGCTTGCACTTATGTCGGGGCTTCGCACTTAAAAGAACTGACTAAACGCACAACATTTATTCGCGTAGCTGAGCAAGAAAATCGGGTGTTTGGTAGCAACTAATCCCCAGTTTCTGGCAACGTCGACAACCAAAAAACATGCGGTTAACCGTGCATAAATACGGTTAATCCACTTGCTGGCTCTGCCATAGGTTGGTACTTTTCAGCCTTATAATGCCCGGTGAATTTCATCGGGCGTTTTGTATTGTAGCGACAGATACGCCCGCCTTGTGTTGTAGATATCCACCGATTGTTTGGCCCTCCTTCATGACGGCCCATTATCACCTCCTATCTGCACATGACCAAAAAATACCAATACAGTGTTAAAAACTAAATGGGGCATTTAAGATAAAGTATTCATTGAGTTACTGAGTAACGCATCATGCATATCATCCTCTGAAAACGACTGACTCAGGGCGGAATATAAAAGTAAGAGCAGGTTTAAATAAAAGCATTTAAATTAACGATATTCCATACCTATTCATGTTGAAAAGTAGCTATAAGATTCATAGGCATTATTCTTAGCAAGAATATTTTTCAAATAATATGTAACAAAAAACAGGATGCGATTTATAAGATCAGAATCATCTATATCGAGTGTAATAACAAATGAAATTTCAAAAAAACGAAAAGGAAAAAGGAAGAGGTTGGCTTGAATAAAGTGACTGTGATCTGTTTTTTTAAGGGACTTATTGTTCTATTTTATTTTCCGTTATTCTACTTATCATGAGAATTATCCTACCCGACAAGGGAAATATCCGAACCTTTAATGGCACTAGTATTGGATAAGATACCGGCGTATACCCATTCCTCAGCCTGATGGTAAATTGTAGCATAATCGATACTCCGCTGGGTTCGGCCAATGTTTCCTGCAATATTAGACAGTTGATACCGTGAGTGCTTCTGAGGATAATAATCGCCATAAAAAGGGACATGCTTTGTTCCTTCAACCAATATGAGTTTTTAGTGCATCATTCTGTATTATTTTCAATATCTTAGATTGCATTAACTACTTATATTAATGCAATAAAGCATATTTATTTGGGAAATCTCCTACAGATATAAAGATGTGTCTCATTTTGGAATGTCATTCAACACCATATGATATGAAACTAATAGCTTATTTTAATTATTTTATTATTAATCGCGTTCTTATATTTGATGCTTAATTATTGATTTGGTTTTACTATTTGTAATGATAAGTCATAGGGTGGTTACCCATGACTATCTAAGGTTCTTTTATTACACCAATGCTAGCCCATGCATTATGTTAACAATATAATTCTGGGGGGTGAGAACCGATAACATTAATACAATATAGTGTCTTATCCTACCCATGCCCTTACGCCTGGAAGAGAGATTTTAGCCACATCAAATAAAAGAACGTTCACCAAAGGTGAATATACTTCCATGCTAAATACTAATCGTCATAAACCTCGCAACTATGTTTTGAGGTTTAAACGCCCATTGCTCACTGTAATCCTCAGTTCTCTAACGGCTACGGCCTATGCCGGCTCATGTACCTCAGGCGCTGGTGGAACCTATTTTTGTTCAGACTCAGCAGTAGCCGGAACCGACATAACGCAGGTCTTGGATGGGGGGGCGTCGCCGCTGGATGTGACCACTTTGCCAGATTTCAGCATTGTGACCAGCACGGGCGATGCGTTAACACTAAATGGTACCGGTGGGGTGAACTTTACCGACAATAACTCTGCCATCATCACCGGTGCAGAGGACGGTATTGATGCTCGTAACAACACTTCTGGGGACCTGTCAATTACGACTACCGGTGCCGTCACTGGTTCAAGCTCGGTAGGTATTTCGGCCATGAACACGGGTAGCAACCTGACCATAAATGCCGGTGATGTTTCCGGTGGTTCTCACGGTATTGTTGCTAGCAATTCCGGCAGCGGAGCCTTGTCAATCAGCACTACTGGCGCAGTTACT
>NZ_ACCD01000028.1 GCF_000173775.1 Yersinia rohdei ATCC 43380
ATGGTTTTAGTGAGTCAGCCAACAGTGTCAAGTATGCGGTTTTGGCGAAAAAAAGGTTATTTTCATCATGAAAATGCTCTACTGATGACCTTCACATTGAAGTTTTTGCCATTTCTACAACCTCTCCCACAGAAAAAAAACGCTATTTCCATAGAATCATTTAATCTGAAATTGAAACCATGTTTTGATTATGAGGTTTAAATGAATGCGGGTCTTTTTGCATCAACAGCAGTATTGGTTGCTATCTTTAGCTGCACAACTGCTCAGGCAAGTCCGGTGACATACCAAAAAGAAGCCATAACTGAAAGTAATTTGCCGGTATTTTATCCACAGCTTAAAAAGAAAATGGCTTATCAAAGTTCATGGCTGGCAGGAAAATATACTGATTTTTCATTGTGGAAAAGTAATACCAGAAAAATTCTACGCCAGGCTTTGCTCACACCTGATTCAACCATTGCCTTCTCCGCCGAGAGAGTGGATCAACAAGATCGCGGCAGTTATATCGCTGAAAAAATCGCATTTAACATCACCGATGAAAGCCGTGTGCAAGGTTTGCTATTAACACCAAAAACTAAGGGGCCACATGCAGCCATGGTTTTACTGCATGACCACGGTTCTAAATTTGATATTGGTAAAGAGAAAATGATCCGCCCATGGGGAGACAGTAAGCAGCTGGCTTCGGCGCAGGATTGGTCGGATAAATTCTTCAGTGGCAGGTTCATTGGTGATGAATTAGCAAAGCGTGGTTATGTAGTGTTATCCATTGATGCCATTGGCTGGGGTGATAGAGGCCCGATAAGCTATGAGCAGCAACAAGCTTTAGCCAGCAATTTCTTTAATCTGGGCCGCTCATTAGCAGGCACTATGGCTTATGAGGATATGCGAACTGTTGATTTTTTGGCAACATTGCCTTCGGTTGATCCGCAACGTATTGGTGTCTTGGGCTTTTCTATGGGGGCCTACCGTGCCTGGCAACTTGCTGGGCTGTCAGATAAAGTGGCAGCAACCGCCGCCATATCTTGGTTTGGCAACTATCAAGGTTTGATGACCCCAGGTAATAATGTGCTTCGTGGGCAGTCAGCTTTTTATATGCTTCACCCCGGTATTGCTGACAAGTTAGATTTTCCTGATATCGCCAGTTTAGCAGCACCCAAGCCGATGTTACTTTTTAATGGTGGAAAAGATAAGTTGTTTCCGTCAGATGCTGTAGAACAGGCATATAACAAAGTTCATGCAATCTGGCGCTCACAGAATGCGGAGTCCCGGCTAGTGACGCGTAATTGGCCGGCATTGGGGCATGTATTTTATCGAGAGCAGCAAGATGTGGTTTTTCCGTGGTTAGACAGTTGGTTAAAGCCATAAAAAAAGGCCCCTAAGGGCCTTTTGCTTGTGTAGTGCAATCAGTGAGAGCTGCTCTGAGAGGCACCCAAGCCAGTTTGTGAACGAACAAATTGTGCTTTGAAGCGCAGGCGTTCTTGCTGGCCTTCTTCTGAGTTATCGGTAATGGAGAAGAACCAAATCCCGACGAATGCCACTATCATTGAGAACAGTGCCGGGTACTCGTATGGATAGATTGGTTTTGCATGCCCCAAAATAGTCACCCAGATAGTTGGGCCTAAAATCATCAAGATTACTGCGGTCAGTAACCCCAACCAGCCGCCAATCATGGCACCACGCGTGGTCAGTCTTGACCAATACATCGAGATGAAAATGATAGGGAAGTTACAACTGGCGGCAATGGAGAATGCCAAACCGACCATGAATGCAATGTTTTGTTTCTCAAACAAAATACCTAAGCCGATAGCCACGAATCCTAAAATCACGACAGTGATTTTTGAAACTCTTAACTCATCGCGCTCGTGAGCTTTGCCCTTCTTAATCACACTGGCGTAAAGGTCATGAGAAACCGCAGATGCGCCGGCTAACGTCAGGCCAGCAACCACTGCAAGGATGGTCGCAAAGGCAACGGCGGAGATGAAGCCCAGGAAGAAGCTTCCCCCTACGGCATCCGCCAGATGGACTGCCGCCATATTGTTACCACCCAATAAGGCACCGGCAGCATCTTTAAATGCGGGATTCGGGCCGACCAACAGGATCGCACCAAACCCGATAATAAAGGTCAGTATGTAAAAATAACCTATAAAACCAGTGGCATAGAACACACTTTTACGGGCTTCTTTGGCGTCACTTACCGTGAAGAAGCGCATTAAAATATGTGGCAACCCGGCAGTACCAAACATTAATGCTAAGCCCAGAGACAGTGCGGATATGGGGTCAGATACCAATCCCCCAGGGCTCATGATGGAAAGGCCTTTAGGATGAACTTTCACGGCTTCGCTGAATAGGGTATTGAAGTTAAAGTTTACTGACTTCATTACCATTAAGGCCATAAATGAAGCACCGGCCAGCAATAATACCGCCTTGATAATCTGTACCCATGTAGTGGCTAACATGCCACCAAATAAGACGTACAGCACCATCAGAATGCCCACTAATATCACGGCAACGTGGTAGTTCAAGCCGAAGAGTAACTGAATCAGTTTACCGGCACCGACCATTTGAGCGATGAGATATAAGGCCACAACCACTAAGGATCCACAGGCTGATAAAGTGCGGATAGGTCTTTGTTTCAATCGGTACGATGCCACATCGGCAAAGGTATAGCGGCCCAAGTTACGTAGACGTTCAGCGATTAAAAATAGGATGATTGGCCACCCGATAAGGAATCCGATGGAGTAAATCAGACCATCGTAACCCGAGGTATAGACCAATGCGGAAATACCGAGAAATGATGCCGCAGACATAAAGTCACCGGCGATCGCCAAACCATTTTGGAAACCCGTTATACGCCCGCCTGCGGTGTAATAGTCTTGTCGGGAGCGGGTACGTTTTGATGCCCAATAAGTAATATAAAGCGTTGCACCGACAAATAGCACAAACATAATAATTGCTTGAATGTTTAGTGGCTGACGATGGACTTCGCCGGTAATGGCATCAGCTTGTGACAGCATAGGCAGAGCCAGTAAGGAAAGTATGGGCCAATGACGCGTCTTCATTGCTTCACCTCACGAAGAATTTCTGCCGTCAGACGGTCAAACTCGCCATTAGCACGGATAACGTAAATGCCGGTAAGAATAAAAGAAATTAAAATGAGCCCCACACCAACAGGAATGCCGCGAGTGATGCTGGAACCTGCATAGAGCGGGGTGCCGAGCCATTGTGGTTCGAAAGCAATAAGGAAAATAAAACTGACATACAGCGCCAGGGTAATCAGCGACAAGAGCCAGGCAAAGCGCCCGCGCTTTTGCACTAACTCTTTGAAGCGCGGGTTATTTTCAATCTCTTGATAAATGTTGTCATTCATCAGAGTCTCTCCTTTGAGGCATTAATTAAGGTTGCCGCCCATAGGCGGCACAATTTACGACGGTGCTTGCATTGATTGTTTTTCTTCCAGTAATTTGTCTACGACACCCGGATCGGCAAGGGTTGAGGTATCCCCTAAGTTGCTGGTATCGCCAGCGGCAATTTTACGTAGGATCCGGCGCATGATTTTGCCCGAGCGGGTTTTTGGTAGTGAATCCGTCCAGTGCAAAATATCCGGTGTTGCGATGGGGCCAATTTCTTTGCGTACCCAATTACGCACCTCGGTATACAGCTCTGGTGTTGGCTCTTCACCATGATTCAAGGTGATATAGGCATAAATTGCCTGCCCTTTGATATTGTGTGGAACCCCAACTACTGCGGCTTCAGCAATTTTTGGATGAGATACCAGCGCAGACTCGATTTCAGCTGTGCCCAAGCGATGACCGGAAACGTTCAGCACATCATCAACTCGGCCAGTTATCCAGTAGTAGCCATCTTCGTCACGGCGTGCGCCATCACCACTGAAATACATGCCTTTGAAAGTCGAAAAGTAAGTTTGCTCAAAGCGGTCGTGATCACCAAACAGTGTTCTGGCCTGGCCTGGCCACGAGTCGGTTATCACCAAATTACCTTCGGCCATACCTTCTTGTGGGTTACCCAAGTTGTCTACTAATGCTGGTTGCACGCCGAAGAATGGGCGAGTGGCAGAACCGGCTTTCAGTTCAGTTGCGCCGGGCAGCGGGGTTATCATGAAACCGCCAGTTTCGGTTTGCCACCAAGTATCAACAATTGGGCAGTTACTGTTGCCGATTTTGTTGTAATACCATTCCCAAGCTTCTGGGTTGATAGGTTCACCGACCGACCCCATGAGGCGCAGCGAAGTGCGTTTGGTGCCTTCGATGGCTTTATCACCCTCGGCCATTAAGGCGCGGATAGCCGTCGGTGCGGTATACAAAATATTAACCTGATGCTTATCAATAACCTGACCTAAACGATTGACGCCAGGGTAGTTAGGTACACCTTCAAACATCAGGGTAATTGCCCCACAAGCCAGTGGACCATACAGCAGATAACTGTGCCCGGTAACCCAGCCGACATCCGCGGTGCACCAGTAGATATCACCTGGGTGGTAATCAAACACGTATTTAAAGGTCAGCGCGGCATAAACCAAATAGCCGCCGGTGGTATGCACCACGCCTTTGGGTTTACCGGTGGAGCCGGAGGTATAAAGGATGAATAAGGGATCTTCTGCATTCATTTCTTCCGGGGGGCAGTCGGAAGAGGCATCTTTAACTAAGTCATGCCACCATAAGTCTCGTCCATCTTTCCAATAACTGGCATTACCAGTCCGTTGGAAAACCACAACATTTTTGATGCTGGTAATAGCAGGATTTTTCAGGGCTTCATCGACATTTTTTTTCAGTGGAATTGCACGACCAGCACGAATGCCTTCATCGGCAGTAATCACCAGTTTTGAGTTAGAGTCGATAATGCGGCCAGCTACGGCGTCAGGAGAGAAGCCACCAAAAATCACTGAGTGAACCGCACCAATACGCGCACAAGCTAACATCGCGACGGCAGCTTCTGGCACCATTGGCATATAAATCGCAACCACATCGCCTTTCTTAATACCCAGTTTTTTCAGCACATTGGCGAACTGGCATACATCATGATGAAGCTGTTTGTAGGTCACAGTTTTGGACTGAGTCGGGTCATCGCCTTCCCAGATAATCGCAGTTTGATCACCGCGTTCTGCCAGATGGCGGTCAAGGCAGTTGGCTGCAAGATTCAGTGTGCCATCTTCAAACCAGCGAATACTTACATGGCCGGGGTCAAAAGAGGTATTTTTCACCGTTTTATACGGCTTAATCCAATCAATAATCTTGCCATGCTCGCCCCAAAATTTATCCGGATCCTGCACAGACTGTTGATAATATTGGTGATATTGTTCTGGATTGATCAGGGCATGCTCTGCAATTGCAGCGGGAATAGGGTGTTTATGTATTTGGCTCATAATAGTTCTCCTTGAGATTGTTAATAATATGTCAATCAAAGGTTAATTATAGTGCGGGAGACTGTTTTGTTTCTTTTTTGGGCGGCAGATCACGCATAAAAGATGTTGATTTAGAGACTTACTTATTGCGTTGCGTGGTGAATCGATATCTTAATGATAGGAGAGGCGCTATTTAGTGATGCAATAAAGGAAAGGAAATGTGCTCATCAGCTCATTTTTAGGATGAAGACAGGATATTGATAAAGCTTCGCAACCAAAAACATTAACGTGACGTGATTAATGTAATTCAATATATCGAGTTAACTTAAAAGTAATGAATTGTGCCTAATTATATAAAAGATATTTTTAATGTCTTTTTGTAATTAAAATGCGATATATATTCTAACTTGGAATATATGTGTAGTATGAAAGCCACATTGGCATAAATATTCATTTTAATGCTTTTTTTCTTTGCTCTTATTTGTTTAAAAATGAGTTTTGGTTGCGAAATAGCCAAAATGAGCAGATAATTATTCCAAAATTATTTAACAAATTACAAACAAAATGGGCCATAAAACAGAACATAATAAGTGTTTGTCTCCTCATTTAATTTCGCTCATTTTTTCCACTGTCGGGTTAAGCTATTATTTCACGTGGTTGATATTTACTACTTTAATAACAAATGTTTACTATGGAGTAATGTTTTTATTTGCTCGGGTTTTTCGCTGTTGTCATAGGGGCCTGGTGCAAACAAGGCTTGCAGAGCTGTGCCCATAAATGATACTGATTTATAAGGTGGTCGGCTGGCGGGAGGCTGAACCATCGGTTTTATCAACTATAGCCCCGTATTTAATGATTAAGTATTCTATTTGAGATGCTTGGTAACTTGCATTTCATGGAATGCTTTGAGGGATTTTTAGGGTATGAAAAGTGTAAAAATAAGTTTGGCCTGGCAAATTCTCATTGCGCTGGTATTAGGTATTTTGGTCGGTGCTATTCTGCATAACCAAATTGAATCAAGAGAATGGTTAGTTAGTAATGTTTTAAGTCCTGCTGGCGATATTTTTATTCGCTTAATTAAAATGATTGTTGTGCCGATCGTTATTTCAACCTTGGTCGTCGGCATTGCAGGGGTCGGTGATGCGAAGAAACTAGGTCGCATTGGCCTGAAAACCATTATTTATTTCGAAGTTATCACCACCATTGCCATTATTGTCGGGATTACTCTAGCGAACGTGTTCCAGCCTGGGCACGGCATTGATATGTCAGCATTGACTGTCGTAGATATTTCTCAATATGAAAAAACCACAGAACAAGTACAAAGTGGTAGCCACAGTCTGGTGAGCACTATCTTGTCATTGATCCCCGCCAACGTTTTTGCCTCGATGGCGAAAGGCGATATGTTACCCATCATTTTCTTCTCAGTGTTGTTCGGTTTAGGGTTGTCCTCATTGCCCAAAGAAACCAAAGAGCCGCTGTTAAAAGTGTTTAAAGCTGTTTCTGAAAGCATGTTCAAAGTTACCCACATGATTATGCGTTATGCGCCTATCGGGGTGTTTGGCTTAATCTCAGTGACGGTAGCCAACTTTGGCTTTGCCTCACTTATTCCACTTGGCAAGCTGGTTATTCTGGTGTACTTCGCCATTATTTTCTTTGCTTTGGTTGTTCTGGGCACTGTAGCCAGACTGTGTAAATTACGTATTTGGGTATTGATTCGGATCCTAAAAGACGAGCTGATTCTGGCCTATTCAACCGCCAGCTCTGAAACAGTGTTGCCACGAATAATTGAAAAAATGGAAGCTTACGGCGCACCTAATTCTATTACTAGTTTTGTCGTCCCAACAGGTTATTCATTTAATCTCGATGGCTCCACTCTATATCAAAGTATTGCGGCGATATTTATTGCCCAGTTATATGGCATCGAACTGTCCATTGGGCAGGAAATTATTCTGGTTCTGACCTTGATGGTGACCTCTAAAGGTATTGCCGGTGTTCCGGGGGTCTCTTTTGTGGTCTTGTTGGCAACATTAGGCAGTGTGGGTATTCCACTGGAAGGATTGGCCTTTATTGCCGGTGTAGACCGTATTTTGGATATGGCGCGCACTGCACTGAATGTGGTGGGAAATGCATTAGCTGTGCTGGTTGTCGCCAAATGGGAACATCAGTTTGATAGCAAAAAAGCCAAAGAATATGAGAAAGCTTTATTTGCGCCCAAACAAACGCTAATTGAAAATTAATCGTTAAGCTATCAGTCAAAACCCCCTGTTGGAGTGATATTCACAGGGGGTTTTTTATTGATAGTTATCATAAGCAATTAGCGCGAGGGTAATTAAATAACATTATTGATTTAAGCCCAAGCGATATGACCAGTGAATCAGTTCTGCGACTTTGTGTACATCCAGCTTCTTCATCATATTAAGACGATGGGTTTCAACGGTTTTTTGGCTGATAGAAAGTTGCTCAGCAATAATACGATTACAGGAACCTTCGGTGATAAGTTTTAAAATCTGCCGCTCTCGTGGGGTCAGGACGGGTTGCTTATCATCAGTACCTTTAGCCAGTTTATTGACCAAATCACTATTCAGTGCCGGGTCAATATAGCTCTTGCCGACGGATACTGTTTGGATAGCGGCCATCAGGATCTGCTGTGGACTTTTTTTCAGCACATAACCCAGTGCGCCGTGGCTCAATGTTTTGCTGGCATAATGTTCTTCATGGCGAGCAGTCAATGCCAGGATTTTCATGGTTGGCCAGCGACGAAGAAGCTGAATAATGACATCCAGACCATCCATTCCCGGTAGTCCTAAATCTATAATAACCAGGTGAGGTTCTGTTTGACGGCATAAGTTATAGACATCCAGGCCATTTTCAGCCTGGCCAACAATTTGATAGCGAGGGTAAGGCTGTAGCATATTTCTAATGCCATTAATAATGAGTTCATGGTCGTCGACAATCAATAATTTTGTATTCATAAAGTTATTCCCTATACCTGATGGTTTAAATAGAGCCGCAAAGACTCCATGATTAAAATAGCCCGTGGATTAGATCTTCTAGGCGGGTAATATCTTGTTGTGTAATGATTTCTTGGGTTTCTATTGCTATTTCCAACTCAATAACTGCGTCTTGTAATGCATCTAACCCTGCTTGTCCTGCACAGCCTTTGAGGGTGTGTAGGTGGTCTGATAATGTGGGGACATGAGTAAGAGAGTTTCTGATCTGTTGCAGTAATTCCTGTAATGATTGAGACAATTTAAGACGAAGCTCCTCATCCTCCAGATTTAATAATGGCTTAGGTATTGATATCTGTGGGGAAAGAGTAATGCCACGTTCTAGCTGAAATTGCGCGGTAAGATCCAATACTTCAGCCAATTGACAGAAAGAAACGGGTTTAGGAAGATAATTATTTATTCCCGCCTGATAAGCCTTTATTTTTTCATCTGAGCTAGCATTGGCACTCAATGCCGTTATCATGCAACGATTATCCCGATTCATTGCATCATTACGCCAATGGCGGGTTGTTGTCAGCCCATCCATATTTGGCATGCGGATATCCATCAGTACCAAGTCAAAACGTTGAGCCAGCCCGATATGCAGTGCGGTTTCGCCACTCTCGGCCAAAGTGACCTGATGCCCTAATTGTCGCAACATCATGCCCGTAATATCACGATTAGTTTCTGCATCATCGACCAACAATATATTCATCTGCCAAGGTTGTACCGGGAGATGCTGTTTTATTACTTGTTGATGCAGGTTCGGCGGGCTCTTATCGTCCAGATAATTTTTAACTTTGGTATATAAGCGGCCTGGCAGATAACATAATTCTTTATCAGATAAAAATGCTGGAGGCAGATTTAACGATTTATTATTGCTTGGTAGGCAGTTAATACCCCAGGTAGATAATTGAATGTGTAAAGATTGAGGTGCCGCGAATTCACCCTTAAAAAGTTTTGCAGGCACAGTCCCACATAATGGAAGAATTAATGTGAAGCGACTACCTTTATTAGGTTGGCTATGGAGTGTAATATTCCCGCCCATCATTCTTGCCAGATTATCTGCAATAGTCAGCCCCAAGCCCGTTCCTTGTCCATGATCGCTGGTCTGGATAAAAGGGTGGAATATCGTCTGTTGATGCTGTAAATCAATGCCACAACCAGTATCTTCAACCATAAAGCAGAGCTGCTGGTCTTTATGTTCTACATTGAGGCTAATATTGCCTTGCTGTGTAAACTTAACGGCATTACCCAATAAATTAATCAGAATCTGTTTTAGTCGCTGACTATCCAGTTCAAGTTCCAGCGGTACTTCTGCACTGACGTAAGTAGAAAGGCTGATGGGTTTATTTGATACCTGGCTGTGAATAGTTAGCATGGCCTGATCTAATAAAGGCAATAAAGCAGTTCTCTCTTGAGCTAATGCTAATTGGCCCGATTCAATACGTGAGAAATCTAACAGGTTATTGATTATTGCCAGTAATGAATATGAGCACTGGCGGGCAGTTTCCGCTAATCGCTGTTGGGCAGATGTTAACGGCGTATTTTGTAATAATTCGATTGCACCCAAAGCCCCATTCAGAGGGGTTCGGATTTCATGGCTTATTGTCGTTAAATGTTCACTCTTGCGATGATTCGCCTGCTCTGCGGCTTGTTTCGATTTTGCCAGTGCCAGTGTGCGTTCCTTTACTTTCATTTCCAGTGTGTCGTACTGCTCATTCAACGCATCCAATAAGTTGTTATACGCGCGAGCAATCTGCCCTAATTCATCCATCCGTTTTATAGGTAGGCGGGGTTCCATCGCCTGTGGGCCAGTGGCGCCAATAATATTGACGAAATTCCATAAAGGGATGGCCAGGTAGTACCGTAATAATAAAAACAAGATCAATGTGAGCAACAGCAAAATAGCAAAAGCAAAGGGAATTTGATGTAATGCGGGCTTGGCGGCTTCCCAGGCAAAACCTATTCGTGGATAAATAACTAATTGTTGCCAACCGGGGCCTGTTAGCTGGGTTCGTAATACTAGGTAATCCGGCGTTTGTTGCCAGCCATCATGTAATTGGATCTGTTTAAGCTGACTAAGAATTTCATGTAATTGATTTGAAGGTATATTATTTTTAGAAAAAGGTAGCAAATCACCCTGTTTATCCAGCCATAAATTAATATCTCGTTGTTCTATCGGCTGATTATTGTCTACGAGTTCATTTAGTTTTAATGAAAATCCTGTTAATGAGCCCGCTTGGTCACAGGTGGCAACAGAGACATGCCAACCACTTTGTGGCGCATAAGTAGGCATACCCCAAAAAATATTATTGTGTGTTGGGAATATGGGTAATAAAAGTAATTCCTTGCGCCGCTGATTTAAATATTCTCTGGATACTTGCTGTGGTTTGAATATGGTAATCCCTTCTTTTTGGTTAATTGTAAAACTATCAAGATAATAGGTTTGGCCCGAAGTCGCATAAGCTTGTGTTACCTGAAGGTCATGCTTATCTTGCAGCGTATGACAACTTACTGAATTAAAAGGAATATTGATATCGGCATTATTCTCCTGCAAGGGCATCGCGAATCGCCAGCTCGTTTGGTAATGGCTCTGGCGGCTAATCAGCGAGCTCGCATCTCTTTCTGCGCCCTCAAATTGGTAGTTACTTAAATCTGCGCGTAATGATGCCATAAGTGTTAATTCATTTATTAATCGCTGGCGTGTATCTTCATATGAAAAGAATGCCGTCGTAGCAATTGAAATTAACCAAATGGCCGTT
The DNA here is from genome assembly GCF_000173775.1 of Yersinia rohdei ATCC 43380. Classification (GTDB taxonomy): domain Bacteria; phylum Pseudomonadota; class Gammaproteobacteria; order Enterobacterales; family Enterobacteriaceae; genus Yersinia; species Yersinia rohdei. The sequence continues at coordinate 11,109 of NZ_ACCD01000028.1, forward strand.
AACGTTATGCCCAGTAATAGTGTCAATCGAGTGACGAGTGATGATGAATTTTCCATATAGTCACCTGACTTTTTTCTGTAGTACGCCACAGCCATAATTTGATATCAAGAATTACACTGATTTGATCGCTATCTGTTATAGATTCATTTAATTCTAGAAAAAAAATTAAATAAGGTTTTCACCTTATAACGAATATTAAATTACAGAGGATAATTAAAACGTGATATTGCAGGAGTCACTGCCGATGTTGGAAATATTAAAAATGCAGCCGTTAATCAAGGATATTAGTTTATCAGATACAAATATTGTGCGCTTTATGCTCAATGGAATCCCTGCGAAAGCAGCAGATTATCACCATTCTATTTGCGTCGGGCTTGTTTTTATAGAAAAAAAAATGATATCTGATGCAGTTATTCGCTATATCACTCTTATGCTGGTGGCGCTGGAAGATACGCAGGATTTTGCTTTACAACTTAATGATGGCTATTGGTGGCTTTGGTGTCGGCATACTATCAATGATAGAGATTCAGTAGAAGATAGTCGTCGTAAGTTAGGGGCTAAATTAGAGCAAATTCATGCTGTTAATCAACATTTCAATTCATTAGTCACCACCATGAGTTCATCTGGTTTGCGTAGCTCAAGTCAATATAAAAATAGCGTCAGTAAGGCTATCTTATGAAAAAGATTGCGGGCTTGATGTTACTGTTTTTTATGCCACTGGCCTATGGGCAAAGTATACCTTGGCAAGGTGAGCCATTTTTTATTTATAGTCGCGGTATAACAGTTTCAGATTTATTGAAAGATTTAGGCATGAATTACGGTATATCCATTGTGGTTAGTCCAGAAATAAATGAAAAATTCAGCGGTAATATGCAAGATAAAACGCCAGAAAAAATTCTGTCTGAATTAGCCAGCTTATATAATATTACGTGGTATTACGATGGAGAGATACTCTACTTCTACAAAACTCAATCCATCAAAAAGGAATTTATCTCGCCCGATGGGCTGCCTGTAGCCACATTAATTAAATATTTACAACAAAGTGATGTGCCTGCGGGTAAAAATTGTGCTGTGAAGTCTATTTCTCGCCTTAACGCTATTGAAGTTACAGGTGTCCCAATCTGTATTGAGCGAGTGACTCGGTTAAGCAAAATGCTGTCTTCACAAGTTCGTAAACAGACTCAAAATAAAGAAACCGTGAAAGTTTTCCAGTTAAAATATGCTTCTGCAGCTGACTCTAACTATCAGTATCGTGATCAACAAGTGAAATTACCCGGCCTGGTTAGCGTGTTGCGCGAGATGAGTGCTGGCAATAATTTACCTTTAGCTGGCACGGAGGGGCAAGAGGATGCTCATATCAACATGCCACTTTTCTCCGCTGACCCCCGGCAGAATGCCGTTATTATTCGTGATCGCCAAGCTAATATGCCGCTCTACAGCAGTTTGATTTCACAATTGGATCAGCGCCCCGTTCAAATAGAGATTTCGGTGACTATTATTGATGTTGATGCAGGTGATATAAGTCAGCTTGGCATCGATTGGTCAGCATCTACCTCCATTGGTGGAATGGGAATTTCATTTAACCGTGGATTAGCCAAAGGTAATAGTGATGGATTCTCTACGGTAATTGGCGATACCGGAAACTTTATGGTGCGTTTGAATGCCTTACAAAAGAACTCCAGAGCCAGAGTGTTATCCCGGCCTTCTGTCGTTACCTTAAATAATATTCAAGCAGTATTAGATAAAAACGTTACATTTTACACCAAATTGCAGGGTGATAAGGTGGCAAAACTAGAGTCAGTAACATCAGGCTCATTATTACGAGTGACACCCAGAATGATTGATGCTGATGGAGTAAAAGAAGTCCTGCTTAACCTTAATATTCAGGATGGTCAACAGCAGGTCTCTCTTATTAGTAGCGAGCCTTTACCGCAAATACAAAATTCTGATATTTCAACACAAGCTACCCTACGTGTAGGACAAAGTTTACTCTTGGGGGGATTCATTCAAGATAAACAAATTGAATCACAAAACAAGATTCCATTATTGGGTGATATTCCCTTATTGGGTGGATTGTTTCGTAGTACCGAAAAGCAATCTCATAGTGTTGTCCGGCTATTTCTAATCAAAGCCGTACCGGTTGACGCGAGGGAATAACATGGCATTAGGATTTAAGCTCCGTTTAATGAGTGGTGAACTTAATGGGCGTGAGCTGAGCTTGCCGGAGGGCGAGTTTACTCTGGGGGAGCAAGGCTGTGATGTGCTATTACCATTACCTCAGGGGCAAGTATTAACCTTGGTAATCAGTGAAAATAAAATTCTATTACGGGCATCAGGGAAGGTGTGGGTTAATGGCTGTAGGCATGATTTACAGCATCCAATTCCTTTGCGACAAGTAATTGAAGTTGCCGGGTTAATATTGGTTCTTGGTGAAGAGGCTGATGCTCTCAATAGCATAATATTATCACCTCGTTCGAGGGGGCGTGTATTATTATGGCTCTCAATGGTGACATTAATCTTCTTGTTACTGCTATTTGTCTTTATATTTTGGTTCTCACAGCAATCTAATCGGTTATTTTCTTACCTGCCCCCCGATATTCCAACACAATTATCCGAGCAATTGAAACAGCCTGTATTGGCGGGAGTAACAGCGGATTGGTCATCAGAAGGTAGTGTGATATTAAGTGGGCACTGTTCGTCATCATCGGCAGTGACTCAGTTGCAAAATTTCTTGGTGCAGCATCAGGTTGTGTTTCGCAATAAGCTTGTCTGCGATGATCACTTGATTAGCAGTGTTAGCGATATATTACACCAATATGGTTATCAGGATATTGAGGTTCGTGCCGGAATTTCTCCAGGAAATATCACTCTTTATGGTTCCATTGAAATGGGAGAGCAATGGCTGAATGTTCAGAAAGCACTGACAACAGTCGCTGGATTAACAGGTTGGACGGTTATTAATCCTCATGATGGACAAATGATTCGCTTAGTTGAGAGCTTAAGAAAACTCAATTTATTAGGTTATCTAAGCATGATGCAAAGTCGTAAAGATATTGTCATTAGTGGTGTGCTTTCGCCCGATCAAAAACAGAAACTGAGTCAGATGCTGGCGCAGTTAACTCAGAAAGAATCTGGCGCATTACCCGTGCAATATCAGAATATCCCTGTTTCAGACCAAACCGCTCAACTTCTTCCCGCTGCAATAGTTAGTTATGGCGGAAATAACCATGCAAAATTTATACAGCTGGCTAATGGGGCCCGCTTACAGCAAGGAACGGTACTGGAAAATGGTTATAAAGTTATTTTTATTTCAGAAAAAGGCATTTCACTGCTAAAAACCAACAATTTAATACAAATACCGATGAATTTTTAAGTAAAGGTAGCTAAGAAATGCAACATATTACAGAGCTAGAAGATAGTATTAAGTGTAACTCCATCTTGATTCAACAGAAAAAAACATTACTCATAAAAGAAAAATTACGGGTTATACATCAATTATCTTTACAGCAAACACCGGATAGTTTTAAAAAACTTAATGATATGGCACTGGCATTGACGAGTGCTGAAAAGATAATAGAAACCTTGGTTGTGCGTTATGGATATTGAAAATATGTAGTTGGCGATTCCTTAAAATAATGGTGTAAATATAAAAGACAGGAGATAAGCAATAAGCCAGAATCAATCAAAAGCCACATGAATAGATAAGGAGAAATATATGGATGACAATAATCCCGTTCAAACTATGTTGGGTGACTTGCAAGGGCGATATAGCAGACTTCAGTCTGATGTAAAAAAACTCAAAGAGTTCCAGCAACATATTGAATTACTTAATGCTCGTGCAGAGTATGACAGCCAAGCCAGGGAGACACTATCACGGCTGGATGCGGCTTTTTCTCATGGTTTTAAACAAGAAAAAGATAAATTAATGGCCAGTGTTTCACAGATTAAAATAGACTTTAAACAATTAGAAACACAAATTAAAAATGTTAATACAGTAGAAAATACATAGTGGGATTTAATTAAATATTATTTAAATAACAATGTGGGAGTATCTATATGCCAACGAATACTCAAGTTGATATACAAAGCCGCCTTCCAGTCAATATGACTAATCCTTCTGATAATAATGTTATACAGAACAGTTCACCCGATGTCAGCAAAGACGCTCATGATATATTTAGCATGGGGTTACAGGTTTTATATTCATTTCTTGATGTGCTTTCTAACCTGGCCAGTACCAATTTCAATGCTATGCAGGCCCGCTCAAAATATGCCACAGATGCTCAAGATATCTCTAACCAGGTTGATGAGATTATTGCGGAAGCGGCCAAGGGCGATGATAAAACGAAAAAGCCATTGTCAGATTCAATCATCAATTTTATGCGAGAGCATGGTATTACCGTTAGCGGCAAGAGTATTGATGAATATTTAAAAGATAAGGGGCCAGATCTGGATAAAGGGCAATTACAAGCAGTGAAAGCAGCATTAGATAATGAGAAAAACCGCGCGACAGACACTATGAGTCAGGATCAATTACAGCTACAGAAAGTCATGCAAAGTTATAACGTTTGCGCCAATAACATCAGCACATTGCAGTCAGGTTTAAAAGATATGTTGATGACGATTGCCCGCAATCTTTGCTAATCAAGTTATGGCAGTAAGGATGGCGTGAGATGAATATTCAACCGAGTGATGCAGTCACTAACTTTATGCGACGGGGCGGTTCCTTGCAGATGTTAGCCAAAATGGATCCGCAAGATTTAGCTTTAGTATATGAATACACCGTGCAGCTGTGTCAAGGCGGCGAGTATGACGGTGCTAAACGGTTGTTAAATCTATTAGTACGACTGGATCATTGGAATTTCTCATATTGGCTGACCTTGGGTCTGTGCTACCAACAAACTGCTGATTTTCATCAGGCAATTTATTGCTTTAGCCGTGCGGGACAAATTCAGCTCGATGATCCCCGTCCTGCCTGCTCTGCGGGTGAATGTTATCTGGCTTGTGGTAATACGGATTATGCAGAAAAAGCCTTCCGCAGAGCATTGAGCTGGTGCAATTCACATCCACAATGGGTTCAAGAGCAACTACAAGCCGAACGGGGTCTGGCAGCCTTATTACTGGAGGTGCCCCATGTCTGAGGCTATTGGAATTAAAACGGCAGTTTTGGCTGATTGGGCAACGGAGATTCCAGCACTTTCCCCTGCGCTAACTTCGACCAAAATGCCCGACTGGCGCGGTATTGCCAGGTTACCGCCCTCTGCGGATAGCAATATAAACTCACCGCGAGTGACACAAAAAGAGGCTCAAGGGGCACTCGATCGCTTGCTAACCTCTTTACCCCAAAGTGCTGCAAACGAGCAGGGAAAAAGCCGATTATCCCTTGACCGACTGGGCAGCACTGATATGCAACTGATCATGTCGATGGCCGGCAATCTGAGTCTTGGAGTGTTCTCTGATTTGTGCAAATCAATGGGCAAGCAGATGGAGCGGGCTTCAGATGTTCAGATTTTTTTGCGTGATAAGCGCGTGGCTGAATACCAACAACAAATTGATAAAGCTGTTGAGCAGGCCGATAAAGCCAGAAAAGCAGGGATTTTCAATGCAGTATTGGATTGGATTATTGGTGCCGTCGAGGTGGTTTATGGCGCACTAAAAGTCGCCGAAGGGGTGTTAACCGGTAATCCTGTTGCCATAGCTTCAGGTGTGGCTTACTTGGCGGCGGGCACGGCAGGCTTATTGAAAGCGGCAGCAGAGACGGCAATGCTATTGGGTGCCTCAAAGGAAAAATTCCAAGGAATCATTGATGTAGCATCTAAAGTTCAGCTCTCTTTTGAGTGTTTTGCTATGGCGATTGACTTGTATCAAGTCGCTCGTGCTATCAATGCTGGCCGGGCTATGGGCAAAGGGGCGAAGGAGTGTGTTACCGGTGCCCTAAAAGAGGTTTGTTCTTCACCATTAATGATTATACAAAAATGCAGCAGTGCGGCAGTGCAAATTAATAATGGCCAATTAGCAGTGCAAAGCGCAGGTTTGAGAAAAGAGATCGAACAGCTAATTATGGATCAGGAATTTACTCAATATATGGATGAGTGGGTCGAAAGAAATAAGCAGCACCAGCTTAAACAACTCAAAGCAAACTCCCAAGATGCACAAGAACTCTTGGGAAAATTAAAAGATAACATCCAGCAGAGCGGTATGCTGCAAGTGGCAATTGCTGGTTCATTAGTATAGCGAGGCTATTATGAATATAACTGTTAATGATAAAATGGCAATATCAGAGCAAGCTCCGGTCTCTAACTCAGGCGCGTCAGAGTCTGGGGGGGGTATTAAAGATATTATGTCTTATTTATCCGATGTAATTTTTCAAATGAATGTATTGTTTAAAAAAATGCGCAATTTGATGAATACTTATAATCAAAAGCAACAAGAGTTAGGTTGGAAGATACAAGTAAGTTCGATGAGTAATAGACGAGAGGCTATTGATAAAACGGCTTCCGGTGCCATTGCTAGTGGCGCTTGCTCTATTATTTCTGGTGTTGTTGGTGGTATTGGTGCTGGGGCCAGTATTGAATTCGGTGATATCGCATCACATGCCAGTAATGCGTTTGGGCAATTAAGTACAGGGAGCGGTAAGTTAGTTGAAGGAGATATGGCTCGCAACTCGGACTTACTGCGCATGTCCAGCGATTTACAAAACAGTGGCGCACAGTCTTATAATAAGAATATCAGTGAGCTTTTCGATAAGACAAATGAAGCCCGGAATAATATGAAAGATTTGGGTAATACTATCAATAACATGATAGGCCAAATCGCCATGACTGTGAAACTATGAGATATGAATACTAATTATCTGAGTGTCACACAATACTTAATCAATAACGGCTATGTGGTTAACATAGCCTATTTTGAAAATAGTAAGATAGAATTAGGCCATGAGTTTTGCCTTTTCGGTTATCGGATGATTTTTCGTGTCACGGACAGTGAGCTTATAATTTGCCACATAGAGTCACTCCATAGTAATGGACTACCTGGCGATTTTTTAAAGCTATTTAATTTTATCTATAGTCTGGGCAAGAGTAGTGCGGAGCTATCAATTGTCCGAATGATGATTATTGATAATGTCGCTAATGCTAAATTGCAATTAATACGCAGTCGGATGATTAAAATACTAATAACCAAAGGCGCGTTCAGCAGGAATATAGAGGGTGATGATTGGCTGCTATTTGATGTGAGTTCTGTTAAATAAGTTAAGGGATAGCATGGGCGATTATAATCTCAATAATGTGCTGGCCATTTGCAATAAAATAACTGACTCTTTAAAGAGTAAAGGGATTATTAACCGGCAAAGAGTAAGTGACAATCAAGATATAACCTTACTTGAGGTACAGCGCAGATATACCCGTGGTTATCAGGCTTGGCTGGTGGATGATTATGTTGCTGCCACGGCAGAATTTACCTGGCTAACACTATACTGCCCATTAGTCCCACAATTTCATTTAGCCTTGGCCGGTGCAATGCAAATGCAGCAGGAATTTGCATTGGCGCTAAGTGCTTATGCTTGCGCCCTACTGATAGAGGCACAAGACCCTGAGCCGGTCTACCAAATGGCGATTTGTTTACTGGCATTGGATAAAGGTGCCGATGCCAGAGAAGCATTACAAACAGCCATTGAAATGAGTTATTTTAGCCCTGAATATGCACCAACTGCGGAAAAGGCCAGTCAATTGTTAGGCAGAATTTGAAACAGACAATAAAGTTTATCTGATCAATATTTAAGGTGGATACCTATGTGCCAAATAACTAGGAGTCAAAAATTATCCCCCGGACATAGTCTTCCTGTAATAGAATATGAGAAAATAACCATTGGTGAAAAGCCTGAATTAGCTATTCCCGGTGAATTTATGGTCAATCTTAAAATTAAAAAAACCGAAGAAACCAGGGTGGCTGTTAATAAAATATTGGATGCTCAAGAAAGCGAATTAAATGAATTAAAAGGCATCAGAGTTAAGTTGGCCAAAAAACAATTTTTCCTCAATGTGATTGAAGTCGCGGTTTCTCTTGCTTCATTTTCGGTGAGTGTTGCTGTCAGTATTTGTAGTGGAGGAGTCACAGCACCCATTGCAATAATTACCGGGTTGAACTTGATGTTATCAGTATCTAATCTCGCCTGCGCCTATCATAACTGGAATAATGTCAGTAACAATAAAGATGAGCTGGAAATGGGCAGTGATGCCATTCAACAGGCAGTGTTTATCTTGGCAAAACATTGCCAAGCCTCTCACATGAACGCTAAAAAAATCGCGCGATTCGCTTCATATGTTATTCGTGTGGGGTTGGTGGTTTCTTTAGGTGTAATAGGTGTTGCAATTCAACCTGCCATTCAAAATAGTGTGTGTTTGCTTGCCAAAAATTACGTGCCAATATTGTCATCAATGCTAAGTATTATTACTAGCGGAGCACTGGGTATTTGGGTTGGCAATCATAATGATGAAAAAGAGGCCGCGACAGCAGAGTTAAATACGAATGAAAAAAAAGTTGTCGAGCAAATATCTCAGCTTAATGGTTGCCTGGCAATGTTAACTGAACTGGATCGCGAAATAATAGCATCAGGAAGGCCTCACCAGGCGCTAGCATAAGTAGCTTTAAGGTTTAAACCGGATATCTCTTTATTGTGTTATTTGCCATTCTTATATAATGATTTCGGCACTCAAAGGGATATTATGAAATCAATACAGTTTATTTTGTTTCGGCAGGAGGGAATATTACGTAGTGAAAGGATATGTCACAATGTGCCTGCGGGGAGTTTAGTTGTTGCCAATGAGCAGGCTACCGTGTCTTCTTTTTCACAAAGTAATTTCATCTCGATTTTGTGTCATTCCATAGACCTGTTACCTATATATCAGGACTTGGCCAGTAAAATGGTGCAATCGAATAAGTTTCGTTTGCCACCACAGGTAAATGAGCATTACAAAATATTGCCCACCAGCGATGATGTTATTTTAGCTACTGAGAAGTTAATTGATATTGATCGTAACGCATCATTGCGGTTTCTTTATCTTTATTGTTTGGGTGTGGATTCTATTTACTTCTCTAAGTTATTAGAATCCATTGTTGGCACTAATAACGAATTACTGGAATTTTTTGAGAAGAATCGCCTGAATCCGTGGACTGTTTCACGTTATGCCGATGAGTTAGGTATTTCACCGCGTAAATTAAATTTTCTGTTTTATGAAAAGTTCGGGATGTCTACCAAACAGTGGCTATTGGATCAACGTCTGAAAAAAGGTTGTGAGCTGCTGCTATCCACACGATTACGGGTAGCAGATATTGCTATGGAGTGTGGTTTTAGTAATCACGCGCATTTTTCCGATAGTTTTCGTCGTCGTTTTCAGCAGTGTCCGTCACAAATGCGGTCATTAATGGAATAAGGGAAACCTATGGATATTAATGGGTTAATTAATGGTCTGACGCAACATATCAATAAGATGGGGCAGGATTTTCAAAGTCAGATGGCATCCGGTAATCCTTCCGATCCCGAGCACATGTTAAAGATGCAATTCGCTATGCAGCAGTATTCAGCTTATATCAATTTTAGTAGTGCATTGATGAAGAATATTAAGGATATGACCAGCGGGATTATTGCCAAAATATGATTTTGCTTACCAGAGAGTGCCGTCAATTAGTGGTTGAGGCCGCTTTGGCGGGGGTTAACCACAGTTTGCTGGAGGAGTCCCGTAATATTCTCAATGTTCTGCCTCAATTAATTCCGGATACTCAAGTTTGTTTGATTTGTGAGGCCATATTGCGGTTCGGACTTAATGAACAAACAGCAGCATTGGCACTGTTGGCAACTTCAACCTCAGAAGAGGCGCAGGCCATGCTGGCGTTACTGCAACAAGGGATTTCGTCGGTGGAAATAGAGGGATAAAACCGTAGCTGGGCAAGATAGCGGGCTAACTAAGAGCATTATTTATGAATAAGGGGCTACAGGATGCAAATTGAGATCGATGCCATTAAGGCCGCGACCAGCCAAATGACGCCGGCTAAACCTGTTGCCGACGCAGAGCAAGTGGCTAAATTTGCTCAGCTAATGCAACCCGTTGACGCGGCAACAGCCATGATACAACCAGACCTGTTGCTGTCCATGCAGTCCGAATGGATGCAGGCCACATTAGCGATAGATTTAACGGCTAAAGTTGCAGGCGTGATGGGGCAGAACATCAATAAATTGGTCAACATGCAATGAAACATGTGCTGCGCACAATGGCACTCTTACTGTTGGTCATCTCCCTTTCTGGCTGCGGTATGGCGTTATATAGCGGGCTTTCAGAAGAGGAGGCCAACCAGATGCTGGCGTTGTTGATGTTGCATCAAATCAAGGCGGAGAAACAGGCTGAAAAGGGGGGCACGGTTGGGTTAAGTGTCGATAAAAGTCAGTTTATTAATGCGGTAGAGCTGTTGCGCCAGAATGGTTTTCCTCGTCAGAAATTTGCTACGGTAGATGAATTATTCCCCTCTAACCAGTTAGTTACGTCACCAGGGCAAGAGCAGGCCAAGATGGTTTATTTGAAAGAGCAACAATTGGAAAGCATGTTGAGCCATATGGATGGGGTGATTCGCGCCAATGTTTCCATCGCCATGCCCGCGCCCACTGATGGTAAAAACAGTGTGCCTAATGCCGCCTCGGTGTTTATCAAGTATTCACCCGAGGTCAATTTGCTGAGTTATCAAACCCAAATTAAGAACCTGATCCACGATGGGATCCCCGGCATTAATTACTCACAAATCAGTGTGGTGATGCAGTCGGCGAATTTTCGTTTCAGTGCCACTACCGCCACGACACAAAGTAGGTCGCAAGCCAGTGTGCAATGGTTATTACGCCATGCCGGAACCTTGCAGATAGTCTTGGGTTTGTTACTGGCATTGTTAATCGGGTTGTCGACGGCGTGCCTGGTGCGCTATTTACGCCGCTAATTCATCAGCTCTAGGGGGATGGGATGACAATGCCGCTAACCGCCGATATTCGCTATTTGCACCAATTAGCCTGGCAGCCGGCGCAATTTGCTCATCCGCTATGGTTGGCGGCGGCGGGGGTCAGGGCCGAAAATTACGGCTATGGCCGCAGTCAGGTAGTGGATTCGGTGTTAAACCGTGCGCTGAATCGGTTGCGAAACTTTCCGCCACATTCATTGCCCGCAGTATTGAGTCCGCATCAACAATGCCAAATAGTTGGGCCAGAGCGGCTGGCCGCCCGCTGCCTGGCGCTGGGCTTGGTTTATTTGCAGTGTGATGATTATTTGCGTCTTCGTGGTTATCGGCAGGCGCTGTCATCATGGTTGAGTGAAGCGGATATCCAGCAACTGATGGGGATGGGCTATCGCGGCCAGCGCCCGGTGAGGCTGAGCCCAGAGCAACTGCCCGCAGTGGCTTTACAGCTGGGGCATAGTTTGGCGCAGCAAGTTCGTCATCACTGTTTGGTGTGGCGCGCAATTTCTATTTCATTACCTCCTCAACCACGGGCATTATTTTTGTCATCGGCGTTAGCTATTGCGGTTGATAGTTGGTTAACCCGGCTGGAGCGTTTGCTGTGAATCTCTTTCATCTTCCAGTAGAAAAGTTTGAATATTCATTACCGGCGGGCAGGGTTATCCCGGCGGCGCAGTTACAGCAAATGGCCCAAAGTCGGGATATTCTTGCTGAAGCAAAGGTGCAGGCGGCTGCAATGCGGCAAGCCACTGAAATTGAGCGAGACGCGCTATTAGCGCAAGCACAGCAACAGGCTGATGACCTGCTACAGCAAGCTCGCGACACCATAGAAACACAAGTGTTGGCGCAGCATGTGGGTTGGCTGGTGGCGGCTGAGCAATTGGAATCTTCATTGGTTATGCAGGCCCGCGAGCATATTTTGGTAGCGATTGGGTCGGTGATTACTCATTGGGCTGGCCAACAGTCGGTCAGCCAGATTCTGATTCATCGGATGGGGGCTGAGGTGGCGAAAATGGCACAGCACAATGGGCTGGTGTTGCGGGTGCATCCGCAGCAATTACCTGCCATCGCCGCTGCCCTTGGGGCGCGAGTGCAGTGTGTGGCCGATGAAAATATGGCCGAAGATCAGGCGCAATTAGGTTCCCCGATGCTGCAACTCACCCTGTCTCTTCAGCGCCATTTATCGCAACTTATCCTGTGGTTACAAGAGTCACCGCCGCAACAGGAGCTCACCCATGATAAATGTCAATAATGTCCCTGAAGCTTTTGCGGTACACGGCACGCCCTTGGGGGGGGCTGCGGCTCATGGCGAAATAACACCGGCCCATTCAGTGATGGAACTGGCCAGTGTGGCCTTGTCTGAAGTTCGGCAAACTGCACTTGAGGAAACCATGGAAGGGATTGGGCTTAGCCTTGGTTCCCGGTTGAAAGATCAAAAATCTATTGAAGCTGAAGAGCGCAGCCAGCACCGCCAGCAATTTTTGGTGAAATTAATTGCCCAGATATCTAAAACCGCGGACACCCTGCTGCCACGGAGCATCCCGCTGGATCTGGATATTTCCTTGCTTGCCAACAAATTACGTCAAGGGGAATTATCCGTAGGGCAGCAAATATTGCTGTTGGCGACTTTACTGGCAGACAGCAAAACTAACCCGTTACGCCGCCGCAGTTTGTCGCAATTGCTTGAACCGCTACTGGAAAATGACGGCTGGGAAGTTGAATTATTTGGTTTGCTAGAGCTAGGCACCAAAGAAAGCACGGAGCTGGGGGCCGTCAAGCAGCTGTTTGCACAGAGTATTTATCACAGCGGAATGTCAGTGGCAGAGTGGTTTACTCAAGTCAGCCGTTGGCCGCAGCGCCAGCAACGAATCCGGGTGCTGATGCGCGCGATGGCCTTTGATTTAGCCTGCCAGCCCCCGCCTAAGCACGGCGAGCGGCTGGCATCCACACTTTATCAGCTTCGCCGTTTATTGATGTTTTTGGGGCTGGAAGACCATTGTAGCCGGATGGGAAATGCCTGTGGCGTGGCAGGGGATGTGATTTTAAGTGAAGTGCTGGCGGTGGTCGGCCAACCTTGGTTATTCAGTAACTGGTTACAACCGCGCATTGAGGCCCTTGTCGGGTTAGATATGGGGGCGCGCCGCAGTTTTATTCGTCGTTTCTATGAGTTATTCAAACTTATGCCAGTGGACTGTTTCAATGATCCGGAACAGCAAACACAAATCTTAGAGGTATTGCTGGAAGTCTAACCCCTTGAATCAGGTCAAGGCCTGATAGTGGTTGGGCGGGTGATTCCTTATTATTCCCCTTGTAGGCTTATCAATGAGTCATATCAATGGGATACGGGTTATGGAAATGGATTTAGTCGTCACCCGTAACCTACAACTATTTACCCGAATGGCGGGGTTATCCTACTCCAGCCTGGCACCTCGCATGCAATGGGTAATAGGGCAGCGGCTGGTTTTTCTGGAATGGCGTAATGAGCGGTTGCAGCTGACCTGCGGTTTGCAACATCGCCATTATCAGCATGAGGATTTATTGCAGCTCCAGCAATGCTGGCAGCTAGAGCGCTTTAATGGTGTCCCACAGCGCATCTATTTATTGCAACTGGGCATTATGGTCAGTTGCTCTCCTCCGGCCTTCTCGGGGGCTGAGTTTTGGTATCAACTTTATCAGCAGCAATGTGCCTTACTCCGCCGTTTGCCGGGAGAATACCGATGAAAGCCTCTGTATTTACCCGTGTATTGACGATGATAACTGCGCGGCAAGATGTCTTTTTGGCCATCATGCTGCTGGTGGCTATCTTTATGATGATCCTGCCATTGCCCACGGTGATGGTGGATGTGCTGATTGCTATCAATCTCGCTTTTTCCGTCATCTTGCTGATGATCTCAATTTATCTGCGCGATCCGCTCGAATTCTCGGTTTTCCCGTCACTATTACTTATCACCACACTTTATCGGTTAGCGCTGACTATCAGCACCACGCGGTTAGTTCTGTTACAGCATGACGCCGGTGAGATTGTCGAAGCTTTCGGCCAATTTGTGGTCGGTGGGAATCTGGCTGTGGGGCTGATTATTTTCACGATAATCACTATTGTGCAGTTTATTGTGATTACCAAAGGCTCGGAACGTGTTGCCGAAGTGAGCGCTCGCTTCTCTCTGGATGGCATGCCCGGTAAGCAAATGAGTATTGACGGAGACATGCGCGCAGGGGTGATTGACTCCGCCGAAGCAGGGCGCTTGCGCGAGCGGGTACAAAAAGAAAGCCGCCTGTTTGGTGCGATGGACGGGGCGATGAAGTTTGTTAAAGGGGATGCCATCGCCGGGATAATTGTCATTCTGGTGAATATTATTGGCGGCATCATTATTGGTGTGACGCAGCATGACATGTCCGCTGAAGAGGCGATGGTCACCTACGCGGTGTTATCCGTCGGGGATGGTTTATGTGCTCAAATCCCGTCATTACTTATCTCTATTACCGCCGGAATCATTGTGACCCGCGTTCCGGGCAGTGAGAAGCAAAGTCTGGCAAAAGACTTGGCAACGCAGGTGGGGCATCAACCGGATGCTTTATGGTTAGCGGCCGCCATACTGACCGTGTTTGCGGTGATACCGGGCTTTCCTTTTCTGATTTTTATCACCTTGGCGGCGCTGGTTGCCACCCCTGCCTTGTTACTTCGCCGCAAAAAACAGCAGCAGAACGGGGTTAATAATAGTGGCGAGGATATGCCTGCGCCCAGTAATAGCATGACTCCGGGGGCGGTGCCGATGATGCTGTGCTGTGCCACCAATTTGCGTCATCCTCATTTGGGGCGCGACATTGACGGCTTGCGCTGGCGTTGGTTTGAACACCTGGGGGTGCCATTGCCCGAGGTGATTATCCGCTGTGATCCTGCTTTGCCGGAGAATACATTATCGATTCAGATTTATCAGGAGCAAGTGTTACAGCTGACTTTACCCGCCGGTGACTTGTTACTGACTCAACCCAGTACCCAATTAGAGACCCGCAGCCAAGCTTTGGGGATGAAAATGGGCACTTTTGAGTGGCTGGCCGCTGAGCAGGGCCACCATGCTAGCACCTTGGGGATCCCTTATGCTCAAGGGCATCAGCGAGTCATTCATTGCTTAACCAGAGTGCTTGAGCGACATACCGCTGAGTTTATTGGTGTACAGGAAACTCGCTACCTAATGGATGCAATGGAAGGGCGCTATGGCGAGTTGGTGAAAGAGCTACAGCGCCAGATGCCAGTCGGTAAAGTGGCGGAAATACTGCAACGGCTGGTGGAAGAGGATGTCTCTATCCGTGATTTACGCACCATTTTTGGCGCGCTGGTGGTGTGGGCTCCGAAAGAAAAAGACTGCGTGATGCTGACCGAGTATGTCCGTATCGCCTTACGTCGCCATGTTTGTAGCCGATTCAGTAACAATAAAACCTGGTTACCGGTATTACGGCTGGGGGAAGGGGCTGAAAATCTGATTCGTGAGTCTGTGCGCCAAACCTCGGCGGGCACTTATTCTGCCTTGGGGGACAAACATTCCCGCTTGATCCTGAGCAAAATAAAAAGCGCGTATGCTGAAAATAATGATGTGGTGCTGCTGACCACCATTGATGTGCGGCGTTTTCTGCGCAAAATCGTAGAGCGGGATATTTTTGCGCTACCGGTGCTGTCTTGGCAGGAGCTGGGCGATGAAATGAGTATTAAGGTGGCGGGGACGATTGAGCTTATCGGGGATGAACTTGATGAAACTACCTGATATTGCAAGATTAAATACCCAGTTGCAGCAGCAATTGCGTATGCCCGCATCCCCGCCGAAGGGCATCGAATCTTGTGGGCCGATATTGGATGTTGGGCCGACGTTGATAAGCGCCCATTTGCCCGGTGTGGCACTGGGGGAATTATGCCATATCGGCTCGGTAGACATGTTGGCGGAAGTGGTCGCCATTGAGCAGCAAACCGCGTTGTTATCCCCTTTTGCGTCCTCCACCGGTTTGCGCAGCGGTGAATGGGTGAGGCCGCTTGGGCATGCGCACCGTATCAGAGTCGGGCCAGATTTGATGGGGCGGGTACTCGATGGTCTGGGCGTGCCCATCGACAGCGGCCCGGCGCTTACAGGCTATTGGCGTGAGCTGGATAACTCGCCACCAGACCCCTTAACCCGCCAGCCGGTGCAGCACTTACTGACCACCGGCATCCGCGCCATTGATGGTGTTCTAAGCTGTGGTGAGGGGCAGCGAATCGGCATTTTTGCCGCCGCAGGGGTGGGGAAAAGTAGTCTGTTGGGCATGCTTTGCGCGGGTTGTAGCGCAGATATCACGGTGTTGGCGCTGATTGGTGAGCGTGGTCGTGAAGTGCGGGAATTTCTGGAGCAAGTGCTCACTCCAGAGGCCCGCGCCCGCACGGTAATTGTGGTGGCGACCTCTGATCGCCCTGCGCTGGAGCGGCTAAAAGGTATTTATACCGCCACCACTGTGGCCGAATATTTCCGTGAATGCGGGCTAAAAGTGCTGTTAATGGCGGACTCACTCACCCGCTATGCCAGGGCGGCCCGTGAAATTGGGCTGGCAGCGGGCGAGATCCCGGCAATGGGCAGTTTTCCCGCCAGTGTTTTTGCCGCCTTGCCCCGGTTGCTTGAGCGGGCGGGCAACAGCGCGCAGGGCAGCATCACCGCCTTTTACACGGTTCTGGTTGAGGGTGATGACATGAATGAGCCGGTGGCGGATGAGGTGCGCTCTTTGCTCGACGGGCATCTGGTGTTATCCCGGCAACTGGCGGGGGCTGGTCATTATCCGGCTATTGATATTGCCGCGAGTATTAGCCGTATCATGCCGCAAATTGCCAGTGTTGCGCATCTGGCCTTGGCACAAAAGCTCCGCCGCATGCAGTCTTGTTATCAGGAGATAGAACTGCTGGTGCGGGTGGGGGAATATCAGGAAGGGCAAGACTTACAGGCCGATGAAGCGCTGGCGCGTTACCCCGCGATCCGGGCCTTTTTACAACAGGAGCATTCACTATCATCGGGCCAAACCGCCGCCGACCTCAATCATACTCTAACCCAACTCGCTCACGCGCTCGGGTAGCCAATGCCAGTGCCGATATTTTGTCGCGGCTGCTGGCACTGCGGCAACGCAAAGAGCGCCGGTTGCGCCAGCAATTAGTGTGCCTGCGGCTGAAATATCAGCAACAGGAACAGCAATTGGTGAATATTCGTCATCAACGCCAACAGTTATGTGTTCATTTACAGCAGCTTATACAGTGGCGCGGCAAATTGACGCCAGAAGAGGCAGATAAACAGCGAGTCTTACAGCATGAGATGTATCAGACGGAGCGCGAGCTGCAAAAGTCACTCGGTGAGTTGACGAGCCAGAGGTTACAACAACTGGCTGATATTGAGTCGCAACAGGCGCTGCTAAGGATTAATCAGCGCGAACAGGAAAAACTACGGATGCTAATCAAAAATGAGCCGAATCAATATTGAAGGTGCGATACCGCTGCTTAGGGTTAGCAATTTTAAGGAAAATCAATCTCAGCATTCAGGTAATGAACAGCAAAAACAGCAATTTGCGCGCTATCTTGCTCCTCGTTTATCCCCTATGCAGGATATGGCCCATACAATGGCGGCCAGCAGTGAGGGTCATTTGATGCAAACTTATCGGCTCGCCAGTGGGCCACTGTGTGGCGCTCAGATTCAAGTCAGTTTTGCGGCTCATGGTTTGCATATTGTTCTTAGTCACGCCAGCGCTGAACTTATCGAACGTTTACAACGAATACAGGTGCGCTGGCAGCGGCAACTGCATCAATTAGGTTTTCCTTGTGTGCTGGAGGTGACCCATGCTGGGGAGAATATCGGCTGAAATGCGCCACCTCAGCACCATTATTGGCGCTGGGCGGCATCGTGCAGGAGTGACTGTCACCTTGATGCAGGCCGAAGGCGCGGGGGTTTATCTGCCACTGCACTATGTTGAGCACCGCAGCACGGTAGCGCTGGGTAACACAGAGAAAAAACTCACCGGAGAAGAGTGCGGTTTTTGGTTATCTCAGCCCTGTTGGGATAGCTGGCTGGCATCTTCATTGGCAACCGCTGACCGCCAGCTTCTGGCGGCTGAATTAGTTACCGCCGTGGCCCATTGGGCCATCAGCCCGCTACTGCCCCTGTTACCGGAACTGGTGATTGACGAACCCGCGCCACAGCCGATGACACTGCTGAACCAATGGGCGGTGGTGCTGACTTTTGAGCTTGAAGGCCAACAGCTCCGTGGGGCGCTATTGGGCTGGCCACTGGCCGCATTAGCCGAAACGGTAGCTCACTGGGAAAGCGAGCAGGCCAATCAGCAAGAATTACTCTGGCAAGCCAGTTTGGTGGTGGGTTGGAGCCGTTTATCACTGCATCAATTACAGCAAATTACCCCAGGGGATGGGCTGCGCATCAGTCGGGCTGCTGAACTGGAACAAGGAAACTGTTGGTTATGGCAAATGGCCGCACCGCAGATGTATATCAAACTGGAGGATGGAAATAAAATGACAATTCAACAGGTGAATGACGATATCGACCAGTTACTGGAACTGGATATCGCACTGGTAGAAAAAAATCCACAAAAGGTGATGCTCGATAACCTACCGCAAACCTTGGTGATGGAAATTGGCCGCCTGAGCTTGCCGATGGGGGAGTTAACACAGTTAGCTGTCGGACAAACATTAGCATGCCAAACCCACCTCTACGGTGAGGTCAATATCCGCCTGCATGGGCAATCGGTTGGGAGCGGCAGTTTGTTAAGTTGTGAGGGGGAGTTGTTGGTGAGAATTGATCAATGGCTTACCCCGCGCCCTTAACACGGCGGCGGGTTTATCTCGGTATCCCACTGGTTTTCCGCATAAAATCATAAGGCTTACATTGTTCAGGTCTATACCTGATAGCGCATAAAGGAGAAGAGATAAATACTGTCGGTATCATTTATCACCCACCGGCCAGCCTTTTGCGGAATAGATTATGGAGTTACTGAACTCATCCTCTCAATTGATTGTCCTGCTTTTTATTCTGTCATTGCTGCCACTGCTGATGGTGATGGGGACATCATTTCTTAAGCTGTCCATTGTTTTTTCCTTATTGCGCAATGCACTGGGTGTGCAGCAAGTTCCGCCCAATATTGCTATTTACGGTTTGGCCTTAGTGCTCACCATTTTTATCATGGCCCCGGTCGGTTTAGATGTGCATGCGCGCCTGCAAGATGAGCCGCTGCCCAATGAAATAGGGGCTTTATTGCACCATATTGATGAGCATGCTCTGGAACCATATCGTGATTTTTTGCAGCGGAATACGGATGTGGAGCAGGCCAAATTTTTCAATGATATCGTCCAAACCAAGTGGCCTGAGCGCTATCGAGACACCATTAAATCTAATTCGCTCTTGATATTAATGCCCGCATTTACCCTCAGCCAACTGACAGAGGCATTTAAAATCGGCCTGCTGCTGTATCTGCCTTTTGTGGCGATTGATTTGATTGTGTCCAATATTTTGCTGGCAATGGGCATGATGATGGTGTCCCCCATCACGATTTCTCTCCCCTTTAAATTGTTGATTTTCATCTTGATTGATGGATGGGGGCTGTTGCTGGGGCAACTAGTGGGGTCTTACTTATGAATCAGCAATCAAGGAAATCCCAATGAGCAATGCCATTGTTGTTCATCTGGCGACCCAATTGTTATGGATAGTTTTGCTGCTATCAATGCCGGTAGTGGTGGTGGCCTCTGCCGTCGGATTAATTGTCAGCCTGTTACAGGCGCTCACCCAAATCCAAGATCAAACATTACAGTTTTTGATTAAATTACTGGCGGTATCAGCCACTTTATTGCTTACCTATCATTGGATGGGCACAACATTGCTGAATTATACCCAGCAGACCTTTTTGCAAATTACCAGCATGCGGTCTTAAGATGGAAGATGCACTGCATTGGTTAGGGGCTTTGGGGCTGGCGATGATGCGCCCTTATGGCATGTTATTGATATTGCCTCTGTTTACTGCCCGCAGCTTGGGCAGCAGCTTATTGCGCAATGGCCTGGTCTTTGCCATTGCCCTGCCGGTCACCCCGCTATTTTCCCCCACCTCATTAGTGGCGCAGGATACCCTCACTGCATGGTTCTGGGTGTTATGTATGGAGTTATTGATTGGGGTGATGATTGGTTTTGTCGCCGCCATCCCATTCTGGGCCATTGATATGGCGGGCTTTATGATTGACACCTTGCGCGGTGCCACCATGTCCACATTATTCAACCCCAGCATGGGGATGGAATCCTCTATTTTTGGCGTGCTGTTTACCCAGCTATTAACTGTATTATTTTTGATTTCTGGCGGATTCAATCTGGTCTTATCAGCCCTTTATAGCTCTTACGATATCTTACCTGCGGGCACGATTATCCAGCCCTCATCGGCAATGCTGCAATTTCTACAAAATGAGTGGCAGTTGATGTATGAACTCTGCTTGAGCTTTGCATTGCCCGCATTATTGGTGATGGTTTTGGCGGACTTATCTTTAGGATTAATCAACCGCTCGTCTCAGCAACTGAATGTTTTCTTTCTGGCGATGCCCATTAAAAGTGCCTTGGCACTGTTTTTGTTAGTGATTAGCTTACCTTATGCCCTGCATCACTATTTGGCGGGAATTACCCAGAATGAAGAGAAGATAAATGCTCTGATTCCATTGATAAATGGGGCTGCCGATGAGCGCCGAGAGCAGTGAAAAGAATGAACAGCCCACCGCAAAGCGCATTAAGGAGGCGCGGGAAAAAGGGCAGGTAATTAAAAGTGTTGAGATAACCTCTGGGGCGCAGTTGTTGGTGCTGGTGGCTTACTTTCTAGTGACCGGCAATACCCTTATTGAACAGATTGGCGCACTCTTTCGCAGCGCAATTGAGCAATTACCACAACCACTTATAATGGCGCTGGCGCATATTGGCGGGGAGTGTGTGGCGGTACTGTTTCATATTGTAGGAATACTGGGCGGCGCATTAATTTTAGTGACGATCCTTTCCTGTGTTGCGCAGGTCGGGCCATTATTGGCAACCAAGGCGGTCGAGTTTAAAGGCGAACATATCAATCCCATTAATAATGCCAAACAGCTTTTTTCAATGCGCAGCCTATTTGAACTGACCAAATCATTATTAAAAGTTGGGGTGTTGACCCTGATTTTTGGCTATTTATTAATGCATTACGCCACTTCTTTTGGTTATCTAACCTATTGCGGCAGTAGCTGCGCCATACCGGTATTTGCCACATTAATGAGTTGGCTATTGGGGGCCTTGCTGGCCTGTTATGTCGTGTTTTCTCTGTTGGATTATTCCTTTCAGCGCTATAACACCATGAAACAATTGAAAATGTCTCGTGAGGATATCAAACGGGAACATAAAGACAGTGATGGCGACCCTGAGATAAAACAGAAGCGGCGGCAGTTACAACATGAAGTGCAAAGTGGCAGTTTTGCTAAGAATGTCCAGCGCTCCACTGCGGTGGTGCGCAATCCTACCCATTTTGCTGTGTGCTTGTTTTATCACGCGGACGATGCCCCGCTGCCGGTGGTCATTGAAAAAGGTGCAGGTGAAAGGGCGGCTTTGATTATCAAATTGGCAGAACAGCAGGGGGTACCGGTGATTGAAAACATTACCCTGGCACGGGCATTGCACCGCGATGTGGCCTGTGGCGATACTATCCCAGAACCTTTATTTGAACCCGTTGCTGCCATTTTGCGTATGGCCATGTCACTGGATTATCAACAATCAGACGATGAGACAGCTTGACGGTATCCCGCCCGCCACTTTGTGCGCTGTTTACCCCGTTAACTGTTTATAAATTCTCACATGCTATTAACGAAATAATTAGCTTATTATAATTAGGCCTATTTTCTCGTTGCTGCGTATAGCGCTGATATTGCCAGTGACAACACATATTTTGGAGGTGTCAGTGTGAGCTGGCAAATGTTTAAATCTCAATATCTGGTGCGCTTTTGGGCACCGCTACCTGCGGTCATCGCCGCCGGTATTCTCTCGACCTATTATTTTGGTTTGACCGGCACTTTTTGGGCAGTTACGGGGGAGTTCACTCGCTGGGGTGGCCACCTGATGCAACTGCTTGGCGCGCATCCGCAAGAGTGGGGTTACTTTAAAGTTATCGGACTGGAAGGAACGCCATTGGATCGCATCGATGGCATGATGATAATCGGGATGTTTGCCGGGTGTATCGCCGCCGCGCTGTGGGCCAATAATGTGAAATTGCGTAAACCGCAACATGGGATCCGCATTGCGCAGGCATTGGCGGGGGGAATTATTGCCGGTTTTGGTGCTCGTCTGGCAATGGGCTGTAACCTGGCGGCTTTCTTTACTGGTATTCCACAGTTTTCACTGCATGCTTGGTTCTTCGCCCTCGCGACGGCGGCGGGCTCCTATTTTGGTGCCAAATTTACACTGTTGCCGCTATTTCGGATCCCGGTGAAATTACAAAAAGTCACTGCGGCCTCGCCTCTGACACAGCATCCAGCCAGAGCGGCCCGGCGTTTTCGTCTTGGTATGGTGGTATTTGTTCTGGCACTAAGCTGGTCATTAATTGAGCTATTCCGCCATCCAAAACTGGGTATTGCCATGTTGTGCGGGATTGGTTTTGGTTTGCTGATTGAGCGGGCGCAAATCTGCTTTACCTCCGCATTTCGCGACCTATGGATAACCGGGCGCACTCATATGGCAAAGGCGATTATTCTGGGAATGGCGGTCAGCACCATTGGTATTTTTAGCTATGTCCAACTGGGCGTAGCACCTAAGATTTTGTGGGCCGGGCCAAATGCGGTGATTGGCGGTTTGTTATTTGGTTTTGGTATTGTGCTGGCAGGTGGCTGCGAAACGGGCTGGATGTATCGCGCCGTGGAAGGGCAAATTCACTATTGGTGGGTAGGGCTGGGCAACATTATTGGTGCCACCCTACTGGCATATTATTGGGATGATTTTGCCCCAGTATTGGCGACCAATTATGACAAAGTTAATTTGTTGGAAACCTTCGGGCCAATGGGCGGGTTGTTAGTCACTTACCTGATGCTGGCCATCGCCTTTGCGGCCATGTTGTGGTGGGAAAAGCATTTCTTCCGCAAACAAAAAATGGCCACCGCCACCCTGACTAAGGAGCTCTCATGAGCCAGATTCCGGTAAATAACCCGTCGTCAGACACGTCTTCATCAACTCATGGCGCTATCGTGCCAGATTATCGTTTGGATATGGTCGGCGAACCCTGCCCTTATCCTGCGGTGGCGACCTTGGAGGCTATGCCGCAATTGCAACCCGGTGAAATTCTGGAAGTCATTAGTGATTGCCCGCAATCAATTAATAACATTCCACTGGATGCCCGAAACTATGGGTATAAAGTGCTAGATATTCAGCAGGATGGCCCGACAATCCGCTATTTGATTCAGCGCTGAAATAGGGCGTAATTAGAGCAGATTTATTTGAGATTGGTGTAATAAATATTGGGCGGGCCATTAAGATTATTATTGTTCTAATAATACTTATGGCCCACTCAGATATTAGTTTGCGACTGCCATCGTTTTAGCCGGCGTCGCCACCGCCAGAGAAACACCCGCCGCACGAAGTTTTTTTAATATACTGAATAACAACTCACTTTTTGTGTTGCTGACCATACGTGGGCTAGGAACTAAGCCAGTCACACTCAGCACAATGCCATCTGGACTTAACTGACTGAATTTCACCGACGGCTCAGGGGTGTCGAGTATCGATTCATGTTCTTGATAAGCTTCGATTAACAGCGCCTGTGCCAATTCAATATCTAAATCCAATGGGAATGTCAGGGCAATGGTCACCACCCCTTGTGCATTCGCCATAGTGGCATTGCGCACATTCTGCGAAATCAACTGAGAGTTTGGCACAATAACGGTTGAGCGGTCACTTAGTTGGATTTCGGTGGCGCGAACATTAATGCGGCGAATATCACCCTCAACACCGCTGATACTGATCAAATCCCCGACTTTAACTGGCCGCTCGGTGAGCAAAATAATGCCGGAAATAAAGTTCTTCACAATTTCTTGTAAGCCGAAACCGATACCCACAGACAGCGCACTGACAATCCAGGCCAATTTATTCCACTGAATGCCAAGCACCGATAAGGTCAGTAGAATCACCAGCACATAACCAATATTACTAAATAGAGTAACGGCCGAGGTTTTTATCCCTGAATCCATCTGGGTTTTCGGCAAAAATTCATTATTTAGCCAGCTTCGTGCGGCTTTAAGCACATATAACCCGACCAGCAAGCAAATCACGGCATTGACTAAATTGGCTGGGACGATATTTAGCTTTTCCAGCCCCTCACCGCTTAATAATTCCACCGCTTTTTGCAGCAATGAAATAGGCGTCGTCGAGCCAAAGGTGCCATTGAGCAGGGCGATAATCGCCAGCAATATCAGCAATACCTTGCTGGTGGCGGATAATAACGTGGCGGCTTGGGCTAAATGGCGATCGTCAATATTCAGTGATTGCTTAATGGCTTTGCCAGCGCGGTTGGTGGGGGAAAAAATACTTTCTGCCAAATCAACGCAGAGGTGGATAAGTAAATATAAACAAGCCAGTACCAGACAGATCCAGACCAGTTTGTAACTTAAGAATTTTGCCAGAGCAATATAGCCCACCAGTAACGAAAGCAAGATGGCTATGGCGGTAACCCTGATAGCAAAATGAAGCAGACCAGCGAGTGTGGAATAGGCTTCAGGCCTTTCGCCCTTGGCTATCAAATTACGCCGTATACGGTTAGCCCGTAATGGGATAATAGTCGCGGTAAGTGCCATTAATAGCGCCGAAATACCGTTACCAAAAATGGCCCCTGATACGCTGATATCAATCATATTATTAATATAATCAATGGTACCAAAAATCATAATACAGCTGGCTAAGAGGGGCGGAAACAGTTTCAGCGAGGCCGCCACTTCATCAGCAATGGCGGGTAAACGCCATGAGGGGCGCTGATTGGATAAAAATGCCCGCCCGAGGCCCGCCACCAGAGCAGAGAAGAACATGAGCTGAACAAAGGCCTGAGCAAAACCTAATACCAGCAGTGATATATCTGGCATGCGGGTAAAGGCCAGAGTGATACATTGCGCCACAGTAACCGTAATTAACACGGTATAAAGTGTGGTTGCAGAGGCCATAAAACTGCGGCGTAGCGGGCCAGGTGGCAGGCCTTTAGTGCAAAACCAGGCGGTCAGATTATCCAGAAGTTTAAAGCCAAACACACTGATAAGCAGCGCCAGTAGCAGATACATGCTGGTGCCCAAGCGCCATTCTGGCTCCCAGGCGGCATGCCAAGTATCGTCAAGTTCCTGTATGAAATCTTTTAATTTATGGTCGTCATCGGCATTGGGGTCAATGATTGGCATCCAGAAATTGGCACCCAATATACTGCCGGAATTCAAGGCGATTTGTGATTTCAGTGCGGTACGTCGCAAGGTGGCAATTTGTGTTGCCAGATTTTCTGCATTGGTTTTAATGGCCTGCGCTTGTTCATTTTGACCATCCAACTGGGCTTTGCGGGTATTCAATACCCTGCGCTGCTGCGCCACTATCGGCGTTTCTGCCAGAGAACCGGCGGCAGGTGGCGGGCCTAAAACATCCAGCTGTGTTTGTAGTTCTTCGAGCTTGGGTTTTAAGTCTGCAAGCAATATGTCGGCATCGTGAATTAGCGCTAATGCGGTTTCGTTTAGCCCATTTAACTGGTTATCAGATTTACTGACAGACACATTCTGCTTGAGTTTATCTAGCTGTTTTTGCAGGCTAATTAATTGTACGGAAACCGCTGGCTTGGCGGGCTGTTCCGTATTTTCAGCCGAGTCAGCCGTTGTTGCAAAGGCGGTATTTACTGTTGCAGTAAAAATAAACGTGAGCAGCAGATATGTTAGTCGCAAATATGCTTGTAGCGGATTTCGTAGGGAATAATTTCGCCGTGAAACAAAAAGCCCATTCTTTTTCATAAAACCGGTTAGCCCGAAAGTGAGTGCCACAATTAACCTATTAATGAGTGTGTAGGTATGCTGTTAAAGCTGGTCTGGCAGTCATTGTGGCACATACCGCGAGTTACTGAATCATCTTACTCTGATAATCTCTGCCTTGAATCAAACAATAAAGATAATAATTATCATTGTAATTATCAGTATCATTTAATAAATTATGCGCTGAACTTATGGACTCAGAATCTGCGGCGCATGGGTTGAATACTTTCGCTGCATAAATAGCAATGGATGCTGATTAAAAACTATCAATCTTATATGCCTTTAACCCTGCGGACATGAAGCTGTAAGGGAGTGATACTTATCGCTAATTTCCTACAACTTCATGTTATTACGGGATAATTATCTGGGGAAGATAACTATGTTCTCGGCGTTTTTAATAAAGCGTTCTGCGGTTTTATGCTCATTGGCGATGGTTATGCCATTAGCTTCCATGGCTGATGACAGGATAGAAGTCACGGCCAAAGCAGGTCATGAAGCAGATTTACCGACCTTGGGTTACATTGCAAAAACCACCAAAGGGGCAACGAAAACCGATCAGCCGCTGATCCTGACGGCACAAGCGGTGTCAGTGATTACTCGCCAGCAAATGGACGATCAAAACGCGGCTACGGTTAACCAGGCACTGAATTATACCCCTGGTGTTTTCACTGGATTCTCCGGTGGTGCAACCCGCTATGACACTGTCGCTTTACGAGGTTTTCACGGCGGCGATGTGAACAATACCTTCCTTGATGGGCTGCGGTTGCTGAGTGATGGCGGCAGCTACAATGTGTTGCAGGTGGATCCTTGGTTTCTTGAGCGCATCGACGTTATTAAAGGGCCTTCCTCGGCATTATATGGTCAAAGTATTCCTGGCGGCGTGGTGATGATGACTTCCAGGCGACCGCAGTTCACCTCTGAAGGTCATTTCCGCCTGACTGCGGGCAATAATAATACCCAAGTTGCCGCATTTGATTATACCGACGCCCTTGCGGAACATTGGGCATTTCGACTGACGGGTATCACCCACAACAGTGACACCATGTATGACCATCAACGTGAAGAGCGTTATGCTATTGCGCCGTCACTATTATGGCAACCCGATGAAAATACCTCGCTGTTGCTGCGAGCTAATTTGCAAAAAGATCCCTCCGGTGGTTACCACAGCGCGGTACCGGCGGATGGCAGCATTTATGGTCAGAAATTAAGTCGCGGTTTCTTTGATGGTGAAGATAACCACAATGTATTTAAACGTTGGCAGCAAATTTACAGTTCTGAATTTGCACATAAATTTGATGACGTTTGGTCTTTTCGTCAAAATGCCAGCTATACCCATTCTAATACTCAGTTAGAACAGGTTTATCAGGGCGGGTGGAATAGCGACCGCAGCTTAATGAATCGCTATTATTCTGGTGAGGATTCCTCACTCAATGCATTTGCTGTTGATAATCAACTGGCGGCAAATTTTGCGACGGCGGCGGTTAAACACCAAGTGATGCTGGGTCTGGATTTCCAAAAATTCAGTAATAACCTGCGCAGCGACAGTGCTTTTGCCACCACATTGAATCCTTACACCGGTATTTCTGGCGGCAGCACGCTATATAGTGATTATCTGCTGACCACCCCCGGCATTAATACATCCTATTTAAACCGGCGCTATGAGCAGAGTGGGATTTATCTGCAAGATGAAATGACGCTCGATAAGTGGCATCTGAATTTATCTGGTCGTTATGATCGAATGAAAACAGAAAATATTAATAAAACCACCAACAGCAGTGATGAACGCACTGATAAACATGGTAGTGGACGCGCATCATTATTATACGGTTTCGATAGCGGCATTTCTCCGTATATCAGTTACAGCCAAGCTATTACGCCAAGTCTATTCCCAGATAAACAGCAGAAATTGCTAAAACCAATGACCAGCGAGCAGTATGAAGTGGGTATTAAGTACCAGCCGCCAGGGAGCACTTCTCTTTATTCTGCCGCTTTATACGATCTCACACAAAATAATGTGGGCAGCCGGGCAGTACCAGCGACCTATTATGTGCCCGTGGGAAAGGTTAATTCACAGGGATTGGAGTTGGAAGCCAGAAGTCAGATTAATGACCGGCTAAGTGTGATAGCGGGCTACACCTATAACCGCGTGAAATTCAAAGATGCTATTGATGGTAATGACGGCAATACGCCAGTATTAGCTCCGTCAAATATGGCATCACTGTGGGCGCAATATGAAGCGGGCTATGGCATCAATATTGGCGCGGGCATCCGTTATATTGGCAAGCAGTGGGCTGACGATGCCAATACCTTACGCGTGCCTTCATATACCTTGGGAGATACCTCTGTTCGCGCCGATTTAGGCACGTGGGCGGCGTCATTGAAAGGGGCATTTATCCAATTGAATGTGAACAATATTACCGATAAAAAATACGTCGCGGCCTGTTACAGCACCTCTTACTGCTACTGGGGTGCAGAGCGCTCAGTGCAGGCGACAGTAGGCTACGATTTCTAATGAGCCGGTGCTGCGCATAAAAATGGGCGGAGAGTGTCTTAACATACTCTCCGCTAAGATTATTATCGACGTGGTGGCTTTTCATTTAACTGAAAATATAGAGTTTGAAAGCCGGAATATCTGCATTTCTGGCTGCTGATTTATACCCATAAATGATAGTCAATTTAGTTCAGTGTCAGTGTAATGGATTAACACATTCTCACTAAGTCACTGTAAAGTCAGTGACCCACAATAGCGGTGGGTCACTGTTACCTATTATTTGCTCTCAGCGCCAAAATGGGCGACTGTAATCTCGCTTGATATCATCACGACTCAGACCGATATCCTTCAATTGATTTGAACTTAATCGCTCCATTATATTGGCGGTTTTTCGCAACTCATTTTGGTAATGCACATATCTGTATGCTTTTAGCCACCATCGAATAAGAATATTACGGCGGTCTTTGGTGGAGAGGGCAGCCGACGAGCAGCATTCATCTATTTGATCTTCAATTATATTATTCATTGTTGACTCCCCGTCAGTTGGTGAGCCATTAGAATGAAGCTTTGGTGAAAAACATTACAGATGCAAAATAGAACTATTATTTCCATACAGATGTGAGATAAATGAACTGAATGGTGATAATCAGCGCCATCTGTACTGCTTTCTATTTATCAGGTGATAAAAATGACTCGTTACCAACAACTGGCCGATATTCTTAGCCAACGGATTCAAGAAGGGCTTTATATCGCCGGTGAGCGGCTCCCCTCGGTCAGAGTTTTGAGTGACGAGCATGGCGTCAGTATCAGTACAGTTCAACAAGCTTATCGGCAGTTGGAAGAGCGCTTGTTGATAGAGGCGCGAGCAAAATCAGGCTATTTCGTCCGTTGCAGTTCCAATTTGCCTTCTTTACCCGCGACATGCACTCATGCGCAGCGACCAGTAGAAATATCTCAGTGGGAAAATACGCTGGCATTCCTGCAAAAAAGCGACCAGGAGAATGTTATTCATCTGGGCGTTGGTTCACCTGATCTTTCCGGGCCGGGGCTTAAAATACTTAGCCGTTTATTGAGCCGTATTAGCCTCCACCAGTGTGAAGCCGTGATGGATTACGATTCCATTTATGGCACGCCGGCTTTACGTGAGCAGATTTCTCGTCTGATGTTGGACAGTGGTAATCATCAATCAGCTGAGAATATTATTATTACTTCGGGTTGTCATGGCGCTCTGGCGATTGCGTTAGGAGCTGTTTGTCAGCCCGGCGATATTGTCGCGATTGATTCCCCCAGCTTTCATGGTGCAATGCAAACCCTGAAAGGAATGGGAATGAAAGTAATTGAAATTCCAACCGATCCTGTGGTTGGCATCAGTCTGGAGGCCTTAGAAATGGCTTTGGATCAGTGGCCAATTAAGGCGGTTCAACTCACACCAACCTGTAATAATCCACTGGGTTACAACATGCCCGACGATCGCAAAAAGGCACTGCTGACCCTTGCTCAGCGCTATGACATCGCGATTATAGAAGATGATGTTTATGGCGCTCTGGCTTATCAATATCCACGGCCACCAACAATTGCCTCTTTTGACGACGACGGGCGAGTCTTGCTGTGTAGCTCTTTTTCTAAAACAGTCGCACCGGGTTTACGCATTGGCTGGATTGCCCCAGGACGTTATTTAGATAAAGCATTGCACATGAAATATATTTCTGCCGGGCGTGTTGCCTCGTTGCCACAATTAGCGATGGCGGAATTTATCAAGCAAGGGCATTACATGCAGCACTTGCGCCGAATGCGCCGGCAATACCAACGAAATCGCGACATTATGACCGGCTGGGTAATGAAATATTTCCCACCAAGTACTTGTCTGAGCCGGCCACAGGGCAGCTTTATGTTATGGGTCGAATTACCCCATGGTTTTGATAGTCTGCGTCTTAATCGATGCTTATTACCACAGGGAATTCAGGTGGCGGCGGGGTTTATTAGCTCAGCCTCGGGGAAATATCGCAATTGCTTGCGCCTTAGCTACAGCAAACCGATGACGACTGACATTGAACGGGTAATTCAAAAGGTGGGTAAGACTATCTATGAATTGCTAGAAGAAAACAGCTCAGCAGTAAGAGATGTAATTTCAAATTAACATAATTGAATAAGGCTGAAATACTTGATTCTAGCCGAGCAGATAAACTTGGGGTGGCTACATTAGTCGCGCCACAATATGTGGTAAACATAATAACGGTTATAAAAATGTGAACTTTGGTTATTAATTAGCTAATTTTTAAATGGCCTTTTAGTCTTGATGATGATGCCTGGATAAGCAGTTCAGGGCAGTTTGCTGGTGATGGTAATATTGAGATTGATAGAAATGCCATACTAAATTTGACAGGTAAGCTAAACACATTTTGGCAAACCCAAGGTAACTCTACAATTAACTCTCTTTTCACCGATAACACATTATTTGAGTTTAAATAACGGGGTGGTTTTAAGACCTTAACGGCCTAATTTTCACCCCGTCATTTTAAACTCTATTGGCTAAGCCTCTCTGAATATTCTCTTTATTGACGCAGATAAATTTGTGGCAAAGCAGTTTCTGGATGACGAGAAATACCCAAGTCGGCTTGATACCAGCGGGTCAGTGTCTCGGCATTGAGGACTTCTTCCGGCGTACCACTGGCGACCAGTTCACCTTGTGCTAACAGTAAAATGCGGTCGGCATACAATGCCGCCAGATTTAAATCATGCAGCACACAACACACAGCCAAGGGTTCTTGGTGGGTGAGTTGGCGCAGTAGGCGCAAGGTATGCTGTTGATGATATAAATCTAATGCTGATGTCGGCTCATCAAGAAATAGCCAGCGCGGCGTGGGTTCCGGTTGCCACAATTGTGCCAGTACTCGGGCAAGTTGTACGCGTTGTTGCTCACCGCCGGACAGCATACGATAGTCTCGCTGTGCCAGTTCCAGGCAATCCGTTTGTGCCATAACTTCTTGTAGTGCTTGCCGATTTTGCGCCGCAGCATAAGGTGCTCTGCCCATCTGAATGACTTCACTAACACTAAATGGAAACGCCAAATCACTGTATTGACGCATTACTGCGCGGGTGCGGGCTAATGCTTGCGGCAACCAACTATTGAGGTTTTTCCCGAGCAAATGGCACTCGCCACCAGAGGGAGCAAGATAGCCGGTTAGCAGCCGCAGCAGCGTGGATTTACCCGCGCCGTTTGGCCCGATTATCGCCACCATTTCACCACTAGCAATGTGTAGCGAAACGTTATTGATCAGTTTCTTCCCTAGCACGTGGTAGGAAAGCTGGTTGGCTTCTAACAATGCGGGCGGTGTCATAGTCTTATTATCCACGGCGTTGCTCCCGCTGACGTAAAATCAGCCATAGGAAATAAGGGCCACCCAGCAGGCTGGTTATTAACCCGACAGGCATTTCAGCCGGAGCAACTAAGGTTCGAGCCAGTGTATCTGCGGTCAGTAACAGGCAAGCGCCACCCAGTGCAGACCCAGGTAATAACCAGCGGTGATCAGCACCAATTTGCATGCGGATGAGATGCGGTACGACCAGCCCGATAAAACCAATTACGCCACTGACCGCCACGGCGGCACCAATCAATATCGCGCTGATTAACAGCAGGCGGAGTTTAGCTTGACGGACATTAACGCCGAGGTAATGGGCTTCTTCATCTCCTAACTGCAAGAGATTCAACTGGCGCGCTTGCAACAAGCCGAGCACACAAGCAGGCAGAATTAACGACGTGGCGACCAGCAGTGTCGACCACTGCGCCTGACCCAAACTGCCCATGCTCCATAGGGAGAATTGGCGTAATTGCTGGTCGTCACTGATATAGGTTAAAACCCCGACCGCCGCGCCACATAAGGCATTTATCGCAATACCAGCCAACAATAAACGCGATAAATTGCCATGCCCCCAGCGGCTGAGGGTGAAAATAATAGCGGAAATGGCCAGGCTACCAATAAAGGCTCCCACCATGTGGCTATAAAGTGCCAGCAGCGGCGGTAAGCTGAATGGCATGACAATAATCAGCCCAACACACAAAGCGGCACCGCTACTGATACCCAATAATCCGGGATCTGCCAGTGGGTTGCGAAATAACCCTTGCATGATGGCACCGGATACCGCCAGCGCGCAGCCGACCACGACGGCGAGTAGCACGCGCGGCAGGCGGATATTCAGCCAGATATGCCACATGGCATCATCTAATGAAGCATGCCATAAGGTCCGAAACGAGAGTGTTAATGCTCCCATATTGGCCGAGCCTAGCGCTAATATAATCAGAATCATTAGCAAGATACTTAACATCAGGCGCGGATGGACACGGCAATTCATTGCGCTTGTTCCATGCCTTTGCGCAGTTGCGCCAGCACTTGAGGTGTTTCCAGACCAAAGCCCAGTAATGCCATATCATCCACGACTAACAGGCGTTTATTTTTACCTGCTGGCGTCAATGCCAGACCCGGTAATTTCCAGATGCCTTCATTGCCGCCCAGCGCTCTAACACCATCACTGGTTATCAGTAATAAATCCGGTGCGCTGGCGATAACCCCTTCTTGTGATAATGGGCGATAGCGGCTGAATCCTTGCATCGCATTACTGCCACCAGCAGCACGGATCATGGCATCGGCTGCGGTATTTTGGCCTGCGGCCATCGGCGTTAAGCCGCCGTGGCTCATGACAAACAGCACTTTGACGGGTAGCGGTGTGTTATTCACAGCACTCAAACGTTGCTGATAGTCTGTAATCAGTTTTTGACCTTGCTCTTGCTGATTAAGCGCGGTGGCAACGGCATTTATTTTCACTGCCACGCTTTCTGGTGTGGTTTGTCCGGGGACGGTAACGACATTTACACCACTGTCAGCGACTTGTTTTAGCACCAAAGAAGGCTGCGCTAGCTCACTGACCAACAACATGGTGGGCTTCATTGCCAGAATGCCTTCGGCATTCAGCATGCGCATGTAACCAACATCAGGCAGCTTCTGCACTGCCTGAGGCTGTAGACTGGTACTGTCACGGGCCACAATCTCGCCACCAGCACCGAGTGCATAGGCGATTTCTGTTACATCACCACCGATGGTGACAATACGTTCTGCGGCGAAGGAATTCAGCGACAGCAGGCAGGCGCTCAGTGACAGAATGAAAGGGAGTGACAGCAGCCTTAGTCTCATGCGGCGATATCCTTGTTAGCTAAGCGGGCAATTTGCTCACGCCATTGGCTTTGTTCTGGCTGCCCTTCAGTGCGTTGGCCATAAAGTTGGGCAATTTGGGTGCCATCGGCAGCAAAAAGCTCCAAACTGGTGACAAAACCATCTTTGGTGGGTTTGCGTGTAATCCAGCTTTCAGCAATGGTGGTTTCGATCAAATGCAGGGTAAAACGCTTGTTGAAAACATTAATCCAGTCTTGGTGCGGTGTGACTTTTTCAATCATGCCGGTGAAGATTTGCACACAACCACGGTTGCCGACGAAGATCATGATTTCATTCTGATCCTGCTGGGCAATGTTCAGCAGTTGTGTCAGTGAGTTGTTATCAACTTTATAAGCCAGGTCATCGCCTACGGCACGGAAGGCTTGTTGACGGGTGAGGTTATGGCGCTTAAGTAATTGGAAGAACTGGTGCACATCGGTCATGGCACGCCATTCGGTATCCACAGCGGCATCTGTGGCGGTCGGCTCAGTGACATCGGCCGGGGCTGATGGTTCTAACTGCAATGCAGGGTTGGCTGGGCTGATGAATTTGGCCAGTAATGCTTCCCAAGCTGCCATGTCAGTTTGTTCAGTGGCATACACTTTATGTAATGCATCGCCTTGATGGTCGAAGAACTGAATACTATGGCGCACGCCGTGGCGTGTTTCTTCTGTCAGAGTAAAGGCGCTGGCCCACTGGTTGAGGAACAAACGTAAATCCAAATCACGTGGATTGAGGATCAAACCGGCATGACCATTCAGATGTTGATTCTCGTAACGGCCCATTTGCTCATGCACAGCATAGGTGTTGCGAGTGATAGCTTTGACTTCACCGACAGCTTCCAATGCGGCGAGCAGGGCGCGAGCATCAGCCTGTAAAGGTTTTGCATCATGTCCAACCCGGCTGTGGGTGAGTTCAGCTTCTGAAATTCCCATTAAGGTGGCTAAATCGCGCGCATATTTGCCTGGGTTGTCGGCTTTGGCTTGAACATACTGCTCATAGATAGACTTGCTCATAATAACTTCCTCTTTCTATTGATTTTTTATATGCAGGTGACAGCGTTAAATGATAATCCGGTAATCCACAAATTGGATTACCGGAGTTGTTATTTCAGACAATCTTTTTTTCTAGCGGCTACCACTGATAGCTCACGAAGAATTTCGCGTTACGGCCATCTTGTGGTACGCCCTGCGGCGCGTAATATTCTTTCTCAAATGCGTTACCCAGAACGACGGTGGTGGTCATGCCTTTCAGCTGTTCCTGGCCTTTATAGCTGACATAGAAGTCATTGACGCCATAACCCGCTTGGCGTTGGCCAGTGCTGGACGGTTGGGAGCGATCGGCGAAGGTGGCAATCCAGCCCACCGCAAAGCCGCTGTTAGCAACAGGGACATCTAAGGTGCTGGTGACGGTATCCGGGTTAATCGATTCGAGCCATGCGTTGGTGTTTTGGTCTTTACCACGGGTGCGGTTATAGGCCAGATCCCAGTTAAATAAGGATGTCTGGTAGCTCATAGTGGCATCCCAACCCCAGATTTTGGCCCGATCGATATTCACCGAGGTGGTGGTCATGGACGTCATGTTCACCTTGGTGCTGATATAGTCTTTCGCATTGGTATCGAAGTAGCTGGCTTTGAATTGCAGATCATCATCAGCCAGTAACAGGTTGTTAAAGCGCAGACCAAAACCGTATTCCTGTGTTTCGTTGGTTTCCGGTTTCAGGTTTGGATTTGGTACCCAATAGTTGGTGATAACCCGGCCTCGGCCGATTGGAATCGAAAAGTGTTTCGAATCGTTGTACATTTCACCCATCGTTGGGGCGCGGAATGCTTGGGCATAAGAACCGAACAGCATCAGCCAGTCAGTTGGCATAATGCTAACTGCACCACGTGATGACCATTTATCCGCATCTACGTCGGCATAGCCGTCGCTGCTGCCGCGATAGTTGTCATAACGGGTACCGGCCAAGAGCGAAACTGGCAGGTCGCGCAGGGTAATTTCATCTTGCAACCAGCCAGAACCAAAACGAATATCGGCATGCGGGAAGCTTTCAGTTGCTCCGCCCGGCGTTTGTTCCTGTTTGTAGGCTTCAGTGCCGTAAGTCAGTAAGTGAGAAGCAAAGCTATCTGTAAACAGACGGGTGCGGTTTTCCAGCTTACCGCCTTGGGTCGTTTGCTTGCGCTCCTCTGCATTCGAGCCTGTTGGCTGTGCATTGATTTCCACTTCGGAATAATACACTTGCGCCGTGGCATTCAACCATTCCTGGTCAAGTGGCTTAATATTGTAGCTAAGCTGGGCATCGCGTTGAATTGTCGAGCGGTTTGTCAGGACATTACTGCTGGACGCGGCGCTGGCTTGCGGGTTTTTCGGCTCAATTGCATTGTTGTCGTAATAGCGCAAATTGGCGCTCAAAGACTGAGTCTGGTCAATCCGCCAAGTCCCTTTTGCTAACACATTACTGATGGTTTCATCATTGGGTGCGTTAAATCCATCACTCTGGCGGATATTCCCGATATCACGGGTGCCGAAAGAGAGAATGCCATCGACATCGTCAGTACGGCCATATGCACTGGCTCCCAGACCAAAGCTGTGATCGCCGGTAGCCGCGGAGCTGTAAACGCGATAACCGGTATTTTCACCCGGTAACAGTAAATCGGCCGCATCCACGGTTTCGTAAGAAATCACCCCGCCCAAAGCGCCGCTACCATACAGTAGTGCCGACGGGCCACGAACCACTTCAATACGTTTTACCAGCGCCGGATCGAGGAAAGTTGAGTTCAGATGGCCGGTATCCGTGCCTTGGCGAATACCATCAACCAACGTGAGGACGCCTTGCTTGCCATAACCTCGCAGTGTCACATCCTGGCCATTGACCCGTCCGCTGCCAGTGACTGTCAGCCCCGGAACCTTGCGCAACATATCAGCCGCCGAAGTGGCGGTTTCGCTGGTGGGGGAGTTGCCCTCAATCACTGTCACCATCATTGGTGCTTCAAAACTGCTGCGCTCATTACCCGTCGCAGTGACCACCATCGTGTCGTTAGTGTGTTTTTTATTGCTTGTTGAGGTGGTGGTATCTGCTGCTTGAGCAGCAAGAGGCAAGGCGCAAGCGATTGCCAAACTGAGTGAAGACCAGCGGAAGCGGTCAGAGGTAAAACGTGGCATGTCGGCAATTCTCCATAATTTCTATGCAATAAATTTATATGCAAAACAAATAGATAGGTTGCTGGCTGCCTTGATTCGAGAATCTGGGTGGCTTGCATTAACCCTCGCCATGACAGCGCCGCATTGCGGGCACGCCAATGACATCGGGGCGATTTTTATTTATTGGGTTAGGACAAATTATTTTGTCAGTATCAGTTTTCCGGCCTTGGTCTGACGCAGTTGATAACATTCGCCCTGATGGATGATAAAAGCCACGCTGTGCTCTCCCAGCAATTGTTCGCTAGTAATAGACAAAGGTTTGCTTACCGCCAGAGGTTCGGCAGCCGGTTCATCGTTCAGCATTGGCACTTTATTCAACTGTTTATCCATATAATCAGTAATGTAATGATAACCAATATCAATATGATAATCATTATCAATCATATTTGGATGTTACATCAAGAAATATTTATTGTTAACCTGTTTATATTTAGTTAGCTAATTTTGGCTCGATTAAGGCGTAGATTTGGTAATAGGTTGTTGGATCTTCGATCATTTGGCTGAGGTGACGAGCCACATCTTCACGGGTGACCATACCGTGGGCTTCAGTTTGCAGGCGTATAGCATTATTTGTTGCGGGCTTATCCAACAAGCCACCGGGCCGGATTAGGGTGTAAATCAAGTTGCTGGTCTGTAACCAACTCTCGGCCAGTGATTTCTCTCGTACCGCCTGACCAAAAGCGGCTTTGGCTCTGGGGGACAGTGTTGACCAACTATCACCGCAGCCGATTGATGTAACCAAAAGCATACGTTTCAAGCCCAGTTTCTCGGCGGTATCGACGATCAAGCGGTTTCCCTGATAATCAGCGCTGCGACTACCTAATGTTGAAATGATTGCGGCCTCTGGGCCTGCTAATTGACAGGCTTCTAACACACTTTGTGGGTCACAGGCATCGCCACACACCACCGTCAGATTGTTACTGCGCAACGCTTGTGCTTGCTGCGGATTGCGTATCAAGAGAGTGACCGGGCGAGGATGTAATGCGGCATTCTCATGTTGGTTTGCCAGTGCCAATAAATGCGCCCCCACGCCCTGACCCGCCCCAAAGATTAGCCAAGGTTTCATGGCGTTTCCTCTGCGGATTCTGGCAGCACTTGCTGCTCGGCACTGAGCTGCTGCGCTAATTGATGGAAGGCGGCCAGGCCGTCAGCGCGTAATTGGCGATGCTCATCACGGCCAACATAGACTTTCAGCATAGCTTCGCCTTGCTGATTAAAAAATTGCACGGACGCCGTTGCCATGCCCATAAACGGGCGCTCCAGTAGGGCGATTGCCTGGCAGTTCTGTGCTTTGATATGACCGCTAACACCTTGTTTATCCCTAAGATTAAAATAACCATGACGATGAAAACCGCTCGGTAATGGCCCTTTGTGCTCCAAAATGATATCGGCGGTATGCACCAGGATGGTGACATCGCCCCATTCCGTCATGCTGTCCCATATGCGGTCAAACTGCTCGGCATCCGCCAATACTCGCTGCGGCAATGCGCGCACCACTTCAAGCAGACTGACGTGATAATCCTGTGCAATTTGCTCTAGGGTGCCATCCGGTTGAGTGGCAAGGAATTCGGCGAGTGGCAATGTATTTTCAGGCTGTGGGGTATTCATAAGTGATTTTCCGTTGTAATAAGTGAGGGAATAAGTTGTTGCAGCGCCTGCATCATATTGCTGGCCCAAAAACGTCCGCTATCAGTAAGCCGTAGGCAAAAGCTATTATCTTTCAGTAAATGACATTGATGCCATTGTGCAATTAATGGCATCAATGGATTCGGGTTTGTGATTAATTCGCTCAGATCTAAGCGGCCGACCTCAATACCGCTTTGCAATTTGGCGCGCCACGGATGCTCGCCACTGGTTTGCGTCATCATCATCAGCGGCTTTTGCCCGCTATCAATTGAGCGGTAATAATTATCCAAACTGCGGTGCTGCATATAGGCGTGCCCTTGTAACGAACCACCGGCACCACTGCCCAATGCAAGGCAATCAGCCCCTTGTTTAATCAACAGGTTATAAAGGTTACGTTCACGAGTGGTGCGCGCCCAATGGCTATTACTTAGCTGATGCCAACCTGCCTGCGCGAGGCTATCAGCACCACTACAGTAAAAATCGCATTGCTGTGCCAGAGTCGGCAGTTCCACCCGATTGTTTTCGACCGATTTGGCCAGTGGGGTGGTGGGCAATAGATTGAGGGCATACAGGTCGACGCCATCCAGCGGGAGCTGGCGGACAATGGCCAAATCTTCTTGCCAGGTCTCCGGTGTTTGGTGAGGTAAACCGAACATCAGGTCACACACCACGGCTGCGCGATCCCGGCGAGCTAAATCAGTGAGAAAACGAATGGCCTGGTCGCGGTCGGCTTTCCGTCCCATTCGTTGGCGAATACGAGTGTTAAAGGTTTGAATACCCACGGAGAAACGATTAGCGCCCGCCTCCAGGCAAGCATCAATCCGTTCATCATCAAAATTAAAAATTCGCCCCTCGACAGTAATCTCGCAGTCGGGTGCTAGGGGTAAATTCTGACGCAACTGGCTGATAATTCGGTGTAATTGTTCTGCTGATAGTGCGCTTGGTGTGCCGCCTCCGAAGTAAATTGCATGAATTGGCCCACCTTGTAGCAGTGGGCTGGCAGCTTCCATATTCAGCTCCTGCAACAAATAATCGGTATAGCGCGCGGTACTTTCGGGTTGCAGAGGATTTTGATAGAAACCACAGAAAGTGCAGTGAGTGGCACAGAACGGAATATGTAAGTAAAGCAATCGCTTATTAGGGGGGAGGGGCTGTTGTAACAGTGATTGCCAGCTATCCTGAAGTGACTCGGCAGGGAGCGGGCGGCTGTCGCGCCACGGCATCGTGGCCCATCGCTTGGGAAAAGGCTGCGGCCCTTGCCTGGCATGATATGGCATCAGATCAATATTCATAGTCTGCTCATTAAGTTGTAGATGATAAATCAAATGATAATCATAAGCATTTAATCAATAATGCAGGCTAAAGATCTTGATCTCTATCAGTAAATTAGAATGAAAATCGCTCAAATCTGCTGAGCGCGCAGGGATAGGCCACTGCCGCAGCATTGGCGACGCCACCCCCATAACAAAAGCCGTAATACCAACCTTGCCGGTGTTGCTCCTATCAGCCATCAAAAACGTTATTGCGGCAAAAAAATCATTCATCAGCTTGGTTGGGTCAACCTGCTGATGCAGTTCACGGCCTTTATCCGACAAAATGGTGAACTGAAAGGGGAAGAGTATTAGTCCGAACTGTCCTAAGTGCTGAAAAGTAAAAGGATGGAGTATTAAAATTCGTCAAAATAACCTGTTAGATCAGGGGCAGCAAAATATCAAACGACGGATACATGCCATGCTGGGATATATCACGGAGAGAACCATTTTGTTCATTATCTGCTCAGATAATAGACAAAAATACTTTCGTTGTCATTAATTCGACTGAATATCTGTAATGAAATTGAATTATATCTTGGCCATAATAATTGATAAAAATATAATATTAACAGTATGTTAGTATTCGCCGCAGGTTAGTCACAGCATTTTATTATATTTTTTTTAAAAAAATCACTCTTAAATTAAGAAAAATATTTTTTTTGGACTATATTTCATATTTGGATAAACAATAAATACCATATACCAAATCAGACTGATTACATTAGTATATTGTAGTTAACATATGCTTTTAATCCTTTACTTAATTAAGGTGATATTGTTATGGCTGCAGATAACTCAATTAAACACACACTAGATAAAAATATTAAAATAGGAATTAATTCGTCTGGTGTACGCCAAGAATTCGATAGTATGGGAGAAGTTAGTGTCCCTGCTGATCGTTATTGGGGCGCTCAAACTCAACGCTCATTACAGCATTTTAACATTGGCAATGATTTAATGCCAAAAGATGTTTATCACGCGTATGGATATATAAAGAAAGCTTGTGCACTCGTTAATTTTGAGGCGGGTAGATTAGTTGATTGGAAAAAAGATGCAATTATTCAGGCTGCCGATGAAACAATTAGCGGTAATTTAGATGATCATTATCCGCTTTATGTGTGGCAAACCGGATCTGGCACACAATCAAATATGAATGTTAATGAGGTTATTTCTAATCGTGCGATTCAATTATTAGGTGGTTCCCTGGGTACTCAAGACCCTATTGGTCCAAACGACGATGTAAATATGGGCCAATCATCAAATGATACCTTTCCAACGGCTATGCATATCGCGGTTATTTTTTCCCTTGATGAAAAATTAATCCCAAGTATTCAACAGCTAATAGACATAATAGAAAGTAAAGCAGCTTCATGGATGAATGTGGTTAAAATTGGACGCACTCACTTAGAAGATGCAGTCCCTTTAACTGTTGGCCAGGAGTGGTATGGTTGGGCTGGTCAATTAAGAGATTCATTAGATGATATCAAGCGCAGTAAAACCGATTTGTATAAGCTGGCTGTAGGAGGAACTGCAGTAGGTACAGGATTAAATGCCCCTAAAGGTTTCTCAAAAGATGTGGCAGCAAAAATAGCCGAGCTTACACAAAAACCTTTTATTACCGCCCCAAACAAATTCACTGCACAGGGTTCTCTTGATGCTCTTGTCCGTGCTCATTCCGCTATAAAAGGATTAGCCGTTTCTCTTATAAAAATAGCCAATGACATGAGGTGGTTAGCATCAGGCCCTCGTTGTGGGTTGAGTGAACTCATTTTGCCTTCTAATGAACCTGGTTCTTCGATTATGCCAGGAAAAGTAAACCCTACCCAATGTGAAGCAGTTGTAATGATAGGCATCCAAGTTATGGGGAATGACACTGCTATTTCCATTTCTGGTAGCCAAGGTAACTTTGAATTAAATGCCATGCGCCCGGTTATTATTAATAATTTGCTACATTCAATTTTGATTTTAGCTGATGGTTGCCAGAAATTTAGAGAGTTTTCAGTTGAAGGAACTACTCTGAATAATGAAAAAATCAAAGAATATGTAGATGATAGTGTCATGTTAGTTACTGCGTTATCACCTA
Source organism: Yersinia rohdei ATCC 43380 (assembly GCF_000173775.1). Classification (GTDB taxonomy): domain Bacteria; phylum Pseudomonadota; class Gammaproteobacteria; order Enterobacterales; family Enterobacteriaceae; genus Yersinia; species Yersinia rohdei. The sequence continues at coordinate 53,044 of NZ_ACCD01000028.1, forward strand.
TAATTGGTTATCAAAACTCGGCCCATATTGCAGAGAATGCAATACAGAAAAATATCACATTGAAAGAGTCAGCTATTTCTTCAGGAAAAATAAGCGAAGAAGATTTTGATAAGTATGTAAATGCCATCGCTATGACAGGCAATGGTTTGTCTGGTGCTTAAGTCTTAATTTTATTTAATATAGAACATAAACTAAAGAGGATGTTAATATGCGTCAAGCTAAAGTTATTGTTGAAAATGGCAAAAGAAAAATCCAAACAACAGCCAGAGGATATAATGTATTACGTGACCCGTCACTTAATAAAGGTTCCTCTTTCACTAAAGAGGAACGTGAGCGTTTGGGGCTAAATGGTATTCTCCCTCCAGTTATAACAAGTGATATGGAAGTTCAATTAAACAGAAGTTATAACGTATATCACTCACATAAGTCAGATCTTGAGAAACATGTATATATGTGGCAGTTACATGACAATAATTCAACATTGTTTTATGCTTTATTACAGCGCCATATGTTAGAGATGCTTCCTGTTGTTTATGATCCCGTAGTTGGTGATGCGATAGAAAACTATAGTGAAATTGAAACTCGTCCTCGTGGTATATTCATTAGTATTAATGAACCTGAACTTATTGAAGAAAAACTACGTGCATTTGGCGCACAGCCTGAAGAAATAAGATTATTGGTAACAACTGATGCAGAGGAAATTCTAGGTATTGGGGACTGGGGTTCTAATGGTATCGATATTTCTGTAGGTAAATTGGCTGTTTATACCGCAGCAGCAGGGGTTGATCCTCATAGTGTGATCCCCGTTGTTTTAGATGTCGGAACAAACAACGAAAAGCTTTTAAATGATCCCGCTTATGTTGGGAATCGTCACGAACGCATTACAGGCCAAGTTTATGACGATTTTATAGATTCTTATGTCAAAGCAGTAAGAAATATTTACCCGGAAGCTGTGTTGCATTGGGAAGACTTCGGTTCAACAAATGCGCGTCGTATTATCAATAAATATCGTGATAACTTTGCAACCTTTAATGATGATATGCAAGGAACAGGAGCTATTGTTTTAGCCGGTTTGCTTAATGCAGTTAAGCTAAGTAAAACACCATGGACTGAACAACGTGTTGTTATTTTTGGTTCAGGGACTGCCGGTTGTGGGATAGCAGATCAAATACGCGACCAAATGATGAAAAGTGGTCTTTCTAAAGAAGAAGCTATATCACGTATTTGGTTAGTCGACTTACCAGGGCTTATCACCTCTGATATGACTGATGATTTGCTATTTTACCAAAGAGATTATGCAAAAAATATAGCAGACGTCTCAAGTTATCCTAGAACAAAAGTTGATATATCTGTTGAGTCACGGACTCGCTTCCCAGAAATGGCAAACATTTTAATTAAACAGAATAGCGATAAAGGGATAATCGATTTAGCCGCTGTTGTTAATAAAGTAAAACCAACAGTGTTGATTGGAACTTCAACAACTCCAGGAGCATTCACAGAAAGTATTGTCCGTGATATGGTCAGTAATGTTGAAAGACCTATTATTTTCCCTCTATCTAATCCAACGTTATTACATGAAGCAACACCACAACATCTAATAGAATGGACAGATGGTAAGGTATTTACAGCAACAGGTGCACCTTTTGATGATGTAAATTATAAAGGTATCACCTATAAAATAGGGCAAGCGAATAACGCAGCTCTTTATCCGGGATTGGGCTTCGGTGCTATCGTTTCTAAAGCAAGCAAGATTACAGATGAAATGATATTTGCCGCTGTAGAAGCAGTAGCAAGCCAAGCAACTCTGGGTGCTGAAGGTGCTTCTTTGCTGCCATCTAATGCAGATCTGAGAGTGACTTCTAGTATTGTTGCTCTAAACGTATTAAGGACAGCCCAGTCTCAAGGATTGTCAAAAGTAGATACCAATCAGTCGGATGTGGAACTGGTAAGAGAAGCCGCTTGGTGGCCAGTTTATGTACCGGTAGAAGCAGTGTAGAAAGTTAATGATTTGATAATTCAATAGTCATAATTAATAACCTAATGCTATGTTTTGCATTGGGTTATTAGGCTTGGAGGTGACGAAATGTCCTCTTTTAATAAAAAGATATTTTTCTTTATAATATTGGCATTCAATGGTGGCTTTGTTGATGCTAGCTCAGTTGTTGTATTTAATGTGTTTACAGGCCATCTTACTGGGAATAGCATATTAAGCCTTGTTCATCTTTCTAAATTAGATTTTCACCTTTTCTTTCTTTCAATTACATCTTTGACTTTATTTTTCACCGGCTCTTTTTTAGGTGTGCTATTTAATGGTTCAAAGAAACTGACAACATTCCCACTATTGGTTTTGATCATAATTCTTTGTATTTTTACGTCATTCTTGATAATTAAAAATTCATTTGAGTCAAGTTATTTGGATGTAATATGTGTTGCATTGATAAGTTTATCAATGGGTATTCAGAATGGATTCTTTAGTAAAATTGAATCAATTGATGCACATTCGACCTATATCACCGGGATGACAACATCTATAATAAAGTGTTTTTTTGATAATGATATTAATGGCAAAAAAAAAGTGACATTAATTATCACGGTATTTTCATTTATTTTAGGCGGGGCATTAGGGGCATTTTTATCAGTGAATTATGGTGTTAAATCATTTTATCTTGCATTTCTCCTGATCTTAGCCCTCATTTTATATGTGTTACTATTTAAATTTGAAATGGGCCCGGCCGAATTAACAAAGGCAAGTTAGTAAAATTTATATTATCTATTCTTTAGGCAGATAACAGATAAAACTGTTCTGCCTACGATAAATCTACCGCTCCGGCTCTATCTTATAGACGACAGTTGAATGCGGTAAAACCATTTAAGTAAACTCCTCGATATACCCCCCCATGAAGATTTAAAATTAACGCTATAGGTGAAAATACCTATGATATTAAGTAACTATTCTAATTGTGCATTTGTTTTATATTGGCTATTTTGTATTAACTTTTATTTAAAAGTCAGGTGTTATTATTGTCTAATAGACAAATATTTAAAATATATCACCAAGTACCTTATGTTATTTACGTCATAAGCAGCCAATATTGCGGAGACGTAAACTATGACGGATATACTTTTTAAGTGAGAAATACATGATGATTAAAAATTTTTTACTGGTTGCTTCTCTGGCTGCTATTTCTGCTAATGCTTTTGCCGATAATACATTATCTGGATATTATGGTTCTTTAAAATTACTCCATGCTCGGCAGTCTGCGGAAAATATGAACACCAGCAGCCGCCCGGGGGTGGGGGAGTTTGTCAGTGGTGAAGAAAAACATAATTTCTATAATGGTTCTCTTGCTGCGGGTTATCAGTTTGGTAATGGCTGGCGCACTGAAGGGGAATATGTCTTCAAGAAAAAAAGTGAATACACCAGTGGTTCCAGCATATTCGCTACCAGCTATAATCATCATAAAGTTGATGTACAGCGCTTAATGCTTAATGTTTATCGTGACTATGCACTGGGTTACGATATTTCAATTTACGGCACTTTGGGGTTAGGGTTAGCTAAAGTAGAATCAAGCGGCTGGCAAGGAAATACATCACGCCAATATACGGAAAATACACAAACTAATCTGGCTTACTCTGTAGGGGCTGGGGTCAGTTACGCCGTGATGAATAACCTCAGTATCGATTTAGGTTACCGTTACGTAGATATGGGTAACGTGGAAAGTGGTTACAATAATTTTACTAATGCCAGAAGATTGCAAGATGAACAAATGAAAGCTCATTTGATCTCCAGTGAATTCACGCTAGGTGCACGTTATCTGTTCTAATCACCACGAGTAGTTTATTTTTGCCCATCATCCTCGCCATATTTCAAACTTAGAAATAGGGTGAGGATATGGCACTCCGGCCAATAGCAATCTTTGTTGCATTAAACCCTATCAAACTCACATACTGCGTGGCTTTATTGAATAAATCGAGCTTTTGACCGTAGTCAGGATCAGATCACCACACTCCTGATCCTGCAGCGATATCACGTGGCAAAACAAAAGTTCAAAATAGCCAACTGGGCTACCTACAACAAGGTACTCATCAATCGGAGCTCACTGACTTC
>NZ_ACCD01000027.1 GCF_000173775.1 Yersinia rohdei ATCC 43380
CCAAGGGCGAAGGAGAGTTAGACATACAGATAAATGGCCATAAAATGGCACACACTCCCGCCGAGGACAAAACCATGCCAAATAGCATGACCAAAGCGAATTCGCTTCGAGGCGTAGAAAATGACACCTAATGTGTATAACAGCCCGCCGGTTGCTAGCAGCGCCAAGCCGCCTATCTCGAGTTTTACCGCTAACTGATAAATCACAATTAGGGATAACCAGCCCATCGTGAGGTAGGTCACTAGTGACAACACTTCAAATCGGTGAGCAAAAGCCAGTTTAAATATCACCCCGATCAGTGCTAAACCCCAGATAACCGCCATCAAACCTCTCGCCAAAGGCGAATCTAGCCCCACTAAAAGAAATGGCGTGTAAGTTCCTGCTATTAAAAGATAAATGGCGCAGTGGTCAAATTTTTGTAGCCAGAGTTTTGCTTTGCGGTGAGGAATGGCGTGATATAAGGTTGATGCCAGAAACAGCAAAATGATACTGCCGCCATACAGGCTATAGCTGGTCAGAGCCTTGGTGTCCGCTCCGCTATCCACCGCTTGTACTAGCAATAACACCAAGCCGATAATACCTAAAACCACACCAATCCCATGACTGATGCTGTTGGCGATTTCTTCCGCCCACGGATACACTGGCGTGGTAGCAACCGAAGCCATCGGTGTCGCTGGTTTATTCTTCAATACTGATTTTCCTGAATATTAATAGTTATCTCATCCGATGAGCACAAAAATACTGCACCCAGCTTAACTGAGAATAATTCCAGTGTACACGTGTAAGCTTAAATAGTCTGTCAGCACATGTAACCCATTATGTTTTGGTCTTAGTTATTCAGGTTATAAATCTGACGAGTACAGATTTGAAGCAGCTGACCCCGTCTTGTAACAACAAAACCACAGCAGGGCCGAGCTGTTAACACCAGAGCTGCGCCTATTTCCCTCCGGCGAGATCCAACACACTGCCGGTGACATACGAAGCCTTCTCTGACAGCAACCAGACAATGGCTTCTGCCACTTCTTGCGGGTGGCCGCCTCGCTTCATTGGCAACAAATTTTTTACGCGATCAACTCGCCCCGGTTCACCGCCACTGGCATGTATGTCTGTATAGATTAAGCCCGGCCGCACTCCATTAACTCGGATGCCCTCGGCTGCCACTTCCAGCGACAAGCCAATGGTCAATGTATCAATCGCCCCTTTGGAGGCGGCGTAGTCCAGATATTCTCCCGGAGCGCCCAGCCGAGCGGCGGCGGAAGAGACATTAACAATCGCCCCGCCATTCCCGCCGTGGCGCAATGCCATGCGTTTGACCGCCTCGCGACTGCATAAAAAATAACCGGTCACATTGGTGGTCAGCACCCGATTAATTCGCTCGGCAGTTAGCCCTTCAATGGTGGTTTGTGGGAATAAAATACCGGCATTATTGACCAGCGCCGTGATAGGCCCGAGCTGGGATTCCAGCTTTTCAAATAGCGCGACCACCTGAAGTTCATCGGCAATATCTGCCTGTAATGCCACGGCTAGCCCACCCGCGGCAGCAATTTCGGCCACTACCTGCCGGGCCGCTTGCTCATCATTGATATAATTTACTGCCACCCGATAACCCTGATGAGCCAATAATAATGCTGTGGCGCGGCCAATGCCCCGGCTGCCGCCAGTCACTAATGCGACTTTCTTCTGCATATCCCTGCTTCCTATTTAGTGGTGAGTATTTTTCCCAAAGGATAAGAATAGCCATTGATTTAATGAATACCAATAAAACAAAAGGGCCGCTTACGCGACCCTTAAATGGCTAAAACACGGGGTTAGCGAGGAGGAATTAACCTCACCCCCACATATACCGAGCTATTCGTAATCCGCCATTGGTACACATGAGCAGAACAAATTGCGGTCGCCGTACACATCATCCAGACGTTTTACGGTCGGCCAGTATTTATTCTCAATCACTCCGGCAATCGGGAATACTGCCAGCTCGCGGCTGTAAGGATGCTGCCAATCACCCACCAGCTCAGCTTGGGTATGCGGCGCATTGACCAATGGGTTATCTGCCAGCGGCCATTCACCTTGGGCCACTTTTTCGATTTCAGCGCGGATAGCCAACATGGCGTCAATAAAGCGGTCTAGCTCAACTTTACTTTCAGATTCAGTCGGTTCCACCATCAATGTGCCCGCCACCGGGAAGGACATGGTTGGCGCATGGAAACCGAAATCAATTAATCGCTTGGCGATATCCATCTCACTGATGCCTGTCGCGTCTTTCAGTGGGCGAATGTCCAGAATACATTCATGCGCCACATGACCATCACGACCGGTATACAGCACCGGATAAGCCCCTTTTAGGCGAGTAGCAATGTAGTTGGCATTTAAAATGGCAACCTGACTGGCTTGTTTTAGGCCATCGGCCCCCATCATGCGGATGTACATCCAGCTGATAGGTAAAATTGACGCGCTACCAAATGGAGCCGCAGAAACCGCCCCTTGCTGGGTGGTCATGCCATCAATTTGCACCACACTGTGGCCGGGAACAAAAGGTGCCAAATGGGCTTTAACTCCAATTGGCCCCATGCCTGGGCCGCCACCGCCGTGAGGAATACAGAAGGTTTTATGCAAGTTAAGATGAGAAACATCTGCGCCAATATAGCCCGGCGTGGTGATCCCCACCTGAGCATTCATGTTCGCGCCATCAAGATAAACCTGGCCACCAAACTGATGAACAATCTGGCAAACTTCGCGAATAGTTTCTTCGTATACGCCGTGGGTCGATGGGTAAGTCACCATAATACAAGACAGGTCATCACCCGCCTCACCTGCTTTTTGGCGCAAATCATGCAAGTCAATATTGCCTTGTTTATCACAAGCCACCACCACCACTGACATACCGGCCATTTGCGCGGAAGCCGGGTTAGTGCCATGGGCAGAACTTGGGATCAGGCAGATATGACGGCTCGCCTGATTGCGGCTCTCATGGTAGCGGCGAATTGCCAGCAGCCCCGCGTATTCACCTTGCGCCCCAGAGTTTGGTTGCATACAAACCGCGTCATAGCCGGTCAATTGCACCAACCATTGTGACAATTGGCCAATCATCTGCTGATAACCGGCGGCTTGCTCCGGTGGGCAGAATGGGTGCAGTTCAGCAAATTCTGGCCAGGTAATGGGGATCATCTCAGCGGCAGCATTGAGTTTCATGGTGCAAGAGCCCAGCGGGATCATCGCCTGATTCAGCGCCAAATCCTTTTTCTCCAAACGATGCATATAACGCATCATTTCGGTTTCGCTGTGGTAGCGATTAAATACCGGGTGAGTCAAAATGGCGTCTTGGCGCAACATAGTTGGCTGAATTGAATGGCTATTTTGGCTCACTTTGGCATCAAGCAGATCAATATCCAAGCCGTGATTATCACCAGCTAATAAGCTAAATAAAGTCTGAATATCTTCGCGGGAAGTGGTTTCATCCAAGGTGATACCTACTGCGCCATGAATATCTGTGCGCAGATTAATACCAAAGCTCAATGCCCGAGCCAGTACCGCAGCTTTATCTTTGACTTCCACCGTCAGGGTATCGAACCAATGCTGGAAACGCAGGGTAAGGCCGGCTTGTTGCAAACCTGCGGCCAAAATATCCGTCATGCGATGAATACGACCGGCAATGCGCTGCAAGCCCTGCGGGCCATGATATACCGCATACAGGCTGGCGATATTGGCCAGTAATACCTGAGAAGTACAGATGTTAGAGTTGGCTTTTTCACGGCGAATATGTTGCTCACGAGTTTGCATCGCCATGCGCAGCGCGGTATTACCGGCAGCATCGCGTGATACCCCAATAATCCGGCCCGGCATTGAGCGTTTAAACTCGTCGCGGCAAGCAAAGAAAGCCGCATGTGGGCCACCATAGCCCATTGGCACCCCAAAACGTTGAGCTGAGCCAAAGACCACATCGGCCCCTTGCTTGCCCGGCGCAGTCAGCAGCACCAACGCCATAATATCGGCGGCAACACTGGTAATTATTTTGCGTTTTTTCAGCTCAGACAGCAGTGCGGAATAGTCGTGTAGTTCACCCGTGGTGCCCACTTGTTGCAGCAGCACACCGAAAACGCCCTCCAGCTCCAGCACTTTCTCTGCGCTATCAACAATGACTTCAAAACCAAAGGTTTCTGCACGTGTTTGCACCACATCCAAGGTTTGTGGATGCACGTCATCGGCGACGAAGAAACGGTTAGCATCTTTTAGCTTGCTGGCGCGTTTGGCCAGCGCCATAGATTCTGCCGCCGCCGTGGCTTCATCCAATAAAGAGGCAGAAGCCAGATCCAAACCGGTCAAGTCTTGTGTCAGTTGCTGGAAATTCAGCAGCGCCTCAAGACGGCCCTGAGAAACCTCAGGTTGATATGGGGTATAAGCGGTGTACCAGCCGGGATTTTCTAACATATTCCGCAGGATAACGGGTGGTGTAAGCACCGGGCTGTAGCCCATGCCGATATAAGATTTGTAGCACTGATTCTGGCAGGCGATCCCTTTAAGTTCCGCCAGCGCCTGATGTTCCGTGGCCGCATCACCCACCGGTGGCGGGCTGGGCAATTGGATATCTGCCGGAACAATCTGTTGGATTAATGCACTTAACGAGCTGGCGCCAATGGCGGCCAACATCTGTTGCTGTTGTTCAGCTGAGGAGCCGATATGGCGCTGAATAAAAGCATCGTTATGTTCAAGCTGGCTGAGATTCTGAGTCATTTGCTACAAATTCCTGAATAGGGCATGGGACGGGAAGTGGCTGACTACCCTTAGTCCTTGAAGCCGCAGGGGATTAGCTGCATTCGTTACTCGGCCCATCCTAGGCCTTGCCTCAATGAGGCCGCTGCACCCAGCGTTCAAATCTACTCCCGGCAGATTTGTCACCCGAATCACTGACTTGGGTCAGCTCATCGGGATGAGTTTGTTTGCTGCCTACCTGCGGTTCCAATGACTTTGGGTCTATTTATTTAAGAGCGTAATGGTTGCCGACAATGGAGATGCATTGCCCGAGCTCAAAATGGCAAATAAAATGGCCATAACTTCATTTACTCGTCGATAGCCGCCAAATAAGCATCGGCATCTAACAGATTGTCCAACTCGCCTTCATCAGAGGCTTTGATGCTGAACAACCAGCCATCGGTATAAGGCGCGCTGTTCACCAGTTCAGGTGAGCTTTCCAGCTCGGTATTCACGGCAATGATTTCACCGCTGATGGGCGCATAAATGTCGGAAGCCGCTTTCACTGACTCGGCAACAGCACAATCGCTGCCCGCGGAAACTTCGCTACCCACTTCTGGCAAATCAACAAACACCATGTCGCCCAGAAGCTCTTGCGCATGCTCGGTTATCCCGACGCTATACACGCCATTACCATCGGCACGAACCCACTCATGAGATGACGCATATTTTAATTCTGCTGGTACATTGCTCATTGCTGCTCCTTAAAAGGCGTAGAGCCAAAGGTGTGGCTCGTAGAATTTGAAATAATGACATTCCCTAAATAATTCGAGTTACAGGAAGGCGAACCCCAAATCACTGACATAACCATCTGATTTGGGTGATTAAACATCGCCAGCACACATGCAGCTTGAAGAATCACGGGTATAAACAAACTTACAGTGCGACCGGCTTACCCGCCCGCACAAAACCCGGTTTTGTGACCCGCACCGGCATTTCACGGTTACGAATCTGTACCACAGCGGTTTCGCCGATCCCTGCCGGTACACGGGCCAGTGCAATACTAAAACCCAATGTTGGCGAGAAGGAACCGCTGGTTATCACACCAACATGCTGATTGCCATTAGCATCAGAAAAATGCACCGGCAACTCATTACGTAATACGCCTTTTTCCGTCATAACCAAGCCGACCAGTTGCTCAGTACCTTTAGCACGTTGCTGTTCCAGTGCTGCGCGGCCAATAAACTGACGGTCTTCCGGCAGCCAGGCGACCGTCCACCCCATATTGGCGGCGAGAGGCGAAATGCCTTCATCCATTTCCTGACCATAGAGATTCATACCCGCTTCCAGACGCAAAGTGTCACGCGCGCCAAGACCCGCAGGTTTCACACCTGCAGCCAGCAGTTGTTGCCAGAATTCAACCACTTGCTCTTTTGGCAAGGCAATTTCATAACCGGCTTCACCGGTATACCCAGTGGTGGCAATAAACAAATCACCGGCTTGAATACCAAAGAATGGTTTCATTCCTGCAATTGCTTGTTGCTGTTCAGGGGTCAGTAAGGTTGCCACTTTCTGTTGTGCGGTTGGGCCTTGCACTGCAACCAGCGCCAAATCATCACGCACTGTCACGTCAACCTGATAAGGCTCGGCATGCTGAGTTATCCACTCCAAGTCTTTATCGCGGGTCGCGGAGTTAACCACTAAGCGGAAATAGTCTTCGCGCAGGAAGTAAACAATCAAATCATCAATAACACCGCCAGACGCATTCAGCATCCCGGTGTAGAGGGCTTTGCCCGGTTGGGTCAGTTTGGCAACATCATTGGCTAACAGATAGCGTAGGAATTCACGGGTACGTGCACCGTGCAGATCGACAATGGTCATGTGCGAGACATCGAACATACCGGCATCGGTACGTACAACATGGTGTTCGTCGATTTGGGAACCATAATGCAGTGGCATCATCCAACCATGAAAATCTACCATGCGTGCACCGCACGCCACGTGTTGGTCATACAGCGGGGTCTGCTTAGCCATTTCTTCCCTCAAACAGTTTCAAGTAATGAGTGTTTGGTATCGGTACTCTAAATCACCCTAAACAGGCCGCTACGCAAACGATACCTTTTACCCAACGTTAACACTGAATTTACCCGGTAACCATAAGGTAAAATAGGCAATAGCACAGAGTAGAAAGGTAAAAGGCAGGGGTATTATGCAGAGTTTTTCACTGTAAAAATGCGCCAAAAGACACACAATTAACAATCGGACAGTAAAAACAGCGATATTATATAACTAAATAACCAAAACTCTGTTTGATTCAACTTTTCAGGTTTCAGCTATAGGTGAAAAAAACTAATGCGAAAAACGTGTTGAAATTAGATTATTTCAACTGAGAGGAAGTTATCTGCGCCATAACTATGCCAATGGGCGTAATGGTGCGGGCAGAGTTTACCGATACGGACAGGATTTAGCGCTACAAGCCGTCTTTACTCATAAATCACGGCAGACAGCGCGCAGACAAAACTGATGCAGTTGAAACGCCCTGTTAGTTAGGGCGGCTCATCAGAGTGAGTGCTGCGAATTAACCGGAGCCTACCCCAGCACCTTATAATTCAGGATTTCTGGGGATGTCGAGCACAGCCCTAAGTCAAAATGCCCAATAAAACAGCCTTATTGGGCCAGTTCTAGCCAGTCGGGTAAATCATTTAACCCCATCGCTTGACGAACTAACTGCGGTTTTACCCCCGGCAAGTTATCAGCCAGTGTTAACCCAATATCACGCAACAGTTTTTTCGCCGGATTGCTGCCAGCAAAGAGTGAGCGGAACCCCTGCATACTGGCGAGCATCACAGCAGCGCTGTGTTTACGACGGCGTTCATAACGGCGCAGATAAAGATGTTGGCCGATATCTTTGCCCTGACGTTGTAAACGCCGCAGCTCAGAAACCAACTCGGCAGCATCCATAAAGCCCAGATTAACACCCTGCCCAGCCAGAGGATGGACGGTATGGGCAGCATCGCCTACCAGCGCCAACCGATGTGCCGCAAAACTGCGGGCATAGCGCCCAGTCAGCGGGAAGGTCTGGCGCTCGCTTGCAAGCTGACATGCCCCCAACCGCATATCAAATGCCATTCCCAGCTCACGGTTAAATTGCTCGGCCGTTACAGCGGCTAATTCATCAGCCCGCTCAGGCGGCAATGACCAGACAATTGAACTGAGATGGGGATCACTACAAGGTAGGAAAGCCAGAATTCCATCACCATGAAACACCTGGCGCGCCGTGACTTGGTGGGCTTCTTCAGTGCGAATTGTTGCCACTAAAGCCTTATGGGCATAATCCCAAAATGTCAGCGGGATATCCGCCTGCTGTCGCAACCAAGAGTTAGCGCCATCTGCGCCAACGACCAGCTTGGCACTGAGCATCCTGTCATCTGTTAAGGTGATAAATGCCTCACTTTCGCCCCAAGCCACTTGTTTAATACTGGCTGGCGCTAGCAGTGTGACATCAGCCAGTTGGCAAGCTCGCTGCCACAGCGCCTGCTGAATCACCCGGTTTTCGATGATATGCCCAAGATGACTGAAACCGTATTCATCGGCGTGGAAGGCAATTTTGCCAAAGCTGTCTTTATCCCAGACTTCCATGCCGCTATAGGGGCTGGCCCGCAGCGCCAGAATGCTGTCCCACACGCCAATTTTTTGCAGTAAGCGCTCACTGGCGGCATTGATGGCCGAAACCCGCAGTGCTAGCTCACCAACCACTGGAGCAGATAGCGTTTCTTGGACAGGTTGATGCTCCAGAATGGCAATACGCAGGCCACTGCCTTGTAAGCCGCAAGCCAGTGCCAGGCCGACCATTCCGCCACCAACTATAGCCACATCATATGATTGCATTCAGATACATTCCTATAATAAATACTAACTTTGTCTACCCCATAGATTTCAGCGGGCAGGAAGACGGCAAACGAGATTATCCCGATGAGCTTACCTCAGTAAGTGATTCGGGGGTCGGGAGCTGCCAACACACTGATGAAGGGTAGACAAAGTTAGCGCTTAACCCATCCTAACGTCCGCTTAGCAAAAGCATCACGAATGCCAGGCATCAGTTCCATTGACATCAGAGCAAGGTTGCGCCCGACCACCAGCGGCCCATAGCGGTTGGCAAACAGGTGAATTAACCCGTCCGTCACTCCAATAGTGGCCTGTTGATCTTGCTGTCGTCGCTGCTGATAGTGGCTGAGCACCCCATAATCGCCGGGATCAGTGCCCGCTTGTGCAATAGTTTCCGCCAGCGACATCACATCGCGCAGACCAAGATTAAATCCCTGACCGGCAATCGGATGCAGTGTTTGGGCCGCATTGCCAACTAATGCCAGACGATGGCTAACATGGCGCGAAGCCGTCAACAGCCGCAGTGGGTAACTGTAGCGTTGGCCCGCATGAAGAAACTTCCCTAAACGCCAACCAAAAGCCTGCTGTAATTCCGCCAAAAAACGGGCATCGTCCCAACTATCTACCTGCTGCTTTTCTGCTTGAGCATGACACCAAACCAGCGAGCTGCGCCCTTGAGACATCGGCAATAATGCTAATGGCCCATGGCGAGTAAAGCGCTCGAAAGCACGACCATTGGGCAGTTCAGAAGTGGTGACATTAGCAATCACCGCAATCTGTTGATAATCCTGCTGCTGCCATTGCACATGACAAGCTTGGGCTAATGCTGAATGAGATCCATCTGCCGCCACCAATAATTTGGCGCTCAGCTGTTGGCCGTTATCCAGTGTCACACTGGCTGATTCTGCGGTGCGAACCACATCAACCACGGTTGCAGGGCAATGCAGAGTGACACCCGGCGCCTGCTGTAACAAGGCAAATAGCCGCTTACCGGCATCGTGCAATTCAATAACCTGACCCAATGCCGCAACACGATAATCTTGCGCCCGCAAATTCACGAAACCGGAATGCCCACTATCACTGACGTGAACATGTTCAATCGCGGTGGCGCAATCGGCCAATGCCGACCAGATACCAATGCTATCTAGCTGCTGACAAGTTCCCTGCGCCAGTGCAATGGCTCTGGCATCAAATCCCGGATGCTTACGGGTATCGGGTTGCAGGGCTTCCACCAGCGCCACCGGCATCGCCCCTTTTGTAAGGGCGGAAATAGCCAACGCCAGTGTTGCACCGGCCATACCGCCACCGACAATTATCACACTCATCAGTGCGCTCGTGCCGACATAAGTGCTTCAATAGCATCGGGATCTTTTATCACACTGGCCGTCAAGTTTTCGTTGCCGTCAGCCGTTATCACGATGTCATCTTCAATACGAATACCAATACCACGATATTGCGGCGGCACATCTGCATCCGGCGCGATATACAGACCGGGTTCAATGGTCAGCACCATACCGGGTTCAAGAATACGCCCACGATCGCTATTGCTGTAATCGCCGACATCATGCACATCCAGCCCCAGCCAATGGCTCAAACCGTGCATAAAGAATGGCCGATGCGCCTGTTCCACAATAAGCTGTTCGATATCGCCTTTCAAAATGCCCAAATTGACCAAGCCAGAAATCATAATTCGCACCACCTGCTCGGTGACTTCGCGGATGCTGGTTCCGGGCCGGTACAATTCCAGCGATTTATTAATGGACGCCAGCACGATGTCGTATATCGCCCGCTGCGCCGGTGTAAATTTGCCGTTAACCGGGAAAGTGCGCGTGATATCACCGGCATAGCCCTGATATTCACAGCCGGCATCAATCAGCACCAATTCACCGTCCCGCAACTCACACTCATTTTCGGTGTAATGCAGAATGCAGCCGTTTTCACCCCCGCCGACAATGGTGTTATATGCCGGATAGCGCGCGCCATGACGGGTAAACTCATGCAGAATTTCCCCTTCCAGCTGGTACTCGAACATCCCCGGACGGCATCTTTCCATCGCGCGGGTATGGGCCATTGCGCTGATTTCACCGGCACGGCGCAGCACCGCAATTTCTTCCTCTGACTTAAACAGGCGCATTTCATGCAGCCAAGGCCGCCAGTCAGTTAAGGTTGCGGGGGCGCGAAGATTTTTACGAAAACCGTTACGTAATTTTTCCAGGGCGGAAAAAACAATCTTGTCCGCATAATCATACTGACCTTGCGCGTGATAAATCACATCAAGGCGATTAAGCAGCAAATAGAGTTGTTCGTTGATTTCATCAAAAGGTAAGGCGCGGTCAACCCCCAACTTGGCGGGAGCAGCCTCTTGCCCTAAGCGGCGGCCAAACCAGATTTCTGCGGTTAAATCTCGCACCCGGTTGAACAGCACACTGTGGTTATGAGTCTCGTCACTTTTCACCAGAATCAGTACCGCTTCCGGCTCATTAAAGCCAGTCAGGTAGCTAAAATCGCTATTCTGCCGATAAGGATATTCAGAATCCGCACTGCGCGTAGCTTCAGGCGCGGCAAAAAAAATGGCAGCACTGCCTGGAGCCATCTTCGCCAACAGTGCCTGACGGCGATTCTGGTATTCTTGTTGAGTCATTACACCCTCCTGAATTATCCGGTTTTCATCATTCAAAACATCACATTGGTTGGTTTAGTGTAATGTCGGCTTACGTACTTCTGGGGCGGTGGGTTTTTCTTGTGTAAATTCGATATGGCACAAGATAGCCGCAACACGCACATACTCAATAACTTCTTCCAATGATTGGGCCAGTTCTTCTTGATCTTCATCTTCGTCATACCCTAACTGAGCGATATTACGTAAATCATCAATGGCTTCACCCACTTCGTCTTTCACTTGCGCCAATTTAGGTTGCAGCATACCAAGACCTAACAGGAAATGGTTTACCCAACCTGATAATGCATCCGCACGGTCAAAAACGGTGACGCCATCCCCTTCAGGGATCAACAACTGGAACATAAAACCTTCATTCTCCAGTGCTTCTTGTGTTGCTTCATGTAACTGTTGTAACGGTAAATCCAGGCTTTGTGAAAAGGCCATCCCGTCATTGGTCAGGTCATGCACCAGAGTGCGCCAACCATCGTCTTTACTGCCGCCACATAGCATGCCGCTGATTAAGCCATGCATTTCAGCGGGGGTTAATGCCACTGCTTGCTGGTTCAATGCCAGGGCAAGTGATTGGTAAGTTGGTAATGTATTCTCTATAGACATGCGTATTGGTCATCGTTGGCAGGATAAGTTCGTGTTATGCTACCATCAAGAAAGGTCGCTATACCAGAAAACGCAACGCTATATACCCTATAGATTTCAAGATTCAGGAAGGCGGCAAACGAGAAAATCCCGCAGAACTTACTAAAATAAGTGGTTCGGGTGAGCGAGTGCAGCCAACACTTCTGCAACATGGAAGATGACGGGTATAAAGGGGTTGTATCTTGGTATCGAGGTATATATAGTGACGCCCGCTTTGCTACTACGAGCAATTTGCCTCTGGTTTTCAGGGCTGGCGCGAAATTAGTCAGGAAGGTCGCATGTCTGCACAACCGGTAGATATACAAGTTTTTGGTCGCTCGTTAAGGGTTAATTGCCCGCCAGAACAACAAGATGCATTAAACATGGCAGCAGAAGATCTTAACCAACGGTTGCAAGATCTGAAAGTTCGCACTAGAGTCACCAATACTGAGCAGTTAGTTTTTATCGCGGCATTGAACGTATGTCACGAATTGGCTCAGGAAAGATTGAAAACCCGTGACTATGCTTCCAATATGGAGCAACGTATTCGGATGTTACAACAGACCATTGAGCAGGCATTGCTTGAACAAGGTCGCATCTCTGAACGTCAAGATGCACAATTTGAATAAATCTCTGTTGAATGATAGATTCTACAGTGAGTAAAGAATTTCTCTGAGGTGTTTGCCAGCGGGCCAGTCCCCTGAGCCGATATTTAATACCAACAGAATGTAGTGCCTCCGTAACTGGTGCGCATGCTCGGTTCGCCGAGAAGCCTTAAGGTTGCGACGCTGCGTTCACCTTGAACCATGGGTTCAAGGGTTACAGCCTGCGGCGGCATCTCGGAGATCCCTTTCTTATCGTGTAACCGGTATTGTCGGTTATCGCGTTCGTTTTATATCGGCAGTTTCATCCTCATTTCAGTCAGCAAGCTGTTTTTAAGTCAATGACATGCATTTTGATCCGCAACATGCCGTTGAGCGGCAAAAAGTTCGCAATGAAATTCGTGAGCGTCGGCGTCTGTTGACTCCCGAGCAACAACAGCTGTCTGCCCATCTCGCCGCCCAGCACATCATTTCCCATCACAAAATTCAGCAAGCCAATACCGTGGCGATATTTCTCTCTTTTGATGGTGAACTGGATACCGCCCCAACTATCGAACTGCTGTGGCAGCAGAAAAAACAGGTTTATCTCCCAGTGCTCCATCCTTTCAGCCCCGGCAATTTGCTGTTTCTTCATTATCGCCCTGATAGCCAACTGATACGTAATCGCTTAAAAATTCTTGAACCTCAATTAGATGTGCGCAACGTACTACCCTTAAACCGGCTAGATGTGGTGATAACCCCGCTGGTGGCATTTGATAATGTTGGCCAACGTTTAGGGATGGGGGGCGGATTTTATGACCGCACACTGCAACACTGGCAGCAAGGTGGCCCCTATCCTATTGGCTTGGCCCATGATTGCCAGCGAGTAGAATATTTACCTAGTGAATATTGGGATGTGCCGTTGCCCGAAATTGTGACACCGGAAAAAGTCTGGCAGTGGCCGATTGAGTCTTCAGCATAAAAAAACACCCGAAATCTTGCGATAACAGGTGTTCAGGTATTTCTTAATAATTTAGATGCTACATACCCAAAGACATTGACGTTGCAGCCAGCTAACAACGCTACAACGCCAGAACGGAGAGTATATTAGTAAAGCAAACGCGCGCGAATTGTCCCTGGGATGGCCTTCATCGCCTGCAATGCTTTTTCTGCATTTTCCGCATCATCAGTTTCAACGTCGATAACGACATAACCAATTTCAGCGCTGGTTTGCAAATACTGGGCGGCAATGTTGACGTTCTGCTCAGCAAAGATTTTGTTAATGCTGGTCAGAATACCGGGGCGATTCTCATGGATATGCAGCAAGCGGCGGGTATTATCGCCATGCGCCGGCAGAGAAACCTCTGGGAAGTTAACCGCAGACAGCGTAGAGCCGTTGTCAGAATACTTCGCCAGCTTACCGGCAACTTCATCACCGATATTTTCCTGCGCTTCCTGAGTGGAACCACCAATATGCGGGGTCAATAACACATTATCAAACTCACATAATGGTGAATTGAACGGGTCTTTATTGGTGGCCGGTTCTTCAGGGAATACGTCAATTGCTGCACCGGCGATATGGTTGCTCGCCAGAGCTTCGCACAGTGCCGGGATATCTACCACAGTACCGCGTGAGGCGTTAATCAGCATTGCACCGGGCTTCATCAGCGCCAACTGCTCAGGGCCAATCATATTTTTGGTGGAGTGATTTTCCGGCACATGCAAGCTAATCACGTCACTCATATTCAGTAAATCAGACAGGTGACGAACCTGCTGGGCATTCCCTAACGACAGCTTATTTTCGATATCGTAGAAGAATACTTTCATACCAACACTTTCAGCCAGAATACCCAGCTGAGTACCAATATGACCATAACCTATGATACCCAGTTTCTTGCCACGGGCTTCATAAGAGCCTACCGCCAGCTTATTCCATTCGCCACGGTGAGCTTTGGCGTTAGCCGATGGAATGCCTCGGAACATCAGCAGCAACTCGCCCAGCACCATTTCGGCAACTGAACGGGTATTGGAGAAAGGCGCATTGAATACCGGCACACCGCGTTTGGTCGCCGCCTTTAAATCAACCTGATTGGTGCCGATACAGAAGCACCCTACTGCAACCAATTTTTCTGCTGCAGCAAAAACTTCTTCGGACAGATGCGTGCGCGAACGGATCCCGACGAAGTGAGCATCACGAATAGATTCTTTCAGTGATTCGGTGTCTAAGGCACCTTTGTGATATTCAATATTGCTATAACCGGCTGCACGCAGATTATCAACCGTGCTCTGGTGCACCCCTTCCACTAACAGAAACTTAATTCTGTCTTTCTCCAGTGATACTTTTGCCATGTCCCCGACCCTATTTTCAGACTTCAGATGTGGCTGCCGATATCGAATGAATCGGGTCAGCACCCTGTCAACATAACAAATATTACGCGGGCGGCAATACAAACGATTGCTTACCTACCAGCATAACAAGCAGTGCAAATGTTAATTTATAGAATAAAAAACTAGCTAAAAGAGGGTTATTGGCAGGTTAAGAAAATGAAATGAGCAAATGTGATATATATCACCAAATTTAACCATTTTAAGAAAAGATATTTAAAGACAAAAATTATTAGGGCGGAGGTCATACCCCACCCCTGAAAAAAGCTTAGCCGATCACTTTAGCACGACAGTTTTCACGCCCTCGGCAGTACCAATCAGTGCGACATCGGCTCCACGATTGGCAAACAGCCCAACAGTGACAACACCAGCTATCCCATTGATTTTATTCTCTAATGCAATTGCATCCAGAATAGTCAAATTATGCACATCCAAAATAACGTTGCCGTTATCCGTCAGGACATTTTGGCGATATTCAGGTAACCCACCCAGTTTAACCAGTTCACGGGCAACATAGGAACGGGCCATCGGGATAACTTCGACGGGCAGTGGGAATTTACCCAAAACATCAACCTGCTTGGATGCATCAGCGATACAAATAAATTTACGGGCGATGGCGGCAATAATTTTCTCGCGGGTTAGCGCAGCCCCCCCGCCTTTGATCATCTGCATCTGACCATTAATTTCATCAGCGCCATCGACATAAATATCCAGCACATCAACATCGTTGCAATCAAACACCTGAATACCATAACTTTTCAGCTTGGCGGTAGAGGCATCTGAGCTGGAAACCGCCCCTTCAATTTGATGTTTGATGGAGCCGAGGGCATCAATAAAATGTGCCGCAGTAGAGCCGGTACCAACCCCGACAATAGTGCCGGGTTTGACATAATCTAATGCTGCCCAGCCCACTGCTTTTTTAAGTTCATCCTGAGTCATGGTGAGTTCACGCCTTGATGTGAAAGAAAACCTGCAACCATTATAGAACATATAAGTTAGAAATCTTCGCAATAAAGCCCACTTATCCTGCTGTTACTTCTAGTGAGATCACAGTTATACCGACTGCTGACAAAATTGATTAGAGGGGAAATCGGCCAGAGGGTCGCCATGGTGTTAAGTCGCCGGCGCGCCCGTCGATATAATCGCCCTGACTCACTCGGGATGATAATGCCGCTTTGCCATCAAACGCATAGTTGCCTATTTGTGACGGGCACTTTGGCATTCCAGGATAGATAAATGATTAAAATGTGGCATAGTGCGGTATTAATTTAATATTTGGAGATATGACTCCGATGAAACGCCCAGACTACCGTACGCTACAAGCGCTGGACGCGGTGATCCGTGAACGCGGTTTTGAACGCGCGGCACAAAAACTCTGCATCACCCAATCGGCGGTATCTCAACGCATTAAGCAGCTAGAGAATCTGTTCGGTCAGCCACTGTTGGTGCGCACTGTGCCACCACGCCCGACTGAGCAAGGGCAGAAGCTGCTCGCATTACTGCATCAGGTTGAATTGCTGGAAGAAGAGTGGCTCGGCAATGACAATGGGGGTGATACGCCGCTGTTGCTGTCACTGGCGGTTAACGCCGACAGTCTGGCAACCTGGCTGCTCCCGGCACTAAAACCGGTGCTAGCAGATTCTCCTATTCGGCTGAATTTGCAAGTTGAAGATGAAACCCGAACACAAGAGCGGTTACGCCGCGGTGAGGTGGTGGGTGCGGTCAGTATCCAGCCCCAACCGCTACCGAGCTGTTTAGTCGATCAACTGGGGGCGCTGGATTACCTGTTTGTAGCATCCAAACCCTTTGCGGATCGCTATTTTCCTAATGGAGTGACCCGCTCAGCATTACTGAAAGCCCCTGCCGTGGCCTTTGACCATTTGGATGATATGCATCAGGCGTTTTTGCAGCAGAACTTCGATTTATCGCCTGGAAGTGTACCCTGCCATATTGTTAACTCGTCAGAAGCCTTTGTGCAGTTGGCAAGGCAAGGCACCACCTGTTGTATGATCCCGCATCTGCAAATCGAAAAAGAATTGGCATCAGGTGAGCTGATTGATTTGACGCCGGGATTATTGCAACGGCGCATGCTGTTCTGGCACAGATTTGCCCCAGAAAGCCGGACAATGAGAAAGGTCACTGACGCCCTGTTATCTTACGGGCGTCAGGTATTACGGCAAGATTAGCTTATTTGGCAGCAGCAGGAGTGCTGGCGCGGGTTTGCAGCTCAAATACCACATCAACTTGATCATCAAAATGGATGGTTTGTTGTTCGTAAGTTTGGGCGGCATCATTAGCCGGTGCCGCTTCAGCGCTCTTGAACATGCGGGCTACCGGCATGGGCTGGTAGTTAGCCACATGATAGCGAATACTGTAAACTGGCCCCAGTTTAACTTTAAATCCTTCAGCTAAAGAACCGGCCTGGCTAATGGCATTTTCGATGGCTTTTTTACGTGCTTGCTCGCGGTAAGTCTCTGGGTTGGCCACCCCCAACTCGACAGCACGAATCTCATTCAGACCTGATTTTAGCGCCCCATCCAACAAATCATTTAATTTATCAAGCTGGCGCAGTGTTACCTGAACCTGACGCACCGCTCGGTAGCCTTTCAATACGGCCTCACCGGTTTTCTGGTAATCGTATTCAGGTTGAGTGCGAATATTGGCAGCATTGATATCTTTTTTATCAATGCCACTTTTACGTAAGAAATCAAAATATTGCGCGACGCGGGTATCTGCCTGCTTTTTGGCATCAGCAGCATCTTTGGCAGAAACGCTGACCTCAATAGCAATAGTGGCAATATCCGGGGTCGCATCCACACTGGCAGTACCGGAGGTGACAACATGCGGCCCTTCTGGCACTTCGGCGGCTTGAACTTGCAGCGCCAAAGGTAACGTCCCTAATCCCATCATTGCGGCCAAAGCCAATGTCTTCAACTTCACGGAAGCCTCCTAAAATGCATGTCTGATAACAGTATAAACACATCAACCGTAGCATATCTTAGAGGGCATGGGATTCAGATTAATGATAAAAACTCACAGATTTAACCCCTGTCGCGCTAACTGAAAAGCAATAAACCACATCACGCCCCCCACCAGTAAATTAATCACCCGCTGTGAGGTGGGGCGGTTAAGCCAGGGCGATAACCATGCCGCCAGTAGCGCCAGTGCAAAAAACCAGACCACCGAGGCACTCACAGCACCAAAAGCAAACCAGGGCCGGACATCAGGCAATAACTGACCGCCAAGGCTCCCCAACACCACAAAGGTATCCAGATAAACATGCGGATTAAGCCAGGTCACGGCTAATAGTGTCACAATAATGCGCCAGCGCCCCTGTGTGCTGGCACCTGCAGCTGATGAGGCGCTATCCCCCCGCCATGCAGCCATTATCGCGCCAAAGCCATACCACAGCAGAAAAGCCACGCCTCCCCAAGTGACCAGTGCCAATAGCAATGGCGAGCGGCTCAGTAAGGCACTGCCACCAAAAATACCGGCGCAAATCAATATGATGTCGCTAAGGGCGCAGAGCCCGGCACTCATTAAATGGTGTTGCCGCTTAATCCCCTGATTCATCACAAAAGCATTTTGTGGCCCGAGGGGCAAAATCATGGCGGCACTGAGAGCAAAACCCTGTAAATAGACAGCTAACATACTGTTACCTTTAAAAATTCTTGATAAGAACTGAAAGAATAGGCGAGCGATTAACTGCATATTACGGGGAGATTATCATCAGAGGAAATTGGTATTTCTTATCAACTATAAGTAAATCTAATAACTGCCAAATAAAGGCAACCAGACGGAGGAAAAATGTGCCGCACCGGTGGTGGCCATGTAAGCGGTCAAAGCGCCCATCGGGGGACTCACCCCGATAGACTGCGAACAATAATATCGGTTTATCAGCAAGCTCAACGGGCTGATAACCGCCGGTGTTAACCTCATTTGCTGCTTATGCCGCCGGGGTAGATTCCACGCTGGCGACTTGATGCAAATGCACATCCAGCTGCGGATAAGGAATACCGATTTTATTGGCATCCAGCGCGCGTTTAAAGTTTTCCATCAAATCCCAATACACTTCCATGGCATCGCCATTGGTCGTCCAAACTCGCACCGTAAAGTTCAGCGAAGATGCTGCCATCTCATTCAGGCGCACCGTCACCCCTTTGTCATGCATAATGCGCGAATCAGCGGCAATAATGTCACCCAGCACTTTCTTCACCACATCAATATCCGCATCATAGGCGACGCCAATAACCATATCGGTACGGCGGTTCGGTTCACGGCTGGTATTGATTATGTTGTTGGCAATAATTTTGCCATTGGGTACCACGATGATTTTGTCATCAACAGTGCGCAAAGTGGTTGAGAAAATCTGCACCTGCACCACGGTACCGGCTACACCGCCCAGATCAACATACTCACCGGCTTTAAATGGACGGAAGGCCACCAGCAACACACCCGCAGCAAAGTTGGACAGTGAACCTTGCAGCGCCAAACCTACAGCTAAACCGGCAGCACCGATAACGGCAATCACCGAGGCAGTTTGTACCCCAAGACGGCCAAGCACCGCCACAATAGTAAAGGCCAGGATACTGTAACGCGCCATGGCCGCCAGAAAATCTGCAACCGTGACATCAATACCACGTAATTTCATGACTCGGCCCAGCATGCCAGAAACAACCTTGGCAATGATCGAGCCGACAATCAGGATCAACAGTGCCGCAACAAGATTGACGGCATATTGAATCAGTAAATCTTGATTATCAACAAACCAGGTACTGGCTTCATTGATGCTATCAACTACGTTTAGTTCTTCCATTTTAACCATCCTACAAAAAAGTCCCGCATCGGGGAGATTACGCAAAAAATTACCGCAAAATGTTGGCTGACAAAGAAGACAGCTCACCTAGGGTAACCAACAACGCAGACTGTTGCCAATTTTGATAGTCATGGATAAAGGAAATTATTATTCTCAGCGATCTTCAGGGCATAGAAAAAATAGCGTTTTTATAGAATATACCTTGGCGAACAATACCTAATATGAGGAGGTTTAGAGCGACTTAATTAACACATTAAGAGAAAAATCCATGTTTAGAATTAGACAACCCAACCTGACCCTCAACCTGAATCCTATTAAAGATAATCCGCCCAAAACAGACACCGAAAACCTACTCGAGTCACTGAAAAAACATCAGAAATATTTAATATGGCAAGATAGCAGCCAAACAATAATAAAACAGGAATATCAAAGACATACAGACATCACTACACCGAAGGAAACCGCCATCATAGCACCCAATAATATTGCTCTCCCCGCTAACCATATACGGCTAGGAACAGATAAAGGGGTAATACGTAGCCAATTCCCGACAAAACAATCGGTTCCTCCCTATATTGAGATGTTAGGAGAAAAGCGGGTAACTGTATTGGTTGTTATCGGGGAGAAAAGTATATTTAGCTACAATTGTGGTATGAAACCTTACCCCCCTTATTTTAAAACAGCAGAAAACAATGCCTCTTACAAAATAGATATTCGGGCTGAAACATACCCAGGTGCCGAAGGTTACACAATCAAAACGCCTAATCAAACGCCACTCCAAAATAACCATATTGCAGTTCCAGTTATTCACATTACTGATTGGAAGGATAAAACAGCATTACATGCTAAGGAAATGATGGCACTGGCAAAACGTATCGTTGAGTTACACGATGAGAGGTTCAATATTTATGCGGCTATTGGAGAAAAACGATACCCCAGTAGGGCAGTTGAAGCTGAGTGCAAAGCACTTCCAGTGATTCATTGTAGTGCTGGTGTTGGGCGTACCGGGCAACTTATCGCCGCGATGGAATTGACCAACCCAAAATCATCACAAAGCTTGGAATCAATAATTAAAACTCTGCGTGAACAAGGAGGGCCGGATATGGTGCAGACGGAAGGTCAGATGAGGGAATTAATTGATTTAGCTGAAATAGTCGGCAAACCGTTATGGGCTAAAGACGAGCGAAGATAAATAATTATCCATTTGTCGATAATGACATTTATGTATGCAAGACAGAGCCGATGACGAAAAAAGGCCCCGCAGGGCCTTTTATATCGAGTGAAACAGTATCGAATTACAGAACGTCTTTCGCGTTCAGTTCTTCAAATGCTTTTTCCAAACGAGCAACCATAGTCACCTGTGCAGCACGCAGCCACGCACGTGGGTCGTAGTATTTCTTGTTAGGTTTGTCCGCGCCTTCTGGGTTACCCAGTTGGCCTTGCAGATAGCCTTCGTTTTTCTTGTAGTAGTTCAGAATACCTTCCCACGTTGCCCATTGGGTGTCGGTGTCGATATTCATTTTAACTACGCCGTAGCTTACTGCTTCTTTGATTTCAGCAGCAGTAGAACCTGAACCGCCGTGGAACACGAAGTTCAAGCTGTTGTGCGGCAGATTGTGTTTCTTAGAAACATAATCCTGAGAATCACGCAGAATAGTTGGGGTCAGTTTCACGTTACCTGGTTTGTACACACCGTGCACGTTACCAAAAGAAGCTGCGATGGTGAAACGTGGGCTGATCGCGTTCAGTTTTTCGTAAGCGTAATCAACATCTTGTGGTTGAGTATACAGAGATGATGCGTCCATATGGCTGTTATCCACGCCATCTTCTTCACCACCAGTACAACCCAGCTCGATTTCCAGCGTCATACCCAGTTTTGACATACGAGTCAGGTATTTGCTACAAATTTCAATGTTTTCTTCCAGGGACTCTTCAGACAGGTCGATCATGTGAGAAGAGAACAGCGGTTTGCCGGTGGCAGCAAAGTGTTTCTCGCCCGCATCCAACAACCCGTCTAACCATGGCAGCAATTTCTTGGCGCAATGGTCGGTATGCAGAATAACTGGAACACCATAGTGCTCAGCCATCTGATGTACATGGTGTGCACCAGAGATAGCGCCCAAAATTGCCGCACCTTGTGGTACGTCAGTTTTCACGCCTTTACCTGCGATAAATGCTGCACCACCGTTAGAGAACTGAACGATAACTGGCGCACGCACTTTGGCTGCTGTTTCCAGCACTGCGTTGATAGAGTCGGTGCCGACACAGTTAACTGCTGGCAGAGCAAAGTTGTTTTCTTTTGCTACTGCGAACACTTTCTGCACGTCATCACCTGTGATGACACCTGGTTTTACGAAATCAAAAATTTTAGACATGTACGTTGTCCTGTTTCGTCGACTGAAGATAGCAGCTATCCGGGAGGATAGGCCCTAAATGTAAATCGGTTTTACTGCTTTCAAAGCCCGTAGGCTTGATTCGCTAAAAGCGAAACGGGCGGCTCTCGCCCCCCGTTATCTAAATTACTGCTTAGCGCGCTCTTCCAGCATCACAACCGCTGGCAGTTTTTTCCCTTCAACGAACTCAAGGAAAGCGCCACCGCCGGTAGAGATATAGGAGATTTGGTCAGCAATGCCGAACAGGTCGATTGCTGCCAGCGTGTCACCACCGCCAGCGATAGAGAATGCTTCGCTCTCGGCAATGGCGCGAGCGACTATCTCAGTCCCTTTACGGAAGTTAGGGAATTCGAACACACCAACTGGGCCATTCCACAGAATGGTTTTGGCGTTTTTCAGGATCTCAGCCAGACGCTCCGCAGAGACGTCACCCAAGTCCAGAATTTGCTCGTCATCTTTGATTTGATCAGCAGGTTTCAGTGTGGCAGCTGCTGTTTCAGAAAACTCAGTAGCAACACGCACATCTGTTGGAACTGGGATATCACAAGTTTCCAGCAGGCGTTTTGCTTCTGGAATCAGGTCTGCTTCGTACAGAGATTTACCCACATTGTGGCCTTGAGCGGCAACGAAGGTATTGGCGATACCGCCACCAACAATCAGTTGGTCTGCAATTTTAGACAGCGCACCCAGAACAGTCAGTTTGGTTGAAACTTTAGAACCACCAACGATGGCAACCATTGGACGCGCTGGGTTACCCAGAGCTTTACCCAATGCTTCCAGTTCTGCTGACAACAGCGGGCCGGCACAAGCGATAGGCGCAAATTTACCCACACCATGAGTGGAAGCCTGTGCGCGGTGAGCAGTACCAAAAGCATCCATCACATACACGTCACAAAGTGCAGCATATTTCTTGGACAGCGCTTCGTCGTCTTTCTTTTCGCCTTTGTTAAAGCGAACGTTTTCCAGCACAACCAACTCGCCAGTTGCAACTTCAACGCCATCCAGATAGTCTTTCGCCAGACGAACCGGAGCAGACAGTTTGTCTTTCAAGTAGTTAACTACTGGCAGCAAGGAGAACTCTTCGTTGTACTCGCCTTCGGTCGGGCGACCCAGGTGAGAGGTAACCATTACTTTAGCGCCTTGCTTCAGTGCGGCTTCAATGGTCGGCAGAGATGCACGGATACGCGCATCAGAAGTCACTTTGCCATCTTTTACCGGAACATTGAGATCCGCACGGATCAGCACACGCTTACCAGCCAGATCCAGATCGGTCATCTTAATTACAGACATGGTGAATCCTCTTGTTGATTCTTTTTAAAGTTGCATAAGCTGCACATTAACGCTGAAGTAACCGCAATAAAGCACGGTAAAACAAGTCATTAGCATGCCATACTAGAAACCACTCCCGGCCATCGCCAATGTCGTATCCAACATTCTATTGGCGAAACCCCATTCGTTATCGCACCATACCAACGTCTTAATCAGGTGCTTCCCACTGACCCGCGTCTGTGTGCAATCGACTATTGCACTGTGCGGATCATGGTTAAAATCCGTCGACACCAATGGTAATTCCGTATAGTCAACTATACCACGAAATGCGCCTCTTGCTGCCTTTTGCAAAAGCTGGTTAACCTCGGCTACACCAACTGGGCTTGTAACGCTAACGCTTAAATCGATCGCCGTTACATTGATGGTGGGTACCCGCACCGAAATCGCTTCAAACCTGTCGCAAAACTTCGGAAAAATACGAGTTATCCCTGCGGCCAGTTTGGTATCTACCGGGATAATTGACTGACTTGCTGCTCGGGTACGGCGTAAATCCTGATGATAAGCATCAATAACGGGCTGGTCATTCATGGATGAATGTATGGTGGTGACAGTGCCGGATTCGATGCCATAAGCCATATCCAACAACTGAATAATAGGAATAATACAGTTAGTCGTACAGGATGCATTGGAAACAATTCGATGCTCAGCTTGTAAATCCTGGTGGTTAACACCATACACCACCGTAGCATCCAAATCATGGCCACCGGGATGGGCAAACAGTACCTTTTTGGCACCGGAGGTTAAATGCGCCTCGCCATCGGCACGGCTACCATACACACCGCTACAATCCAGAACGACATCAATTCCTAACTCACCCCAGGGTAACTGCCCTATTTCTGGCTGATGTAACAGCCGGATAATATCGTCCCCGACGTATAACTTGTCACATTCCTGACGAACATCCCAGGCAAACCGGCCGTGGCTGGAGTCATACTTCAACAGATGGGCCATCCCTTCCGCATTAGCCAACTCATTAATGGCCACGACAGAAATTTCTGCCCGGCGGCCTGATTCATACAGTGCGCGTAAAACGCTACGGCCAATACGGCCAAAGCCATTTATCGCTATGCGGATTGTCATGTTACTCCCTGTCGCTGGTTATTATCATGCAACCTTATAGCCTACTTCAGCGCACCCTAAGATGTTAATCGTCGTATCACAATTCAGCCAGAATCTACCTGGTTTTTCCTCAGCTAAATCGGCTGAAATGGAAAGTGAATTATAACTGAAACGCTTCAGCCAGAATAAACCAAACTAATCATAAAAGGAATATCTGCTTGATAAAGGGCACAATTCATCCATCAATTGGTGAAAAAAAAGGCCGCAGAAGCGACCTTTTAACATCGGTATTACCGAGGATTGCCATCCTCTTTACACCTTGAAAACAGCTGCTGTTATTTCAACAGCGCCTGAGCTTTCGCCACCACGTTTTCTACAGTGAAACCAAACTCTTTGAACAGCAATTCAGCTGGGGCAGATTCACCGAAGGTGGTCATCCCAACAACTGCGCCATTCAGGCCAACATATTTGTACCAGTAATCAGCAATACCGGCCTCAACTGCCACGCGAGCGCTGACAGCAGATGGCAATACGGATTCACGGTAAGCAGCATCTTGTTTGTCGAATGCATCAGTTGATGGCATAGACACAACACGGACTTTACGGCCAGCCGCAGTCAGTTGATCCGCAGCAGCAACCGCCAGTTCAACTTCAGAACCGGTCGCAATAAAGATCAATTCAGGTTGACCAGCACAATCTTTCAGCACATAAGCGCCTTTAGAAATGTTGGCTAACTGCTCAGCAGTACGCGGCTGTTGTGCCAGGTTCTGACGAGAGAAAATCAGTGCGCTTGGGCCGTCTTTACGTTCCAATGCATACTGCCATGCCACTGCAGACTCAACCTGATCACATGGACGCCACGTGCTCATGTTTGGTGTAACACGCAAGCTCGCCATCTGCTCAACTGGCTGATGGGTTGGGCCATCTTCGCCCAGACCGATAGAGTCATGGGTGTAAACAAAGATGCTGCGGATTTTCATCAGTGCGGCCATGCGCACTGCGTTACGCGCATATTCCACAAACATCAGGAAGGTCGCGCCGTAAGGAATGAAACCGCCGTGTAACGCGATGCCGTTCATGATGGCAGACATACCAAATTCACGAACACCGTAATGGATGTAGTTACCCGCCAGATCATCACTCAGTGATTTAGAGCCAGACCAGATAGTCAGGTTACTTGGTGCCAGGTCAGCAGAGCCGCCCAGGAATTCAGGTAATACTTTACCGAAAGCTTCCAGCGCATTTTGTGATGCTTTACGGCTGGCAATCTTGGCCGGATTCGCTTGCAACTCTTCGATGAATTTCTTGGACTCAGTTGCCCAGTTAGCAGGCAATTCGCCACTAACACGACGTTTGAATTCAGCAGCCAGTTCTGGATAGGCTTTGGCGTAAGCGGCGAACTTCTCGTTCCAAGCTGCTTCTTTCGCCTGACCGGCTTCTTTGGCATCCCACGCGGCATAAATATCCTGTGGAATTTCGAATGCGGGGTATTTCCAGCCCAGTGCTTCACGGGTTGCCGCGACTTCATCGGCACCTAATGGTGCGCCGTGGGAGTCATGAGTGCCGGCTTTTTTCGGTGAACCAAAACCAATAATGGTTTTGCACATCAGCAGTGATGGTTTGTCAGTAACTTTATGGGCGGCTTCAATGGCTGCTTTGATGGAATCAGCGTTATGGCCATCAACACCACGAACCACATGCCAGCCGTAAGCTTCGAAACGGGCAGCGGTGTCATCAGTGAACCAACCTTCAACGTGACCGTCGATGGAGATCCCATTGTCATCATAGAAAGCCGTCAATTTGCCCAGCTTCATGGTACCCGCCAGAGAGCAAACCTCGTGAGAGATGCCTTCCATCATGCAACCGTCACCCATAAATGCATAGGTGTGGTGATCAACAACATCATGGCCAGGGCGGTTAAACTGCGCGCCCAGCGTGCGTTCTGCAATCGCAAAACCTACTGCGTTAGCAATACCCTGACCCAATGGGCCGGTAGTGGTTTCTACGCCAGCGGTATAACCATATTCAGGGTGACCTGGCGTTTTAGAATGCAGTTGGCGGAAGTTTTTCAGTTCTTCCATCGGCAAATCATAGCCAGTGAGGTGCAGCAAGCTATAGATCAACATAGAGCCGTGACCATTCGACAAGACGAAACGGTCACGATCAGCCCAGTGTGGATTGGTTGGATTATGGTTCAGGTAATCACGCCACAGAACTTCGGCAATATCTGCCATGCCCATAGGGGCGCCGGGGTGGCCGGAATTCGCTTTTTGCACTGCGTCCATGCTTAATGCGCGGATCGCGTTGGCAAGCTCTTTACGAGAGGACATGTTTTACTCCAGGTCGGATTAAAAAAGCGTTCAAGTTTACCATTTTCTCAGACTCAGCATTGAAACGGCAATCACTAAAACCAAATGAGCTATAACTTCCATATTAATGGCTAATGGAATCTGCTGATTTTCAGAATAAAGCTATAGCTGTCACGCCCGAGTCGGGTTAACCTCGCTGCGTTTTTAGCCACATATGAGGCGGTTAAACACTCAATGGGCCAGAAGTGCTCGTTTTTGCAAACAGGCCAGTACTAACCATACTTTGCATCAACAATTTCGGGCAAGACCTATTGGCGACAGAGTAGAACAACCGCCGTCGTTTCAACAGCTATTAATGCGATAGTTAACGAGAATGTGATAGTGGTTATCGGCCCATCAGCATAAATAGATAACAGCGATTAACACGTTATTGTCATTTATAGAACAGCCCTATCCAATGATAAAAATGGCATAACCACAGGAAGAAAGTGTAATGAAAATTCGTACCTCAATGATTGTACTGAGCCTTACGGCATTGCTGAGCGGCTGCCAGAATATGAATACCGATGGCTTGATGCAGTCCGGCGCTCAAGCATTTCAGGCCGCAACCCTGAGTGATGCCGATGTAAAAAACTTCAGCGAACAATCTTGTGCAGAAATGGATCAGAAAGCCCAGATAGCTTCCGCTGATAGCGATTACGGTAAGCGCCTAGCAAAAATCTCAGCTGCATTGGGTGATAATATCAATGGTACGCCAGCCAACTATAAGGTTTACGTCACTAAAGATGTCAATGCCTGGGCGATGGCTAATGGCTGCATCCGTGTGTACAGCGGCTTGATGGATATGATGACAGACAATGAAGTGGAGGCGGTACTTGGCCATGAAATGGGCCATGTGGCGTTAGGACATACTCGTAAAGCCATGCAGGTCGCCTATGGTACAACCGCCCTGCGCACTGCTGCCGCCTCTGCGGGAGGGATTGCCGGTCAACTATCGCAGTCTCAATTGGCCGATATTGGTCAGAAACTAGTGAACGCCCAGTTCTCCCAGAAACAAGAAAGCGAAGCCGATGATTACTCATTCGAATTACTGAAAAAACAGGGTATCGATCCTAACGGCTTAGTCACCAGTTTCGAAAAACTGGCCACTATGGAGGCTGGCCGCACCAGCAGCATGTTTGATGACCACCCATCCTCACAAGCCCGAGCTGACCATATTCGCCAACGTATTGCCAGCGGTCAGTAAATTGAAGAAATACAGTTAACATTTACGGTGCCTGCTTCTGGCAGGCATCGGTATTTATCTCTCAGATTAACTTTCAGCTATTTCAATCTGAATTTGTCCAGCATCTACTCGTACTGGATAGGTTTGTAAATCGCGATCACCTGGTTCTCGCAGGCATTGACCGGTTCGAATATCAAATAATGCCCCGTGCAATGGGCATTCAATGGTCGCGTCGTCGACAAATCCCTGACTTAACAATGCATTGGCATGAGGACAAATATCTTCCATCGCGAAATATTCACCATCAATTATATAAATACCTATTTTTTTCCCTTCGACTTGAGCCGAGAAAGGAAAGTCAGGTTTAACATAACTTACCTTACAGACATTGAACCATCCCATTGAAACGCCCCCATAGCCTGCATGGCAAAGATAAAAATCATTAATGTAAGTGTGGATTATATTTAGTTAATAACCAGTGCTGACATCAACAAAAAGGGCAAACCTAAGTTTGCCCTTTCATCAAGATTGATTCCGTCGTTAGCCGTTATTCATCTTCGAGATAAGTGTAGCCGTACAGGCCCGCTTCAAACTCTTCCATAAATTGTGCTTGTAACTCGGTATCCAGATCCGTTTCTTTCACTTGATCACGGAAATGAGCCAGCAGCTTCTCTGGGTTCAATTGAACATATTCCAGCATATCTGCCACGGTATCGCCTTCATCGGTTTGTTCAACTTCAACCGTGCCATCAGGGAAGACATACACATCAACTGCGGCGGTGTCGCCAAACAAGTTGTGCATGTTGCCCAAGATTTCCTGATAAGCACCCACCATAAAGAAGCCCAAAAGTGGTGGGTTTTCTGCATCATATGGCGGCATTGGCATAGTGGTTGCTACCCCATCACCATCAATATAATGGTCGATGGTGCCGTCAGAGTCGCAAGTGATATCGAGCAAGACTGCGCGGCGCTCTGGTGGCTTGTCTAACCCTTCTAATGGCAATACTGGGAAGAGCTGATCAATACCCCAGGCATCCGGCATGGACTGGAACAGCGAGAAATTGACATACAGCTTGTCTGCCATACGCTCTTGCAGCTCGTCGATGATGGGCCGGTGCGCACGGTTGCTCGGATCCAGTTGTTTTTGAATCTCATTGCAAATGCTCAGATAGAGCTCTTCAGCCCATGCGCGTTGCGTCAGTTCCAACATGCCGTGCGCATACTGGGTGTGCACGTCATGCAAGTCCATTTGGCTATCATGCAACCATTCGCGCAGGGAGCGACGGTTTTCTGGCTCTTGCATTTCTAGCCAGGTGTCCCACAAGCTTTCCAGCGCCCGTGGCGCATCAGTAGCCGGCGGTTGTGGCTCATTGAACTCATTACGTTCTACGCCGATAACATTGGAAACCAGCACGGTGTGATGTGCGGTAACTGCGCGGCCTGATTCGGTAATGACAGTTGGATGTGGCAAACCGTGCTCATTACAAGCATCACCAATCCCCCAGATAACGTTATTGGCATATTCATTCAAGCCATAGTTAACCGAGCAATCAGATTGAGATCGCGTCCCTTCGTAATCGACCCCCAAGCCGCCGCCGACATCGAAGCACTGGATATTGACGCCCAGCTTGTGGAGCTCCACATAGAAACGCGCGGACTCACGCACACCGGTGGAAATATCACGAATATTGGAGAGCTGTGACCCCAAATGGAAATGCAATAACTGCAAGCTTTCTAAGCTATTGGCTTCGCGCAGCATATCAACCAGTTGCAAGACCTGAGTTGCAGACAAGCCGAATTTGGATTTTTCGCCGCCGCTGGCCTGCCATTTACCTGAACCTTGTGATGCCAGACGCGCGCGCACACCCAAACGCGGTACCACATTCAAGCGCTCGGCTTCTTCCAGTACCATTTTGATTTCTGACATCTTTTCGATGACCAGATAAACTTTATGGCCCAGTTTTTCGCCAATCAATGCCAGGCGAATATATTCACGGTCTTTATAACCGTTACAGACAATAACTGAGCGAGTCATACCGGCATGTGCCAGTACTGCCATCATTTCAGCTTTAGAGCCCGCTTCCAGCCCTAACGGTTCGCCGGAATTAACCAATGACTCGATAACCCGGCGGTGTTGGTTTACTTTAATCGGGTAAACCAAAAAGTAATCGCCTTCATAGCCAAACGACTCACGCGCGCGTTTAAACGCACCATTAATTGAGCGCAGGCGATGCTGCAAAATTTGTGGAAAACAGAATAAGGCAGGCAGACGTTGCCCCTGCTCAAGCTGCATTTTTTTGACGAGTTGCGCCAGATCGACACGTGCCTCACGAACATCCGGATCAGGGCAAACACTGATATGACCCAGTTCATTGACGTCATAATAGTTGCCACCCCAGTAGGCGACGTTATATGTGCTCAGCATCTTGCTGGCATTACGATCATTCATGGCAACCTCCTGCATGGAGCGTAAAGAAACATGTGCGCCCGCAGCTGACGGACGGCCAATCAAGTTATCATCAGACATAATTCGCCTCTAATGCGATACTGACGATAAAGTCAGCTACTATCGCAGCTACAACCAGCAAGGACAACCCGCGTGAATACCAAACTGGCAGAATATTGCGCAGTAAAGCACGATCCACGAGCGGTTTATCACTCAGCTATTCATTACCCAAACCGGGTAAAACACGTTTAAATGAAAAATACGTTGGACTGTAAATACGTATTGAGATTTTGTGAATCGGATTAGCCGTAAAATCGCCAAGCCAGCCGAATTCAGTGCTTCAAGCGGTAATTAACCCGCCCGCGAATCCTGAGTTGCACCCATATGGGTATAACATCGGGTTGATGGTGTACAAGAAAGGAAGGTTGCAAGGGGAGATTGAACGTCAGAACGACGCAATTGTTGCTGTTCAGCAACCAGTAGACAACGGATCATTAATCCAACCACCTCCACGCAAGCCGTTCATCATGAACGGACAAGACTTAATATAATAGTTAACTTAGGTAACAGCCCGATGACGCCGCCTGCATTGTTTTATTATCAATGAATATTTTACTCATCACTGATTGCCATGTTCATCACTAAGTGTAAAACACTGGAAATTTAACAATGCGCTGATGTCTTCTTCTGCCATTTTCATCATTGCATATCAAACAAGCCGCGCGCGCAGTTTATACCTATAACGCAAGAAAAATGCAAAATGAAAATGACCCTTAACTGTATCAAGCAGTAAATAAATCAAATGACAACCAAAGCGAGAAATATCTTAATGCAAAAAGGGCTGGTATTAATGGTAAAAGCTGGCCTAAAATAGACGTCCAGATGTTAATACATCCATACGCTTTAATTGCTAGAATGTCTGTTGCGCTGTAAGCATAGCCGGCTTCTAAATAGATAGACTGCTAAAGGCTTTGCCTAAAAAAGTATTGTAAAGCGCAAATCAACAAGAAACGGATTCAAGTTTGCGTTTCTGTTGCTTGACTTCAATGCTCTGCAATGACCTTTCACTTGTATTCAAGGTAAAGAAAATAATGGCTAAACACCTATTTACGTCAGAATCTGTTTCTGAAGGGCATCCTGATAAAATCGCTGACCAGATTTCAGA
Source organism: Yersinia rohdei ATCC 43380 (assembly GCF_000173775.1). Taxonomy (GTDB): domain Bacteria; phylum Pseudomonadota; class Gammaproteobacteria; order Enterobacterales; family Enterobacteriaceae; genus Yersinia; species Yersinia rohdei. Next base: position 31,572 of record NZ_ACCD01000027.1, read on the forward strand.
TGCGGTACTCGACGCAATTCTTGAGCAAGATCCAAAAGCACGTGTTGCGTGTGAAACTTATGTCAAAACAGGCATGGTATTGGTTGGCGGTGAAGTAACCACTAACGCTTGGGTTGATATTGAAGACATTACCCGTCGTACCGTGCGCGAAATCGGCTATGTTAATTCTGAGATGGGTTTTGACGCTAATTCTTGTGCTGTTCTAAGTGCCATTGGTAAGCAATCGCCTGATATCAATCAAGGTGTTGACCGCGATGACCCACTGGAGCAAGGCGCAGGTGACCAGGGCTTGATGTTCGGTTACGCCACCAACGAAACCAGCGTATTGATGCCAGCACCTATTACTTATGCTCACCGTTTGGTAGAACGCCAAGCTGCTGTGCGTAAAAATGGCACTTTGCCGTGGCTGCGCCCGGATGCAAAAAGCCAGGTTACCTTCCAATATGACGACGGTAAAATTGTCGGTATTGATGCGGTAGTGCTGTCAACTCAGCATTCAGAAGATATCAATCAGAAAGATTTGCATGAAGCGGTGATGGAAGAAATCATCAAACCGGTTCTGCCTGCCGAGTGGATAACTGCCGGCACCAAATACTTTATCAACCCAACAGGCCGTTTTGTTATCGGTGGCCCAATGGGCGACTGTGGTCTGACCGGGCGTAAAATTATCGTTGATACCTACGGCGGCATGGCGCGTCATGGTGGCGGTGCATTCTCTGGTAAAGATCCATCCAAAGTTGACCGTTCAGCCGCTTATGCTGCCCGTTATGTTGCCAAGAATATCGTGGCGGCAGGTCTGGCAGACCGTTGTGAGATTCAGGTGTCTTACGCCATTGGCGTTGCAGAACCAACTTCCATCATGGTGGAAGCATTCGGCACTGAGAAAATACCTGCGGATCAACTGACTGCATTGGTGCGTGAGTTCTTCGATCTGCGCCCATATGGCCTGATCCAGATGCTGGATCTGTTGCATCCTATCTATCGTGCAACCGCAGCCTATGGTCACTTTGGTCGCGAAGAATTCCCTTGGGAAAAAACCGACAAAGCAGCATTGCTGCGTGATGCTGCTGGCCTGAAATAAGTCTTAGCACCACAATTTGATCAATAAAAACCCCGCGCTGCGGGGTTTTTTATTACTTATGTTTTCTTATTACTTCCGCTGGTTATGACACCGGCTATTTATGATGCCGATAGCGCTCGATAACACTGAAGATTCCCATCCCTGCTAGCATGGCAGCCACAAAAATAGCGCCTTTGTACATCCCGGCGCCCAGTAATACCAATGCCGGCCCAGGGCATATCCCCGCCAGTCCCCAGCCGATACCAAATAACAGACTGCCGCCGATTAAGCGCTTATCAATCTTTGTCGAGGTAGGTAATTGGAGAGGTAACCCCAACAAACTGGTTTTGCGCTTTTTCGCCCAGGCAAAACCCAGGGTGGCAACCGCTACAGCTGCGGCCATCACCAAGGCCAGCGAAGGATCCCAATAGCCACTAATATCAAGAAAACCAAGCACTTTTTCTGGGTTAGCCATGCCAGCAACAATTAAACCCAACCCAAAAATCAGCCCAGCTACTAATGAGAAAAGTAAATTCATAATCCCTTCCTAAACTCGCCCGTCGACTAAATGAATAGATGGCGAACAAAACCTACAGTGATAAAACCGGTCAACATAAAACTCAGCGTCGCCACCAATGAACGCGGTGAAAAACGTGCCAGCCCGCAAACGCCATGCCCGCTGGTGCAACCTGCGCCATAGCGAGTTCCTATTCCCACGAATAATCCCGCGAGTATCAACACCGGTAAATCAGCCTCAATTTGGATTGCCGGTAGCACAGCAAAAAGAGAATAAATCACAGGAGAAATAATCAGGCCGATGATAAAAGCAACTCGCCAGGAAATATCCCCCTTTTTGGGTGGCAACAATCCACCTAAAATGCCACTAATCCCAGTGATACGGCCATTCCACAGCAGAAAAATAGTCACCGCGATACCCAAGATAGCGCCACCAGCCAGGGCGGTATAAGGGGTGAAATTAGCCCAATCAATAGTCATGCAACCTCCTCTTGTTGTGGACAATAAAGCTGATACAGCACTTCAAGCAGCGCCAACACGTTAGGATCCGCTATTGAATAAAATATGCGTTTCCCCTCTCGGCGAGTATTCACCAACCCATCACTGCGCAATACAGCAAGCTGTTGCGAAAGAGTCGGCTGATGAATACCTAATGCGGCCTCTAATTCTCCGACCGCCTTTTCCCCCAAGCTGAGTTGGCACAGCAATAGCAATCTGTCCTCATTGGCCAATATGCGCAGCACATCGCAAGCTTGTCCTGCCGCTTGTCTCATCAGATCCAAACTGATTTTTTTATCTTCACTCATCGCGGCCTCAGACATTAAAATTAATTATATTAAATTATAATATATGTTTTTATATAATGATCAACTGGAAATACTCCTCTCTGCTGACTTGCATCTGGATATCCAGCGCTTTATTCTGCTGCAATATGAGTTCACTAAGAATCCCCATCGCCTTACAGCAAGCGGTTATGCGCTGTTTGCGCCATAAATTGCAGCTGGCAAATCAGCATTTTGGTACCGACTATCCGGAGCCAAAAATTAACTATCATCAACGTGGTACCAGCGCGGGCAGCGCCTATCTGCAATCCTTTGAGATTCGTCTAAATCCCGTATTATTACTGGAAAATCAACAACCTTTCATTGACGAAGTGGTGCCCCATGAACTGGCACATTTATTGGTTTATCGCCAATTTGGTCGAGTAGCTCCTCATGGTAAAGAATGGCGCTGGATGATGGAAAATGTGCTGCAAGTCCCTGCTAGCCGCACTCATCAGTTTGAAGTCACCTCGGTGCGCAGTAAGACCTTCAATTATCAGTGTAAATGCCAGCAACACGCCTTAACCATTCGCCGTCACAATAAAGTGCAGCGCGGTGAGAGCGAATACCGCTGCCGACAATGTGGTGAAAAACTGCAACTGGTCGCCATAAAAAACAATTAGAATTTATCGTTACTTGTTATAAAACAGCCAGTTAATTTGCCATCAAACAACATTACCTATAACCTGCCTGCTTTTCATCATTGGGCCGTTTTGAGATATGTTACGCAAACTTCTATTCCTGCTGGTTTTATCCTCTCCCCTGCTGGCACTCCCAAGTTATAGCCAAAGCATCAATAACTTCTCACAAGCCAAAGCAGCTGCCGTGAAAATTAACCAGGATGCGCCCGGCAGTTTTTACTGCGGATGTGAGATTGACTGGCAAGGCAAAAAAGGGGTTCCGAATCTGGCAAGTTGCGGTTATCAACCCAGAAAAAATGCCCAGCGCGCAGCGCGGATTGAATGGGAACACGTCGTCCCCGCCTGGCAATTTGGTCACCAGCGCCAATGTTGGCAACAAGGTGGGCGCAAAAATTGCGCTAAAGACACGGTCTATCGCCAGATAGAAACTGACTTGCATAACCTACAGCCCGCTATTGGCGAAGTGAATGGCGACCGCAATAACTTTATGTATTCCCAATGGAATGGCGGCAATGGGCAATATGGCCAATGTGCGATGAAAATCGACTTCAAAAATAAGCTGGCAGAACCGCCAGCCCGGGCGCGCGGTGCTATAGCACGAACCTATTTTTATATGCGCGACCAATATCAGCTACGACTTTCCAGCCAACAAACTAAGCTGTTCGAGGTCTGGGATCGCCAATTTCCAGTGACAAACTGGGAATGTCAGCGTGATGAGCGGGTAGCTAAAGTACAAGGGAATCATAATCCTTATGTACAACAGGCTTGCCAGCAGCAAAAAGGCTAATCTAGTATATTGGTCATTATTTTCGTTTCAGGACGTAACTCATGCGCGTACCCCGGATTTTTCACCCCCAGCCTTTGCAGGCGAATACCGAGATAGCACTCAGTGATGATGCTGCCAATCACGTCGGCCGCGTACTGCGGATGACTGAAGGCCAAAGCCTCCAATTATTTGACGGCAGCAATCAGGTATTCGCGGCTGAAATTATCAAGGCAGATAAAAAAAATCTGATTGTCCGGTTGGCTGAAGGGCAGATAGCAGACTGCGAATCGCCCTTGAACCTGCATTTGGGCCAGGTGATTTCCCGTGGCGAAAAAATGGAATTCACCGTCCAAAAATCCATTGAGCTGGGTGTTAATGTGATTACGCCGCTGTTTTCTGAGCGCTGTGGCGTTAAGCTGGATGGCGAACGTCTGGCGAAGAAAATCCAGCAGTGGCAAAAAATTGCTATCGCCGCTTGCGAACAATGCGGGCGTAATACTATTCCGGAAATTCGCGCCGCAATGCAGCTTACGGATTGGTGTGCAGAGCAAGATGACAGCCTGAAACTGAATCTGCATCCACGCGCCAGCAACAGCATTAATACCCTGCCCGCATCTCTCAACAAAGTCCGTTTGTTGATTGGCCCGGAAGGCGGTCTCTCTGCTGATGAAATTGCCATGACCTCACGCCTTGGATTTACTGATATCCTGTTAGGGCCGCGAGTGCTGCGTACCGAAACTACCGCCCTTACCGCAATCACTGCTTTGCAGGTGCGATTTGGCGATCTGGGATAAAATTTGTTCCCATTAGGAGAGAATAATGATCAAGCTCGGCATCGTAATGGACCCAATATCGTCCATTAACATCAAGAAAGACTCCAGCTTCGCTATGCTGTTAGAAGCACAGCGCCGTGGTTGGGAACTGCATTACATGGAGATGGACGACCTCTATTTGCGCGGTGGTGATGGCCGCGCCAGAACCCGCCTGCTAAATGTGAAGCAAGACAAAGACAACTGGTTTAGTTTTGGCGCAGAACAAGACCTGCCGCTGCATGAACTTGATGTCATCTTGATGCGCAAAGATCCTCCGTTTGATACTGAATTCATCTATGCCACCTATATTCTGGAACGCGCAGAAGATAAAGGGACGTTGGTGGTGAATAAGCCGCAGAGCTTGCGCGACTGTAACGAAAAGCTATTTACCGCGTGGTTCTCGGAATTAACTCCAGACACACTGGTCAGCCGCAGCAAAGACCATATCCGTAAATTCCATCAGGAACACGGGGATATCATTCTCAAACCTTTAGATGGTATGGGCGGCACCTCGATATTCCGCGTGAAGCAGGATGACCCTAACCTGTCGGTTATTATTGAGACACTGACTGAGCTCGGTAGCCGGTTCTGTATGGCGCAAAACTTCCTGCCCGCCATTAAAGAAGGCGATAAACGGGTGTTAGTGGTTGACGGTGAACCGGTGCCATATTGCCTGGCGCGCATCCCGGCACAAGGTGAAACCCGTGGTAATCTGGCTGCTGGTGGCCGTGGTGAAGCGCGTCCGCTTAGCGAAAGCGACTGGAAGATTGCCCGCGCCGTCGCCCCTGTGCTGAAGCAAAAAGGTTTAATTTTTGTCGGCTTGGATATTATCGGCGATCGCCTGACTGAAATTAACGTCACCAGCCCGACGTGCATACGCGAAATTGAAGCCGCCTTCCCGGAGGTGTCTATTACCGGCATGCTGATGGATGCCATTGAAGTTCGTTTGGCTAACAAAAAAGCGTAATAGGCAACGTCCAGAAATGGCTTTTGCAAGGATTCCGAATCACTTACTTAACTGCGTGTTAATTACGTGATTCGGGTTCTTACAAACCGCAGTTACCCATGCAGACTCACAAAATATTCTAAAAAATAGTCTCGGGTTCAGTAACAACAAGAGCTAAAAAAAATCACGGCCCCACGGTAGCGTTATTTTTAATGTTATTTTAATTCCATGAAAGCCAAGCAATCAAATATAAAAACAACTTTAGAACCAAAGTTACCAGCAAACTTAATAACCCTTCAAAAATAAATAAATTAATATAAAATCAATTAGTTGCAGTTTAAAACGTTGTTATTTTTTATTCAAAAAAAACTATAAGCTGCTTAGTAAAAACATTAAAAAAATATTAAATATAAAAGACATCTTTGTGGCACGCAAATGACGTGTTGCTAATGTGTTTTTGCATCTATATATTTTGCCAAATAGATTGTTAGGCAATGGCTCTATTTTACTAATTATATTTGAATCAGGCTTAAATGAAACAATGAAAAAGCAAACTGTATTACCAATCCGTGCATTACCATTATCACTTATTTTATTATCTTTAATATCAGGTAATGTGTTTGCTAATTCAAAATTGCTTATCACTAATAGTCCTGACACTCACACCCAAATTAAGCACCATAAAGCACTAAGCTACAGTGGCGCGGATACCCGCAACACGGAACAGCGCCTGGCCGAGCAGATAACGTCCTTTGCAACTGGACAAAAAGAAACTGCGGATATTCTGGCTGCAGCAAATACCCATCCAGTGGTTTTTAAAACCAAACTCAATCCCGTCAATAAGTGCATAGATAAACTGGCTACATTTTCCAATAACGGCAATAGCTGGTTGGCTCACCTGAATAATATTTTAAAGTTAACAGCACGGCGACTCACATTGGGCAGACATTAAACAACTTAAACTGAGTACCGGTAACATATTGAAGATTCACCCGCTCAGTCAGTATGGTGCATTGCCCACCGCCACTTATTTTCGTTTTTTACTCTACCTAAAACGACGACTACAAAGGTATGTATTGGCGTTTTTCTGAGCGCCGCCCCCGTGACTTTATCCTCATTTATCCGCATACTTGCATCAATTCATCCTTTAACTCAGCGAACCTCCTATATAACATAATGAATTTACAGCATCATTTCCTTATAGCTATGCCTTCATTGCAGGAACCTCGATTTATGCGCTCAGTTATCTATATCTGCGAGCACAACAAAGAGGGCGCGATGGGGTTAGTGGTAAACAAGCCGATGGAGCACTTTACGGTAGAGACCGTGCTGCAAAAATTGAAAATCACCCCTTCACCGCGAGATCCCGCTATTCGGCTGGATAAACCGGTTTTAGCCGGTGGCCCATTGGCGGAAGATCGCGGGTTTATTTTGCATTCACCACAGGAAGGTTTCGGCTCCAGCATTCCAATTTCATCCGATACGATGATAACTACCTCAAAAGATGTGTTAGAGACGTTAGGTACACCACAACAGCCTAAAAACATGTTGGTCGCACTGGGATATGCTGGCTGGCAAGCTGGGCAATTAGAGCAAGAGTTGTTGGATAATACCTGGCTGACCATTGAGGCTGATACCCAAATTCTGTTCAACACCCCAATTGCTGAACGCTGGCAAGCCGCAGCCAATAAATTGGGCATCAATATTTTTAACATAGCGCCGCAAGCAGGACATGCCTAATGGCTAATCGCACCATTGTTGCCTTTGATTTCGGTACCAAAAGTATCGGCGTAGCTATCGGCCAAGAAGTCACGGGTACCGCCAGAGCATTGACATCATTCAAAGCCCAAGACGGCACACCGGACTGGCAAAAAGTCGAAAAATTGCTAAAAGAGTGGCAACCTGATTTAGTCGTGGTTGGGCTGCCACTGAATATGGATGGCACCGAGCAACCACTCACCGCCCGTGCTCGTCGGTTTGCCAATCGCCTTCATGGCCGATTTGGTGTACAGATAGCCTTACAAGATGAACGCCTTAGCACCGTGGAAGCCCGTGCCAACTTATTTGACAGTGGCGGCTACCGTGCACTGGACAAAGGCAGTGTCGATGCGGCTTCTGCGGTTATCATTCTGGAAAGTTGGTTTGATGAACAGGCTGGCTGAAGCGTTTTTGGGCCTTAGCTGCACGGGTTTTCCACTGTCATTTTGGCAATCTTACCTAGCAAAAACTGCATAGCATGGCACCTATGCCCACAGAATTGTATACTACCTTCATGCCAATCAGCGGCTCAAAATATTGCACACCCCTTACGGGTGTTTTTTACATTTATTGAGGTTTTCTCATGACAAAAGTAACTGTTGCTGCGACTCAAATGGCCTGTTCTTGGGACTTGCCTAAGAACATTGAAAATGCAGAGAAGCTGGTACGTCTTGCACATGCCAAAGGCGCACAAATCATCCTGATTCAGGAGCTATTTGCCGCACCTTATTTCTGTATTGATCAAAGCCCGGAACACTATGCGCTGGCCCAAGAGCTGGATAATAGCCCGTTGATCCAACACTTTTCCAAGCTGGCGGCAGAGCTGGAAGTCGTATTGCCATTGAGTTTCTTCGAGAAAGCCAATAATGCTTATTATAACTCGCTAGTCATGATTGATGCTGACGGCACAGTTATGGATGTCTACCGTAAAACTCATATTCCTAATGGCCCGGCTTATCAGGAAAAGCAATTCTTTATCCCCGGCGATACGGGTTTTAAAGTCTGGCAAACTCGCTACGCCAAAGTCGGTGTGGGTATCTGTTGGGACCAATGGTTCCCGGAAACCGCGCGGAGTCTGGCGCTACTGGGTGCAGAAATAATCTTCTACCCAACGGCTATCGGTTCTGAACCCGCTTACCCAGAAATTGACAGCCAACCGCACTGGACTCGTGTCCAGCAAGGCCACGCCGCTGCGAACCTGGTGCCAGTTATTGCCTCAAACCGTATTGGAACAGAGAAAAGCAAATATATCGATGGGCTGGAAATGACATTCTACGGCTCTTCATTTATTGCTGATCAAACCGGTGCTCTACTGGCTCAAGCCAACAAAACTGATGAAGCTGTATTGGTACATGAGTTTGATTTGCAAGAAATTGCAGCCCAGCGCGCTTCATGGGGTTTATTCCGCGATCGCCGCCCGGAAATGTATCAAGTCTTGACCACCTCTGACGGCAAGACCCGGAGATAATTTATGTCTGTACCAGACCACATTTTACAAGGCCATATTGCACCAGGCTGTGCATCACAAGCCCTGCCAAGTACTCCACGGCAGGATGGTTTCTTTATGCCCGCCGAATGGGCAAAACAGGATGCTGTCTGGATGCTGTGGCCGTTTCGTCAGGATAACTGGCGCGGCAAAGGTATTCCTGCTCAACAAACATTTGCCAAAGTTGCAAAAGCCATTAGCCGCACCACACCTGTATTTGTGGGGGTGCCTGCAGAATTTATGGCGCAAGCCAAAGCCACCTTGCCGGCAAATGTCACACTGGTTGAAATGGCCAGTGATGATGCCTGGATGCGCGATACCGGCCCAACGATGGTCATCAACGGCACGGGTGAACGCCGGGCGGTTGATTGGCAATTTAACGCTTGGGGCGGTCTTAATGGCGGCCTGTATAGCGACTGGCAGCAAGATGAAAAAATTGCAGTTCAAGTCAGTGACTTCCTGAATAATGCCCATTACAGCGCCCCATTGGTACTGGAAGGTGGCTCTATTCATACTGACGGTGAAGGCACTTTGCTGACCACTGCCGAATGTTTACTGAATCCAAACCGCAATCCGCATTTGAATCAAGCACAAATTGAACAGTTGCTGCGTGAATATCTTGGTGTCACCCATTTCATCTGGTTACAAGATGGCGTTTATAATGATGAGACCGATGGTCACATTGATAATATGTGCTGCTTTGTTCGCCCAGGTGAAGTAGCTCTGCACTGGACTGACGATCAGCAGGATCCGCAATACGCCCGCTCTGTTGCCGCTTTTGAGGTGTTATCCAACGCCGTCGATGCCAAAGGCCGTAAACTGAAAATCTGGAAGCTACCGGCACCTGGCCCTTTGTATAACACCGAAGCAGAAACTTTCGATGTGCTGTCCAGTGACGCGGTACCACGCACTGCCGGTGAGCGGTTGGCAGGCTCCTATGTAAACTTCCTGATAAGCAACCAGCAGATTATCTATCCATTGCTGGATAGCCGTACTGATGGGCTGGCACAGGATCTATTGCAGCAGATGTTCCCAGACTATGCCATTGTCGGGGTGCCTGCCCGTGAGATCCTGCTCGGAGGCGGTAATATTCATTGTATTACCCAGCAAATCCCAACCCCATAATTGTTTTTTGTCGTTGAAGCCACTGCGGTGTTAGTGGCTCGTTGCTCGACACATCCAGTGGCCTCACTGCCGTGAGGTCACTAACACCATGTTAAACCGGCTATTAACTGATATTTTACCCGGCTCACTCACCTGATATTGGGTTGTCTCTCGCTAATATTCCCTGTTTTTCCCGCTGCGCCATACTCTGCTCAAATGACTGCATTCCCCATTGCCCGCCAGCCTGTATCAGAGTAGGTAATTGGTAGGTTTTACCTTCACGAATCAAATGGCTGACCGCTGTCGTTTGAGTCAGTATTTCAAATACAGCCAGCCGCCCACCACCAACTTTATGACACAATTTCTGTGCGATTACCGCGCGTAAACTGGCAGCCAGTTGCGCCTGAATAACCATTTTCTCCGTGGCGGGAAAAACATCCACCAGCCTATCTATTGCTTGAGTCGCGGTGCGAGTATGCAATGTTGCCAAGACCAAATGCCCCGTTTCCGCCGCCGTCAGTGCCAAACGAATCGTGTCTTTATCCCGTAATTCACCGAGCAAAATGATATCTGGATCTTGGCGTAGCGCCCCACTCAAAGCACTGCTAAAAGAATGGGTATGACTGCCCAATTCCCGCTGCTGGATCAAACATGACTTACTGCAATGGATAAATTCGATCGGATCTTCCAACGTGATGATATGGCGTGCTTGTGTCTGATTCATGGCATTTATCATTGAGCCTAATGTTGTGGACTTGCCGCTGCCGGTCGCCCCAGAAACCAGAATCAAGCCATCACTCTGATTAATCAGTTGATTAATCACTAATGGAGTGTCCAATTCTTCTAGTGAAGGACAAGTGGCGGTAATGACTCGAAAAGCTATCGATAGCCCTTGCCGTTGCTGAAAAACATTAGCCCGTAGCCGTTGCCCAGCAGTCGTGGTGCAAGCACAATCAACCTGCCCCAGGTGCTGTAATTGGCTTTGTTGTTCCTCAGTCAACACATGTTGGCTTAAGCCATAAAGCCAGTTGGCATCGACTCGTGGCCAATGAGTCAAGGTTTTCAGTTCACCGTCAATGCGTAACACCGGGTGATAACCAGTACAAAGGTGCAGATCCGAGGCATTATGCTTTACACTAACCGCCACTTTATGTTCGAAATCCTGTTCGGTGAAGTTATCGTTAACATCTTCAGGGTTTTCTAAATCAATGCATTTGATGCGAATAGCGCTAAATGTTGGGTTAGCTGGGTCGGTTTTTTTATCATCCAGACAGGTGAAATCCATATCAAACTCCTGGGGCCATATGAGCACAATTGAGAAAAATCTACAGGATGTCAGAGCACAAATCGCAACTGCTGCACGTAATTGCGCGCGCTCTCCAGAGGAAGTGACATTGCTTGCAGTCAGTAAAACCAAACCTGTGACAGCTATCGAAGAAGCTATCGCCGCCGGGCAATATGCCTTTGGTGAGAATTATGTGCAGGAGGGGGTAGATAAGATTCGCTATTTCACTGATAACGCCCCGACGAGCAATCTTGAATGGCACTTTATCGGCCCACTGCAATCCAATAAAAGTAAATTAGTGGCAGAAAACTTTGCCTGGTGCCATACCGTCGATAGGCTCAAAATTGCACAGCGCCTAAGTGCTCAGCGCCCAAGCGGAATGCCCGCACTGAACGTGCTGATTCAAGTCAATATCAGTGATGAGCAAAGCAAATCCGGGATTGCTTTAGCAGAGTTGCCCGCGTTAGCGGCCAGTATTAGCGAATTACCTAACCTGCATTTACGCGGGCTCATGGCGATCCCCGCGCCAGAAACTGATTATCAGCGGCAACTGGCAGTATTTGAGCAAATGAATCAGGCGTTTTTGACGTTAAAAACCAGCTACCCTCAGATGGACACACTTTCTATGGGTATGACCGATGATATGGCAGCCGCCATTGCTGCCGGCAGTACACTAGTGCGTATTGGTACCGCCATTTTTGGTTCCCGCGCTTAATTTGAGCAGCGAACGCCGTGGTGGCTTTAAGTCCCATAAACTCCCTGAAGTAACTGACTGAAGAGCGAATATTTAATGGAACATCGCAATATCACATTCATTGGCGCGGGCAATATGGCACGCGCAATTATCGCCGGTTTGGTTGCCGGTGGTTACCCGGCCAGCATGATCAGCGTTTGCGCGCCTTCCGCTAAAAACCGTGATGCGCTGGCAGCTGAGTTTGGTGTTATCAGCAGTGATGATAATATCGCGTCAGCACAAAAAGCTGAGGTGGTGGTTTTAGCGGTCAAGCCCCAACTGATGGCTGCGGTCTGCCAGCCATTACAAGAAAATGTCAATTTTACCGGTAAACTGGTGCTGTCTATTGCTGCGGGTGTCCAGGTTGCTCGTTTTTATGCGCTATTGGGGGATAAACTCAATTTGGTGCGCATTATGCCTAATACCCCATCGCTGGTGGGTAAAGGAATGAGCGGCCTTTATGCCCCGGAACAGGTCTCGCCAGTGGATCGAGATTTCACTGCCTCACTGATGAGTTCTGTGGGTAAAGTTTGTTGGGTGAATGATGAAAATGGCATTAATAGCATTATTGCCGCAGCGGGCAGTGCACCGGCCTATTTTTTCCTGTTTATGGAAGCCATGCAGCAAGAAGCTGAGCGTTTGGGTTTTGACAGTGAAACTGCCCGTCTTTTGGTGCAGCAAGCCGCCAGCGGGGCCACAGCACTGGTGGAAGCGAATCCGCAATTGCCGCTTTCAACATTACGTGAGCAAGTCACCTCTAAAGGAGGGACAACCGCCGAGGCAATAAGAGTATTTTATGAACAGCATTTACCGGAAACCGTTGCCAGCGCCATGCAAGCTGCTATTGTGCGAGCAAAAGAAATGGAAAAGCAGTTCTAACCGAAGATTAATTTACAAAATCCGACACTGCCCTTGTCATTTTATCGTTAAGATAGGGGTCTAAAAATAGGCGAATACATTTTTCGTTTGTACCAATACCTAAAATCATTGACTGCCAATGACCAGGGTATATCCAAATATTAAGGACTAAGGCAACTCATGCTAACGCTGACTTTTTTGGCCAAAACGGTCATTGACCTATATGTGATGGTACTGCTGTTGCGCATCTGGATGCAGTGGGTTCACAGCGATTTCTACAACCCATTCTCACAGTTTGTGGTGAAAATCACACAACCGATTGTTGGCCCTTTGCGCCGGATTATCCCTTCCTTGGGGCCAATTGACAGCGCATCGTTGCTACTGGCATTCCTGCTAATGACCATTAAATATCCGCTGCTGGTACTGATTCAAAGCGGCTCAATGTCACTTAGCCTGTATAATTTGCTGTTCGGTATTATTTCGTTAGTGAAAGCTGCCGGCTATCTGATTTTCTGGGTGATGATTATTCGTGCCTTGATGAGCTGGGTCAGTCAGGGTCGTAGCCCAATGGACTACCTGCTGCTTCAGTTAACTGAACCTTTGATGGCCCCCATCCGCCGTATTTTGCCCGCGATGGGCGGGATCGATTTCTCGGCAATGGTTGTTATCCTTATCCTGTATCTGATCAATTATTTAGGTATGGATTTGCTGGGTGAGCTTTGGTTCGTGCTGTGAATGCAGTAACACCCTTGCTGGACGGGCTGGCACTCAGGCTATATATTCAGCCGAAAGCCAGCCGTGATCAGATAGTCGGTTTACATGGCGATGAACTAAAAGTCGCCATTACCGCCCCTCCCGTTGATGGTCAGGCTAATGCCCATTTGGTCAAATTTATCGCTAAACAGTTCAAGGTAGCGAAAAGCCAAGTGATTATCGAAAAGGGCGAATTGGGGCGGCATAAACAGCTAAAAATCGTTAACCCGCAACAAATTCCACCAGAAGTTGCGGCTCTGCTCGAATAACTGAAACTTCCCGCTAGCGTTGGGCGATTGATTGTCAGCCCAAATGAATTCAGGATTCTCCATGCAAAAAATAGTATTAGCCACCGGTAACCCCGGCAAAGTGCGTGAGCTGGCAAACTTATTGGCCGATTTTGGTTTGGATGTTGTCGCGCAAACCGAATTAGGTGTTGAGTCTGCCGAAGAGACGGGCTTGACCTTTATCGAAAATGCGATATTAAAAGCACGCCATGCAGCACAGATTACCGGTTTACCGGCTATCGCTGATGATTCAGGTTTGGCTGTTGATGCTCTGGCCGGCGCGCCAGGAATTTACTCGGCCCGCTATGCTGGCATTGATGCCAGTGACCAACAGAATCTTGAAAAACTGCTGCTGGCATTAAAAGATATTCCTGATGAACAGCGCAGCGCCCAATTCCATTGTGTGCTGGTCTATATGCGCCATGCTCAAGACCCAACGCCGTTAGTGTTTCATGGCCAATGGCCCGGCGTAATTGCTCGCCAACCTTCTGGCTCGGCCGGATTTGGTTATGACCCTATTTTCTATGTCCCCGAATTGGGTAAAACTGCAGCGGAATTAACTCGCGAAGAAAAACACGCGGTTTCCCATCGTGGACAAGCCCTGAAATTGATGTTGGATGCACTGCGCAATGCTTAAATTACCCCCGCTCAGCCTCTACATTCACATTCCCTGGTGTGTGCAAAAATGCCCTTACTGTGACTTTAATTCCCATGCACTGAAAGGCGATGTCCCCCATCAGGAATATGTAGAGCATTTGCTGGCGGATCTTGACGCCGACGTGCCCTTAGTCGGCAATCGTGAAGTAAGCACCATTTTTATTGGCGGAGGCACGCCAAGTTTGCTTAGTGCCGAAGCCATGCAACAGTTGCTGGACGGTGTTCGTGCCAGATTGCCACTGGCGGCTGGTGCTGAAATCACCATGGAAGCCAATCCCGGAGCTGTTGAAGCTGATCGTTTTAGCGGCTACCAACGCGCCGGTATCAATCGCATCTCTATTGGTGTGCAAAGCTTTAGCGCCGAGAAATTAACGCGTCTGGGCCGGATACACGGGCCACAAGAGGCGAAGCGCGCCGCAGAACTGGCAACGTCACTGAAGCTGCGCAGTTTTAATCTTGATTTGATGCACGGCTTGCCGGATCAATCGCTGGAAGAAGCTCTGGATGATTTACGCCAGGCTATTGCACTGAATCCGCCCCATCTGTCTTGGTATCAACTGACCATCGAGCCAAACACCGGTTTCAGTTCGCGCCCTCCTACACTGCCGGACGACGATGCGCTGTGGGATATTTTCCAGCAAGGCCATCAGTTACTCAGTGCTGCCGGATATCAACAATATGAAACCTCAGCTTATGCCAAACCGGGCTATCAATGTCAGCATAATCTGAACTACTGGCGCTTTGGTGATTATCTGGGCATTGGCTGTGGCGCGCACGGTAAAATCACTTTTAGTGATGGCCGGATTTTACGCACCATAAAAACGAAACATCCCCGTGGATTTATGCAGGGTAAATACCTGGATAAACAATATGAAGTGGCAGCCGTCGATCGGCCATTTGAGTTCTTTATGAACCGTTTCCGCCTGCTGGAAGCTGCACCACGAGCAGATTTCACTCATTTTACCGGGTTAGCTGAAAGCACCATTCGCCCACAGTTGGATGAAGCACTAGCCAAAGAATATTTAATCGAAACAGAGGAATACTGGCAGATTACCGAGAAAGGTAAGTTATTCCTTAACTCGCTGTTAGAACTGTTTTTGTAAATCTGATAAAAAAGCCGGTTCAGAAAGTATCGCCCATCTGAACCGGCTACATCTGTTAATTAATAGCGGTTAGTTAAGTGCTTTCAGTAAATCCTTGCGCTGCTGTTCTAGTGCTGTCACGCGCCCACAGACCTCGTGACCAAATTGCTGGAATTCCTGCTCCTGATTATTCCATTCGTTTTTGATGGCCTGCTGTAAGCCGCCCAAGTTACCCATAATGGCCTGCAATGGGTTATTTCCGCCACTGCCACTGGTCGCCTGCTTAACGCCCATCTCATTCAAACTGTCTTGCAGCACTCCGCCCATGCTTTGCTGTACCAACTGACGGCCATCTTGTTCAACCTGATCAATAGCTTGATGGTGGAAGGTTAAGCCGTCACTGCGTTTTTCAATAATGCGGTTCATTTGTTGCTTCAGCTGTTCATTCAGTGTGGTCAGCCGGTTGCGTACATTGCTGCTGCTTCCCAGTTGCTGAACAATGACCTTATCCAGAGAAACACGCGCTTTTTCAAGATGTTGCTGCGCACCACTTTCTATCCAAGGCAAATCTTTGCGCAATGCTGTTTGATAGCGGAAAGCCTGTTGGCGCTGCGCGTCAGTCAGTGTTAAGGTTTTGCCATTACGGGTGACATCACCGTCGGGTGAAATCTGTAAATTGCCACTGGCGCCGACTACTTGCACCGATTGCGGGCTAATAATCACATCATCTTGCGGCTTTACGCTGCACTGATAGTCAGCTTGTGCCTGCCAGGCAGTCAGCATAAATACAGCCAAACCCACAGTCCGTAATGCTTTCATTTTAGATAACATAAAACTCCTAATAAGCTGTGCCATTCAATATTTCTATGGCTCTATCACTATTTATAACGTACTAACCCCCAGCCGATGAAGGGGGGCAGTCCTAAAAAATGGAGCGGCCAATCCGCTGAGCCAATAGCTCTAAGGCAGCGGTTCCCGCCAGAGAGTTCCCTGCATGGTCTAATTCTGGTGACCAAACAGCAATACACAGTTCATCAGGTACAATGGCAATAATCCCACCACCAACCCCAGATTTTCCCGGCATACCTACCCGGAAGGCAAATTCACCGGCTCCATCGTACATACCGCTAGTAATCATCAACGCATTGATTTGTCGCGCCTGCATGGGCGTAATCAGCGACTCATGCCCACCAATACTGCGCCCCTGATTCGCCAGATAGACAAAGCAGCGGGCCAGCTCAATGCAACTCATACGCATGGCACAATAGTGAAAATAGGTCTGAAGCACCGTCAGCACGTCATTGTGAAAATTGCCAAAAGACTTCATCAAATAGGCGATGGCGGCATTACGATCTGAATGCTCAAACTCCGAGCGGGCGACACGAGGATCGTAGCTGATGCTATCGTCATTCACCAGCTGGCGTACCACTTCCAGCATGCGCTGCTTTGGCGCACTCAACCGGCTTTGCAACATATCACACACCACCAGCGCCCCAGGATTAATAAACGGATTGCGCGGTTTACCCTTTTCCAGCTCCAACTGAACCAGTGAGTTAAACGGCTGGCCAGAGGGTTCTTTGCCGACTCGCTGCCATACTTCCTGTTCCCCATAACGGGATAATGCCAAAGTCAGACTTAACACTTTCGAAATAGATTGGATTGAGAAACGCTCATTGGCATCTCCGGCCTGAAATATCGAGCCATCCAGCGTGCAAACTGCAATACCCAATTTGTCAGCCGAGACTTCCGCCAAAGCGGGAATATAATCAGCCACTTTTCCTTGGCCAATCAGCGGGCGAACCTGCTGTAAAATATCCGCCAGCAAGGCATTATCTAAACTTGTTGTCATCCCTAAACTTGCTACCACAACAATGCCCCCAGTAATCTCAGGTAACGGCTTTCGCTAACTGCACTTAATAAAAACAAAGGCGCCTGCTTAGGCGCCCTTATCGATTATCTGCCGTTGAAACGGAAGATCAATCCCACCAAATATCAAACAGCTCAGTGGTTTCTACATTTTTCATTTTACGAGCTTCCAGCCATTTAGTGACTAGCGCACGGTGCTCATCGGTGCAATGACCGATTTCTTGCAAGCAAATCAGGCCTTCCCACTGCATGTAGCCACTGCCATCAAATGCCAAGCCGTTTGCTTCAATGACTTCATCGATAAAAGCATCGACAGTTTCATCAATAGCTTCAACACTGGAGCCTTCAGGGAAGGTCCACTGTACAGAAAAACCTAATTCTTGAAACTCATCGATATGCATTTTTTTGCGTAAACGACGACTACGGTTCTTAGCCATTATTCTTTCCTCTCAAACATCAGATCCCAAACGCCATGTCCCAGACGCTGGCCACGTAATTCAAATTTTGTCAGCGGACGCGAGTCCGGACGAGGAACATAATCATGCTGTTCTGAAAGGTTGCGATACCCGCTCGCACCAGACATGACCTCCAGCATATGTTCCGCATAGTGCTGCCAGTCGGTCGCCATATGGAACACGCCACCCACTTTTAATTTACTTTTTACTAACTCGACAAAAGGTGCCTGAACAATACGACGTTTATTATGGCGTGCTTTATGCCACGGGTCAGGGAAAAACAGCTGAACCATATCCAGCGAAGCATCCGGTATCATATTTTCCAGCACTTCAACCGCATCATGGCACATAACCCGCAGGTTACTCAGCCCCGCGTCGTGGGCCGAACCCAGGCAAGCACCGACCCCAGGGGAATGAACTTCTATTCCCAAGAAATTCTGTTGTGGATTACTGGCCGCCATAGTGACCAACGATGTCCCCATACCAAACCCAATTTCTAATACTACCGGGGCTTCACGGCCAAATAAGCTGGCCAAATCAATAGGGGCGGCCTGATATTCTACGCCCATCACCGGCCAGTAGTTATCGAGCGCCAGTTGTTGGCCCTTGGTCAGGCGCCCCTGACGGCGGACAAAACTACGAATACGGCGCATGGCACGGCCGTTTTCATCAAATTCCGGAGATATGACGTCATTTATCATGGTGCTTTCTGTCTGTTGGTTGCGTATACGAACGCGCATTATGCAAAGATACGCCAGTTTATCAACTATGGACGTCATAAGTACAAAATTAAGCTGTAAATAACGTATATATCGCCATAAGACAGCAATTCAGGTATCAAAGCCGCTAACACCGCGGTGGTTCCCATCAAAGAGATTCCCCGAAGTCATTCGAATCACAGCAAGGCAGCAAACGAATGAGTCCCGTTGAGCTTACTAAGGTAAGTGATTCGGGCGAGTAAGTGCCGCTAACACCGCTGAGGTTCTAAGGACAAAGGGGAAAGGCGGAAAGTTCCGGTTTACAGTAAGTAAACTCTATGCTGCAATCCAGCCCTAATTTATTTATCTGCTGGATATCGATACCTGCTTATGATGCAAGCGCAACAATTCGCGCACGTGGTACTTGAGTGGTACCACCGTTTTGGTCGCAAAACACTGCCGTGGCAACTGGATAAAACGCCTTATCAAGTCTGGCTGTCAGAAGTGATGTTGCAACAGACGCAGGTGGCGACTGTCATTCCTTATTTCCAGCGCTTTATGCTACGTTTCCCTGATATTCGTGCTTTGGCAGCAGCCCCATTAGACGAAGTGTTGCATTTATGGACCGGGTTGGGTTACTACGCTCGTGCCAGAAATTTGCATAAAGCCGCCCAAATGGTGGTTGAATTGCATCAGGGAGAATTTCCTACCACTTTTGACGAGATATTGGCACTTCCGGGGATTGGGCGCTCCACCGCTGGCGCTATTTTATCGCTGTCTTTAGGGCAACATTTCCCAATTTTAGACGGTAATGTTAAACGAGTACTGGCTCGTTGCTATGCTGTTGAAGGATGGCCCGGTAAAAAAGAGGTTGAGAGTCGCTTGTGGCAAATCAGTGAAGATGTCACCCCGGCGAAAGGAGTCGGCCAATTCAATCAGGCGATGATGGATTTAGGCGCTATTGTATGTACCCGCTCTAAACCCAAATGTGAACTTTGCCCACTGAATATTGGCTGTCTTGCTTATGCTAACCACAGCTGGGCGCGTTATCCGGGTAAAAAACCCAAAAAGACATTACCGGAGAAAACAGCCTATTTTCTGTTAATGCAAAACGACTCTCAAGTGTGGCTCGAACAGCGCCCACCAGTAGGATTATGGGGCGGGCTATTTTGTTTCCCACAATTTGCAGAACCAGAAGAGCTGAACAACTGGTTACAGCAGCGGGGGATCGCCTCAAGCCATTTACAGCAGTTAACGGCGTTTCGCCACACCTTCAGCCACTTCCATTTGGATATTGTCCCAATGTGGCTGAATAATGCATCAAACCTTGGATGCATGGATGATGGCGCGGGTCTCTGGTATAACTTAGCGCAGCCACCATCGGTAGGATTGGCCGCCCCAGTTGAGCGATTATTGCATCAATTAGCAAAGCAATAACCACGGGTACAGCATTAATAGTAAACAAAAACAACAACGGGCAACCCAGCCGTCTACCCAAACAGCATTATTTGGAGAGGATTTAGCATGAGCAGAACAATTTTTTGCACATTTTTAAAAAAGGATGCTGAAGGGCAAGATTTTCAGCTGTATCCAGGTGAAATCGGTAAACGCATCTATAACGAAATATCAAAAGAAGCTTGGTCACAATGGATAACTAAACAAACCATGCTGATTAATGAGAAAAAACTCAGCATGATGAATGTAGAAGACCGGAAATTGCTGGAGCAAGAAATGGTTAATTTCTTGTTCGAAGGGCAGGATGTTCATATTGAAGGTTACACTCCGCCGAGCAAGTAACGACTTGGGGCCCTATTGGCCCCGCTATTATTCCGGCAATAATTTGAGTTACAACAAGGCCGCCAACGCGCCGGTAACTTGCTGTATTGCGGGGATCTTCCTCATCAAGATATGGCTTGTAAGATGAAGAAATTTTTAGCTTTGCTAGTAATTGCACCATTGTTAGTGTCTTGCTCAGGCAATAAAAATCAGGCAGAAAACGAAGCCTTCGTCAAAGACACTAATGGTTTTGAGATTTTAATGGGCCAATTTGCCCACAACATTGAAAATATTTGGGGATTAAAAGAAGTCTTAATTGCGGGCCCTAAAGATTACGTTAAGTATACGGATCAATATCAAACCCGCAGCCATATCAACTTTGATGCCGGCACCATTACAGTTGAAACCATTGCCACCACCGATCCGGCGGCTCATTTACGTCAGGCGATCATCACCACATTATTAATGGGCGACGATCCTGGCTCGATCGATCTTTATTCTGATGCCAACGATATTCAGATCAGTAAAGAACCTTTCCTCTACGGCCAAGTACTGGATAATAACGGCCAGCCTATTCGCTGGGAATGGCGAGCGGCACATTTTGCCGATTATTTATTGCAAACCAAAATGCAAAAACGCACCTCTGGTTTACATGTTATCTGGTCGGTAACCTTGCAATTAGTTCCGAACCATTTGGATAAGCGCGCCCATAAATATCTGCCACTGGTGCGGCAATCTGCCGAAAAATATGGCGTAGAAGAATCATTAATTTTGGCAATTATGCAAACAGAATCAAGCTTCAACCCCTATGCCGTTAGTGGTTCTGATGCACTGGGTCTGATGCAAGTTGTTCAGCATACTGCCGGGCGAGATGTCTTCAAGATGAAAGGAAAAAGCGGCCAACCAAGCCGTAGCTATCTATTTGATCCTGAAAATAATATAGATGCCGGCACCGCCTATTTGGCTATCCTGCAAAACACCTATTTAGGCGGTATTCAAAATTCCACCTCACGGCGCTATGCTGTTATTACCTCATATAATGGCGGAGCGGGCAGTGTATTGCGGGTATTCTCCAGCGATAAGAATCAAGCGGTGAATATTATCAATAATATGGCCCCAGGAGATGTATTCCAAACGCTCACCACTAAACATCCATCCGGTGAGTCTCGTCGTTATTTGGTAAAAGTGAACAGCGCGCAGAAGAGTTATCGCCGACACTAACTTTATTGATACTTAATGAATAAACATCAAATGGCACAGTTCCCTGTGCCATTTTTATTGCCAAGATTATCTTATTGTTTGTATCTCGTGGGTCGACTCAACTTAGCCCTATATTGATAGGCTATTATAAGTATGAATTTCTTCAATTATATCAATTGGTAATGACATAACCAAAAATACGCCGCCACTCGACATCACCTTTTTCGATATAAACGCCCTGCAATTCTGGAGAGAAACCCGGCAATAAATTGATACCTTCTTCCAGCGCCAGGAAATAACGCTGCACCGCCCCACCCCATATTTCACCAGGAACAACACACAGCACTCCCGGTGGATAAGGCAAAGCCCCTTCAGCTGCAATGCGCCCTTCTGCCTCAGCAATAGGAATTAATTCAATATTATCGCGGACAAACTGGATATTCGCATCCTGTGGGTTCATGGCAACCGGCGGGAAACTGGCCTTGCGGAACATATCCTTTTGCAGTTGTTTAACATCATAACTGACATACAAATCATGCATTTCTTGGCATAACTGGCGCAAAGTATAGCCGCGATAGCGCTCTTCATTCTTCCGGTAGATAGTCGGTAAAACATCACATAACAGTGCATCTTGCTCAATATAGCGCTCAAATTGCACTAACATATCAACCAGATGCGCCATTTTTGCAGGGTTTTCTGCCGGAGTCAGTAGGAATAGAATTGAGTTCAGATCGCATTTTTCCGGCACAATGCCATTCTCACGCAGGAAAGTCGCCAATATCGCCGCCGGCACGCCAAACTGCGTATATTGCCCACTGCTGGCTTCAATTCCCGGCGTCGTCAGCAATAACTTACAAGGGTCAACCAAATATTGGTCTTGGTTATAACCTTCAAATCCATGCCAACGTTCATTAGGTACAAAATTAAAGAAGCGCGCATCATCTGCAATAATATCAGTATCGTAGTCTTGCCAATTCCTACCACCAACAGTCGGTGGAATAAATGGCCGCAGCATTGAACAGCGTTCTAATAATGCTTTACGAGTCTCGATACCCAGTTTTACGCAATCCATCCACATGCGCCGGCCACTGTCACCAGAATGAATTTTGGCATTAATGTCTAATGCCGCAAATAATGGATAAAACGGGCTGGTCGAGGCATGCAACATAAATGCATTATTAAAACGTTTATGATTACAGTGCCGCTTTTGTCCTTTGATATGGTTATCTTTCTTATGCACTTGCGAGGTTTGTGAAAAACCAGCCTGCTGCTTATGCACTGACTGAGTCACAATAATCCCAGGGTCATTTTCATTTAATTCCAACAACAACGGAGAGAAATCCTTCATCATCGGGATAAATTGCTCGTAACCTACCCACGCGGAATCAAACAAAATGTAATCGCATAAATGACCAATACTGTCCACCACCTGACGGGCGTTATACACAGTGCCGTCATAGGTACCTAACTGAATGATTGCGAGTCTGAATGGCCGTGCATCATCCGCTCTTTCAGGTGCCACTTCGCGTAACTGCTGGCGTAAATAGCGCTCATCGAAACAATGGGCATCAATACCGCCAATAAAGCCAAACGGATTGCGGGCAGTTTCCAAATAGACTGGAGTTGCCCCGGCTTGGATCAACGCACCATGATGATTAGATTTATGGTTATTGCGATCAAACAACACCAAATCACCACGGGTTAATAAGGCATTAGTGACCACCTTATTAGCCGCCGAAGTCCCATTCAGGACAAAATAGGTCTTATCTGCATTGAAAACTTTAGCGGCATATTTTTGTGCATCTTTTGCCGCACCTTCATGAATAAGCAAATCACCCAATTTGACATCGGCATTACACATATCTGAGCGAAATATCGTTTCACCATAGAATTCGAAAAACTGACGGCCAGCAGGATGTTTGCGAAAGAACTCGCCGCCTTGATGCCCTGGGCATGCAAAGGTGGAGTTTTGCATCTCGACATATTTCTTTAATGTTGAGAAAAAAGGCGGTAGCAGATTTTTTTGATATTCACTGGCGGCCGCTTCTACCTGTGCATTGTAAAATGCTTTATTTGCCTCTCCGAGAGTAATAATCCCTTTAATAAGAGGCAAATAACTTTCAGAAACCGTCTGTTCTGCCGTGACGGCAACAAAAATTGGAATGGCAAAGCCCAAATCATAAAGCTTTGACAATATACCGGCATTCGCATCTTCAACCGACATCACCACTGCGGCAACATCAGTAAAATCGGTCTGATTGAGGTATACCACTCCCCGCTGGCTCTCTACATAAGAAGCCAAACGAGCACTTGTTGCTATTTTTAACTGTGTCATGTCACTTATTCTCAAACGGTCAGGTATGAGGCTGCCACTTTGGCATAGAGATGACATCACACAGTATTGGGAAACCTATGTGATGCCGGTAAATTGATATCTTTAACGCACACTTTCCAAGCTGAAATTAAAGCTGGGAATTATCAGTGAGCAGATCGCTGCGTCGACCAATAAACATCAGTAAAATCAGAGAACTATCTCTACTTTTAATAATGTCTAACAGTGAGCAATAGGTAGCCTTACCGCATGGAAGCAATAAGAGACTTAACAGCAGAAAAATAGGGGAAATAGCACGTGGGGCGTTTACTATGCATTGGAATGTATAAAACTGCCATAACCGCCTCCTGCTTAGATTCTCGAAATATTCGAGACTAGTGGAATGAATAGTAACGCTAAATTTTCGCAATAGTTGCATGTTTTTGGGGTCGATTCAACCCTTGAAAGCCAATAAAAATGCATATTTAGTGAATATCTAAGCTATTGTTATCTAACGAACTGAGAAATAAAAAACATATAGATCAAACAGATAAAAAATCCAATTACGCGATAAAAATAATCACGCCAACAGTTTTTTAGCAATTTTCGCCTAAAAAGAGAGCAACCGAACGCCAATATATGAGAAACTCATTGACGATTTGGTGCCAATACGGTTTAATGCGCCCCGTTGCCCGGATAGCTCAGTCGGTAGAGCAGGGGATTGAAAATCCCCGTGTCCTTGGTTCGATTCCGAGTCCGGGCACCAAAATTCATATCAACGGACCTCCACGGAGGTCCGTTTTTCGTTGTATTTCCTGCCTAAAATCAACATCTCTTGCTATCTCAATTCAACCGGACTCCACCACATTCTACCCACATCAACCCCCTTGAGAGGGTACAAATGAGGGTATAGTCTGGTTCGATAATATTTATACCCCTTTTCACTATCAGGAGACCTGTCTATGGCACTCACTGACGCAAAGATCCGGCCGGCAAAACCGGATGAAAAACCTTATAAACTCGCGGACAGTGGCAACATGTGTTTACTTGTCCATCCCAATGGTTCTCGTTATTGGCGACTCCGCTATCGATTTCTGGGGAAAGAGAAAACTCTCGCTCTGGGCGTTTACCCCGAAGTTTCATTATCTGAAGCCCGTGAAAAGCGTGATGAAGCCAGAAAGCTGATTACAGGTAACATTGACCCCTGCGAACAAAAACGTGCTAATCTTTATTCGCTCCAGTGAACTACGTTTTGCCCGATGGCCTGAAATCGATTTTGAAAAATCAATGTGGACGATCCCTCCTGAACGTGAACCCCTCCCAGGGGTTAAACATTCACACCGAGGCTCTAAAATGCGTACACCGCACCTTGTTCCTCTGTCCAGACAAGCTCTGGAAATTTTACAGCAAATCCGCACTATCAGTGGCGAGCATATATTGGTCTTTACGGGTGACCATAACCCCTGGAAGCCGATGAGCGAAAATACCGTCAATAATGCTCTGCGGTTGATGGAATATGATACGAAGGTAGATGTTTGTGGCCACGGCTTCAGAGCGATGGCCTGCAGTTCCCTTATCGAATCGGGGTTATGGTCAAAAGACGCTGTAGAACGTCAGATGAGCCATCAGGAAAGGAATGGTGTCCGTGCGGCTTATATTCATAAGGCTGAGCATCTGGACGAGCGCAGTCTGATGCTACAGTGGTGGGCTGATTTTCTGGATGCTAATAGAGAAAAATCCATTAGCCCATTTGATTATGCAAAGATTAATAACCAGATGAAATAAGAAATTATCAAATCTCTATAGTTACCAGAAATATTTCCAGTCTACCTGTTTATGCAGGTAGATTTTTTTTATATCTACGATCATGATATTAATCATAGATTGCTGTAAGCGTAAGCAGCGAAGGTCAGGTCTGAGCTCATACTCAATACATTAATTATCTTTACGGACTCATTATACCCAGAAAACGCTCTAGGTGATTTTTTAGCTTATCAATCACTGTGCGCTGTTTTTCCTGACGATTACCGCCTTTTGTAAAGCGAAATGCAAGGAGAAGAAGTTTTGATACAGCGGTACCTACTTCTGGAATGTTGCCGCTCTGATACACTTCTCTTACCAGTTTACGGGGCTTATCAGGTCGAGCTTTTCCTCTTCGATAATCTGCTCCAGCGATTACCCTTCTTCTGCATGGATGAATAGATATCAGGCTGCGTGATGAGTGTCATTCTGTCGAGAAACGCTGAGAACAGCTCCTTTTTGCTGTGCAATTCAACGCTGGCAAGCAGGCACCTCTGGCGATCCAGAGAACAAGGGGGGGGAATATTACTCAAAAAGAGTAATCGAAAAGTTGCCCTAGCTGAAGCCCTGTCACCGCTTAAAAAATCAGGGCCCTGCTGAAAGGATCAAAAAACTGATTATGTTACTCTCCGTTCTGTATGGCACCGAAGCGTTAACCGTTCTTAAAGACAGTTTTGACTTAGAAAGAAGTGAGGTCATCGACCTGACACGTCT
>NZ_ACCD01000026.1 GCF_000173775.1 Yersinia rohdei ATCC 43380
TTTATTCAACAAAACCATGTTCAATTTACAGATGCTACTGAGGCAGTGATTAATGGCTATTTTTGCTATCCACAAGATCCGCAGTATTATAACTTTTTAGGGGAATCTGAGGTTGGTGATGCGAGATATTTAACATTTTATGAAAAAAAGCCTGATTACGCTAAGGCTATACTACGAATTCCGGATGAATAATATATTAATATATTGACATTAAACTTGGGTTTGGAGTAAAACAATTGGCTAAATTTTAAATTTAAGATCGTAAAATGATAAAACAAAAGAATGTGAGTTACGATTATACAATATGTGATTTTTTATCACTCGTATATTTGGGATTGCCTGTTTTTATTTTCTTTGCTTGTTTTGCTAAAGTGTGGATAGGTTTTTCAGCTATAATTATTTTAAGTTATATTCTATATAAAGTAATAAAAAAAACGCAATGGAAGCTGGATGGTAATATTAAGTTATTATTCTTGGTGTTTGCTATATCTTCTATATGGGTGTTATTGTCAGGTGGGCTGTTTGGGGTAAGTCAAAATTATGATTGGATAAAACACAATGCCATTTTAAATGTTTTATCTCATAATTCATGGCCTGTAAACACTGAGGATGGGAATATGAGGTACTATCTTGGATGGTATCTTACTCCTGCATTAGTGATGAAGCTATTTAATGGTAATGGCGGGATATTAATTTCATCTATATGGTCGTTAATTGGCGTTGTGCTTTTCTTTTGGGGGGTGGTTTCAAACATAAAATCAAAATTAAATGCCTCTATTGTTATATTTGCATTTATATTTTTTAGTGGTGCCGATAATATTGGATACCTGATAACTAAATTTCAGGTTGATCTCCCTTTACATTTTGAATGGTGGGCGGGGTGGATTGAATATGCATCGAATACAACATCTTTATTCTGGGTGCAACAACATGCGATTCCAGGATGGATAGGAATTACAATTCTTTTAAAAAGATTAGATAGTAATAACCTACAAGGCGGTTTGTTGGCGATGTTATTAATATTTATTGCTTTTTGGTCCCCTTTTGTCGCCGTGGGTTTGTTGCCATTTGTTTTGCCAATTCTTAGTAGATTTGGGTTGTATAAATCAATAGTTAATATTGAAAATATAATTGTTAGTGTGGTTGTTGGGCTTCCAATAGTATTGTACTTGCTGTCTAATACTGGGGAGATTATAAGTGGTCCGATCTGGAGTAATAGGTGTACAATAATTCCAAATTCACCTTGTTTTACTATTAGTAGCTTCTTCCTTTTTCTTGCACTTGAAATTGGTGGGGCTGTATTGGTTATGCTTACGTGTAAGACAAATATACCAAAAAGTTTTCTTATAATTTCCGTCGTGTCACTTTGCTTAATTCCTTTATATAAGGTTGGGCCACTCAATGATTTTGCTATGAGGGCATCTATCCCAGGGATAGCTGTGCTTGCTCTAGCTTGTGGTAAAGCATTAGTTTACACAAATTGGCCGAAAAAATTGATACCATTACTAGTTGTTTTAATTGGTATAGGTATTCCTCTAGGTGAGATGTATAGAGGAATATTTATTTTAAAAACAGACTTTGAAAAAGCAACGATTAAAGATCTAACTGGTGGTAATGAAATTTTCTTACAACAGTATTTTACTGAAAAATCAATTTGGGTACTGCGTGATAGTAAATAAAGAGTTGTGATATGTTTTTTCAGTAAAATTGCGCATATCATCTCTTACAGAAATAAGGTACAAAACCGGGCTTAATTCACTTACCCGAATCACTTAACTCTGTAAGCTCAACGGGATTCGCTCATTTGCCGCCTACCTGCGCCTTGAAATCTATTGGGTATGCTATGGATATATTTCAAGTCGCAGTGGTGTTGGCTGCTTTCACTTACCCGAATCGCTTAACTCTGTAAGCTCATCGGGATTCGCTCATTTGCTGGGGGTCACTTAGGCTCAAGAACATAAGTAGGCGCAGGAAAATAAGAGTGCAAACCAACCAACACACCATTAAGGTTATTACGCGGTCACTATAATGGCCACACGGCGGTTTTCTGCCCGGCCTTGAGCCGTTTTATTATCGGCCGCCGGCTCTAATTCCCCTCGGCCACGGACATCAATTCTTGCCCGTGGAATACCACTGGCCGACAGCGAATCTGCAACGGCTGCCGCCCGCTGGTATGACAATTGCTGGTTATAACCGTCTTCGCCAGTTGAGTCGGTATGACCATCAACTCGTAAGTGGTTGATGCCAACATTGTGTAATGCCCGGCCAATGCTCTCTACAGTTTGTTTGCCCGTAGAGTTTAATTCTCTGATATCAGTGTCAAATAACACTTTATTAGCTAACCCAAATTCCCAGCCATTATCCGTTAATTTAAAACCTTGCTCCTGTAAAGCTGCAATTTGTTCTGCTGTCAGCCCTGATGGTTTAGCCTGGCAGCCCGCGAGCGCCAGCAGGCAAAGAGCAATAAAGCCCATCCAAAGGGGATGGTTATGGTGATTCCTTGTTAAATGCATGTCACTTACCCTGTCTTTTCTGTATGAGTGAAGCCAGCATGTTGAACAGTGCCTCGTCCACATGGTTGAAAACCTTTTTTCGCCTGATACATGGCTTCATCTGCCCGTCGTAATAATTCGTCCGGCGTTTGTGCATGGTCAGGGTAAATTGCAATTCCAATGCTGAGTGAGGTGATTATTTCACTGCCATTCGGCAGTATTATTGGCTGAGCCATACTGTCGATAATATTGTCGGCAATGGTTAACACATCGTCAGTGTTATAAATAGGGGCCAGTAATATCGCAAACTCATCACCACCCAGACGGGCCACTAAATCGGACTCACGCAGCAGGGCGCGAATACGGTCAGCAATGGTGGTGAGCACAATATCGCCTGTTGCATGGCCATAGTTGTCATTGATGTCTTTAAAGCGATCGCCATCGAGAAATAAAACCGCGGCGTGTTCTTTGGATTTACACTCTTTAAGTGTCCGAATTAAGCGGCCCTCAAAGAAGGCGCGGTTTGCCAAACCGGTCAGGCTATCATGGGCTGCGCGGTGGGCGAGTGAGTCATTCTCCAGTGTTAAGTTTCTTTGCCAAACTTCCAACTCTTCCAGCAACCCATTGAAGTCATTGCTTAGCTCATTTAGCTCGGCGATTTGTGCCGAGGGAACGCGTTGACCAAAACTGCGGTTGCGGCTGACATTATGAGCCACCTCAGTTATGCGATTCAGTGAGCCGATGATGCCAAAAAGCATGCGGCGTGACAGGTAGAGTGCCACCACACAGCTAAGAATCAGGCAAACCAGTAGGCCTGCCAGCCCTTGTAGCAGGAAACGCAGCAGGCTACCGCCATGACCGGCAATGATTATTTTGCCAATTTCATTACCGGAATGAATTACTGGAACCACCACCGGTTCAGGCAGTGCCCAGCGGGCAGCACTTCTCTCCAGGAAATGAAGCGGGCCGCTCTCAGGGAGTGTCCAGCTGGCGACCTCCCGGCCATTTTTGTCCAGAATTTTGGCCTGTTCGACTTCTTCATTTTTAGCAATGAGAGCCAAAGATTCATTGGCGGCCATTGTGTCACCAAAAACAACTGCGGCTTCAGTGGTATAGCTGATAGAACGCGCGATCAAATGCAGGTTATGCTCAGCATAAACTCTTAAGGCGAACAGGGCGGCTAATGTCAGGAAAATACCTGCTGTAACCACCGAAACTATTGCCACGGTTAAATGTATTTTGCCCAAGACTCGACCCAGAGTAGGGAGTTTTACTGCCTGGGCTTGATTCCGTTCAGCGGATTTATTTTTTGTTGAATTCATAATGCGTCAGCCTTTTTACGGGCAAGTTGCAACACACTGGGGTGCACTTTCACCCCACTGCGTGCTAATGCATCCATATTAACTTTGAAAGAGGCTTGCTTATCTTCCAGTAGCAGACAAAAGGCACTGCCCAAAGTGCATTCGTCGTAATCTTCACTGATGGTAAGAACTGGGTGTTGGGATAATTGAACCGCCAGCTCTTGGCGATGTTGCTCGTCAATAAGGCCCAAATACGCCACATCACAATTGTCCGCTATTGCGAAATTGGGCAATGAATAACGCTGGGTGTAAATAGGATGTGTGGTTTCCATTAATGCTGGGTTAAATAATTCTTCTGCATATTGTGTTGGTGCAACAACACACAAACGAATGATTTTCGGTGCCACTGGCCAGCGCGAATAACTGATAATGCCCAACACCATTTTTGCGGCGGCATCACTGCGCTCATGCACCTGCTCTTCACTGAGATTATTTGCCGCCAGTAAAGGCCATGAGGCGAATAATATTGAAAAAAATAACAAAGTGTAAGCACCGGCTCGCCAGACACGCCGCCATATCGTCCGTTTTCGCGGATAATAATACTTATCATCACTGACGCCATTAATTGCGCAAGGTATTGTGTTCATTTTTGCGCTTCCTATAGGGCGAGTTAATTGCTGCGGCCAATGAATAAATCATCTCTATTATAAGATTTAATTGATGCAATAATAGTCATGGTATCGGCAATATGCGATTTATCTTAAGTCCGATTTTTAACAAATAAAAAAACCCGACTTATTAGCCGGGTTTATGTATCTAACTGAATGAAATCAGTCAGGATTTTTTATGCGCGTTTGAAGCGCCCTATGACCCACTTCTCAACTTCGACGATCAGGAAGATGGCGATAGAGACCAGCAGAGTGATGCCCCAATAATAAGCCGGTAATGGCTCGGTACCGAAAGCAGTATTCATAAATGGCAGATAGATAATGGCTAACTGCAACAGGATTAACACGCCAGAAACTAACCATAGCCCTTTGTTAACAAAGACTTCTTTGTTTAATGGGAATCTGTCCATCACACGGCAGTTAAACATATAAATCCACTGGGCGGTCACCAGGGTTTGCATTAACACGGTGCGGATAAATTCAGTGCTGTAACCGCGCGGTTCCATATAGGCTTCCAGGGCGAATGCGCTACAGGCAATCAAGGTGCCGACAAAAGCAATGCGCCAGATGGCATGGCCATCTAATACATGCTTGGACGGGTCACGAGGATTGCGGCGCATAATGCCTCTTTCTGCCGGTTCAAATGCTAAACCGAAGGACAGCGTGGTAGAGGTTGCCATGTTTATCCAGAGGATTTGCAATGGCGTCAATGGGATAACCGCACCCACCAGAATGGCAAAGATAATCAATAACCCTTGCGCCAGGTTGGTCGGCAACACAAACAGAATGGTTTTCTTCAGGTTATCGTAGACTCGGCGGCCTTCTTCAACCGCACTGGCGATGGTGGCGAAGTTATCATCTGACAGCACCATATCGGCGGCTTCTTTTGTCACCTCGGTGCCCTTGATACCCATGGCGATACCCACATCGGCCTGTTTCAGCGCCGGAGCATCATTGACGCCATCACCGGTCATCCCGACGATTTCACCTTTCTCTTGCAAGGCTTTGACCAGACGCAGTTTATGTTCTGGGCTAGTACGGGCAAAAATATCATAACGAACAGCAGCTTCCGCCAGCTGTGCATCATCCATATGCTCCAATTGGCCACCGGTAATGGAGTCTTTCCCATTACCTATCCCCAGCATGGCACCAATCGCCATTGCGGTTTCCTGATGGTCACCGGTTATCATTTTCACGCGAATACCGGCTTGCTGACAGGTGGCAATGGCATCAATGGCCTCTGGACGAGGTGGGTCCATCATGCCCGCTATGCCAACAAACACCATGCCTTGCTGGATGTCACTGTGGTCTAGCTCGCTGACGGCCTGCTCGGTCGGGCGGAAAGCCGCGGCGACCATGCGCAAGCCCTGTTTAGCATAGCGCGCCATCTCTGCTTCCCAGTAATCACGGCGGAATGGCGCAAAGCCGTTGTCCGTCAGTTCTTGCTGGCAGAAGGTGAACAGCACATCAGGCGCGCCGGTCAGGAAGATACTGTTTTCAGACTCAACTTGATGGCTGGTGGCCATGTATTTATAAGCTGAAT
Source organism: Yersinia rohdei ATCC 43380 (assembly GCF_000173775.1). Taxonomy (GTDB): domain Bacteria; phylum Pseudomonadota; class Gammaproteobacteria; order Enterobacterales; family Enterobacteriaceae; genus Yersinia; species Yersinia rohdei. Next base: position 6,005 of record NZ_ACCD01000026.1, read on the forward strand.
CGAAAGGAATTTTACCCTGTTGCACCACTGGGCCAAGTTCAATGCCGGATTTGGCCGCCAACACTTTCAGCGCACCTTCCGTCGGGCCGCCGGTAATCGTCCAATGGCCTTGCTCGTTCTTTTGAATTTGGCTGTCATTACAGAGGTTTACTGCAGTGATAAAGGTCTTTAATGGCCCTGCCAGGGTGGCTTTCTGGTCACTGCCCTCAGGATAAATATTGCCGACCGGCTCGTAGCTTTCGCCTTCTACACGGTAGCAATGCTCTGCCAAAATCACCGCTTTGACGGTCATTTCATTCATCGTCAATGTACCGGTTTTATCGGAACAGACGACGGTCATGGCACCTAAGGTTTCTACCGTTGGCAGCTTGCGAATAATAGCGCGGTTGCGCGCCATCGCCTGCACACCCAAGGACAGAATAATTGAAATAATAGCCGGCAAGCCTTCAGGAACTGAGGCCACAGCCAGACTGATTAAGGCTAGCAGCAATTCATTGACTGGCAGGTCGCGCAAGATAAAGGCGAAGACGAACAAGAAGGCCATCATCACCAAAATCAGAATGAAAATGGCTTTGCCCAGCCTATCCATCTGTTGCAATAGCGGGGTGCGGGTGGCTTCGACCGCCGACATCATTTGGTTAATATGACCCAATTCGGTATCGCCACCACTGGCAATCACTAAACCTTTCGCGGTGCCAGCACTGATGGTGGTGCCCGAGAACAACAGGTTTTTGCGATCACCAATAACGGATTCGTTTTCAATAACGCCGGTTTGCTTCTCAACCACAGTGGATTCACCGGTCAAGATAGCTTCTTCAATCTGGAGGTTGTGGGCTTCCAGTAATCGAAGGTCGGCTGGAATCTTATCCCCTGGTTTTAATGTGACAATATCTCCCGGGACTAAATTCTGCGCATCAATAGTTTGTGCGCTGCCATTACGGATAACCACAGCTTTACTGGAAAGCATATTTTGGATGCTTTTCAGTGACTTCTCGGCTTTATTTTCCTGAACATAGCCAATTAAGGCATTAATAACAGCCACGCAAAGGATAATAATAGTGTCAACAGAGTGGCCCATTAGGCCTTTGACTAATGCTGCAGCTAAAAGAATGTAAATCAGAACATCATTAAAATGTGCTAAAAACTGAAGCAGGGGATGCTTACGTTTTTGGGCGGGTAGTGCATTGGGACCGTATTGTTTAAGACGTTCTTCCGCCTCTTGTGGGGTTAAACCTTCTTCGCGGCTATTTAAATGCTGCAAAGATTCTTCCGCAGTAAGCTGATACCAGGCCCTGCCCTCTGGGGGTTTCGCTCCGGGTGAATGGTTTGATGAGTTTTGCATTGAAAGAACCTTCTTAAAAATTAATAAATCTGAAATTTATCCATTTAATCTAATTATCGAGCTATGGGGCAGAGAAAATGACCTTCTTTCTTCCTTGAAAAAATCCTGCTCCTTAATTATTTGATTTTTATTAAAAGACAAAAAAATGATTCTGAATGATATATTTACATCAACATAGTTATATTAAGCAAGGATAGTAGATTTTTATCAAAATAGTGTCTTGATCTGAGATAATAAAGTCGAAACATTGAGTGATTAATGACGGGTAACTCAGTGAATAATAAGTAATTACTCGGTAAACTATTTTGTCCGCTATCTTTTTAACTTTCTGGAATTGAAGCCATCATCCAGGAATATTAATTTTCCCTTTGTATTGACACGTGTAATCGCTAGCTATCAGGTGAAACTCTTAGTTAGTATGTCCTGCGCCGGAACTAATTATGACTATGCTAATCAGAAGTTGCGGTAAGTGAAATGCAGTAGCCAACAACCAGTGAGGAAAAGGCAGTATGAACAAGTGGCAATATCTGGCGATTGGCGTGTGTCTGGTGACGACTTCAGGAGTGGCATTCGCAGACTCTATTGATGCCCAACGGCAACGCTATCAACAAGTTAAACAAGCTTGGGACAGCAATCAGATGGATACTGTCGCGCAACTGATGCCTATGTTGCGTGATTATCCTCTGTACCCGTATCTGGAATACCGCCAGTTAACTCAAGATTTAGGCCAAGTGAGTGCGGCCCAAGTGAACGATTTTCTGAGTCGTAACCCCACATTGCCGCCCGCACGTTCGCTGTCATCCCGTTTTGTTAATGAACTGGCTCGTCGCGAGGATTGGCGTGGGTTATTGGCTTTCAGTCCGCAAGCACCAAAACCGGTTGCTGCCCGCTGTAATTATTACTATGCAAAATGGGCAACTGGCGAACAGCAAGTCGCCTGGGACGGGGCCAGTGAGATCTGGCTCAATGGTCAGTCGCTACCGGGTAGCTGCGATAAATTATTCAGTGTCTGGCAACAAGCCGGGCATCAAACACCACTGGCAACTCTGGCCCGTATGAAGTTAGCGCTTCAAGAGGGCAATGCCAGCTTGGTGAGTTTCTTACTCAAACAATTGCCAGCCGATTATCAAACCATGGGGACGGCGCTGGCGAAATTGCAAAGTGATCCCGCCAGTGTTGAAAGCTTTGCCCGCACGGTGGGGCCAACAGATTTTACCCGCTCAGCGACCATTATTGGCTTTACCCGGCTGGCGCGTCAGGACGTAGAAAATGCGCGCGCGATGATCCCAAGCTTGGTGCGGCTACAAAAAATGAGTGACAGCGAGAAGCTGGAGCTGGAAGAAGCCGTCGCCTGGCGCTTAATGGGCACTGATGCCACTTATGACCAAGCTAAATGGCGAGATCAAGTCACCTTACGTAGCCACTCCACGCCATTGCTGGAGCGCCGTATTCGCATGTCTCTGGGCAGCGGTGACCGCCAGGGGCTGGCAACCTGGATGGCCCGCCTGCCAGCAGAGGCACAAAACAAAGATGAGTGGCGTTATTGGCGTGCTTCACTGTTATTAGATCAAGGCAAGAAAGCTGAAGGCGAAGCTATCTTGCGCAGTCTGATGCAGGAGCGCGGCTTTTATCCTATGGTTGCAGCCCAAAAATTGGGGGTGGCGTACCCCATCAATGTTGAGGTTGCGACTAAACCCGATGCTTCACTGACGCAGCGGCCAGAAATAGCCCGAGTGCGCGAGTTAATGTATTGGAATATGGATAATCTGGCCCGCAACGAGTGGAGTTATTTGGTTGCCAGCCGCAGTAAACCTGAGCAGGAAGCATTAGCGCGCTATGCCTTTAACCAAAAATGGGCGGATTTGAGTGTTCAGGCAACCATCGTGGCCAAATTATGGGACCATCTGGAAGAGCGCTTCCCACTGGCATGGCCGAAAGAATTCCATCAGGCAACAGAAGGGAAAGGAATCACCCCAAGTTATGCGATGGCCATTGCTCGTCAGGAAAGTGCCTGGAACCCGAAAGCACAATCTCCGGTAGGTGCGGCAGGTCTGATGCAAGTGATGCCCCGGACTGCGGAACATACCGTCAAACTGAATAACATCCCAGGTTATGTCAACAGCAGCCAGCTGCTTGACCCTATCACCAACATCGAGATAGGCACCAGCTATCTGGAAGAGGTATATCAGCAATTTGGCCGCAACCGTATTTTATCCAGTGCCGCCTATAATGCCGGCCCATCACGGGTCAACACCTGGCTAGGAAACAGTGGCGGGCAAGTAGATGCCGTGGCATTCATCGAAAGCATTCCGTTCTCAGAAACCCGAGGCTACGTGAAAAATGTACTGGCCTACGATGCTTTCTATCGTCATTTTATGAATCGCCCAGCGAAGGTGCTGAGTGATGCTGAGTGGCAGCGGCGCTACTGATCCCCTGCGTCCTTGGCGCTGCGGCGGTGTTAGCTGCGCTCGCGCCCCCGGGATTTGCTCGCTGGCTGCCTTTGGTTCTGGGCTCCGCAGAGGATAGCCTTGAACTTGAAGCTGTAGAGAGTTAACTGCGGCTTCAAGTGCTTTGGCTATATCTGGCCTTATGTTATCCTAAGTACTAGTTAAATAGTACTTAGGGTCTATATCATGACAACACCGCGATTCACCGAATCTAATCTGTCGGCTGATGAAGAAAACCTGCCTGATATCCACCATCCAATTAACAGCGCACAAGCTCCTGACCCAGCGTTATCCCCTGAAGATAACCAACATTGGTTGAGTTTTGTTGCGCTGTTACAAAATGCGATTGCGCAAGATCTGCATTTGCCACTCTTGCAATTGATGCTGACACCGGATGAACGCACGGCTCTTGGTACTCGTGTGCGTATCATTGAGGAGTTAATGCGCGGGGAATTAAGTCAGAGGGAACTGAAAAACCAATTGGGTGCCGGTATCGCCACTATCACTCGTGGTTCGAATAGCTTGAAAACCGCCCCACCAGAGCTGAAAAACTGGCTTGAAGAACAGTTGCTTTCAAACCAGCCGTAATCGCCCCTCCGTTGGGCAAACTTTAATCTTGCTGCACTGGGCGCTGGTAAATTTCATTATGAAAAGGAACCAGTGCCAGCAGCAGTGCCTGGTGGTAAACACCGGTTCGGGTCAATTTCCCATCGGTAAAAATCCCAATAGCACCGCCCTGATGCTTTACATTCGAAATTCCGGTTAAATCTGCCATTTCGTCGCCCAGCTCACGGCCTTGGCGAATCCCTTGCAATATAATCTCGGGCAGCATCAAACTGGCAGAACGGGATTCTCCCCGCAACTGTAAGTGTTCAATTACCATCCATGCAAAGGTCATATTATCTTCAATACCGGCTTCTACCCCGACCCAAAAATCAGCCTCAGGGCGCATCTGACGTGCATTACTCACTCGTTGTCTGGCACCAGTGCGTGTCTCAACGCTGCCTATCGGTTGCGGAGAGACGCCACTTTCGACATTAACACCTTCGATGCGATATTGGCTGGGGCCATAAACGTCGTCAAATGCGAGGCTGATAGCCTTAATCTTTGCAGGGTTGGTAGTTGCAGCAACAACATGGTACATAGTAAGTCTCAGTATTTTTAAGAATCTATATCCGTCATCTTCAAGGTGTAGGGTTGCTAGCCAAATAAAACAACTAAATAAGTGATATTGATTGTTTTTATAGGCGGCTTCAGTTGTTGACCCAACTCTGAATCTACTGGGTATAGTGAAGTGGATTGAGTTTTTATTTCACGCAGTATAACGGAAAAATGACATGTTACAGGTATATCTCGTGCGCCACGGCGAAACCGTATGGAACGCCTCGCGCCAGATCCAGGGCCAATCAGACAGCCCTCTGACCGAGGTCGGTCAACGTCAGGCACATTTGGTTGCGCAACGCGTTCGTAACCAAGGTATCACGCATATTATCACCAGCGACCTTGGGCGCACGCAACAAACAGCACAAATCATCGCCGATGCTTGTGGGCTAAACATAGTAACAGACCCACGGCTGCGCGAGCTGGATATGGGGGTGCTGGAAACACGTCCGATTGAAAGCTTAACGCCAGAAGAAGAGCAATGGCGCAAACAGATGGTCAACGGGACTGAAGGCGGCCGAATTCCTCAAGGGGAGTCGATGGCAGAGCTGGCGTGGCGGATGCGTGCAGCACTGGATAGCTGTTTAGAGCTTCCTGCGGGCAGTAAGCCGCTATTAGTCAGTCATGGTATGGCGCTGGGATGTTTATTAAGTACATTACTGGGTTTGCCCGCTCATGCCGAGCGGCGGTTGCGGTTGCGTAACTGTTCACTATCCCGTGTTGATTATCAGGAAAGCCCGTGGTTGGCTTCTGGCTGGGTGATTGAAAGTGCTGGCGATACCGCGCACTTGGATATGCCAGCACTTGATGAGCTACAGCGCTAGCGCCTGATCGGAATCAGATATTCACACTTCAATAGAGTCGGAGGCCCTTCTTTTGGCCTCCCCTGTGGAAAGAATCGCTCAATATCGTATCCACATCTGCGGGTCAATTCTAACTGTGGTAAGCAGGTGCCATACAGTGTCAGGATAAAGTTCTGCAATCCATCCAGTGGCCCTTCATAGCAAAACTGTGCGTATTCGCCACCTTGTAAAATAACCGGCTGCCCTTCCTGCACATTGCTCGGCACATGTTGTGGCTCAATTGCCGTGGTGTAAAAAATCTCTTGCTCATCATCTTTCTCCTGATTAGGGCGGGAGTGATGTAAGCCATAGAGCACGGGTGGCAATTGATCGGCATTACCAAGATACTGTTGCCAGAAATTAGTCCGAAATTCAGCACGGTAGGTTGAAATTTGCTCAAGTGTACAAGAGTAACTTTGCGTCAGGCCCACCAGGTGCTGTTCTGGTAAAGTAACAAATTCAGGCTGCGGTAAAGTATATTCCCCCAACCGAATAGGCGGACAGATCCCCGCTGAATGCCAATCTTCAGACCGGCGGTACAACGCAGGTGTTTGCGCAAACTGTTTCTTAAAGGCGCGGGTAAAGGTTTGCTGCGAATCAAAGCGATATTGCAGGGCAATATCCAGAATAGGTCGACTGGTTAATCGTAATGCGACAGCAGCTTTAGATAGCCTTCTGGCACGGATATAAGCACCGATAGCATTCCCGGTGACATCCTTGAACATTCGCTGTAAGTGCCATTTCGAATAACCTGCTTTGGCAGCGACATTGTCCAATGCTAAAGGCTGGTCTAAATGGCTTTCTAGCCAGCTAAGCAAATCACGAATGATACTGGCTTGATCCATAGATCTTCCTCGTAAAGCGGCCTAAATTTAGGGTGTTAGTCATATCAAAAGAATAGCTCTGGCGCATAGTAACAACTTTTTATGTTTCCGACTGCTTAAGAATTTAGGGGTGTTCTGTGCTAAAAAGGTTTCTAAGATTTATAAAGTAGCTTTTTAACCACTGTTTTATTTCAAATAAAAATATTTAATGTTGAATACTATTATTCAGCGACATAGGAGTAAGTGTATGAAAAAAAGCTGGATATTCCTTGGTTGTCTACTTTCTTTAGGGTCAATAGGCGTCCATGCAGAGGAAATTGGCTCAGTCGATACAGTATTTAAATTGCTTGGGCCAGACCATAAAATCGTGGTTGAAGCTTTCGATGACCCTGACGTTAAAAATGTAACTTGTTATATCAGCCGGGCAAAAACCGGTGGTATCAAAGGTGGGTTAGGGTTGGCGGAGGATACGTCTGATGCGGCTATTTCTTGCCAGCAAGTAGGGCCAATTGAGTTAAGCGAGAAGATTAAGAATAGAAAATCTGAAGGCTCTGTTGTGTTCCAGAAGCGGACATCACTGGTGTTTAAAAAGCTTCAAGTGGTTCGTTTTTACGACCCGAAACGTAATGCTTTAATCTACCTGACTTATTCCGATAGGATTGTTGATGGTTCGCCGAAAAATGCGATAAGCGCGGTGCCAATAATGCCGTGGCGTGAGCAGTAATAGAAAGATAAAAGCCAGCATATAAATGCTGGCTTTTTAGGGCAAATAGCTGGCCGAGGTTTACTCTTCCAGGTCACCACAGAAACGATAACCTTCACCGTGGATAGTGGCGATGATTTCAGGGGTGTCTGGCGTAGACTCGAAATGCTTACGAATACGACGGATAGTCACGTCAACAGTACGGTCATGTGGCTTCAGCTCACGACCGGTCATTTTCTTCAGCAATTCGCCACGGGATTGGATCTTGCCCGGATTCTCACAGAAGTGCAGCATGGCACGGAATTCGCTGCGTGGTAGCTTATAATGCTCACCAGCAGGGCTTATTAGTGAGCGGCTATTGATATCCAGCTCCCAGCCATTGAATTTATAGCTCTCAACCAAGCGGCGTTCTTCGCCGACGCTACCCAGATTCATTGTGCGTGATAGCAGGTTACGCGCCCTAATGGTTAATTCGCGCGGATTGAAAGGTTTGGTGATGTAATCATCAGCGCCAATTTCCAAGCCAAGGATCTTATCTACTTCGTTATCACGACCTGTCAGGAACATAAGGGCAACACTTGCTTGTTCACGAAGTTCTCGTGCTAGCAACAGGCCATTTTTGCCCGGCAGATTAATGTCCATGATAACTAAGTTGATATCATTCTCAGACAAGATGTGGTGCATTTCTGCGCCATCATTGGCCTCATGAACAACATAGCCTTCCGCTTCGAAAATGCTCTTCAGGGTGTTACGAGTAACTATCTCGTCTTCTACTATCAGAATGTGCGGGGTCTGCATGTTTGCTACCTAAAATTGCCAACAAAATAGAAATAGGAAGTACAGAAGTCTTTGTTATATTAGGATTTTTATTGACTTGTTGCTTGTCATCCTGCTCATCACATGACTAAAGTACGTAAACGCGTTCTTGATGCACTTTCCATCAACGTCAACAACATCACTAGCTCGGTCGGGGTGTTACTCCCTACAGCCCCAAAGGCGACAAAAGCGGCGCATATCCTAACCCTATTAACAGCAATATAACAGTGTGAGCCGAATCTACCACCCAACAAAACTACGCTTTGTTGACATATATCAAATTCAATTGTAGCACGTTAACACTTTTGTGAAAAAGACTTACAAGAATACCAGCTTAAGCGACAGTGGGTTAAATTAAGTGATCGATTCAGTGTTATTAATATTAAAAATTGAGTGTCAGACGTAACAAAAATATCACTTTCCTAATCTATTGATTTTTATTGTTTAAAATCAATATTCTTTCGACATAAAGCCCGTGGCACTATTTTTGTTGTCAGCGGCCTATTTCGGCCAAAAGCATAAGAATAATTATCATCAATGTTGGTTAAATGTAAAGCAAGGTGAGAAAGATTTCATTTTTGTTGCGTTTAAAATCATTTGAACAAATAACTAGCGGGAGTATGACTATTTTGCCCTTTATTTGAATTTCATCTTGCAGATTGAATCAATATGTCTGGCTGCGTATTTTTGTCATTAAGTTAAAAAAAATTCGTGCAGCGTATTATAGCGATTAACGATTATTTTGTGGTTTTATTCTCTAATGTTTTGGCGGGATTTTGATTCTCACTCTCTGGGAACCCTTGCTTAATTAGCATATTACCCATTATCAGTTAGTTGGTTTTTTTTGCTGTTTCGGATGAAAAAGTTTGACTTGAGGGGACGATTGCTTTAACCAATAGAGGGAGAGCTTAATTTATGAGACAGACAGACGAAATGCGATACATCAGCCTGAATACAACAATTATTACCACCACCGAAACCACAGGTTACGGGGCGGGCTGACGCGTACAGGAACAACAGAAAAAAGCCCGCACCTAGACAGTGCGGGCTTTTTTTTTCAATCAAATCTTTGCAAAAAAAGTTTGCGATAAAAAACGCGAAAGCGGGAGAGAACCAGAAATGCGAGTGCTGAAATTTGGCGGGACATCAGTAGCAAATGCAGAACGCTTTATGCGCGTTGCCGATATCATTGAAAGTAATGCGCGTCAGGGGCAAGTGGCCACGGTATTATCCGCTCCCGCTAAAATTACCAATCATCTGGTCGCGATGATCGACAAAATGGTTGCCGGGCAAGATATTTCGCCGAATATCAGTGATGCAGAGCGGATTTTTTCCGAGCTGCTGAGTGGGTTGGCTAAAGCGCAACCGGGTTTTGACTACGATCGTTTGAAAACGCTGGTTGCGCATGAGTTCGCACAACTCAAACATGTCCTGCACGGGATTTCATTGCTGGGTCAATGCCCGGATAGCATTAATGCCGCCATCATCTGCCGTGGCGAAAAACTGTCCATTGCTATAATGGAAGCGCTATTCCAAGCCAAAGGTTATGCAGTCAGCGTGATTAATCCAGTTGAGAAATTGCTGGCTCATGGTCACTATCTTGAATCCACTGTTGATATCACTGAATCTACCCGCCGGATTGGTGCAAGTGCCATTCCTGCTGACCATATCATCCTGATGGCCGGTTTCACCGCCTGCAATGACAAAGGTGAATTGGTGGTGCTGGGGCGTAATGGTTCGGATTATTCTGCTGCTGCACTGGCGGCATGTTTACGGGCTGATTGTTGTGAAATCTGGACTGACGTCGACGGCGTTTATACTTGCGACCCACGGGTGGTACCTGACGCGCGATTATTAAAATCGATGTCATATCAGGAGGCCATGGAGCTTTCCTATTTTGGCGCTTCAGTTCTTCACCCCCGCACCATCGCCCCTATCGCCCAGTTCCAAATCCCTTGCCTCATAAAAAACACCTCGAACCCACAAGCACCCGGCACCTTGATTGGCGGTGAAAGCAATGATGATGGTTTCCCGGTTAAAGGCATCACCAACCTGAATAATATGGCGATGATTAACGTTTCAGGCCCTGGAATGAAAGGGATGGTCGGTATGGCCGCCCGGGTCTTTGCAGTCATGTCGCGTAGCGGTATTTCAGTGGTGCTTATCACCCAGTCATCGTCGGAATACAGCATCAGTTTCTGTGTGCCTCAGGGGGAGTTGTTCCGCGCGCGCAGAGCCTTGGAAGATGAGTTTTATCTGGAGTTAAAAGATGGCCTGCTGGAGCCATTGGACGTCATGGAGCAGCTGGCCATCATTTCTGTGGTTGGCGATGGCATGCGCACGTTGCGTGGGATCTCAGCCCGCTTCTTCTCGGCGTTGGCCCGCGCCAACATCAATATCATTGCTATCGCGCAAGGTTCATCAGAGCGCTCTATTTCGGTGGTGGTCAGCAATGATGCGGTCACCACGGGGGTGCGGGTTTGTCACCAAATGCTGTTCAATACCGACCAAGTCATTGAAGTCTTTGTTATTGGTGTTGGTGGGGTGGGCGGCGCATTAATCGAACAAATCTATCGTCAACAGCCGTGGTTGAAGCAGCGCCATATTGATTTGCGCGTGTGTGGGATTGCCAACTCGAAAGCTATGCTGACCAATGTGCACGGCATTGCGCTGGATAACTGGCGTAACGAGCTGTCTGAAGTAAAAGAGCCGTTTAACTTGAGCCGCCTGATCCGTTTGGTGAAAGAGTATCACTTACTAAACCCGGTCATTGTCGATTGTACGTCCAGCCAGGCCGTAGCGGATCAATATGCAGATTTCCTGGCCGATGGCTTCCATGTTGTTACGCCAAATAAGAAAGCCAATACCTCGTCGATGAATTATTACCGTCAGATGCGTGCTGCGGCGGCAAAATCTTGCCGTAAATTCTTGTATGACACCAACGTGGGCGCGGGCTTGCCGGTCATCGAAAACTTACAGAACTTGCTCAATGCAGGTGACGAACTGATGCGCTTTACGGGCATTTTGTCCGGCTCACTGTCATTTATTTTCGGTAAGTTGGATGAGGGAATGACCCTGTCAGAGGCCACATTGCAGGCCAAAGCGATGGGATATACCGAACCTGACCCGCGCGATGACCTTTCTGGGATGGATGTCGCCCGTAAATTGTTGATCTTGGCCCGTGAAGCAGGGTACAAACTTGAGTTGGCAGATATCGAGGTTGAGTCAGTTCTGCCAGCAAGCTTTGATGCATCCGGTGATGTCGACAGCTTCCTTGCCCGCTTGCCATCACTCGATGCGGAGTTTACTCGCCGAGTGGCGGATGCGGCAGAAGAAGGCAAAGTTCTACGTTATGTTGGGGTTATCGAAGAAGGGCGCTGTATTGTCCGGATGGATGCTGTTGACGGTAACGACCCGCTGTACAAAGTTAAAAATGGTGAGAATGCGTTGGCTTTCTACACCCACTATTATCAGCCAATCCCGTTGGTACTTCGCGGCTATGGCGCGGGTAATGACGTAACTGCTGCCGGGGTATTCGCCGATCTTTTACGCACATTATCATGGAAGTTGGGAGTTTAAATATGGTTAAAATCTATGCTCCGGCATCGATTGGCAATGTCAGCGTGGGCTTTGATGTTCTGGGTGCTGCGGTTTCGCCGATAGACGGCACTTTGCTGGGTGACTGTGTCAGTGTGACCGCGGCCGATAGCTTCAGTCTGCGCAATGAAGGCCGTTTTGTCAGTAAGCTGCCAGATGACCCGAAACAGAATATTGTGTATCAATGCTGGGAGCGTTTTTGTCAGGAAATTGGCCAAGATATCCCGGTGGCGATGGTGTTAGAAAAGAATATGCCGATTGGCTCGGGGCTTGGCTCCAGTGCCTGTTCGGTGGTCGCCGGTCTGATGGCGATGAACGAGTTTTGTGGCAATCCATTGAATAAAAATAGATTGCTTGAGCTGATGGGCGAGTTGGAAGGGCGGGTATCCGGCAGTGTCCATTTTGATAATGTTGCACCGTGCTATTTGGGCGGGATGCAGCTGATTCTTGAGCAGGACGATTATGTTAGCCAAAACGTCCCCGGTTTTGATGATTGGCTGTGGGTTATGGCGTATCCGGGCATCAAAGTTTCAACTGCTGAGGCGCGGGCCATTTTGCCCGCTCAGTATCGTCGTCAGGATTGCATCACTCACGGGCGTAATGTCGCCGGATTCATACATGCCTGTCACACCCAGCAGCCAGATTTGGCCGCTAAAATGATGAAAGATGTTATTGCTGAACCCTACCGCACCCAATTGCTGCCTGGCTTTGCAGCGGCCCGCCAAGCTGCGCATGATATTGGCGCTCTGGCCTGTGGTATTTCCGGTTCCGGCCCAACACTGTTTGCGGTGTGCAATGATAAAGAAACCGCACAGCGCATGGCGGGCTGGCTACAAAATCATTACCTGCAAAACGATGAAGGTTTTGTTCATATTTGCCGCCTGGACACCGCAGGCGCACGACTACTGGGATAACGTATGAAACTGTATAACCTTAAAGATCACAACGAGCAGGTCAGTTTCGCGCAAGCGATCAAACAAGGGCTGGGTAAGCAGCAAGGGCTTTTCTTCCCGCTGGAATTACCTGAGTTTGAACTGACTGAAATAGACCGATTGCTGGATCTGGATTTTGTGACGCGCAGCAGCCGCATTCTGTCGGCATTTATTGGCAATGAAATTGCCCCTGAGGTTTTAACCAAACGCATTCAAGCAGCATTTGAATTCCCAGCACCAGTCGCGCCAGTGGAGAATGATATTTCGGTATTGGAGCTATTCCACGGCCCAACCTTGGCATTTAAAGACTTCGGCGCACGTTTTATGGCGCAAATGCTGGCAGAAGTGGCCGGCGAGCAGCCTGTCACCATCTTAACCGCGACTTCCGGCGATACCGGCGCAGCTGTGGCCCATGCATTTTACGGTCTGAAAAACGTGCGGGTGGTCATCTTGTATCCACGGGGTAAAATCAGCCCACTGCAAGAAAAACTGTTCTGTACCCTGGGCGGTAATATTCACACCGTGGCGATTGATGGCGATTTTGATGCTTGTCAGGCGCTGGTAAAACAAGCTTTTGATGATGAAGAATTAAAGCAAGAACTGAGTCTTAACTCGGCTAACTCAATCAATATCAGCCGGTTACTGGCACAAATTTGCTATTACTTTGAAGCGGTAGCTCAACTGCCACAGGAAGCACGTAATCAACTGGTTATCTCGGTGCCAAGTGGTAACTTTGGTGATTTGACGGCAGGTTTACTCGCCAAATCTTTAGGTTTGCCGGTAAAACGCTTTATTGCCGCCACCAATGCTAATGACACTGTGCCGCGTTTCCTGGTGAGTGGCGAGTGGCAGCCGAAACAGACTGTCGCGACGCTATCGAATGCGATGGATGTGAGCCAACCGAATAACTGGCCACGTGTTGAAGAACTTTACCGCCGTAAAATCTGGCAGTTGAAGGATTTGGGCCAGGGTGCGGTTAGTGATGAAGTGACCAAAGACACCATGCGCGAGCTAGCCGAACTGGGTTATATCTCTGAACCTCACGCTGCTATTGCTTATCGTGTGCTGCGCGACCAATTGCAGGATGGCGAATTTGGCTTGTTCATCGGGACAGCACATCCGGCGAAATTCAAAGAGAGCGTAGAAGAGATTCTGGGCCAAGAATTGCCGTTGCCAAAACCACTGGCTGTGCGCGCGCAATTACCTTTGCTATCCCATAATTTATCAGCGGATTTTGCAGAATTACGCACTTTCTTGATGGCGTTACCAAAGTAACTTGTGACTGATGAAAAAGACAAAAGGGCCAAAGTTGGGCCCTTTTTACTCTTGTTTAGTGCTGTTCAGCGCGTTTAAATACCAACTCGTTTTTCGCCGATAAGCCAGAATCAAACTCATAACCTTCTAGATTAAAATCAATCAGTTGTTCTGGTTTGGTTAACTTGTTTTGAATGATAAAACGGCTCATCAGCCCCCGAGCTTTTTTAGCATAAAAACTGATAATTTTATATTTACCGTTTTTCTCATCTAAAAAGACCGGCTTAATCATGGAACCTGCCAATTTGGCTGGTTTTACCGCCTTGAAATACTCATCAGAAGCCAGATTAATCAGCACATTATCGCCTTGTTGCTCCAGTGCCTGATTCAGTTTCTCGGTTATCTGGTCACCCCAGAATGAATAGAGATCTTTACCGCAAGGGTTAGCCAGCTTAATTCCCATTTCCAGACGATAAGGTTGCATCAAATCAAGCGGGCGCAACACGCCGTACAGGCCAGAAAGCATACGCAGATGCTGTTGGGCAAAATCAAAATCAGCCGCACTAAAATCTTGTGCCTGCATCCCGGTGTAGACATCACCTTTAAAAGCCAAAATCGCCTGACGCGCATTATCTGGGGTGAAATCAGGTTGCCATTCACTGAAGCGCGCCGCATTTAGCCCGGCAAGTTTGTCGCTAATCCCCATCAGACTGCTGATTTGTGCGGGCGTCAGCTCACGACAAATCTCGATAAGCTGTTGTGACTTATCCAACATTTCAGGCTGAGTAAACTTTTTAGTCGCTAGCGGACTTTGAAAATCGAGGGTTTTGGCTGGGGAAATTATAATAAGCATAACGACATCCTGTTTATCCAGATAACACACTGTAGCAAAAAGCACACGCCAGCCAAAAAAAGATTGGACGATTGCTAAGATAGGTAGGCCACTTTGGCTATAAAGTATATAGTTTGGCTAAATCGTCTCAGCACTACAATAATGGACGAAGTTGCTATTAATCTACCGGTTTCCTGCTGTTTTAAAAGCCGAAAACGGTTGCGAAGTGAAGACTGCCTGTTTGCGCTTTTTTTAATCAGTTTAACTGCCTTGCGCCAAGGCTGCTGCATGTTATTATCAAGACAAGGCAGGGCTTCGAAATAGTTAATAATGAGAAATGGCTAACATGCCAAAACAGATGATTTGCCATTTCGAACGTGTTAAAAAGTTGCAACATGCCAAAAGTTCATGCACAAACGACGAGAAACGACAACATGACCGATAAACTTACTTCCCTACGTCAAATCACCACTGTAGTAGCAGATACTGGGGATATCGCGGCAATGAAACTGTATCAGCCGCAAGATGCAACGACTAACCCGTCGCTTATTCTGAATGCTGCTCAAATTCCTGAATACCGTAAACTTATCGACGAAGCTATTGCTTGGGCGCGCGAACAAAGTAGCGATAAGGCTCAGCAAGTTGTTGATGCAACAGATAAACTGGCTGTAAACATTGGTTTGGAAATTCTGAAGCTGATCCCTGGCCGTATTTCTACCGAAGTTGACGCCCGTCTGTCCTATGACACTGTTGCCAGTGTGGCAAAAGCTAAGCGCTTGATCAAAATGTATGGCGATGCGGGTATCAGCAAAGACCGCATTCTGATCAAACTGGCTTCTACCTGGCAGGGCATCCGTGCCGCTGAGCAGTTAGAGAAAGAAGGTATCAACTGTAACCTGACTCTGCTGTTCTCCTTCGCTCAGGCGCGTGCTTGTGCTGAAGCGGGCGTTTACCTGATTTCACCTTTTGTTGGCCGTATTCTTGATTGGTATAAAGCCAATGGCGACAAAAAAGAGTTCGCACCTAACGAAGATCCAGGTGTTATCTCCGTGAAAGAGATTTATCAGTATTACAAAAAACACGGTTATAAAACTGTGGTGATGGGCGCAAGCTTCCGTAATATTGGTGAAATTATCGAACTGGCTGGCTGTGACCGTCTGACTATTGCTCCAAGTTTGCTGAAAGAACTGGCAGAAAGCGAAGGCGCTCTGGAACGCAAACTGGCTTATACCGGTAAAGTTGAAGCTGCGCCAGCGCCGCTGACCGAAGCCGAGTTCTATTGGGAGCATAACCAAGACCCAATGGCGATTGATAAACTGGCTGATGGCATTCGTAAATTTGCTATCGACCAAGGCAAACTTGAGAAAATGATCTCAGACTTGCTGTAATTCCTATAGCTTGCGGTAATTGATTACCTACAGTTATTTGGCGAAAAGGTGGCGTAAGCCGCCTTTTTTATTGCCTGTCGCTAATGGCGCATAGCAGCTCCAGTGGTGTTGGGTATGCTATTATTCGCCACAGATAACAGGATTTTCGTGGAGGTAGTCACATGAATACATTACGTATAGGTTTAGTCTCCGTTTCTGATCGGGCGTCGAGTGGGGTATATCAGGATAAAGGCATTCCCGCTCTGGAAGAGTGGTTGGCCGGTGCATTGACCACCCCTTTTGCCATAGAAACCCGTCTCATCCCTGATGAACAAACGCTGATTGAGCAAACCTTGTGTGAGTTAGTCGATGAAATGGGCTGCCATTTGGTGCTGACGACAGGGGGGACTGGCCCGGCAAGACGTGATGTGACCCCCGATGCTACTTTGGCTATTGCAGATCGACAAATGCCAGGTTTTGGCGAGCAAATGCGCCAAATTAGCCTTCATTTCGTGCCGACCGCTATATTATCCCGTCAGGTAGGGGTTATCCGTAAGCAAGCCTTGATAATTAACTTACCCGGGCAACCTAAATCAATCAAAGAGACGCTGGAAGGGGTGAAAGACGCCCAGTCACAGGTAGTTGTTGCCGGTATTTTCGCCAGCGTGCCTTATTGCATTCAATTACTGGACGGGCCTTACGTCGAAACCAACAGTGATGTGGTCGCTGCTTTTCGTCCTAAAAACGCCATAATCCCTCAGCTTTGAAGCCGTAGCAGCGCCAGCTCTAATTACTCGGCTTACCCCCCGGCCTCGACTCTACGAGGCCATTGTAAATCTGCTGCTGGCAGGTATTTTCTCCGAATAACTTACGGGTAATAGGCTGTCATTAAAAAGCACTTCTAAGTTTATTCGTTTGTTGTTCGCCAGAAATACCCATAATTCCGGGTGTGTGGCAGAGTTAAAAACTAAAATTAATATTTTTTAAGCATAAATAGCTGTTATTGCGGTGTGGGGAAATTTGTACGGTATAGTCATGTTTACTTTACAAAAAGTTGGAAATATTTTTCTTCTTCTACTCTGTTTTATTACGGTGCCCTATGTCACAAGAACATAACTCAAATCAAAATGACTCATCGCGACCTGATGTTGACCAACAACATAATCGCCGGTTGAATAAGCAAGATTACAAAACGCTCACCTTGGCTGCACTGGGTGGGGCGCTAGAATTTTATGACTTCATAATTTTTGTCTTTTTTGCGGCGGTCATTGGCGATCTCTTCTTCCCGACAGATATGCCAGAGTGGCTACGTCAGGTGCAGACCTTTGGTATTTTTGCTGCAGGTTATCTGGCACGCCCACTGGGCGGCATTATCATGGCGCATTTTGGTGACTTGGTTGGCCGTAAGAAGATGTTTACTCTCAGCATCTTATTGATGGCATTGCCAACATTGGCGATAGGTATGCTGCCAACTTATGCTTCTATCGGCATTGCAGCCCCCTTACTGCTGCTGCTGATGCGTGTATTGCAAGGTGCGGCCATTGGTGGTGAAGTGCCTGGCGCATGGGTTTTTGTGGCGGAACATGTACCACGCCGGCGCATTGGTATTGCCTGTGGTACTTTAACGGCAGGTTTAACCGCGGGGATCTTGTTGGGATCACTGGTGGCTACTGCAATGAACACGACATTAGGTAATCAAGCTATTTTAGATGGCGGCTGGCGTATTCCGTTCTTCTTGGGTGGAATATTCGGCTTGTTTGCCATGTACTTACGCCGCTGGTTACAGGAAACCCCAATTTTTAAAGAGATGCAGGCACGTAAAACCTTAGCTGATGAATTGCCGCTGAAATCTGTGGTCGTCAATCATAAGAAAGAAGTGTTTGTTTCGATGCTACTGACTTGGTTGCTTTCTGCCGGAATAGTGGTTGTTATCCTCATGACACCGACTTATTTACAAAAGCAATTCGGTGTATTGCCAGCTCTGGCATTACAGGCCAACAGTCTGGCAATTGTTGCATTGGTATTGGGCTGTGTACTGGCTGGATTGGCAATAGATCGCTTTGGTGCCAGTAAAACCTTTATTGTTGGCAGCCTAATGTTGGCGGCATCAACATGGTCGTTCTATCACACCAATTTAACTGATCCGACCCAGCTATTTAGCCACTATATGATGGCTGGATTCTGTGTGGGTATTGTCGGTGCAGTACCTTATGTGATGGTTCGTGCATTCCCCGCCGAAGTTCGCTTCACCGGTATTTCCTTCTCTTATAATGTGGCATATGCCATTTTTGGCGGGTTAACACCTATTGTTGTGACCCTATTAATGAAGGTTACGCCAATGGCTCCAGCTTATTATATGTTGCTGTTATCGCTGGTGGGGCTGTTGTTGGGGATTTATCTGCGAAACGATATTAACAGTGAAGTGAAAATTCAAATACCAAAGAAGGTAATGGGTTAAGTAAGCACTGCTCCAAATAAACTTATCATCAAATAGCCCATAAATTTATGGGCTATTTTTTGACTCATTCTTTACTCATATGTCTTAAAATTCTGTTTTAAAACTAAATCCAACCTTCTGTTTTACTCGAGCTGAGGGCTGAGAAATTACTTCAGAAAATAATGTTCTGACACCTTGTTGCTGTAAATATTGGGCCAGTTCTCTAACGGCAGCAGTTCCCGCGCCTCTTATGGTGCCCTCGCGGTCGGGAGATAATACATAGTCTGGCAGCGTTGCGGAGGCAACCAATTCAACTTCATCCCGGCTATTAAAACGATCTGCCAGAACAATGGCTATTATTCTTCCTTGTAGTTTGACCACGACATAGATTTCACCGGGGCGCTGAATAACTAATCTTCGATGAATGATACCGGTGACTATATGCCCGGCATGCAGGAGTTTCCTTCGTGTGGAATCTTCCGTATTGTCACTTTGTTCACTGTGAACATCTTGATATTGCTGCCCCCAATGGTGAATAGTTTTACGCAGCCTCTGTCGCATGGCTTGAGCATTCTGAATTTCAGATTCTGAGAGTTTTGCTGCTTCTTCTGGGGAGTCTGTGGGAAGTATTTCTACTTCAAATTCTAGTTCAGGTTGTTCAACTTGTTCACCTTGAGTGATTATGATAGGTGCAGTTTTCCTATAGATAAAAGTCTCTAATAATAACTCATAAATCCCTAGTGGCAGTAATTCTACTACCGAGGGTGAATCATCAATTGAGTAATAAGAAATATAAGTTAAATAACTAAGTTGGGCATAATCAAATGCTGTTTTTATATGGCTAAATCTATTTTCAGCATCATCTTCTACTATTTTTTCTTGTATTGCATTGACCAGGCGTGTTTCCACTTCTGTGTTTTCTACTGCGACACCGGTACTGCCGGTTTTAATAATTGTATCTATAATATGACCAAAATACACCGTATTCCACGTATCTAAGCTATGACCAAATAAGAGGGTGAAATCTGTCATAATATCCAAAGTCCAATCAATACAATAAGGCCTTACTTGACGGACTTGACGTGAGTTTAGCAAAGAATAGATGGACACCATGCATGCTTTGGCGACAGCAGGTAGGTTTAGCGCCTGTTGATGTTTAGTGTTATCTATATATGTCAATAACATATAGTTATCAACGCTATCTGTAGTATGAGGTGCGACTTCTGCTGGCGATGTTTTTTTAATAGGTTTAGCGTTACCCGCAATATGTAATGTTTTTCCGTTTGTATTGTTATTGAAATATTCTGCCGCACTAAATACGATACTATCTAATTGTTGGCATTTACCGTGAGTGAGATAATTGTAAATATTTAAAAAGGGAATGAAAGCACATATTATTTTACTTATTTGGCTGACGTCTCTTTTTCCCCAGTTTTTCTCACCAGTATCTGCGGTTAATATCACTTTATTTAGAATGAGAGGTTTGAGTATGTTGTAGTTAGATATTTTTATTGTTGTGTTATTATCTTCTTTGTTTTCATATTCAAAAGATATAATTGGTGAAATGTCGACTAAATTATTATTTAATGTTTGGATATATTGAGTTTGCACTGAATCTTCTTTGATCTGTATTATAAATGATAGGTTATCTATAACTTCATAGCGATCAAAATAAAATTTATTGATCATGTTTCGGTCATGAAAGATAATTCTTCGTTCATTCATGACAATGCTGGGGCCATCAAAAAAGTTAATTTCATAATTATCATCTTCACCCATTCCATCACTACTAAAAACGAGTAAGATTTGTTTGTTCTGCAAGCGAGTATCATGCCAATACTCACCAAACGCCTTAGGTAAGGCTATTTCTCGGTCTTCTATAATGACACACTGTTGGTCACAACTCATGTCATTATCTTCTGATACTTTCATGCTGCTAATATTATTAACCATTCCCAGTGATTTTAAATAATTAGCCGTAGTATCCTCGGTTAACTTGAAAAAAGGAGCGTTGAAATTATCATTTTTATATATCGTTGCCATCATTCCTTGTGGAACAGTGATAGAGTTAATACTGTCATTATTAATAAGTAAAGAGTTTCTGTTAGAGTTTATTATCCCTTGGCTATCATGATATAAATCTATTTTTTGGTTTAATGCCAGGCAAGTACTATTACCTTGGAATTTATCTTCATCATAAAAGCATGCTGCTGAGGCTATTCTGTATGAGTTTATTTTTTTATATAACCCTAATAATTCCAGCTCTGGTAGGTCTATATCATTTTTTAATGTTTTTTCTTTACCTGAAAAATCACCGCTTTCATACAGTGTCACTATCATACCCGGCGGGACTGAGATAGAGGCGATCCCATCATTAAAGTGATCGTTATAATGATATATAGGTTTAGACTCACTTTCTTCCGCACAAAATGACTCTCCGCCAAAATCAGCTAATTCGTAGAAGCATACTTTGGCTTTATCTGAGTAAGCCGGTTGCGACATCATTAATATAACGCTTGTTAATAGCTTTATGACTATTTTCATCGGCGCCTCTTTAGATGTGTTGGTTATTAATTACATTTAATCAACTAGATCTAGATGTTATATTATGTATTTTTTATTTGCTTTATCTATTTTCATTATTCTATTTAATTATTTTATAGTGTTAATCATGATGAAATAGTTTATTTTACTTTTCGATAAGGTTGTTATAAATGACTTATGTAAAAACTTAGCTGCTATTTCCTGTAAAATAAGAATAAAAAAAAGCCCCCTGGATATTAACATTCAGGGGGCTATTAAATATTATAATTTTGCTGTAATTAAGCTACAGCTTGTACTTGTAATCTTTGGCTTGGTTCACCAATTGGCAATACAGTACGGCCATATTGTTCGTTTAATACTTCTGCCATTGCCAGGTAAATAGCACTGGCTCCGCAGATAATGCCTTCGAACCCGGCGAAAACCAGCAGTGAATGGTTACCGGTGAAGTTGCCAACTGCCAGCAGAGCAAACAGCAGTGTCAGGCTACCGAATACAAACTGCAAGGCGCGGTTCGCGGGCAAAGTACCGAAGAACATAAACAGCGTGAAGATACCCCAGAGACCTAAATAAACGCCGAGGAATTGTGCATCAGTTGCTTCTGCCATCCCCATTTTAGGCAGCATCAGCAAGCCAACCAGGCTCAGCCAGAATGCGCCATATGAAGTAAATGCAGTTGCGGCAAAAGTATTGCCTTTTTTGTACTCCAGCATGCCTGCCAGAATTTGTGCCAGACCGCCGTAAAAAATCCCCATACTCAAAATAACAGAGGTTAGGGGAAAGAAGCCTGCATTGTGCAGGTTAAGCAAGACGGTAGTCATCCCAAAACCCATCAGGCCTAAAGGGCCAGGATTCGCCAACTTGGTGGTGTTCATAAGTCCTCTGCAAATTTGGTATACCCGTTATTTTTCAAAATACAGAGTTATTGGCTTTCATTACTTACACAATTAATTGATTTATAACAATATATTGTGTCTGCTAAGTTGGCTGTTACCTGCGACTTGAAATCTACTGGGTGTATAATTATTTAAATAAGTATAAGGCTACTGAATGACTAAAAAGTCGTCTATTCCTTCAGTGCGCGCGGCATCATAATGATCCACGCGGCGGGAAACAATGATCTGGAGGGCGATAAAAAGTAATTTTTTTTCATTGCCCCCCTTGATGCTGAGTTTCCTGGCCCCATCTTATTCCCAACCGCAGGGACTAATCGTGGATCAGCGGAAACATGCATCAGTAGAATTCTGAGTATGAAATCATTGATTAAGAAAACATGGGCAGTTGAAAATAAACAATCCGCCCACATATAGATTAGTAACTTGACCGAATATGACTTTTTAGTGGAGGCGTTCTAGATGGGTAAAATTATTGGTATCGACTTGGGTACTACCAACTCTTGTGTAGCAATTATGGATGGTACAACTGCGCGCGTGCTGGAAAACGCCGAAGGCGATCGCACAACGCCTTCTATTATCGCGTATACCCAAGATGGTGAGATTCTGGTTGGTCAACCAGCTAAACGTCAGGCTGTCACTAACGCAGAAAACACATTGTTTGCTATTAAGCGTTTGATTGGCCGTCGTTTCCAAGACGAAGAAGCACAGCGTGATAAGAGCATCATGCCGTACAAAATCGTTGCTGCGGATAATGGCGATGCTTGGCTGGAAGTAAGAGGCCAAAAAATTGCACCACCGCAGATTTCTGCTGAAGTACTGAAAAAAATGAAGAAAACGGCTGAAGATTATCTGGGTGAACCAGTAACTGAAGCGGTTATCACTGTACCTGCATATTTTAACGATGCTCAGCGCCAGGCAACTAAAGATGCTGGCCGTATCGCAGGTCTGGAAGTAAAACGTATCATCAACGAACCAACCGCAGCGGCATTGGCCTACGGTCTGGATAAAGAAGTCGGCAACCGTACTATCGCGGTTTATGACCTTGGTGGTGGTACTTTCGATATCTCAATTATCGAAATCGACGAAGTTGATGGCGAAAAAACCTTTGAAGTTCTGGCAACCAACGGTGATACCCACTTGGGTGGTGAAGACTTCGATAGCCGTCTGATTAATTACTTGGTTGATGAATTCAAGAAAGACCAGGGTATGGATCTGCGTACTGATCCACTGGCAATGCAGCGCCTGAAAGAAGCCGCTGAAAAAGCGAAAATTGAGCTGTCTTCAGCTCAGCAGACCGATGTTAACTTGCCGTACATCACGGCTGATGGCAGTGGTCCAAAACACATGAACATCAAAGTGACTCGCGCTAAATTGGAGTCACTGGTAGAAGATTTAGTTAATCGTTCTATTGAACCACTGAAAGTTGCTCTGCAAGATGCTGGTCTGTCTGTTTCCGATATCCAAGACGTTATCTTGGTAGGTGGTCAGACTCGTATGCCAATGGTTCAGAAGAAAGTATCTGAGTTCTTTGGTAAAGAGCCACGTAAAGACGTTAACCCAGATGAAGCTGTTGCTATTGGTGCGGCAGTGCAGGGTGGTGTTCTGTCTGGTGAAGTGAAAGACGTGCTGTTGTTAGACGTTACCCCACTGTCACTGGGTATTGAAACCATGGGTGGTGTGATGACTCCGCTTATCACCAAAAACACCACTATCCCAACTAAGCACAGTCAGGTGTTCTCTACTGCGGAAGATAACCAGTCTGCGGTAACCATCCATGTGCTGCAGGGTGAACGTAAACGTGCTCAGGATAACAAATCTCTGGGTCAGTTCAATCTGGACGGTATCCAGGCGGCACCTCGCGGCATGGCGCAAATCGAAGTCACCTTCGATATCGACGCCGATGGTATTTTGCATGTGTCTGCTAAAGACAAAAATACCGGTCGTGAGCAGAAAATCACCATCAAGGCCTCTTCTGGTTTGAACGAGGAAGAGATCCAGAAAATGGTTCGTGATGCTGAAGCCAATGCTGAAGCAGACCGTAAGTTTGAAGAACTGGTACAAACTCGTAACCAAGCTGACCACCTGATTCACGGTACACGTAAACAGTTGGAAGAAGCCGGTGACAAGTTGCCAGCTGAAGATAAAGCTTCAATCGAAGATGCAGTTAAAGCTCTGGAAGCTGCACTGAAGAGCGAAGATAAAGCTGAAATTGAAGCGAAAACTCAAGCTCTGGTGCAAGTTTCTGGCAAGTTGCTGGAAATGGCTCAGCAACAGCAAGCTGCCGCAGGCGGTGATGCTGGCGATACCAGTGCTAAGAAAGAAGACGACGTTGTAGACGCCGAATTCGAAGAAGTAAAAGACAAAAAATAATAGCCCTTAAGCGGGCACAGCAGTGGTAGGCCTTACTGTTGCTGGAAACCAGCACGGGCGTCGAGGAAACTCTACGCCCGTGCACGCATGTTAAGGGTAGGAAAAAAAGAGAATGGCGAAGAGAGATTATTACGAGGTTTTAGGCGTTAAAAAAGACGCCGAAGAACGTGAAATCAAAAAGGCCTATAAACGCCTGGCGGTAAAGTATCACCCGGACCGTAATCAGGACGAGAACGATACCGGCGAAAATTTCAAAGAAGTTAAAGAAGCCTACGAAATTCTGACCGATCCACAAAAACGTGCGGCATACGATCAGTATGGTCATGCAGCCTTCGAGCAAGGTGGCATGGGCGGTGGCGGTTTTGGTGGTGGCGGTGCTGATTTTAGCGACATTTTTGGTGATGTTTTCGGTGATATCTTTGGCGGTGGCCGTCGGCAACGCGCCTCCCGTGGCTCAGACCTGCGTTACAACATGGATCTGACACTGGAAGAAGCGGTTAGGGGTGTGACCAAAGAAATTCGTATCCCAACGCTAAATGAATGTGATGTTTGCCACGGTAGTGGTGCTAAACCGGGAAGCTCTCCTGTCACATGTTCGACTTGCCGTGGTGCAGGTCAGGTACATATGCGCCAAGGGTTCTTCACCGTACAGCAGGCGTGTCCAACTTGTCATGGCAATGGTCAAATCATTAAAGACCCGTGCAATAAATGTCATGGACATGGTCGTGTTGAAAAATCTAAAACACTGTCGGTTAAGATCCCGGCGGGCGTGGATACCGGTGACCGCATTCGTCTAAGCGGTGAAGGTGAAGCCGGCGAACACGGCGCACCAGCAGGTGATTTATACGTTCAGGTGCAGGTTAAAGCTCACCCAATCTTTGAACGTGAAGGTAATAACCTGTATTGCGAAGTGCCAATTAACTTTGCAATGGCAGCCTTGGGTGGCGAGATTGAAGTCCCAACCTTGGATGGCCGGGTTAAGCTGAAAGTCCCTGCGGAAACCCAAACCGGCAAATTGTTCCGTATGCGCGGTAAAGGGGTTAAATCTGTTCGCGGTGGTAGCCAGGGTGACTTGCTGTGCCGCGTTGTGGTTGAGACGCCAGTCCATCTGAGTGAAAAACAGAAACAACTGCTGCGGGAACTGGAAGAAAGCTTTGTGGGTGCCGCGGGCGAGAAAAATAGCCCCCGTTCCAAGAGCTTTTTAGATGGTGTCAAAAAGTTCTTTGACGATCTGACCCGCTAGCGATGGTTTAGCTGCTAGCCTGCTAATAATGCAGATGAAAATTAAAATCCTCGATAAATATCGGGGATTTTTTTCATCGTCTGAGATGATTATTTGTGATGAACATTGGCAATAGATCGGTTTTACCGAGTATTTGTTGCTATAAAAACGACTTTTTTCGAGTTAAGGATTATCCTAATATTTGTACATTGATTTAATGAGCGCAGGCTCACTGTCCGATGTAAGGAGCTTTCATTGTGACAAACATAATTCGTCAATTTTTACGCCAAGAGGCCGCGGGCGGCTTAATTTTAATTTTTGCCGCCATCGTGGCTTTATTTATGGCGAACAGCCCACTCTTCGGGTTTTATCAATCATTTCTTGATGTACCAGTATCAGTAAAGATAGCGGCGCTGGATATCAGTAAGCCACTGCTGCTGTGGGTTAACGATGGCTTAATGGCCGTATTCTTCTTGGTTGTCGGGCTGGAAGTTAAGCGCGAATTGATGGAAGGTTCGCTCGCGGGCCGTGATAAAGCGGTATTCCCCGCGATTGCGGCATTGGGCGGAATGTTGGCCCCAGCACTTATCTATTTACTGTTTAATGGGGCCGATGAAGTTACCCGCCAAGGCTGGGCAATTCCGGCCGCCACTGATATTGCCTTTGCACTGGGTGTGATGGCATTGCTGGGGAATCGGGTTCCAACCAGTCTAAAAGTCTTTTTACTGGCATTAGCCATTATTGATGATCTGGGCGTCATTATTATTATTGCGTTGTTTTATACCCATGAAGTTTCACTGCCAGCATTAGGGATTGCTGCTGCGGCGATTGCGCTGTTGGGTTATATGAATTGGCGTGGTGTCGGGAAGACTTCTGCTTATTTATTGGTCGGGTTGGTGCTGTGGGTCTGTATTTTGAAATCCGGTGTACATGCAACCTTAGCCGGTGTGATTGTCGGCTTTATGATACCGCTGCACACGAAAGACAAACGTTCGCCTTCTGAAACTTTGGAACACGGTTTACATCCGTGGGTGGCTTATTTAATTCTGCCATTCTTTGCTTTTGCCAATGCAGGGGTTTCATTACAAGGTGTTTCTTTTGCAGGATTAACCTCGTTACTGCCTCTTGGGATTGCAAGCGGCCTGTTTATTGGTAAACCTCTGGGGATTTTTCTCTTTAGTTGGTTAGCGGTTAAGTTTGGGATTGCTAAACTGCCCGATGACATCAACTTTAAACAGATTTTTGCCGTATCAGTGCTGTGTGGTATTGGTTTCACCATGTCGATCTTTATTGCTTCACTGGCATTTGAGGGCGCTGATATTGCCCTGATGACCTATTCTAAGTTGGGCATACTATTAGGCTCAACCACCGCAGCAGTTGTGGGTTACAGCTTGTTGCGTTTGGCTTTGCCAGTGAATAAAAAAGTAATTAACTGATTTAAGGTTGAATGGTCAGTGCTGTTTACCGCAGCACTGACAGCTTATTTGATGGATTTCATGACTTTCAATTTGTGAGGTCTCGGAACAGGGAATGTTTAGTCGTGCTTATGGCCTCTATTTGGCTTGGCGATATGTTAAGGGGATAACAACATGCGAATGTCACACATCAATTTCAATCATTTATATTATTTTTGGCAAGTATGTAAGGAAGGCTCAGTTGTTGGTGCTGCAGAGGCTTTATTTCTGACACCGCAAACTATTACTGGGCAAATCAAAGCTCTGGAAGAGCGCCTGGGCGGTAAATTGTTTAAGCGGCAGGGGCGAGGGCTGGTGCCATCTGAATTAGGGCAATTGGTTTTTCGCTATGCCGATAAGATGTTTATGCTCAGCCATGAAATGCTGGATATAGTTAATTATCGTAAAGAATCTAACTTATTATTTGATGTCGGTGTTGCCGATGCCTTATCCAAGCGCTTGGTGAGCCAGGTGTTGGAAACGGTGGTCGCTGATCATGAAAAAATTCATTTACGCTGTTTTGAATCGACTCATGAGATGCTGCTAGAACAGCTAAGTCAGCATAAACTGGATATGATTCTGTCTGATTGCCCGGTCGATTCCAGTCAGCAAGAGGGGCTATTTGCTGTAAAACTTGGCGAGTGCAGTGTCAGTTTTTACTGCCGTCAGCCTATTCCAGAGTTGCCTTTCCCGGCTTGTTTACAGCAAAAACGTTTATTGATCCCCGGCCGTCGTTCAATGCTAGGGCGTAAATTATTAAACTGGATCAACAGCAAAGGGCTAAAAGTGGAGATTCTGGGGGAATTTGATGACGCAGCACTAATGAATGCCTTTGCTCTCTATAACAATGCCATTTTTGTTGCGCCAACCATATACGCCGCTGATGCCTATGCCCAAGATGACAAAATTGTAGAAATCGGTCGTTTAGATAATGTGCAGGAAGAATATTACGTTATTTTTGCCGAGCGTATGATTCAGCACCCGGCGGTACAACGAGTCTGTAATAAAGATTTCTCCGCACTTTTTAACGGCTAACGCTACTGGCCATCTTGCTGTGCAAGATTGTTGGCAGCCATCATCTCCTGGCTCAGGGATGGGCCAAAAGATGTGAAACCACGACAAGCAGTATTCAAATCTCCTTTCGATAGATTTCTTATCCGACCTATTGATTTAAAATTAACCGGATTAATAAACCGGCTCCGACAGATTAGCATTTGTGCTGTTCAACCTATTTTCTGACCGATTTATCATTCAGTACAGTTTATCGACAATGTAAAGTCTCTTGGCAACAAGTTGATTTGGTGGATGAGTGGCCGCGGGGAAGCAGTTTGATAGTCAGCATATGCTGACAAATTGTGGGCAGCTAAAGAGTCAATAAATCTTCTGGGTGAAAAAAAGACGTAAAAAAACCGGCCTAAGCCGGTCTTTTTACTAAGCAGTCAACTTAATGCAATTACTGCATTGCGTTGATTTGCGCTACTAAGTTTGACTTATGGCGCGCTGCTTTGTTTTTGTGGATCAGACCTTTACAGGACTGACGATCCACGATTGGTTGCATTTCATTAAATGCTTTTTGCGCTGCGTCTTTATCGCCAGCTGCAATTGCCGCATACACCTTCTTAATGAAGGTACGCACCATTGAGCGACGGCTAGCATTATGCTTGCGGCGTTTCTCAGACTGTACGGCGCGTTTCTTAGCTGATTTGATATTAGCCAAGGTCCAACTCCCAAATATATTCTATTGAGGACAATTCAAAGGCCGAGGAATATGCCCTTTTCGCCTTCGTTTGTCAATGGATTTGTGCAAATAAGCGCCGTTTGTACGGGCGGCACTTGCTACGTTGTGATGGAGCGGGATTTTACCAGCTTCGCGCTGTGGAATACAGTCTTTCGAAAGAAAATTCCACAGTTCACTGCCTCGAAGGGATTCGACGGTGGTTCTTGTAAAAATCTCAGCCTGCTTCTGTATTCAACGGCGTGGGCATTCTACAGGATAAAGTCAGAAAAGGGGATTTTACCTGCATATAATTGGCAAAATGGTATGACTTTCGGTTAAAGGTGCCAATCGCGGGTTAACCTTAACCGCTGTACAAGGTATAATCCGGCGATTTCCACTGTTTTGAGCCAGCTATGGAGCTAATTCGCGGTATACATAATATCCGGGCACGCCACCATGGTTGCGTGCTGACTATCGGTAACTTTGATGGTGTCCATCGTGGGCATCAGGCCTTATTGGAGCAGCTAAAGCGCGAAGGTCAGCGTTTGGGCTTGCCCGTAATGGTTATGATATTTGAACCGCAACCCTTGGAATTGTTTGCAGCAGACAAAGCACCAGCACGGCTGACGCGTTTGCGTGATAAAGCCAAATATCTGGCCGAAGCGGGTATTGACTATTTATTATGCGTTAAATTTGATCCGCGTTTTGCGGCAAATACTGCGCAAGCTTTCGTTGCTCAGTTGCTGGTAGAGAAGTTGGGTGTTAAGTTTTTAACTGTCGGTGATGATTTCCGCTTTGGCGCAGGACGCCAGGGGGATTTTCAGCTATTACAGCAAGCGGGTGCTGAGTTTGGTTTTGATGTTATTAGCACAGACAGCTTTTGTGATGGTGGGTTGCGCATTAGCAGCACCGCGATTCGTCAGGCGCTTAATGACGATGACTTGGTGTTAGCCGAGACGCTGCTAGGTCACCCCTACAGTATTTCCGGCCGCGTCGTTCACGGTGACGAACTGGGGCGCACAATAGGCTTCCCAACGGCGAATTTGCCGTTAAAACGTTTAGTTGCTCCAGTTAAAGGAGTGTATGCGGTTGATGTTTATGGTTTGAGTTCGGAGCCATTACCCGGGGTTGCCAATATTGGCACTCGGCCGACTGTTGCAGGTATTCGCCAGCAGCTAGAGGTTCATCTGCTTGATGTAACTATGGATCTTTATGGGCGTCATATTGATGTGGTGCTCCGCGCAAAACTGCGCGACGAACAGCGTTTTGCTTCGCTCGATGCGTTGAAGCAGCAAATCGCCAATGATGTGGTGACGGCCCGAACATTTTTTGGGCTAAAGACACCGGTTTAATATTTCTAGCCGAAACGGAACCGAGAATCTAATGAGTGACTACAAGAATACCCTGAATTTGCCTGAAACAGGGTTCCCGATGCGCGGCGATCTGGCTAAGCGTGAACCTGACATGCTGAAACGTTGGTATGAGCAGGATCTGTACGGGATTATTCGTACGGCCAAAAAGGGTAAAAAGACCTTTATTTTGCACGACGGCCCTCCTTATGCGAATGGCAGCATTCACATTGGTCACTCTGTTAATAAAATTCTCAAAGATATTATTATTAAATCGAAAGGCATGGCGGGCTACGATTCGCCTTATATCCCCGGTTGGGATTGTCATGGCTTGCCGATTGAACTGAAAGTTGAACAACTTATCGGTAAACCGGGCGAGAAAGTCACCCCGGCAGAGTTTAGGACGGCATGTCGCAAATATGCGGCTGAGCAAATCGAAGCACAGAAAAAAGACTTTATCCGCTTGGGTGTGTTAGGCGATTGGGATCATCCGTACTTGACGATGGATTTCAAAACTGAAGCCAATATCATTCGCGCATTAAGCAAAATCATTGATAACGGCCACCTGCACAAAGGCGCGAAGCCAGTGCATTGGTGTACGGATTGCCGTTCTTCACTGGCTGAAGCGGAAGTTGAATATTACGACAAAACTTCGCCGTCTATTGATGTGCGTTTCAACGCCGTCGATGCCGCAGCAGTGAGCGAAAAATTTGGCGTAACTAATGCCGAAGGCCCAATTTCGCTGGTTATCTGGACGACAACGCCTTGGACTTTACCGGCTAACCGCGCAATTTCATTGAATGCCGAATACCTCTATCAACTTGTGCAAATTGACGGCGAATGCCTGATTTTGGCCGCTGATTTGGTTGAAAGTGTCATGAAACGCGCCGGAATTACTCAGTGGAAGGTACTGGGCGATTGTAAAGGTGAGAGTCTGGAGCTGATGCGCTTTGCTCATCCGTTTATGGGCTTTGATGTGCCAGCAATTTTGGGTGACCACGTTACCTTGGATGCCGGTACTGGCGCGGTGCATACCGCCCCTGGTCATGGCCCTGATGACTTTGTTATCGGCCAAAAATACGGGTTGGAAGTTGCTAATCCGGTTGGCCCGAATGGCTGTTATTTGGCGGGGACTTATCCAACGCTAGACGGCCTGTTTGTGTTTAAAGCCAACGATGTCATCGTCGAGCTGTTGCGTGAAAAAGGCGCATTACTGAAAGTTGAGAAACTGGTTCACAGCTATCCGTGCTGCTGGCGTCACAAAACACCAATTATCTTCCGTGCCACGCCGCAATGGTTCATCAGTATGGATCAAAAAGGCCTGCGCAAGCAGTCTTTGGAAGAAATCAAAGGCGTACAGTGGATCCCAGAATGGGGCCAGGCGCGTATCGAAACTATGGTGGCAAACCGCCCTGACTGGTGTATTTCTCGCCAGCGTACTTGGGGTGTGCCGATGTCTCTGTTTGTCCATAAAGAGACAGAAATGCTTCACCCACGCAGCACTGAGCTGATGGAAGCAGTGGCCAAACGTGTCGAGCAAGATGGTATTCAAGCATGGTGGGATCTGGATCCTGCAGAGATTTTAGGTGCTGATGCTGCTGATTACGTCAAAGTGCCTGATACGCTGGATGTCTGGTTTGACTCTGGTTCCACCCATTCTTCAGTGGTTGATGTGCGCCCTGAGTTTGGTGGACATAGCCCGGATATGTATCTGGAAGGCTCTGACCAACACCGCGGCTGGTTTATGTCTTCCTTGATGATAGCGACGGCGATAAAAGGCAAAGCGCCTTATCGTCAGGTGCTGACTCATGGTTTCACCGTTGATGGACAGGGGCGTAAAATGTCTAAATCCATCGGCAATACAATCAGCCCGCAAGATGTTATGAACAAACTGGGTGGCGACATCCTGCGCCTGTGGGTGGCATCGACAGATTACAGTGGCGAGATTGCGGTTTCTGATGAAATCCTGAAACGCTCTGCTGACTCATATCGCCGTATCCGTAACACCGCGCGCTTCTTGTTGGCGAACCTTAATGGTTTCGATCCGGCGAAGCATCAGGTGAAACCGGAAGATATGGTCGTGGTAGACCGCTGGGCAGTCGGTCGTGCGCAAGAGGCTCAGGCCGAAATTATGGCCGCGTACGAAAATTACGATTTCCACTTGGTAGTACAGCGTTTGATGCAGTTCTGCTCCGTTGAGATGGGGTCTTTCTATCTCGATATCATCAAAGACCGCCAGTACACCGCGAAAGGCGACAGTGTTGCGCGTCGCAGCTGCCAGACTGCATTGTTCCATATTGCAGAAGCATTGGTTCGCTGGATGGCACCAATCATGTCCTTTACCGCAGATGAAATCTGGAATGAATTACCAGGCCAGCGTTCACAGTATGTCTTTACCGAAGAATGGTATGAAGGGCTGTTCGGGTTGGCAGGTGACGAAAGTATGAACGATACTTTCTGGGCCGAGTTACTGAAAGTCCGTGGCGAAGTGAACAAGGTATTGGAGCAGGCTCGTAGCGACAAGCGCATTGGTGGTTCACTGGAAGCCGCTGTGACCTTGTTTGCCACACCAGAGCTGGCCTCACGATTGAACAGCTTGCAAGATGAGCTGCGTTTTGTGCTGCTGACCTCTGGCGCTAAAGTCGCAGATTATGCAACAGCAGGTGATGATGCACAGCAAAGTGAATTAATTGCTGGGCTGAAAATTACCTTTAATAAAGCAGACGGTGAGAAATGCCCGCGTTGCTGGCATTACACGCAAGATATCGGTTTGGTAGCGGAACATGCTGAGCTGTGCGGCCGTTGTGTCACTAACGTTGCCGGAGACGGTGAAGAGCGTAAGTACGCCTGATGAGTAAACCTATTTGTTCGACCGGATTGCGCTGGTTATGGCTGGCAGTACTGGTGGTGATTTTGGATCTCAGCAGCAAACAGTGGGTAATGACCCACTTTGCGCTGTATGAATCTGTGCCACTGATTCCTTTTTTCAACCTGACCTACGCACAGAATTTTGGTGCGGCATTTAGCTTCCTTGCGGATAAAAGTGGTTGGCAGCGTTGGTTCTTTGCGGGAATAGCTATCGGTATTTCAGTCATATTGATGGTGCTGATGTATCGCTCTACCGCCAAACAACGCCTGCTAAATTGCGCTTATGCTCTGATAATCGGTGGCGCATTAGGTAACTTATTTGATCGTATGGTGCACGGTGCGGTGATCGACTTTATTGATTTCCACGTCAATAACTGGCATTTCCCAACCTTTAACATCGCCGATACTGCCATTTGTATCGGTGCTGCACTGGTTATATTTGAAGGCTTCTTGAGCCCGGCTGAAAAAACGGCCATTGATAAAGGTGAGTGATATGTCCGAGCATGTACCTGGCCATCAAGTGCAAGACAATAGCGCCGTTTTGGTGCACTTCACTCTGAAGCTGGAGGATGGTTCAACAGCAGAATCGACCCATATCCACGGGAAACCGGCGCTGTTTCGCTTAGGTGATAACAGCCTTTCCGATGCACTAGAGCAACAGCTGATTGGTTTGACTGTAGGTGATAAACACGCTTTTACCTTGCAGCCTGAAGATGCTTTTGGCCTGGAAAGCCCTGATTTGATTCAATACTTCACTCAGCGCGATTTTGCACAAACCGGTGTACCGGATGCAGGAACCATTATGCTGTTTACTTCCCGCGATGGCGGTGAAATGCCAGGTGTGGTGCGCGAAGTGGCGGATGAGTCTATTACTGTTGATTTTAATCACCCGTTGGCCGGGCATGTCATCAGCTTTGAAATTGAAGTGCTGGAGATAGACCCCCAACAGGAGGCAATGAATGCAGATATTGCTGGCTAACCCACGTGGCTTTTGTGCCGGGGTTGATCGGGCTATCAGTATTGTTGAGCGCGCTATCGAAATGTATGGCGCGCCAATTTATGTACGTCATGAAGTGGTACATAACCGCTATGTGGTTGATAGCTTACGTGAACGCGGTGCTATCTTTATCGAGGATATCGCAGAAGTACCGGACGGCTCGATTCTTATCTTCTCGGCTCATGGCGTCTCGCAGGCCGTCCGAGCAGAAGCCCGTTCGCGCTCGCTGACGATGTTATTTGACGCTACCTGTCCATTGGTGACTAAAGTCCATATGGAAGTGGCGCGCGCCAGCCGCAAAGGGAAAGAAGCCATTCTGATTGGTCATGCTGGCCATCCGGAAGTAGAAGGCACTATGGGGCAATACAGTAACCCGAAAGGGGGAATGTATCTGGTTGAATCTCCTGATGATGTTTGGAAACTGAAGGTCAAAGACGAGAACAATCTCTGCTTTATGACCCAAACGACATTATCGGTTGATGACACCTCTGCTGTGATTGATGCCCTACAACAGCGTTTTCCGAAGATTATCGGCCCGCGTAAAGACGACATTTGCTATGCCACGACTAACCGGCAGGAAGCGGTGCGGAATTTGGCGAATGATGCAGATGTGGTGCTGGTGGTCGGCTCGAAAAACTCGTCTAACTCTAACCGTTTGGCCGAGTTAGCGCAGCGAATGGGAATACCTGCTTATCTAATTGATTCTGCGGCTGATATTCAGGAGTCTTGGTTACAGAATACTTCGTGTATTGGTGTGACTGCTGGGGCATCTGCGCCGGATATTTTGGTACAGCAAGTTATTACGCGCTTGCAGGAGCTTGGCGCTTCAGGGTCGGTTGAACTGCGTGGTCGTGAAGAAAGTATTGTTTTCGAAGTCCCCAAAGAATTACGTGTTGAGGTTAAGCAGATCGATTGATCTGGTAGTTATTAACTTCGGTATGTATTCACTTACGTATAAAAAGCAGCCCTGAGTGGCTGCTTTTTTTATAGATAAAGTCTGTTGCCTATCCTTGTGGTGAATAGGATGGCATAAATTCAGCGCTATAAATGACAGAATATAGTTCATCATAACTGCATGAATATGCGAAATAACGACAATATGCCAGATTTAACACTTTGGCTCTGTAGCTGGATGAATAGCCGGTCTGATTTCGGATAAATGCTAGCAGAGAGTGGGTTACTGAATGTTATGTAAGGAATTAAGTGGTTTCACTGATAAAAGCGAGTGTATATCATTTTTTTCTAATACAGATTAAATAGGCTGGCAGAGTCCATAGTAGAAAGCTAATCTGAACTCTTGTCAGGGCAGATGACACAATATTTGGAGAACTAATGACAGATTCCATAATTCGTATCGCAATTGTCGGCGCGGGTGGTCGTATGGGCCGGCAACTTATCCAGGCGATTACCCAGACAAAAGGTGTCGTGCTGGGTGCGGCTGTTGAGCGCGCAGGTTCCTCCTTAGTGGGATGTGATGCGGGTGAACTGGCGGGGACTGGCTTACTGGATATTACTGTAAGTGATGATTTATCCAAGGTAACTGATCATTTTGATGTATTGATCGACTTTACTCGTCCTGAGGGCACGCTAGAACATTTAGCCATTTGCCGTAAGCATTGCAAGGCAATGGTCATTGGTACCACCGGTTTTGATGATGCAGGCAAAGCCGCCATCAGTGCTGCAGCAGCTGATATTGCTATTGTGTTCGCTGCAAACTTCAGCGTTGGGGTGAATGTGATGCTTAAGTTGCTTGAAAAAGCGGCGAAAGTCATGGGTGATTACACTGACATTGAGATTATTGAAGCACATCACCGCCATAAAGTTGATGCGCCATCGGGCACAGCGCTAGCAATGGGGGAGGTTATTGCCGATTCTTTAGGGCGGTCACTGAAAGATTGCGCGGTTTATAGCCGAGAAGGTTATACCGGTGAACGTAAGCCCGGCACCATTGGTTTTGCAACCGTGCGGGCCGGCGATATTGTTGGCGAACACACGGCGATGTTTGCTGATATTGGCGAGCGGGTCGAAATCACGCATATCGCTACCAGCCGGATGACTTTTGCTAATGGCGCAGTTAAGTCAGCTGTTTGGGTGTCTAAGCTTGATAATGGCCTGTTTGATATGCGAGATGTACTGAGTCTGAACGAACTTTAACGGTGTAAAGCACAGCCAGTGATGTGGTTGTTTTTATCATAATTATTTGATAATAGGGCAATATTTTATTGTCCTTTTTATTTTAATGTTAAAATGCATTGTTTTTGTTCGTTTTATCGTTAAGCCTTTATTTTGTTGTATTTTCTCTGTTTTCGTTGCCATTTATTCACCTCGGAAAGCATTAACCCCATTTTTTAACGCGTCAGATTGATATTTTTCAGTCGCCCACCCTCGCAACCGTTTACTATGTTAAGTTAGCTTGTGTTTATGCCATGATAATCGACTCATTTTAACGAAAACGGTAAAAAACAAAGAAAAAATGGTACTTTGGCTAGACAAGAGCGCTACTCATCATTAAAATGCGCCCAATTTGCCAAAAATTAGCTTTGAGGGCGGTTTTTGCATTGATTTAGGTCGCTAGATATGAATTAATATGCAAATAATGTGACTGTTTATTCCTTGGAGGATATTTTGATTAAGTCAGCGCTATTGGTTCTCGAAGACGGAACCCAATTTCACGGTCGGGCCATCGGGGCAGAAGGTACGGCAGTGGGGGAAGTGGTCTTCAATACGTCGATGACCGGTTATCAAGAAATCCTTACTGATCCTTCCTACTCCCGCCAGATCGTCACTCTTACTTATCCTCATATCGGCAATGTCGGCACTAATGCTTCCGATGAAGAATCCTCCGCAGTACACGCCCAAGGTCTTGTGATTCGTGACCTGCCATTGATTGCCAGCAATTACCGTAATGAAGAAGGCTTATCTGATTACCTCAAACGCCATAAAATCGTAGCGATTGCGGATATTGATACACGTAAGCTGACCCGGTTGTTGCGCGAAAAAGGTGCTCAAAACGGCTGCATTATTGTGGGTGATTTATCTGATGCCGCTTTGGCACTGGAAAAAGCAAAAGCGTTCCCTGGCTTGAAAGGGATGGACTTGGCCAAAGAAGTGACCACCAAAGAAGCCTATAACTGGCTACAAGGCAGTTGGACTCTGGAAGGCGACTTACCTGCAGCAAAACAGCCAGAAGATTTACCCTTCCATGTGGTGGCTTATGACTACGGGGTAAAACGCAATATTCTGCGCATGTTGGTGGATCGTGGGTGCCGACTGACGGTAGTACCGGCCCAGACTTCGGCTGAAGATGTGCTGAAACTGAATCCGGATGGCATTTTCTTGTCCAACGGCCCAGGAGACCCAGAGCCATGTGATTATGCCATCACGGCGATTAAACGTTTCCTGGAAACAGATATCCCAGTGTTTGGTATTTGTTTAGGCCATCAATTGTTGGCACTGGCGAGTGGTGCGAAAACGGTAAAAATGAAGTTTGGCCACCACGGCGGCAACCACCCAGTAAAAGATTTAGACGCAAGTTGTGTGATGATAACTGCGCAGAATCACGGTTTCGCGGTCGATGAAACCTCATTGCCATCTAACCTGCGAGTCACGCACGTTTCTTTATTTGATGGTTCACTGCAAGGCATTCATCGTACCGATAAAGCAGCGTTCAGCTTCCAGGGACATCCGGAAGCCAGCCCAGGGCCGCACGATGCCGCTCCGCTGTTTGACCACTTTATTGAATTGATTGAAGCTTACCGCGCATCATCAGCAAGCACTAACAGCAAGTAATCAGGAGCTAAACCATGCCAAAACGTACAGATATAAAAAGCATCCTGATTCTCGGTGCTGGCCCGATTGTTATCGGCCAGGCCTGTGAGTTTGACTACTCAGGCGCACAAGCCTGTAAAGCACTGCGTGAGGAAGGTTACCGCGTCATTTTGGTAAACTCTAACCCCGCAACGATTATGACCGACCCGGAAATGGCCGATGCAACTTACATCGAGCCGATTCACTGGGAAGTGGTTCGCAAGATTATCGAAAAAGAGCGCCCGGATGCAGTATTGCCAACCATGGGCGGCCAAACAGCACTGAACTGCGCGTTAGAACTGGAGCGTCAGGGCGTGCTGGCCGAGTTTGGCGTCACCATGATTGGTGCGACCGCCGATGCCATTGATAAAGCAGAAGACCGCCGTCGCTTTGATATCGCGATGAAGAAAATTGGTCTGGACACCGCCCGCTCAGGTATTGCGCATAATATGGAAGAAGCGCTGGCGGTTGCTGCAGACGTCGGCTTCCCATGTATTATCCGCCCTTCCTTTACGATGGGTGGCACCGGTGGCGGTATCGCGTATAACCGCGAAGAATTTGAAGAGATTTGCGAGCGCGGTCTGGATTTATCACCAACCAAAGAGTTGCTGATTGATGAATCGCTGATTGGCTGGAAAGAGTACGAAATGGAAGTTGTCCGCGATAAAAACGACAACTGTATTATTGTCTGCTCCATCGAGAACTTCGATGCGATGGGCATCCATACCGGCGACTCCATTACCGTAGCACCAGCCCAGACACTGACCGACAAAGAATACCAAATCATGCGGAATGCCTCTATGGCAGTGCTGCGTGAAATCGGCGTAGAAACCGGTGGCTCTAACGTACAGTTCTCGGTTAACCCGAAGAATGGCCGTTTGATTGTCATTGAAATGAACCCGCGCGTTTCCCGCTCCTCGGCATTGGCATCTAAAGCAACCGGCTTCCCAATTGCTAAAATTGCAGCCAAGTTGGCCGTGGGTTATACGCTGGATGAGTTGATGAATGACATCACGGGTGGCCGCACTCCGGCATCCTTCGAGCCATCCATTGACTACGTTGTGACTAAAATCCCGCGTTTTAACTTCGAAAAATTTGCCGGTGCTAATGACCGCCTGACGACCCAAATGAAATCTGTGGGTGAAGTGATGGCCATTGGCCGCACTCAGCAGGAGTCACTGCAAAAAGCCTTGCGCGGTTTGGAAGTTGGCGCGACAGGTTTTGATCCTAAGGTCAGTCTGGACGATCCAGAAGCGCTGACTAAGATCCGCCGTGAATTAAAAGAAGCCGGCGCTGAGCGTATCTGGTATATCGCCGATGCATTCCGGGCAGGAATGTCTGTTGATGGCATCTTCAACCTGACCAATGTTGACCGCTGGTTCCTGGTGCAGATTGAAGAGCTGGTTCGCCTGGAAGAAAGTGTAGCGGAATGCGGCATTAATGGCCTGACTGCCGAGTTTATGCGGCACCTGAAACGCAAAGGCTTTGCCGATGCCCGTCTGGCGAAATTGGTCGGTGCGGCGGAAAGTGAAGTGCGCAAGCTACGTTACAAATATGGTTTGCATCCAGTTTATAAGCGGGTTGATACCTGTGCGGCAGAATTCTCTACTGATACCGCCTACATGTACTCAACTTATGAGGAAGAGTGCGAATCCAACCCAACCAGCGACCGTCCTAAAGTGATGGTGCTAGGTGGTGGCCCGAACCGCATCGGTCAGGGAATTGAGTTCGACTATTGCTGTGTACATGCATCACTGGCACTGCGCGAAGACGGTTACGAGACCATAATGGTGAACTGTAACCCTGAGACAGTTTCCACGGATTATGATACTTCAGACCGCCTCTACTTTGAGTCCGTCACTTTGGAAGATGTGCTGGAAATCGTCCGTATCGAGAAGCCACAGGGTGTTATCGTGCAGTACGGTGGTCAGACTCCATTGAAATTAGCTCGTGAGTTGGAAGCAGCCGGTGTCCCGATTATCGGCACCAGCCCGGATGCGATTGACCGTGCAGAAGACCGCGAACGTTTCCAGCAGGCGGTAAACCGTCTGGGCTTGAAGCAGCCAGCTAACGCAACTGTCGCGACCATTGAACAGGCGGTTGATAAAGCGGCTGGCCTGGGTTATCCGCTGGTGGTTCGCCCTTCCTATGTGCTGGGTGGCCGTGCGATGGAAATCGTTTATGACGAAATCGACCTGCGCCGTTACTTCCAAAATGCGGTAAGTGTCTCAAATGATGCACCGGTGCTGCTGGATCGCTTCCTTGATGATGCGGTTGAGGTCGATGTGGATGCCATTTGTGACGGCGAGCGAGTGTTAATCGGCGGCATTATGGAGCATATCGAACAAGCAGGTGTTCACTCTGGTGACTCGGCCTGCTCATTGCCAGCTTACACTCTGAGTAAGGAAATTCAGGATGTTATGCGCCAGCAAGTTGAAAAACTGGCCTTTGAGCTTTGTGTTCGTGGCCTGATGAACGTGCAGTTTGCCGTGAAGAATAATGAAGTTTATCTGATTGAAGTTAACCCACGCGCCGCCCGTACAGTGCCTTTCGTCTCTAAAGCCACGGGCATGCCACTGGCAAAAATTGCAGCGCGCGTAATGGTGGGGCAAACTTTGGCCGAGCAAGGGATGTTGGAAGAAATTATTCCACCTTACTACTCGGTAAAAGAAGTGGTGCTGCCGTTCAATAAATTCCCTGGTGTTGACCCTATTTTAGGGCCAGAAATGCGCTCGACCGGTGAAGTCATGGGCGTTGGTCGCACTTTCGCCGAAGCTTTCTCTAAAGCGATGCTGGGCAGCCAGTCCGGGATGAAAAAGAGTGGGCGCGCGCTGTTATCTGTACGCGAAGGTGATAAGCATCGGGTAGTTGATTTGGCAGCCAAATTGCTGAAACAAGGCTTTGAACTGGATGCAACTCACGGTACTGCGGTGGTGTTGGGTGAGGCGGGTATCAATCCACGCCTAGTCAACAAGGTGCATGAAGGCCGTCCACACATTCAAGACCGTATTAAGAATGGCGAATACACTTACATCGTGAATACCACGGCAGGACGTCAGGCAATTGAAGATTCTAAGCTGATCCGCCGCAGTGCTTTGCAATATAAGGTGCATTACGACACCACTCTGAATGGCGGCTTTGCCACGGCAATGGCATTGAATGCTGATCCGACTGAGCAAGTGACTTCAGTGCAAGAAATGCATGCCAAGATTAAGAAGATGAAAGGTTAATCTGGGCTGTTAAGAAGAGGGCGATGGAGACATCGCCCTTTTTTATGCTCATAATTTATGGAATAGTGGCTTTTAACGATAAAAACAGTATTTTTCATAAACAATAGTATTGTTCATAAACAACATTGATCTTCACCAATGTTAGCGCTCGCCGTATTGTAGATAGTAGTTGGTAGATAGCGGGGTCAGCGGAAATAACTAACTTAAAGCCACTTTAATACCCAAGCCAATCAGCAGAACCCCCAGCAATTTATCAACAACTTTTTGGGCTTTTGCCAAACCACGGCGTACCGGTGCACTTTGAATCAGAATCACCAGCAAAGGCCACCAGATGACGGCCAGTACCCAGATGATTGAGGCGTACCACAGCTTTTCGCCTACGCCGGAGTTAATCTGCAAAATTTGTGTGAAAACGGCAAGGAAGAAAAGAGTCGCTTTGGGGTTCAATAAGTTACACAGATATCCTTGCCAAAATGCGGCTTTCAGTGTGATGGGGTCCTGTGCTGCGTTATCAATATTGAGCTTACTTGCTCCACGTGATAGCAGTGCTTGGATACCAATCCAGATCAAATAGCAGGCTCCGGCATATTTCAGAAAATTGAATAGCCACGGGGTAGTGGTGATAACCACTGCCAGTCCCGCCACGCAGTAAGACATATGAGTAGCCACACCTAAAATTACGCCGAGTGCCGTCATCATGGCTGCGGGGCGGCGATAGCGGGCGGCATTTTTAATGACCAGAAAAAAATCAGGCCCGGGGGATAACATCCCCAATGTAGCAATGGTTGCGACGAAGAGAGAGGTTTCAAGCATCAGGATTACCAAGTCAGCAAGGAGGCATTGTGGCGATAATAGCGCTACTGGGTTTTCCATGCATTATTGTTATTGATTATCGGTGGTGGTTTTGTTGTCAGCAGTGATGGAATTGAGCATTTATCTTTTACTCTTTTGACGGATAGTGATGCACGAATATGAGCCTGGCGAATGAAATAAGCAGTGAGATACCGCATCTACAACAGCGGGAGATCACCAAGTTATGCATTAAATGTGCGCTGCTTTTGTTGCAGCATGGGGCCGAAAGTATGCTGGTTGAGCAACTGTCCGCGCGGCTTGGTTTGGCGCTAGGTATGGATAGCGTCGAAAGCTCTATCTCAGCCAATGCTGTGGTATTAACCACCATTAGCCAAGGCAATTGCCTGACATCAACGCGCAAAAATACTGACCGTGGTATCAATATGCAGGTGGTGACTGAGGTGCAGCATATTGTTATTTTGGCAGAGCACCGTTTACTTGATGCCAGGGACGTAGATAAGCGCTTTGAGAATATGAAACCACTGCGCTACCCGCGTTGGCTGGTTGTGGTGATGGTTGCACTGTCATGTGGCTGTTTCAGTAAATTAAACGGCGGCGGATGGGATGCATTCTCTATTACCGTTTTAGCCAGTGGGCTGGCCATGTTTGTGCGCCAAAGCCTGACAGCTCGTCATATGAATCCACTGATTAATTTCTGTATCACCGCTTTTGTTGCTACCTCGGTATCCGGCCTATTAATGCGTTTACCTTTCTTCCAGGAAGCCTCCAGTGTGGCGATGGCTGCCAGTGTTTTATTGTTAGTACCGGGTTTCCCGCTGATTAATGCGGTCGCAGATATGTTCAAGGGACATGTTAATACCGGCCTGGCGCGCTGGGCAATGGCAAGCTTATTAACCTTATCAACCTGTATTGGGGTGGTGTTTGCCATGGCATTGTGGGGATTGCGGGGGTGGTCGTGAGTTTACTCTGGGCGTTATTACAAGACATGGTGCTAGCGGCTATTCCTGCACTTGGTTTTGCGATGGTATTTAATGTACCAGTTCGCGCATTACGCTATTGCGCATTACTGGGCGCTATAGGTCATGGTTCGCGCATGCTGATGATTCATTTCGGCATGAATATCGAGCTGGCTTCGCTATTGGCTTCAATTATGAT
The DNA here is from genome assembly GCF_000173775.1 of Yersinia rohdei ATCC 43380. Taxonomy (GTDB): domain Bacteria; phylum Pseudomonadota; class Gammaproteobacteria; order Enterobacterales; family Enterobacteriaceae; genus Yersinia; species Yersinia rohdei. Next base: position 48,978 of record NZ_ACCD01000026.1, read on the forward strand.
TGGGGTCATTGGGATTAATTGGTCGCGCTGGTTGCTGGCTCACCCTAAAGTTTTCACTGTTGCAGCTGTGATTCCTATGTTCCCTGGCATTTCGGCGTACACCGCGATGATCTCAGTGGTGGAGATTTCTCATCTTGGCTATAACGAGGAATTAATGTCGGTGATGGTGACCAATTTCTTGAAGGCCTCATTTATTGTGGGTGCGTTGTCGATTGGTTTATCTTTGCCGGGGTTGTGGTTATATCGCAAACGTCCTGGTGTATAAGGTTTTTTTTCTTCCCTATTTTTTTAGTGGGCTAAGAGCTGTCTTATATATGCAATTAGCCTGCTTATCTCTATCGACGCTTGATTAGCCTTTACGTATAGTGTGAGCAATTTTTCGGTACTGGCTCTCGTAGCCTACAGGGTTTAACAATGATTATCAGCCTGATCGCTGCATTGGCAGCAGATCGCATTATTGGCATGGAAAACGCAATGCCATGGCATTTACCGGCTGATTTAGCCTGGTTCAAACGTAACACGCTAAATAAACCGGTAATTATGGGGCGTAAGACCTTCGAATCTATTGGTCGCCCACTGCCGGGCCGCTTGAATATTGTTATCAGCAGCCAACCTGGCACTGATGACCGGGTGACTTGGGCAACGTCTATTGATGAAGCACTGGCGCTAGCGGGTGATGTGGAAGAAGTGATGGTGATGGGGGGCGGGCGTGTCTATAAACAATTTTTAGACCGGGCGCACCGTATGTATCTTACCCATATTGATGCTGAGGTCGGGGGGGATACGCATTTCCCTGATTATGAACCAGATGAATGGGAAAGCACCTTTAGTGAATTCCACGATGCTGATGAGGCTAATTCACACAGTTATTGTTTCGAGATTTTGGAACGGCGCTAAAGATAGGTGACCATCGCGCTATTTTTTAGCTTTAAAAGCCCATTGTTATGGGCTTTTTTTACGATTATCCAACAGTAATATCTCTACTTTACAAGTAGTTTGGTGGTTCTTCGGATGTATCAATAGGCTCACCCGCCGGGCTTATGGTGGCTGCGACTTTGAAAGCATGCTGTGTGAAATAACGTTTATCTTCCCAACGAAGTAAGGTTAAATCTCCGCCCCAACAACAGCCAGTATCCAGCCCATAAATACCTTCTGGAATACCTTTACCTTCCAATGATGCCCAGTGACCAAAAATAATCGAATATTCAGGACTGACCAACCGTGGCAACTCAAACCAAGGTTTGAGAGGCGCTGGAGCATTTTCCGGCGTGTCTTTGCAGATCATATCCAACTGCCCGTTAGGGAAACAAAAACGCATGCGCGTCAATGCATTAGTGCTAAACCGTAACCGCGCCAGCCCAGTCAGATTCGGTGACCAGTTGTTGGGCATATCACCATACATCGCATCAAGGAACAGCGGATAACTGTCACTGCTTAAGACAGATTCGACTTCACGGGCGCACATCTTGGCTGTTTCGATATCCCATTGAGGTGTGATACCGGCGTGGGCCATGATCAATTTGAGTTCGTCATCCACTTGCAAAACCGGTTGGCGGCGTAGCCAGTTAATGAGTTCATCAGCATCAGGCGCTTCTAGCAGTGGCGTAATATGGTCTTTGGGTTTGTTACGACTGATACCGGCGTAAACCGCCAGTAAATGCAAATCATGGTTACCCAAAACCATGCGCACAGCAGGTCCTAATGAGCGAACATAACGTAAAACATCCAGTGATGCTGGGCCCCGGGCCACTAAATCACCAGTTAACCACAGGGTATCTTGCTGCGGATTGAAGTCTACCTGCGCCAAAAGCGCAAGCAGCTCATCGAGGCAGCCATGAACATCGCCAATAAGATAAGTAGACATAATTAAGGTCAGGGTTAATGGATAAGTGCGGGGATCGCTAAACGGAACACCGGAATTGCAGTACGGAAAGCCTGACCAAGGTGATCAACCATCTCATAATGCCCTTCCATGGTACCCAGCGGGGTTTCTAATACAGCGCCACTGGTGTATTGGAACTCATTACCTGGCAGAATCAACGGCTGCTCACCGATGACTCCTTCGCCCTGAACTTCAGTCTGCCGGCCATTACTATTAGTAATTAACCAATAGCGGCCCATCAGTTGCACATTTGAACGGCCCAAATTACGAATCGTCACGGTATAGGCAAAGACGAAACGTTCTTCGTCGGGTATCGACTGGGTTTCCACATAGATACTTTGTACCTGTACACAAACGCGGGGCTGTTCAATCATAATGTGCTCCTGCTTATTCTTGCGGTGTCGATTGGGCTGAAAGCCAGTTAGCCAGCTTACAATATTGTGCGACTGAAATATTCTCTGCCCGCAGTATTGGGTCAATACCCAATTCGATTAACTGCTCGGCAGTGAAGAGGTCACCCAAGCTGTTACGCACGGTTTTTCTGCGCTGGTTGAATGCTTGCGTAGTAATACGGCTAAGCATACGCACATCACCCACCGGATTTGGCATCTGTACGTGAGGGATAAGGCGCACTACCGCGGAATCAACTTTAGGGGCTGGGGTAAACGCAGTGGGTGGTACTTCCAGCACAGGGATGACATTGCAATAGTATTGCGCCATGACTGTCAGGCGACCATAAGCTTTACTGTTAGGCCCTGCAACCAAGCGGTTAACCACTTCTTTTTGCAACATGAAGTGCATATCACGGATAGCATCAGTATAGCCGAAAAGATGGAACATCAGCGGGGTCGAAATGTTGTATGGCAAGTTACCAAACACGCGTAATGGCTGCCCAGCTTGCTCGGCCAACTCAGAAAAATTGATTTTCATCGCATCTTCTTGATGGATAGTCAGCTTGTCTTTCAACTGCGGATGGCTGGCTAAGCGAGCGGCCAGGTCACGATCCAGTTCAATGACTGTCATGTGATCCATACGAGCAGCTACCGGCTCGGTCAATGCACCTAGACCGGGGCCAATCTCAACTACCGCTTCACCTGGGACTGGGTGAATTGCGGAAACGATGCTATCGATGACAAACTGATCATTTAAAAAGTTTTGTCCAAAGCGTTTGCGGGCAAAATGCCCTTGGTGGACTCTATTATTCATTGCTGTTATTTATCATTTTAATGGCTAAGTTTAATGCCGTAATGAAACTGCCAACGTCGGCAGAACCGGTTGCGGCGAGTTCTAAAGCGGTGCCGTGGTCGACAGATGTGCGGATAAAAGGCAACCCAAGAGTGATATTGACGGCCCGACCAAATCCCTGATACTTCAGCACTGGCAGCCCTTGGTCATGATACATGGCAAGGACGGCATCTGCATGTTGCAAATATTTGGGCTGAAATAAGGTATCTGCCGGTAGAGGGCCGATAAGGTTTATCCCTTGCTGGCGCAATGCATCCAGCGCCGGAATAATCGTATCAATCTCTTCATGGCCCATATGACCCCCTTCACCCGCATGAGGATTAAGCCCACACACATAAATCTGTGGCTGGCGAATACCAAATTTGGTTTTCAGGTCATTATCAAGGATGGTTATCACTTCATGCAAACTGGCCTGTGTTATGGCCCCCGGCACTGCCAATAAAGGCAAATGGGTGGTTGCCAGAGCAACACGAAGCTCTTCTGTTGCTAACATCATCACAACCCGCGGGCAGTGGCTACGATCAGCGAAGAACTCGGTATGCCCGATAAAAGGAATACCCGCATCATTGATAATGCTTTTTTGTACCGGGCCGGTGACCAACGCGGCAAACTCGCCACTAATGGCACCATCACAGGCTTTGGCAAGCGTCTCCACAACATAGTTGCTGTTACTGATATCCAACTTACCGGGTGTCACCTCAGTGGCTATTTTCACCGGTAAAACAGTCAGGGTGCCAGCTTGTTGTGCCACTGCCGGTTGACTTGGCTGATACTCGCGTAATTGCAAGGGCAGGTTAAGCAGGGCCGCTCGCGCATGAAGCAAGGCCGGATCTGCGCACACCACCAGCTCAACAGGCCAATCCTGTTGCGCTAGGGCGACGACCAAATCCGGCCCGATCCCGGCAGGCTCGCCGGGAGTGATAACAATACGATTACTCTGGTTTTGCATTACTACCATCAAGAATTTTCACATAAGCAGCAGCGCGCTGTTCTTGCATCCAGGTTTGAGCTTCTTCAGCAAACTTACGGCTAAAGAGCATACGGTACGCCCGATCTTTCTGTGCTGCATCAGTTTTGTCAACCTGACGGCTATCAACAAGCTGAATCAAGTGCCAGCCGAAAGAAGAATGAACTGGGGCGCTAATCTCGCCTTTTTGCAGCTTCATGACAGCATCACGGAATGCGGGGTCATAAATATCTGGAGATGCCCAACCCAGGTCGCCGCCTTGCATGGCAGAACCAGGATCCTGAGAGATCTCTTTGGCGATGGTGGCGAAACTGGCTTTCCCGCTTTTAATATCTGCAGCCGCTGCTGATAACTTAGCTCGCGCTTGATCGTCGGTCATCACTGGCGACGGTTTCAGCAAGATATGACGTGCGTGAAGTTCAGTCACTGAAACGGTTTTATCCGCACCACGAATATCATTTACTTTCAGGATGTGGAAGCCGACACCAGAACGGATTGGGCCAACAATGTCACCTTTTTTGGCTGATTGCAGTCTTTCAGCAAACAAAGAAGGCAATTCCTGCAGTTTTCCCCAGCCCATTTGGCCACCTTTCAGTGCCTGGGAGTCAGCGGAGTTTGCAATAGCCAATTTACCAAAATCAGCACCGGCTTTAATGTCTGACGCTAACTTCTTGGCCAGCTCTTCAGCCTGATCAACTTGCTGCTGGGAGGGATTCTCCGGCAATGGGATCAGAATATGGCTGAGGTTCAGCTCGGCATCACCACTGGTTTGATTGCCAATTTGTTTAGCCAAAGATTCAACTTCTTGCGGCAAGATAGTTATCCGACGGCGCACTTCATTATTACGCACTTCTGATGTCAGCATTTCTTTGCGGATCTGCTCACGGTAAGTGTCATAATTCAGGCCATCAGCAGCTAACCGGCTGCGCATTTGGGCCGGTGTCATGCGGTTTTGTGCCGCAATATCGGCAATGGCTTTATCCAAAGCTTCATCACTGACGGTAATGCCCATCTTCTTGGCCATCTGCAACAGGATATTATCCATAATCAGGCGTTCAAGCACTTGATGACGCAGCGTTCCATCATCTGGAACTTGTTGTCCTGCTTGTTGCGCATTCAGTTTCACTGATTGTAGCAGGCCGTCAACATCACTTTGCAGAACTACGCCGTTATCAACCACCGCGGCAACTTTATCAACTTCTTGTGGTGCAGCGAACGCGGTATTGGCACAGACAACCAATCCGAGAATAAGCGTTCTCCAGTTCTTCATACCTTTTCCATTTATGTAATCCGCAGTAGCGGGTTAAAATTCACTGTATTCAGTGTGTTACACCGTATCAGAATGCACTTTGATAAGGCAGGATACCAGAGCCGAGCATTTGTGCAGTACCTAAGCTATGGTCACTGCTCAGACCGCGTAATTCGATGTTAAAGCTAACTCTGTTTTCATATTTACTGGTTTCATTCTGTGAATTCCAACCAGTGATTTTCCGCTCGTAACCCAAGTTAACCGCCCAGCAGCAAGTATTGTATTGTAAGCCAACCAATTGGCTGGCAGGCTGATTAGCTTTGGTATCGTAATAATAAGCACCAACTACTGCCCAGCGGTCAGCAATTGGCCAACTGGCGGTAGTACCTACCTGAGAAATACCCTGTTGGTAACCCGGATTTTTCACATTCGGTACTGCGGCCTGAATATATTCAGGACTAGCATAGCGATAATTCAATTGAATCATACGCTCTGAGTCTTTCCTATACTCCATTACCGCATTGCCCAGGGTCAAACTTCCTAGCCGAGTATCATACTGTGCTCCGCCCTTCAGGCCCAGTTGATCGCTAATCCGCCAGAATGTATCACCTGCCCAAACCAAGCTCCCAGTATCATCACTGTTATCAAGCGTTTCGTTATTGCTGTTACCTGTCCGCGAGCGGCTAAAGTAATAGATTTGACCTACAGAAACGTTAAAACGTTCAACCAGTGCATCATCATATATGCGAGAAGTTACACCGGTGGATACCTGATTAGCGGAAGCGATACGGTCTAGGCCGCTATAGGTGCGGTCGCGGAACAGGCCTGAGTAGTCAGATTGCATCAGCGTGGTATCGTAAATATAGATATCATCCTGATTTCGGTAAGGAACATAAAGATACTGCGCGCGCGGCTCTAATGTTTGGGTAAAACCTGTCGCCCAGTCCATTGGCCGGTCAAATACGACTTTGCCATCAACCTTAAATTGCGGCATGACTCGATTAACAGAATCTTTCAAATCAGGTGCTGCTTCACCACCATTTGCATTGGCGTAGTAGCTGGCAAAACCGGTCGGAATATCTTGTTGATAGTGCGTTGCCAGTAATTTAGCTTCTGTATTTAGACTGCCCCAGTTGTTGGATAATGGCAGACTAATCGAGGGCTCAATATGGAAACGGCTGGCTTCCGGATTATCTGGATTGACGCTGGTAAATTTGGCAGCCTGACTATAAACATGCATATCAAACGGGCCAACGTCATTTTTATAGTAGTTCATGTCCAGCTGTGGCTGGGCGCGGTAAGCATTACTGTTACCGGCATTAGTAAATACCTGGAACTGCTTGGACGCCAAAGTGGCATCCCAGTTCTGATCAGCATAACCGACACTGAATATCTGTGTGGCGTAGCCGTCAGTTGTTGAACCGTATAGTGATGTTAAATCAGTGAAGTAATTTGGATCACTGACACGGGTGTAGTTGACGTTGAAGCGCCAGACTTTATCCATCACACCGGAATGGCCCCAGTAATACAACCAGCGGGTTGGATCACTCTCTTTGCCATCAGCCCCTTTATATAGGCGATCATTCGGTAGCCAATCTAATGCCATGGTACCTGAACCAGGAGCCAGCAAGTAGCGGAACTCATTCTGCCACTGTAACCCACGGCGCTCCATGTAATGAGGCGTAATGGTGGCATCGAAGTTGGGGGCAATATTCCAGTAATACGGCAGCATAAACTCAAGGCCGTTATTACTGGTGTATTTAGCATTCGGAATCAAAAAGCCTGAGCGACGTTTATCACCGGTCGGTAATTGCATGTACGGGCTGTAGAACACCGGCACTTTGCCAATTTTAAACCGGGCATTCCAGATTTCTGCCACTTGCTCTTCGCGGTCGTGAATAACTTCGGAACCCACGACACTCCAGCTGTTATCGCCTGGCAAGCAGGAGGTAAATGTCCCGTTGTCCAAAATGGTATAGCGGTTCTGACCACGTAATTTCATTAAATCCGCATCACCACGCCCCTGACGACCGACCATCTGATAGTTGCCTTTGTCCATATCAGTGTCTTTGGTATTCAGGTTCGACCAGGCTTGCGGGCCTTTCAGCTTAATTTGCGGATCGTCATAATTGACGTCACCGGTTGCTGTTACGGTACGAACGGGGATAGGTTCACCCGGTTTCTGTACTTGGGTCAGCTTAACCTGATCAGCGGTTAGGGTGCTATTACCTTGCTGGACGATAACATTGCCAGTGAACAAGGCATTATCTGGGTAATTGGCTTCGGTTTTATCTGCATTGATACGAACCGGTAGCTGGTTTGGATCACCTGTAACCAAAGGTTGGTCATAGGTAGGTACGCCGAGCATGCATTGCTCAGCCAAGTCGGCCAGCGTGTGCTGGCTATAGAGTGCCGTCCATATCAAGGTGGCCAGCATTGTTGGGAATCTTTTTTTCATACGCTGTTTTGGTGTTCCGTCATCGGGGGGCATCATGCCGGCAAACGGTCTGAGACTATATTACTCATCACAGTTGCGCTAGTGTTAAATCCGGCCGCTTACACGTCTCGCTGTTAGGCGCTGAGCTGAATGCCGAGTATGATAATGCAAATTTTGGCTGACGGCATGATGTATTGAGGAGTATATGCAGTATTGGGGAAAACTGCTCGGTCTGGTACTGGGCTTTATGTCCGGTGGAGTCTGGGGTGCGATACTAGGGTTGCTGGTTGGCCATATGGTCGACAGGGCGCGCAGCACAAAGCGCCGCGGCTTTTTTGCCGATCAACAAACACGACAATTAATCTTTTTCCGAGCCACTTTTCAGGTCATGGGGCATTTAACCAAGGCTAAAGGGCGGGTTACTGAGGTTGACATTCAGCTTGCCAGTCAATTGATGGATAGAATGCAATTGCATGGTGAGGCCAGGGCTGCCGCACAGCAAGCCTTCCGCGAAGGGAAAGAAAGTGGTTTCCCGTTGCGCGAAAGATTGCAGGAATTACGCGGTGTTTGCTTTGGTCGCTTTGATCTCATTCGGATGTTTCTGGAAATTCAGTTACAGGCCGCATTTGCTGATGGCTCTTTGCATCCTAACGAACGTCAAGTGCTGTATGTCATTGCTGAAGAACTTGGGATTTCCCGTGGTCAGTTTGATCAGTTCTTGAGCATGATAGAAGGTGGACGCCAGTTTGGTGGGCACGGCGGTTGGCAGGGTCACCAGGGAGGACACTCCCAAGGGGGCTACCAGCAAGCACCAAATGGCCCGACCTTGCAAGACGCCTGCAAAGTGCTGGGGATCAACAGCACTGATGACAGCGTAACCATCAAGCGCGCCTATCGTAAGTTAATGGGTGAGCACCATCCGGATAAGTTGGTGGCAAAAGGTTTGCCACCAGAAATGATGGAGATGGCGAAGCAAAAAGCCCAAGAAATCCAAGCCGCATATGACTTGATCAAACGCGAGAAAGGATTTAAATAAATCTGAGTGAAAGATGCCTGCTCTCTGGCATCTTTCACTTTTTATTTCACTGTGCAAAGCAGTATTAGAGCAGTATTAGAGCAGTATTAGAGCAGTAAAGAGGGCGTGATTGCTGCTGTTTTTGGCATCATTGACTGACTGCTAATAGCTAAGGGATTTATATTCACCTCACTATTATCTGTATTAAAGGCCGCGATTGCATTAGGCAATAAATTGTCTTCGACTATTATTGTTTGGGGCTGGTAGTGGTAATGTTTTTCTTTGAAATTATCAAAACTAACCTCAGTATCATTACTTCCCGCTTTATTTTTCTGCTGAGGGATATAAGCGCCTAATTTACTATAAAAAGTCTTTGAATCTAGTGCGCCAAATGACGTTTTCCATTGAAAAACTTTTTGATTATCAATGGAAATTGTAATGGACGGTTGTTCTCGATGCATGATTATCTTGATAGCTATATTATAATATTTTTCTAGTTCCAATTTATTGCTCAGTGCTATTTTATATCGTTGATAAACTGGGGTATCAAGTTCAGTGGGTGTTAAATGTTGATTGACGGTATTTATTACAGCTACTAACTCACCATTTTGTTGTATATGTAAAGAAAAAACAGGGCGGTCTCTACCTAATGTTTTCATACTGCCCCCAAGTTCTCTTACCTGAAAGAAAATCAAATTATCAGGTAGGGATATGGCCTTGAAATCAAATGAATAGCTTGATTTTGTTGCTGTTTTTAACTTTCCGCAAGCAGCTATTTCACTGCGATAATTACCCTTTTCTTTGGCTAAATAAAAAGTGATATCTTTATCTTTTTTATTTTCTTGGTCTTTTGCCTGAATAGAAATGTTGTGATATTTAAGGGCGTTATTTATTGCCATTACTGCTTCAGAATCTGTGGTTTTTGCTTCGCGGTGCCAGTTTTGTGACTGGGTATTCATGCTAACAGAATACCCTAATAATGATTTTTGACTGTTTTCATTGAATTTACTGAGGCGGGAGATTATTTTTTCTGCTTTGCTTTTTCTCGGTCGACTGACACTTTTAGTGTCTTTTCCTATTATAACCATAAGAATACTCCTTCATTTTTATGTAATTGAAGAAGTATTATCATGTTATTTGTGATGTTTTGTTTTTATTTGTCGTGTCAGAATATTATATTTTCAATGTTATCTTTTAAAAAACCAATGAGATTCACATTAATTTAACAACTTGAGTAATTTATCAATTTCCCTGCTCGTTAATAAATATTAAAAATCGGCTTCACATTTGAAATGCAGTGCCGTCCCCAGCTCCGGGTGAGTAATGTATAATTCCTGTGCATGTAACTGCAACCGGGATGCCATAGCTTTGGCCTCTGGGGGAGCATAAAATCCATCACCCAAGATGGGATGCCCGATAGACAGCATATGAACCCGCAATTGATGTGAACGCCCAGTAATAGGGGATAACTGCACTCGCGTACTGCCGTCAGCATCGCGTGATAACACCTGATACTCGGTTTGTGAAGATTTACCGGTTTCATAGCAAACTTTCTGTTTTGGTCGGTTGGGCCAATCACAGATTAAAGGCAGGTCGATAAGGCCTTCATCTTGCGCCAAATGTCCCCAAACACGCGCCACATAAGACTTTTTCGGCTCACGTTCACGAAATTGGCGTTTAAGCTCGCGCTCGGCGGCTTTGGTTAGTGCCACCACCATCACACCACTGGTTGCCATATCCAGCCGATGAACAGATTCAGCGGTGGGGAAATCAGCCAGAATACGGGTCATGATACTGTCTTTATTCTCCGGCGCACGCCCCGGCACGGAAAGTAACCCGCTAGGTTTATTAACCACCATGATGTGTTCATCCTGATAGAGGATGTTTAACCAAGGGGTGCGTGGAGGGTTATAGGGTTCCATCAT